>JAYRRD010000166.1:0-32012 GCA_041910275.1 Rhodoferax sp.
CCAGTCCCATCGGATTTGGCTGATTCATGCCACAACTGAGGATTTGGCACGGTTGAGGACACGGCGAAATGCAGATCGTGCAAAAAACATCGATCATTCACCAGTTGAATCTTAAGGAGGTTGTATGACTGGCAGATGTCTATAAAGTAGAGCAGTTTATACGGTCGGTGTGTGCACCCACACCCCGTGCTGCCCCACGTAGTAGGTGTGGTACTCCTCCACCTCCAGGTTGTACACCGTGCAGCGGTACAGGTATTTCCGGGTTGGGAAGCCTACAGCATCAGCACCGCTTCTGCAAAAGAACGACCAGGTGCCGCTGACGCGACCGAGTAAGTCCCCAGGTTTATCACCCCATACATAGGTTGCAGTGCGCAGGTCCACCAAGTCACCAGATCCCTTCGTGGCCGAAGACCCATACGAAGTTGGAAACCAGACCTGATGTGGTTCGTCGGTGACGTAGGCCCGGCCACTGCCGTAGGTGTACGCCGCAGCGGGGCCAAGAACTTCGATCTTCGACCTGAAGCTCTTGCGGTCCAGGAAGGTGCGTGCTTCAACCCAACCTTTGGCTTCCGTCCAGAACGGGTGGTTCAGCGTGGCCAGCAGCATGTCCCCCCACCAAGTGCCGTCCGGGAGCTTGTCGGCAAAGGACACACCCATGACTTCCTGGTCGGGGTGCGCGAAGGTTTGGGTGACGCGCTTGTACGCACGCTCGCCCTGCCCGCTCTCGTGCTTGGACAGCACCCAGTCACCTACCTTGATTTGTTCGATGGGCTTGAACCCCTCTTTGGTGTGCACCAAGGTGCCCGCGATGAAGCCGCCAATCACGGGCGGCTTGGGGGTGATCTGCTGAACCATCTGAAACTCCTTACGTAATCGCCAGCACCAGCAATCGCAAGTCTATGCGCCGTGGTCAATGGCTGGAAAACACCTGCGCCAGATCGGATGCGTCCACGCTGCGGTCAAACCAAGCCTCAATCTGCTGCGCGCTGGCAGCATCAATTTGTGCCGATACCTCGGCGGGCAAGGGACCAAAGCGGCGCGTCAGCAGGCGGCGCAGCATGTCGGCTTCGGCCTCGAACTTTCCCTGCTGCAGCCACCGCTGCGTCCAGCTTTCCACGCGCTCGCTGATCATGTGATGTACCTCCAGTAAGTCTTCGAGTTCCATTATCTCGCCTTCGGGCGCAAAGCGGCGTAGCACCAGACGGCGTATCCATACCGCCAGGGCTCGGCGCAGTTCCGGGTTTTGCGGGGCGCGCAGTTTGCGTATCAGTTCGCCCAGCGCATTGACGATCTCTTGCGAACTGGCACTGCGTTCGAGTTTTCAGTGTAGGCATCGCTACGTTTTCAAGAGCTGTTCCCGCTTGATCCATGGGCGCTCTGGCTTGTTTTGGCATGAAAAAACGGCCCCCGGAGCACCATCGCAGCTGGTTCGGGTCGAATTTGGGTGGATTTTGGTGCTGAAAAGGCATTTTTCAAGGGACAAATTGCCTTGTAGGCCTTATGGGATCAGCCGGAGCAGCTCTATAAAGAGAGCAGTTTACACAGTCGGTGTGTGAACCCACAGCCCTGTTTTGCCCACAAAGTAGGCTTGCCAGTCCTCGACTTCGATGTTGTACACGGTAGTGGTGTAGCGCTCTCGGGTTTCGTTGACCGGATCACCCCATTTTTCGTAGTCATAGGGCATATCGTTGCCAAAGGAAACCGTTGCCCCTGAGAAAAAAACTAGACCGCCGAAACCCCAATCATCTTCCTCATGGAATGCTACATCAGGCCTATCTGTTCGATACAGGTTAAATACATCTAGCATCGCCCCTGCGCCATCATCAGCCAGTACCAACTCTTTATTCAGCCATTGCTCATCACCTCGGGGAATGCTGCCTGGGCGCATTTTTTCCGGCAGATGCAGCCGTCCCATGGCAACCCAACCGTCGGGGTTAAGCCAAACCGGGTGGTTGGGAGTGACGTAGACGGATTCAGTTTTTGCAAATCCACCACCAGGTTGTGGTGTCCACCAAAACCGCACAATCTCTTTGTTCTCAAACCGAAAGGTATTGGTCACCCGCTTGTAGGCGGTTTCGGTGCCCTCCTCCGGGCTTTCCGGGCGGGACAGCACCCAGTCGCCGACCTGGATTTGCTCAATCAGCTTGAGACCCTCTTTGGTGTGCACCAAGGTGCCAGCGATGAAGCCGCCAATCACGGGCGGCTTGGGGTTGATCTGCTGAACCATCTGCTGAATCATCTGAAATTCCTTACGTAATCGCCAGCACCTGCACAGGTGCGTGCACATGCAGCCAGGATTGCAAGGCGCTACGCAAGACCCCGGCGTCACCTGTTGTGGCAAACGTTGTGGCGAATTGCGTTGGCGCGTGCTGAAACGTCCCGGTATGGGCAGGCGGTGCCAGCCAGCCGTGTTGTTCCAGCAGGCGCCGTGTTTGCCGGGCTACGGGTGCGCCGCCTTCGAGAAACTGTACGCCCTCCCCCACCAGGCTGCGCAATACGTCGGTGGCAAAGGCGTAATGGGTGCAGCCCAGGACCAGGGTGTCGATGGAGCCGGATTCCATGCCAAATCGGCCCATGGCGCTGGTGTACTGTGCGCAAGTAGCTACTATTTTTGCAGTGTCGGCATGCTCGATGGCGTCCGCCAGGCCGTCGCAGGCTTGCAGGACAAAGCGGGTCTGGGCCTGGGTTTTGGCCTCGGTCTGCAAGGAGCGCAGCAGGGTCTGGAATTTCTGGCTATTGAGCGTGCCGCGTGTGGCCATGACGCCGATCTGTCCGGTCTGGCTGTGTGCCGTCGCCGGTTTGAGGGCCGGTTCGATGCCAACGATGGGCAAGGTTGCAAAGTCGTGCCGCAAGCTGGCAATGGCGGCTGCCGTGGCGGTGTTGCAGGCCACGACCAGCGCCTTGATGTGCTGGTGCTTGACCAGGTAGCGTGCGATGGCGTGTGAGCGCGCGATGACGTGGCGGTCGTCGCGCTCGCCGTAGGGCGCGTGGCCGTTGTCGGCGACGTAGAAAAAATTTTCCAGCGGCAACTCGGCGTGCAGCGCGCGCAGTACGCTCAGGCCCCCGACACCGCTGTCAAAGACGCCGATGGGACGTGTTGCGACACCAGTCAATTTGCATTAACGGGGATGGACGAGACGGACTTGAATTCGCCGCTGGCAATGCGTTTTTGCCACTCGGCAGGACCGCTGATGTGCGCGCTGGTGCCACCCGAATCGACGGCGACGGTTACGGGCATGTCCACCACGTCAAACTCGTAAATCGCTTCCATCCCCAGGTCGGCAAAACCGACCACCTTGGCCGCCTTGATCGCCTTGCTGACCAGATAAGCCGCGCCTCCGACAGCCATCAGGTAGGCGCTTTTGTGCTTTTTGATCGCTTCAATTGCCACAGGGCCACGCTCGGCCTTGCCCACCATGCTGATGAGTCCCGTTTGTGCCAGCATCATTTCGGTAAAGCCGTCCATGCGGGTGGCGGTTGTGGGGCCAGCCGGGCCTACGGCTTCGCCTGCAACCGGGTCTACGGGACCGACGTAATAAATCACCCGATTAGTGAAATCCACCGGCAGTTTTTCGCCCTTGGCCAGCATGGTCTGGATGCGTTTGTGCGCGGCGTCGCGGCCTGTGAGCATCTTGCCGTTGAGCAGCAGGGTCTGGCCCGGTTGCCAGCTGGTCACTTCTTCGCGGGTCAGCGTGTTGAGATCGACCTTTTTGCTTTGCTCGTAGTCCGGCGTCCAGTTGACGTTGGGCCACAGATCAAGCGACGGCGGGTCGAGGTAGACCGGGCCGCTGCCGTCCATGACAAAGTGCGCGTGGCGCGTGGCGGCGCAGTTGGGAATCATGGCCACGGGCTTGCTGGCCGCGTGCGTCGGGTACATCTTGATCTTGACGTCCAGCACCGTGGTCAATCCGCCCAGACCCTGGGCGCCGATGCCCAGTGCGTTGACTTTTTCATACAGCTCCAGGCGCAGTTCTTCGACCTTGCTCAATGCGGCACCTGAAGACGATTTGGCCTGCAATTCGTACATGTCCAGGTGGTCCATCAGGCTCTCCTTGGCCATGAGGACGGCTTTTTCAGCGGTGCCGCCAATGCCGATGCCCAGCATCCCCGGCGGACACCAGCCCGCGCCCATGGTGGGCACGGTCTTGAGCACCCAGTCCACCACCGAGTCGCCGGGGTTGAGCATGATCATCTTGCTTTTATTTTCGGAGCCACCGCCCTTGGCCGCCACCGTGACTTCCAGCGTGTCGCCCGGAACGATTTCAGAAAAAATGACGGCGGGCGTGTTGTCCTGGGTATTCTTGCGCAGGAACTCGGGGTCGGCGACCACGCTGGCGCGCAGCGTGTTGCTGGCATGGTTATAGCCCCGGCGCACGCCCTCGTTGATGGCATCAATCAGGGAGCAGGTAAAGCCCTCCCAGCGCACGTTCATGCCGACTTTCAGGAAGACGTTGACGATGCCCGTGTCCTGGCAAATGGGGCGTTTGCCCGTGGCGCTCATCTTGCTGTTGGTCAGGATTTGCGCCATCGCATCCTTCGATGCCGGGCTTTGCTCGCGTGCATAGGCGCGCGCCAGATGCGTGATGTAGTCGGCGGGATGGTAGTAACTGATGTACTGCAAGGCAGCAGCGACGGATTCGATCAGATCGGCTTGGCGGATGGTAGTCATGGTGGGGTAATCGTGGTCATGTTGCGCGAGGGCGCATTGTACGAAGCCTGGTAAAAAATGCGCACGGCAAGGCACAGGTAAAATCGGCCCTCGTCTCACTCCCCTATTACCCCCTATGGCTATTGCTATGAAATCATCTCAAGTTCACATAAAGGGCAGCATCGTGGCATTGGTCACCCCGATGCATGAGGATGGCTCGATTGACTATCCGGCTCTGCGTGCTCTGATTGACTGGCATATAGCCCAGGGCACCGACTGTATTGGTGTGGTGGGAACCACGGGCGAATCTCCCACCGTCACCGTGCAGGAGCATTGCGAAATCATCCGTGTCGCCGTGGAGCAAGCGGCCAAGCGTGTTCCCATCATGGCGGGGTGCGGCGCCAATTCGACGGCGGAGGCGATTGAGCTGGCCCGTTTTGCCAAATCCGTGGGGGCCGACTGCCAGTTGCAGGTCGTGCCCTACTACAACAAACCCACGCAGGAGGGGCAGTACCTGCACTTCAAGGCCATCGCCGAGGCGGTGGATTTGCCGCTGGTTCTCTACAATGTCCCCGGCAGATGCGTGGCCGATATGGCGCACGACACCGTGCTGCGTCTGGCGCAGGTACCCGGCATCATTGGCATCAAGGAAGCCACGGGCAACATCGAGCGCGCGCAGTGGCTGATCAAGGAAGCCCCCGAGGGTTTTTCCATTTATTCCGGCGACGATCCGACCGCAGTGGCGCTGATGCTCTGCGGCGGCCATGGCAATGTGAGCGTGACCGCCAACGTGGCGCCGCGCCTGATGCACGAGCTGTGCGCCGCAGCGCTGGCTGGCAATTTGCAGGAAGCCATGAAAATCCAGTTTCAATTGCTGCCCTTGCACAAGGCACTGTTTGTCGAATCCAACCCCATTCCGGTCAAGTGGGCGGTGGCACGTTTAGGCTTGTGCAAGGAGAGTTTGCGTTTGCCCCTGACGCCGCTTACCGCCAACAACCGCCCCGCCCTGGAAAACACCATGCGCAGCATGGGCCTGCTCTGAGCATCCGAGCGTCTGAGCATTTGAGGATATTTTTGTGAACCCATTACCCAAAGCAGCTGTGTTGGCTGCAACGCTATCGCTTGGTGCTTGCACCGTACTTGAAGCCGACAAGGTGGACTACCGCAGCAGCAGCAGCGTCAAGCCGCCTCCTGCGCTGATTGTTCCGCCGGATCTGACGCAACTCTCGAAAGAA
Source organism: Rhodoferax sp. (assembly GCA_041910275.1). Taxonomy (GTDB): domain Bacteria; phylum Pseudomonadota; class Gammaproteobacteria; order Burkholderiales; family Burkholderiaceae_C; genus Allorhodoferax. The sequence goes on from JAYRRD010000166.1 coordinate 5,884, forward strand.
TCACACTACGCGGTCAAGGGCGGCACGGTTTCTGCGTCGGACTTGCGCTCTGGACAGACCGACGCCAGCGGCAAACAAGCCCCGGTGGCTGTCACTTCTGTCGGGGATGTGCGCTTTGAGCGTGCCGCCAACCAGCGCTGGCTGGTCGTGGGGCGCCCGGCGGAAAAGCTGTGGGAACCCATCAAGGGCTTCTGGCAGGACAACGGCTTTGTGCTGACCATGGAACAAAGCGAACTGGGCATCATGGAGACCGATTGGGCGGAAAACCGTGCCAAACTGCCCCAGGACTTTATCCGCGCCTCGCTTGGCAAACTGCTCGATACCTTGTATTCGACCGGAGAGCGTGACAAGTTTCGCACCCGGCTGGAGCGCAATGCCAAGGGGGAAACCGAAATTTTCATTAGCCACCGTGGCATGGTCGAGACGTATACCTCCGAGCGCAAGGACAACACCATATGGCAGCCCCGCGCAGCGGACCCGGAACTGGAGACCGAATTTTTGCGCCGTCTGATGGTCAAACTCGGCGTGACCCAGAAAGATTCCACCGCCATGGTGGCTACCAACAACGGGGCGAAGCAACTGGCCACCATCACCACGGAAAATGGCCAGGCTGCGGTGCGCATCGAAGAGGGTTTTGACGTTGCCTGGCGCCGCGTCGGTCTGGCCCTGGACAGAACCGGCTTCACCGTGGAAGACCGCGACCGCAAGAAAGGCGTTTATTTTGTGCGCTACGTCCCGGTCGATACCGACAACAAGGAACGCGGATTCTTTGCCAACCTGTTCAGCGGCAGCTCCACCAAGAGCGGCGAAGCAGAAAAGTTTCAGATCACGCTGCGCGGCGGCCCATCCGGCGCAACACAGTCAACGCTGGTTTTTGTGCTGGATGCCAAGGGCAACCCGGAAACCACCAGCAATGCGCAACGCATCATGAAGATCATCGCCGACGATATTCAGTGAGTAATCGGCGGTGGTTGGCTTCGACTCCGCTCAGCCAACGTTTGCGCCCCGTGCCCTGAGCGAAGTCGAAGGGCGGTCCCTGAGCGAAGTCGAAGGGCGGTCCCTGAGCGAAGTCGAAGGGCGGTCCCTGAGCGAAGTCGAAGGGCACCTTCATAAGATCGGTTCCAGACGAAAAAAAAGCCACTGATGTGGCTTTTTTTGCAGCTGAACGATTACGCGATCATGGTTTGGCCGGTGCACCGGAAGCAGCGGGTGCGGCAGCAGATGCGTCGGCTGCAGGTGCAGCAGCAGGTGCTGCAGAGGCGTCAGCAGCAGGAGCCGAAGCGGGGGCCGGTGCAGGCGCTGGTGCCGGAGCAGGTGCTACTGGAGGTGGTGGTGGGGGGGGAGGTGCAGTTTCACTAGGCTTTTGACCGCAGGCAACCAAGGTAGTAGCAGCAAAAACAGCCGCCAAAACGAGAGATTTATTCATTTTTGAAAAGTTCGAGTGGGTTGAGAAAACAATTTCTGGAAGTTGTCAAAGCGGTTCAGCGCCCAGACTAAGACAAAAAGCAGATCCGACCACTTTCTGCCCAGACCGGCATTATATATTGGCAAGCCCCTTGGGCAGCCCGCGCGGCGGGAGCAGCGCAGGTGGTTTTGGCCTGAAAACCACAATTCCAGCTTTAGTAGTCGCTTCAATAGTCGTAGTCCTCCACATGCCCGTCCATGGCGTGGGCAATGAGTTTTCGCTCCAGGCGCGCACTCAGCAGCTCGGCAAAGGTATACACAAAATTGCGCAGATAGGCGCCACGTTTGAACGCCACGCGCGCCAGGTTCTGGCCAAACAGATAACCCGCCGGGCGAATGACCAGGTCACCTTTGCCAGACTCATCGGCCACATCCCGCACCGCCATTTCAGCGGCAATGCCGATTCCCAGCCCCAGGCGCACGTAGGTCTTGATCACGTCCGAGTCGATGGCTTCGAGTGCGATGCGTGGCTCAAGTTTACGTGTGGCAAAGGCCTGGTCAATCTTGGTGCGGCCCGTGAACGATGGATGGTAGGTGATCAGCGGCTCTTGCGCCACGTCTTCCAGGGTCGGGCGTTCCTTGCGTGCCAGCGGGTGCTCTGCGGGCAGCACCAACATGTGTTGCCACTCGTAGCACGGCAGGGTCACCAGTTCGGTGTAAGCGGCCAGGGACTCGGTGGCGATGCCTATTTCTGCCACTTCGTCGATGACCATGCGCGCCACTTGGTCGGGCGAACCCTGGTGCAGGCTGATATTGACCTTGGGGTAGGCCGCGCGCAAGGCGGCAACTTTTTCGGGCAATACGTAGCGCGCCTGGGTGTGGGTGGTGGCAATCGACAAGGTGCCACTGTCTTGCGCACTGTATTGTTCGCCAATGCGCTTGAGATTGCCGATTTCGCGCAGAATGAGCTCCACGCTCTTGAGCACCAGTTGTCCTGGCTCGGTCACCCGCCGCAGGCGTTTGCCGTGGCGGACAAAAATCTCGATGCCCAGCTCTTCTTCCAGTTCAATGATGGCCTTGGAAACACCCGGTTGCGAGGTATGCAGGGCACGCGCTGTCTCCGTGAGATTGAGATTGCGGCGTACCGCCTCCTGGACAAAACGCAATTGGTGCAGATTCATGTTAAAAACAGGTTAAAGATGAAACCCATTATGCCCAACCCCGCTGAATTTGCACCATGGCCCTACTGACCGAAGAACAAGCCCGTACCTACATGCACAAACTCCTGGCCGCCATGGCGCAGGCCGGTGGGTCGGACCTTTTTATCGCCCACGATTTTCCGCCCAGCATGAAAGCGCATGGCAATATGCAGCCGCTTTCCGGCCAGAAACTCAGCGGCGAGATGACGCGCATCTTTGCGCATTCGTTGATGAATGAGCGCCAGCGCGAGGAGTTCGCCAAGGAAATGGAGTGCAACTTTGCCATCACCATTCCCGGTGTGTCGCGCTTTCGGGTCAATGTCTACGTCCAGCAGCAAAACGTCGCCATGGTGGTGCGCACCATCGCCTCGGAAATTCCGAATTTCGAAAAGCTCGCCCTGCCGCCGATTCTCAAGGAAGTCATCATGAACAAGCGCGGGCTGGTGCTGGTGGTCGGCGGCACCGGATCGGGCAAATCCACCACGCTGGCCGCACTGATCGACTACCGCAACACCACCTCGCCCGGCCACATCATCACCGTGGAAGACCCGGTGGAGTATGTGCACGTATCCAAAAAGTCGCTGGTCAGCCACCGTGAAGTCGGGGTCGATACCCACTCCTGGCACCACGCCCTGAAAAACACCCTGCGCCAGGCACCGGATGTGATTTTGATCGGTGAAATCCGCGATGCAGAGACCATGGAGCACGCCATTGCCTTTGCCGAGACCGGCCACCTGTGCCTGGGCACGCTGCACGCCAACAGCGCCAACCAGACGATTGACCGCGTGATCAATTTCTTTCCCGAAGAGCGGCGCAACCAGTTGCTGATGGATTTGTCGGCCAATCTGCGCGCCATTGTCTCGCAGCGCCTGGTACGCACCGAAGACGGCAAGGGGCGCAAGGCGGCCATCGAGATACTGCTCAATACGCCATCCATCGCCGAGCGCATCTTCAAAGGCGCGTTCGGCGACATCAAGGCACTGATGGACAAATCGCGTGAACTGGGCATGCGCACGTTTGACTGGGCACTGTTTGAACTCTACAACGATGGCCACATCAGCTATGAAGAAGCGATCCGCAACGCCGACTCGGCCAATGAACTGCGGCTGGCGCTGAAACTCAAAAGCCGGCGTGGCGAACCCGAATCGGCCTCCGGCCTGTCTTTGTCATTCGACAAGGAACCCAGCCCCGAGGAAGTCAAGGCCATGCGCGACGCGGAGATGGAAGCGCAGCGGCAGCGCAAGCGCGAACTCGAAGACCAGGAGCTGCAAAAAAAGTTGAAAGAAAAGGGTTTGGACAGCCGTTTTTAGTGCATAAACGCAAACACCGCTGCGGTAATGAGGCGCACCACCAGCATCAGGGCAGGGTTTCGCCATGCCCTTGCACCAAATTTCTCTATTTGGAACAAGAATCCAAGAACACTTCCTCCCTATGACGTACCAAGAAAGCGTGATCGGGCCGGAAGCGTTCAGGAAGTTCAATTTGTTTCCCTTCGAGCGGAAGTAAAACCTGCTTCACAAACGGCTCATCGCGCTTTCGAAGTTCGTTACACACGATGATTCGCCAGTCGTCGGTGAGGGAAATAAGCCCCTTGTCGAAAGCGCGATCATGAATGGCGGAAAGACAAAGCCCATTGCTCGGATTCAAACGGTTTGTCTTGTCTTTACTCCACGGCACAATGTGACTGGCAATCAGCAAGCGAGTTTCTGATAGACCAGACATACAGCAACGACCGCGATAGCTGCTGAGTACCGCACGGCGAAAGAAATGTTGCTTGATACGCTGTTCAGTCACAACCCGGCGTGTTTCCCCGGTGAAATCATCTGGGATTAGCAGATTTCCATAGCATTCCGCTTCTAGTATGGGCAACTCGGTTGTAGAACCCAACTGGCGACGAAGTCGCTCACACTCAAGTGACAAGCCTTCCCAATCCGTATGAGCTTCACGCCAAATTTCCCGATCCAGCGTAGAAGCATTGCCCAATCCACTTCGACCAGTGCCAGTGATTGCTGGATCAAGGCTAGCAAAGTTGACGAGTTTCATCGCGACGGCTGAAGACGTTCGACCGATCAGCATCGCTAGTTCGATGATTTCCGGATTCCGTGAATGCAATTTGCCGAACGGGAGTTGGCAATAAAGGTGGAAAGCAAGTTTGAGTTGTTCCTTGGTCCAGCGGTCAGAACTCATTATGTTTTTTTGGCAAGACCAGCATAGAGGTGATCGCCGCTTCCTTCTTGGTTAATGACGAAGCCATGGGTTTAGCGCTTGTTTCGACCATCGGCACGATGGTTGCCGAAAGTTGCGGCGTAAAAACTATTTCTATCCTAGAGGTTCCATCGGGTTTTACCTTTGCAAATTCTACGTGCAAAGCAGCAGCTGTTGATTCCGATCAGTAAACGTAAACGTTACTGCGCAAACCAGAAACGCATCAACCCGAAGGCCAGGGCAAAGAGGTAGCCGTAGCTGAACTGGTCGATACGCAGCACGACTTGGCCCCGGCGCGCACGCCAGGCCCCGATGGCCGCCATGCACAAGCCCGCGACAATCGGCGCCAGGACAGCGTTGGCAATGCGCAAGCCGTTGCTGGCTATAAAGTGCTTGGGGAACAGCCACACACTCAAGACCCCCAGCACTGCGCCAAAGAGCAAGTATCCCAGTGCCGCCAGCCACGGCCTGGGTTGCCTGCGAAACGGTTCGGCCACGGACTGCAAACCGGCTTCGGCCAGGGTTTCTGTCAGTATCTGCAGTAGCAATTCGCCAAAAATCTCGAACAGGAATTCCATTATTCGCAGGCCTTTTGCGCACATTCTAGGATGCTATGCAAAACCGGCCTGTCAGCTTCGTATACTACGGATAGAGGTTCCCGGATCGGGGCCACACTTTTTTCAGGATTACTTTTTCCATGATTGCATCCATTTTGGTCGTTGATGATTCCAAGAGTTCACGCAAAGTCAATGTGGCCTTGATTCGTGAGCTGGTGGGCAGCGAGGTCACGTGCCTGGAGGCAACCGGCGGTGAGCAGGCGCTGCAGATTCTTGCCAGCCAGCACGTGGACCTGGTGCTGCTGGACCTGACCATGCCGGGTGTCAGTGGTTTTGATGTTCTGGCCGAGATGCGGCGCCAGAATTTGAACTCCCGTGTCATCGTCGTCAGCGCCGATATCCAGCGATTGGCCAAGGAAAAGGTTGCAGCCCTGGGCGCCACGGGCTTTATCGACAAGCCCATCCGCCTGGAACCCTTGCGTGCCATGCTCAGTCACCTGGGGGTGATTCATGGATGACGAATTGTTCAACGAAGATGAGCGCGATGTATTAGGCGAAACCGTCAATGTGGCCATGGGCAAGGCCGGGGCCACGCTGGCGGAGGCTTTTTCCGGCTTTGTCAATTTACGGGTTCCTGAAATCCGCGCCGTCAGCGCCGCCGACCTGCGCGCTACCCGCACCCGTTTGATGCAGACCTACGAACGCATCAGTGTGCTGGAACAAGAGTTTTTTGGTGAGTTTGCCGGCACCATCGCGGTCGTGTACGGGCCTGCCAGCTATGCAGCGCTACGCCAGGTGCTGGGCTTTGATGACCGCGACGGCGATGGCCGCCGCCAGCGCGAGGAACTGCTGCTGGAGTTGAGCAATGCCCTGGCCAGCACCTGTGTATTGGAAATCAGCGCCTTGCTGGAGCTGCGCATGGGCCTGCGGCCACCGCGCGTGATGGCCTTTGATGTACCCACCACAGAGGCCGGTTGGCACCTGTTTGGCGAATGGGAAAACCTCAGCGGACAAATGCTGCTGATCGACATCGTGTTTCACCTCGAAGCACACGATGTGCCGTTCGAGCTGATGGTCAGCGTACAACCCGCCAGCCTGCCTGCGCTCAAGCAGGCGCTGGCCAAACGCATTTGAGCACCGCGCTTATGGACTCCGTACCAAGTCTGCAACCTGATTCCGCAGATGTTGTGAACAATCTGCTGACCGTTGGCATTGCGGTGGTGGACCGCCGCTTTGCCGTGGTCATGTGGAACCGGTTCATGGAACTCAACAGCAATGTCCGGGCCGAAGAAATTTTAGGAAAAAATCTGTTCGACGCCTTCCCGGAACTCAACCGCAACTGGCTGGAAAAGAAAATCCGCAGCTGCATGGTGCTCAAAACGGCGTCGTACAGCTCATGGCAGCAGCGCCCCTACCTGTTTCGTTTCAAGGCGCCCGCCATTTTGGCCCAGGACAATGAGTTCATGTACCAGGATGCATCCATCTTCCCGGTGCGCGACCCCAATGGCCAGGTCGAAGGCGCCTGCATCGTGGTGCACGACGTCACCGAGCTGGCCGAGGCCAAGCGTTTGCTGGATGTGTCGCTGGAGCAAACGCTGGACCTGGAGGAATCCAACCGGCGCGATGGCCTCACCGGCTTGTACAACCGCAAGTATTTTGACGAGCAGATCACGCAGGAAGTGCAAAGCGCACGCCGCCATGACCGGCCCTTGACCCTGGTGATGATTGACATTGACCACTTCAAACATATCAACGACACCCTGGGCCACCCCGCGGGGGACACGGTGCTGCGCAACATCTCCGCGCAAATGTGCGGCATGCTGCGTGCCTCGGATTCACTGTGCCGCTACGGCGGAGAAGAGTTTGCGCTGATTCTGCCGCAGCTCAAGGTGGAGCACGCGGGCATCCTGCTGGAGCGCCTGCGCAGTACCGTGGAGAAAACCAGGATTTTCATTGATGACAGCACCAAGGTCTCCATCACGATCAGCATAGGTGCTGCGCCGCTGGCCGAGGGTGTCACGCCTGGCAAACTGGTCACCATGGCCGATGAAGCGCTCTTCGCCTCCAAGCGCGCCGGGCGCAACTGCATCACCTGCTACAGCGGCAATAGCAATTAGCAGTTAAAAACCCAGGGACGCCAGCAAGTCATCCACATCGTTTTGCTGCAAGGCAGTTTCCGCCGTCTGCGGGCCTTCGAGCACATGGTTGTCCACCGTGGTGACAACCAGCTCACCGGGACTGGTCTCGCCCTCGGGGGGTGTCGGAGCGCTGTCGATGAGCAATTGCACCAGCTGTATTTCGGTGCGCGTGATGATGTCGATCACCTTTTTGATGACCTGGCCGGACAAATCCTGAAAATCCTGCGCCATCATGATGTCACTGAGCACATCCGCCTGGTTGCCGGCAAACTTGGCCGTGCTGTCGGCAAACTTGCTGCATAGCCCCAACAAGGCACGGGCGCGCTCCATGCTCAGGTTATCGGTACCGGCCATCTTGGAAAGCGATTGGCCGAGTTCTATGCCACGCGACGCCAGGTCGTCACACTCCGGTTTGGCTTTTTCCACCAGAGTCAAGACCTTGTTGGCGGCATCCTCGGTCATCTTGCCGACATAGGTCAGCCTATCGCGCGCATTGGGAATCTCCTTGACGATGACACTGAGCTGGTTGCTGCCCAGAATCGTCAGGGCCTCGTGCATTTCCCGCGTGATGGCGCCCAGGCGTGCATGTGCCTCTTCTTTGGTTAACGGTGCGGACATCTTAGGAACCGATCCCTTCTCAATATTTTTTCTGACCGTGCAATATACATGGATACGACGTGTTTTTTAGCATGCGGTCACTTTAAACATCTTCCAGCAGCTGGTAAGGCAAGGGCAGGATGTGCAAAATCGGGCCATCACAACGCCCCAGATGCACATTCCCACCCTGCACGGCAGCCAATTGGGCAGAAATTATGGCATCAAAACCGCCTTGTGGCGCCGCAGCCGCCTGCACGACGGTGGCCACGGGCTGATCAGCATCGCCACTGGCAAAAATCGCATCGCCCGCAGCCATGGCCGCCTCGGCATGCACCAGGAAGGCACGGCGTTTGAGCGTGCCACGGAACTGGCTGCGCGCAACGACTTCCTGGCCAGGATAGCAGCCCTTTTTGAAATTGACACCCCCGACGGACTCGTAGTTGAGCATCTGGGGAACAAAAGCATCCACTACCGCCGCACTGAGCATGGCCACGCCGCTGCGCACCTCGCCCCAGAGCCACACGGGCAGCGCCAGCTCCGCACCCGCCGGAGCTGGTGCGGATGTCGGCGCAATCAACAGCTGCCGGGGCGTCTGGTCCGCAGGATAGAGATGGATGATCGTTTGTGCATCCAGATCGCTTCTGGACCAGACGGAATGTGCGGGATCAGCTATTTTTTTTACAGCATCTCCCGCCAGTCCATAGATGGCCCATTCGTCGGTGGCATCGCTCAGGCGCACCTTGGAACGTAAAACGAACATCGACAAACGCTTGAGCGTGGCGCTCAGAAGATCGCGGCTGCACAGCAACATGATCTCGCCATCGGCGCGCTTGAAGCCAATGAAGCTGGCCTGCATGCGTCCCTTGGCAGAACAAAATGCTGCCAGCCGCGCCGTGTCCTGGCCCAGCAGCACAAAATCCTGGCTTAACTGGCTGTGAATAAACTTGGCAGCATCCTCGCCCGCAAGCCGGATGATGCCCCAATGGCTCAACCGGGCCACACCATGAAGCGGTGTAGCCAGGTGGCTGAAGGGATGTGGTGTCGGATCGTTCATCATGGCGTGAATTATCATCTCTCCCATGATTTCACAAAGTTTCTAGGGCTGTGCGCTTCATTCTTGCCATTACTCTTACCATGGTCCTGGCCGGATTGGGCGCGGGCTACTTCTGGCTGGAGCAGCGTTTTGATTTGCCTACGCCTACGGTGGACCTGGACATCGAACCCGGCACCAGCGTGCGCGGGATCGCCAAAGCGGTGGCGGACGCCGGAGCGCCGGTGAACCCGGACCTGTTGTACTGGTGGTTTCGGCTATCGGGACAATCGCGCCAGATCAAGGCGGGCAGCTACGAGCTGACACGCGACACCACGCCGCGCAATCTGCTGCAAAAACTGGTGCACGGAGATGAAACCCTGGGCAGCGTGACCATCGTGGAAGGCTGGAACTTTCGCCAGATGCAAAACGCCCTGGCCAAGGCACAGCATCTCAAGCCCGAATCCCGTGCCTTGTCAGACGAGGCTCTGATGCGCTTGCTGGGGCGCCCTGGGCTGGCACCGGAGGGGCGCTTCTTTCCTGACACCTACACCTACCGCAAAGGCTCCAGCGATCTGGAACTGCTCCAGCGCGCCTTGCGTGCCATGGACAAGAAACTGGCCGCCGCCTGGGCGCTGCGCGACCCCGACTGCCCCCTGCAAACCCCGGAACAAGCCCTGATACTGGCCAGCATTGTGGAAAAAGAAACCGCCGCACCCGATGACCGCGCGACCATTGCCGCCGTATTTTGCAACCGCTTGCGCATAGGCATGCGGCTGCAAACCGACCCGAGCGTGATTTACGGCATGCAGGAGTCTTTTGACGGCAATCTGCGCAAAAAAGACCTGCAAACCGACACCCCCTGGAACACCTACACCCGCAACGGCCTGCCTCCGACGCCCATTGCCATGGCCGGCAAGGCAGCCTTGCTGGCGGCGGTGCGCCCTGCGTCCAGCACGGCCTTATATTTCGTCGCCAGAGGCGATGGCACCAGCCAGTTCAGCAACACGCTGGACGAACACAACCGGGCCGTCAACCAATACCAACGTGCCCAACGCACCCAAGGTGCGCACACCACACCATGAATGAACCCAAGGGACTCTTCATCAGTTTTGAAGGCATTGACGGCGCTGGCAAGTCCACCCACATTGCACCGCTGGCGCAGTGTTTGCGGGAACGGGGCCGATCCGTCGTCCTGACCCGTGAGCCCGGTGGAACGCCCATCGCCGAGCAGCTGCGCCAACTGGTGCTCAACGAAGCCATGGACGCCATGACCGAAGCCCTGCTGGTGTTCGCCGCCCGGCGTGACCACTTGCAGCATGTTATCGCTCCAGCCCTGGCGCGCGGCGACGTGGTGCTGTGCGACCGCTTCAGCGATGCCACGTTTGCCTACCAGGGTGCGGGGCGGGGTTTTGACTGGGACATCCTGCTGACACTGGAGCGCTGGGTGCAAACCATGCAAGCAAATGGCCATGTGCTGGCCCCGGATCTGACGCTGTGGTTTGACCTGCCCGCCGACATTGCCGCCCAGCGCCTGACGGGGGCACGCCTGCCAGATAAATTTGAATCCCAACCGGCAGCGTTTTTTGAACACGTCGCCGCCGGGTATGCCAGGCGCATGCAGGCCGATCCCGAGCGTTTTGTCCGCATCAACGCCAACCAGACTGCCGACGCCGTGTGGCACGACGTGGACGCAGCGCTGCGCGCCAGGGGGCTGTTGCCATGACCACCATCCCCCCCTGGATTGCCGCCCAGACCCGTGTGCTGCTGGCACAGCGCGGCCACGCCTGGCTGCTGTATGGCCCATCCGGCCTGGGCCAATACCACCTGGCCATGGAGATGGCGCGCGCTTGGTTGTGTGAAAAACCCGACACACACGGTACCGGCGCTTGCAACACCTGTGGCAGCTGCCACGCCATCGACGTGCATACCCATGCCGATTTATGCGTTTTACTGCCCGAAAACCGTACGCTGGAGCTGGGCTGGTCTTTGAGCGCTGCGGCACAGAAAGAAATTGATGAAAAAAAGCGCAAGCCCAGCAAGGAAATCCGGGTTGAGGCCATGCGCGATGCGGTCGAATTTTCCCAGCGCACCAACGCACGTGGCCGTGGCAAGGTGGTGGTGATTTTTCCGGCGGAACAGATGAATACCATCACCGCCAACACCTTGCTCAAGACACTCGAAGAGCCTGCTGGCGATGTGAAATTTGTGCTCGCCAGCGAATCTGCGCACCAGCTGCTGCCCACCATCCGCAGCCGCTGCCTGGGGCACGCCATGCACTGGCCCGACACCGCCAGCAGCCTGGAATGGCTGCAAGCGCAAGGCTTGCCAAGGCCCCAGGCACAGCTGCTGCTCCAGGCCACGGGTGGACGCCCCGAAGATGCCCTGGCCTTTGCCAACTCCGCTCGCAACCCGGCGAGCTGGGCTGCACTGCCCAAGGCCGTTGCCCGTGGCGAGGTTGCGTATTTCAAGGACTGGACCCCGACACAAATCGTCGATGCCCTGCACAAGCTCTGCCACGATCTCCTGGCCTGCCACGTGGGCGCCCAACCCCGCTTTTTTGCCGCCGATACACTCGCTGGCGCTGGCGGAACCTCATTGCACGCCCTGACCGACTGGAGCCATGCCCTGATGCGCAGCATGCGCACCGTGGAACACCCTTTCAACGCCCCTTTGATGCACGAAGCACTTGTCGCACAAGCACAATCGGCACTAAACTCCCGACCATGAACGCACCAGCCCAAACCCCCAGACCCAGTGTCATACAGTTGACGATCAAGGAAAAATCCGCGCTGTATGCCGCCTACATCCCCTTGTTCAGCGAGGGGGGCGTGTTTATTCCCACCACGCGCGAGTATGCCCTGGGCGACGACGTGTACGTGCTCCTGACCCTGCCCGAAGACATGCACCGCTATCCCGTAGCGGGCAAGGTGGCGTGGGTGACACCGGCGCGTGCAGCGGGCTCGCGCACACAAGGCGTTGGCATCCGCTTCCCAAAGGATGAAAAATCGCAAGCGCTCAAGCAAAAAATAGAACAGATTCTCGGCGCCCATCTGGGTTCTGACCGCCCGACCCAGACGATCTGATGTTTACCGATTCCCACTGCCATCTGACCTTTCCCGAACTCATCGACACGCTGCCTGCCATACGCCAGGCCATGGCCGCTGCGCGCGTGGACCGCGCCCTGTGCATCTGCACAACCATGGAGGAATTCCCGGCAGTCCACAACTTGGCGACCACCTACGACAACTTCTGGGCCAGCGTCGGCGTGCACCCTGACAACGAAGGCGTGAGCGAACCCGACGTAGAGCGTCTGGTGCAACTGGGACAACTACCCAGGGTCGTGGCGGTAGGCGAAACCGGGCTGGACTACTACCGCTTGGGCACGCGCACGCACGCCGACATGGCCTGGCAGCGCGAGCGCTTTCGGGTCCACATCCGCGCAGCGCGTGCCTTGCAAAAGCCGCTCATCATCCACAGCCGCAGTGCCGCCCAAGACACTTTGGCGATCCTGCGCGAAGAAGGCGAGGATGGCAGCGCGGGTTGTGCCGGTGGGGTGTTTCACTGCTTTACCGAAAGTCTGGCGGTTGCACGCCAGGCGCTCGATCTGGGGTTTTACATCTCGTTTTCCGGCATCGTGACCTTCAAGACCGCGCAGGATTTGCGCGCCGTGGCGGCCTGGGTGCCGCAAGACAGGCTGCTGATCGAAACCGACAGCCCCTACCTGGCGCCCACGCCCTTTCGTGGCAAGGTCAACAACCCGTCTTACCTGCCGTATGTGGCGCAGCAGCTGGCACAGATCAAGGGTTGCAGCGCTGAAACCATTGGCGCGCAGACCAGCGCGAATTTCACCCGTTTGTTTCCCGCCGTATTGCCATGAGCCACCGTGTCTGGCGGCTTGTCTGTCTTATGTTCTGGCTGGTATGGGGCGGCGCCCACGCCGGGTCTTACGACGACTTCTTCTTCGCCATCCAGAGCAACCGGGCCTATACCATCCGCGCCCTGCTCCAACGCGGCTTTGATCCCAACACCCTCAATCCCGACAAGGAATACGGTCTGATCCTGGCGCTACGCACCAATGCATTGCAAGCCGTTGCCGCCTTGCTGGAAAGCCCCGCCACCAAAGTCGAAGTCCGCACTGCGCAAGACGAAAGCCCCCTGATGCTGGCCGCGCTCAAAGGCCACACCGCGCTGTGCCGACAACTCATTGCCCGCGATGCCGACGTCAACAAACCCGGCTGGACCCCCTTGCACTATGCCGCCACCGGCGGGCACGTGGAAATCGTGCAACTGCTGCTCGACAACGACGCTTACATCGACGCCGAATCACCCAACGGCACCACCCCCTTGATGATGGCCGCCCGGTACGGCAACCCGGAAACCGTCGGCGCGCTGCTGCAAGCCGACGCCGACCCAAGCCTCACCAACGCCCTGGGCCAAAGCGCGCTGGACTTTGCACGCAGGGGTGGCCATGAAGAATCGGTCAAATTGATTGCTGCCGCCCTACGCGCGCAACGCCCATCAGGAGCAGGAGGCTGGTGAAAGCGCGGTCCAGGCACCACATTTATGTGCCATTCTGGCCGATAGCCCCCGTGGAATGAGCGGGAACAGCTATCAAATAATGCGTGATGTAGTTGGCGGATTCCATCTGGGATCAATGAACCACCGTTGCAGAATTTCTATCCCATTCTGCGCAAAGCTTGCGAAAAGAGCGGCTGTGTTGATAGGCCAAATCCAAATCGAATTGTGCGGTGAAGGCTGGTTGATCCGTCGTTTCACCGTAGCCTGCAGGCATGTGGTCGCGCATCCAACCCTTTGCATTGCGTGGGACTTCTGGATCGGCAGGTGCCTGTGCATCCAGATATTTGAAGCCCCGAATGCCATTCAATGACGCGGCAGCGGCAATAAACCAAGCCTCGTACTCCCGATTGGCCAGCACCACCGCAACCCGACGGTGCGGGATGACGGCCCGCGCCTGCTCCAATACGGCAGCGCCTTTTTTAGCTGGACAGTCGTCATCCGCATCGAACAAAATCAGCACCCAACCCGCATCGCCACACTTGGCTGCCGCCAGCTTCAGATGCCTGGAAAACTCTTGCGGACGATTCAGGAAGCGGTCCTTGTGAACGCGGATGGGTGTCAAAACATCCACATACCCGACCGCTCCACGCCATTGCGACAGACGCCGCAGCAAAATGGGAAGTGCAGCAACCTCGCCATCCCCTTCCACAATAGAAGCCACTGCGCTCATGGCGTCAATGCCCCGAATAAATCCAATTGCCTGGCCGTTTGCTCACGCAAGAAGCCCTCATCGGGTTTGAGTTGATCCAGGCGCAGTAATTCGCCGGCAGAAAACAGGTGGTCTCGCATCACGCTGACAGATGCCGCATCCAGTGGCGCAATGCGGGTGTCCCCACCCTCAGAAACAACCGCCAGAATATGTTGCGGCTGGATATTGCGGTCGTCCAGCAAGTCGGGGCTGTGGCTGGTGACAATCACCTGGGTCGATTCGGCTGCTTTGGTCAAGGCCTCGCGCAATGCCGCACTCGCAGCCGGATGCAAGGCGGTTTCAGGCTCTTCGATCCCGACAAGAGACGGTGCATGGTCCTTATTGCCCTGAAACAAAGCGGTCAACACGCCCAGTGCGCGCAGCGTACCGTCCGACATGTTTTGCGCCGGGAAACGCCATGGCGCCTGTGCGCCAGCAACCTCCTGACGGAATTCCAGCGTTTCCAGCGGACCTATTTGCTTTCGTTCCAAACCATGCATCATTGGAACGACGGTTTGCAGGTAGTTTTCAATCAGGGCCAGATTATGGGGCGCCACGCGCTCCAGATGGCCAATGACGCTCACAATGTTTTCACCCACCGGTTTCAGCATGCGTCCATCCTGTGGTTTTTGGGGGTCGCGCATGAGTTTCGGGTTCAGGTTATAAAACCCCATGCTGGTCAACGCATCAAAAACAGGTCGAAACACCGTCATCCCCGATGCGCTGACCAAGGCCAGTCTGTCGGGCGTTACGGCAGGAAAGGTGGGCTCGCTGCTGGCCTTGAGTACGCCACGATCTATGTGAAAAAAAGGCCCCTTGCCAACGCCACCGATGACGCATTTTTCCGTTTGAACCTCGTAGCCCCGCCCGGCGAGCGCGCCAACATTGAAGGCATAAAAACCTGTTTGACCACTGGGAAGGGCAAATTCCAGGCGGATCGCAAAATTGGTTGGATGGCCGCTGGAACGTCTACGCACTTCCATCAGTCCGCCGCGCTCGTTGAGTGCATTGTCTAAAGAGCCCGACAAGGCGTCGCGTACCAGATGAAGGGCATCCAGAAAATTGCTTTTGCCCGATCCATTGGCGCCGACCAGATACGTCAAGGGGCCTAGAAGCACATTGCACACGCCTATGCTTTTGTAATTGCGCAGCACGACGCGGGTCAGAAAAATGTTGTTCGTCATGAGGCGTTCCAAACGTGGTCAATGGTGGGTTTGATTTTCGCTTCAAAGTGGCAGATGGAGTTGCGGTTGGCCGCGACCAGGACGTGCGACCTTGCTTTGGCGGATAGGAAGTTCAACCGCATGCGGGCAAGTATGGCACAAGCTTGCGGTCGCGAAGTGCCTTTACCCGGTGCGGACGAGCGCAGATTAAGGGGCGCAGCTGGGCAAAAGCATCGGCTAATAATTGTCCAAACAAAAATCCAATTTTAGTTTAGTATTAGGATTCCGTCGCCCTCCTGTTCAGATTCGCCAGATTGGGCGGATAATTCAATCGCATCGTCAATTACCGAACCCATGATGACATCGAAACCTGTTTTTGTGCCCGTAGCCGACGCCCTCAACAATGACGGGAAAGGTGTCTGGCTGGGACGGAACCGAGTTGGCTGGGTCTTTCTTGACCGAACACTTTCCTTCAATCAGCCCTCTGATTCGGAATACCTCTATGTCAGAGCATCTGATTGGACGACATACTGGAACGATGTCGCCTCTAGCTGGAAGGGCGAATGGGCATATGTCTACTATGCAAAGTATCTGTCAGATATTCCAGGAGATGCTAGAGCGACTGGCGTTGCAACAGTCGAAGCACTATGCGTCGAGTATCTCCTTAGAGCACCAGTACTGCGACATGAGATGCAGCAACTCATCAACAGTCGGCGACGTAAGAAGGAGGAATCACTTGCGATTGCCAGTGCAGAACGGGAAGAGGAAGGGCGTATCTCCCTTGAGCAAGCTCGTGCTGCGGCTGAGAAAGCAAACAAGCTTAGGCAAGAGAAGCGCATTGAAAGATTGAAGTCCATGATGCTGGAAGCACAGCAGAGGGATTCTCTGGGGATTAAGACATTCATTCGCGAACGGGGAGTCAGGTATCTCTATCATTTCACGCGAACTGCAAACTTGGACGGTATCGCTGCACATGGCGTCCTACCGAGAGCAGAGATTCCCGAGGGATTCCCTTGGAACGATGCCTACCGCTTTGACGGCTTTCCCGAGGCCACTTGCCTGAGTGCCGGATTTATCAACTACAAGATGTTCTGGTATTGCCACTACCAGAATCCAGATGTTTCGAATTGGGCGTTGGTTGCAATCTCGCCAGAGATTCTTACTGATATGCCCTGCCTGTTCTTTTCCACAAACGCAGCTAATGGCCGCTTTCGTCACCTCGGTGATGAAGGTCTAGCTTCTGGCTCTCACATGGGGCTCAAAGGCCTTTGCGGGATGTATTTCGATGAACCCAAAGGGCTACGGTCCGAAAGAGGCCTGAAAGCACATTGGACTACCGATCCCCAAGCAGAAATTCTCGCCTTCGGACGCATCCCGGCTAGCAGGATCGCAGCAGTTGTCCTCTTACGCCAGAACCTGCAACTAGAACAATCATTGCGTTCGCTACAGCCTCGTTGGCGTGTTGGTGCTGCCCCTGAGCTGTTTGAAAAACGTGATGACTACAAGCATTGGCAGGCCAGCGAGGCAGTCCGTGTTCCTGAAGACACAACCTTTCTCGATGACATTCCATTGTGACTATGGCTAACCGTCCTGTTTTCGTCCCGCGTAGGTCAAAAACTGCCTTCGTTGCTGAAATTCCTTTCGAATTCAAATGGTTTGCGGGAATGGCCGTATCGCAGAAGCAAAAGTCCATTGCATCACTCCACGATGCGGCTAGGGTTCGGCTGTCAGCTTCCCGCATTCTCGAAATATCGAGCAAGTCACCCGACGCCATAGGTGTTCGCCTCAGCGCGTTCAATCTCGCACTGCCTCTTGGCGGCAAGTTGATTAATGTCGAGGTCGCTTTTCAGGCTGGGAAAGTATTTGAGCGTGGCGGCCCCTTTACTGATTTGCTTGATAAGTCTTCTCGTGAAGCTAAAGGGGATCCACGGCTCCGTGATTCTGGCCGCATAATCAGCTTCTCATTTTCCGGAGAAGCGTGGCCCACCGAACCAAGAACAGGTTTCTATGACTGGATTTACCTACAAGCGTTGAAGGCAAACCCCGATCTTGCCAGCCAACTGTCTCAATACGATGCCTTTACTGACATCGAGTTCAATCCCGAAAAGTCACTGAACTGTCAGGCGCGATCTGCGGCTTTGTATGTTTCTCTAAGCCAAGCAGGATTGCTATGTGAAGCTTTGGAAAGCAAGGATGCCTACTTGCGTATTCTTGGAGGCGGTGCCGGTGAGAGTGTGCAGCGGAGCCTTTTCTGAAGGCGTTGGCTATGCAACATGGTCTGTGCGAAATAGGGGAGAGTCATGACTGAAAAGAAGAGAACTACAGTTGAGCATGCGATGCGACATACCTTCCTGGCCGATTTATCAAGGCCGCCGTTGCTCCCATCCGATGAACTAGAGCTATTTGAATGGTACTTCCACGAAACAGAGTCGCTGTACAAGATGATGCTGGTGACGGAACAGGATTTCATCCAGGAACAGATAGCCAAGGGTATAGAGGACATCAATGATTCAGGGATGCTTCCTGTTCGGTACTTCATAAAGCGTTCCCGTTACTCTCACGTAATTTATCTGGCGTCTCTCGGGGAAAAGTATCTAGCTGACTCATGTACTCGGCTAACCATAGCTCTTGGAGAAAGAATCGTCTTTGCGCTTGACGAGATCCATGGCGAGAAGTGGGTGCGGCGTCGCAAATATCTAGAGCGGTATGGCCATTTCGTCGTTCCCGAAGACACATGGGCTAAGTTCTACACCATCAACGAAATTCGAAATGAGCTAGTTCATAACAATGGCGCGATTGAAGCCCTCTTTGAAGATGAGCGAAAGAAGGTGCGCGACAAGTTCAAACGACTTCAGGGAGTCGATGTAGAAAACTACGAAATCGACATCAGACCCGAATTTATTGAGTCGTCCGTTACTGCACTGCGAGCACTCGTCGGTTTCATTGATAGCGAACTTGAAGGTGTAATTTCGCGCACAGTAAAACCGCAACCCATTAGTTGAAATTCGCTTTGACCGCACGGCGGTATTCCCACGAAGGCACAGGATTCTTCTCTGCCATAGCCCTAGACGGCAAATCTTCGGATTGAATTCGGCGACTTCGTAGTCGTAGAACGAGCGAGGGCAGCTGTCAATACAGCAACAACACGCTTTATTTAGTATCAGCCGATGTACCAGCAACGCACGCTCGCCCTCACCCTGCAACAGGCGCTGGCCGGTTTTCCTGCCGTGCTGATCACCGGGCCACGCCAGTCCGGCAAGACCACCTTTTTGCTGCACGAAGCAAGCGCACAGGCAGACTATGTGAGTTTTGACGATCCGCTGGAGCGCGACTATGCCCTGCAAGACCCGAACGGGTTTCTGGCACGCTTTGGGCAAAGAACATTGATTCTGGACGAGATTCAATACGTCCCGCAATTGATACCACACCTGAAAATGCGCATTGACCGTGAGCCGCAGCGCAATGGCCAATGGCTGCTGACCGGCTCACAGCAGTTCGCACTGATGCGCGACGTGAGCGAATCGCTGGCCGGACGGGTTGCCATTCTTGAGCTGCCACCCTTTAGCCACAGCGAATACCCGCGCCATGAACTGGAAGAGACGCTGTGGTCGGGCGGCTATCCGGGGGTGGCGCTGTACCCGCAGCGGCGCGATCTATGGTTGCGCAGCTATGTCTCCACCTACATCGAGCGCGATGTGCGCCAGATTCGCAACGTGCCCGATTTGCACGTCTTCAACCAGTTTCTGACGCTGGCTGCCGCCCACCATGCCCAGGAGTTTCATGCCGCCGAGCTGGCGCGCGAAATCGGCATCAGCCAGCCCACCGTCAAGTCATGGGGTGGCATTCTGGAGGCGTCGTACATCGGCTATTTTTTGCCACCCTGGCACCGCAATTACGGCAAACGGGTGGTGAAGGCGTCAAAATTCTATTTTCTGGATGCTGCGCTGGTCAGTTTACTGACGCGCCAGAGCGATGCCACAGCCGCTTTGGCTGGCCCCATGGCCGGTGCGCTGTTCGAGGGCTGGGTGGTGGCGGAAGCTGTCAAGGCGTTCATGGCCGCAGGTCGCAAGCCCGAATTGTATTTCTGGCGCTCGCACGATGGCCTGGAGGTCGATTTACTGATTGCCATCGGCGGCAAATTGCAGGCGGTGGAGGTCAAGCTGACGGCCAGCCCCAGCGTCGGCCATCTGGCGCCTTTGACCCGTTTGCTCAACACCCTGGGCAGCGAAGCGTGGGAGCAGGGTCTGATCGTCTGCCGCAGCGAGACCGCACGCGCCCTGCCCGGTGGTCATCAGGCCCTGCCGTGGCACCAGTTTCCCAGCTGGTTACAAGCCAAGTTGCCTTAACGCACATCCAGCGCCGTGCGGATTCCCCGTAAGAAATCCTGTACCGTGCCGGCCACCTGGGCACGCGGCTGGTCTTGCAGCAGTTCGATGATGCGCGAACCGATCACCACGGCGTCGGCCACCCTGGAAATGGTCTGCGCCGTGGCTGCGTCGCGGATGCCAAAACCAACGCCCACAGGCGTCGTGATGTGCTGGCGAATCCTGGGCAGCATGGCTTCGACGGCCTGGACATTGAGCGCACCCGAGCCGGTCACGCCCTTGAGCGAGACGTAGTACACATAACCGCTGGCCACACGCGCGACCTGTTGCATGCGGGTTTCGGTGCTGGTCGGGGCCAGCAGAAAGATCAGGTCCATCTGGTGCGCGCGCAGCTCGGCGGCAAAGGCCGTGCATTCTTCGGGCGGGTAATCAACAATCAGCACGCCATCCACCCCGGCAGCCGCCGCATCGCGTACAAACGCACTCCCACCCTGCGCATCGGCATGCATCTGGTCATAGCGTTCGACCGGGTTGGCGTAGCCCATCAGCACCACGGGTGTCGTGGTATCGCTCTGACGAAAGGTCCGCACCATGGCTAAAACCTGTACCAGACCAATACCCAAGGCCAGCGCCTTGTCGCCAGCCCGCTGGATAACCGGGCCGTCTGCGCTGGGGTCAGAGAACGGCACGCCCAGCTCGATGATGTCCGCCCCGCCCGCCACCATGGCGTGCATCAGCTCGGGCGTACAGTCGGCATACGGATAACCGGCAGTGACAAAGGGAATCAGCGCCTTGCGTCCCTGGGCCTTGAGCGCGGCAAATGTCGAACTGATTCGGCTCATGCGGCACCCCCAGTCCTGGCCAGCTGCACCACCTGCGCGCCACCCTTGACCGATTGCCCCTGGCAGCTCGGACGGCAGAAAAAGTCAGCCCCGGAAAGATCGGCCACGGTACCGATGTCCTTGTCGCCCCGCCCCGACAGATTGACCAGGATGGACTGGTCAGCGCGCATGGTCCTGGCCAGCTGCATGGCATAGGCCAGTGCGTGGCTGGATTCCAGCGCCGGAATGATGCCCTCGGCACGGCACAGGTAATGAAAGGCATCCAGCGCCTCGCGGTCGGTGATGCCAACGTATTCGGCGCGGCCTGTGTCGGCCAAGTAGGCATGCTCGGGGCCTACGCCGGGATAGTCCAGTCCGGCGCTGACGCTGTGCGTCTCGGTCACCTGGCCGTTGTCATCCTGCAACACATACGTGCGGTTACCGTGCAGCACGCCGGGCGCACCGCGCTGGATCGACGCCGCATGCCGTCCACTGTCCAACCCCTCGCCCGCCGCCTCCACCCCGATCAGGCGCGTCGCCGCATGCCCGATATAGGGATAAAAAATGCCCATGGCATTGCTGCCGCCGCCCACACAGGCCACCACGACATCGGGTTGTTCACCCTTGCAGCCAGCAGCCTTGAGCATCTCGGGCATCTGCACCAGACACTCCTTGCCGATGACGCTTTGAAAATCGCGCACCATCGTGGGATACGGGTGGGGGCCGGCGACGGTGCCGATGATGTAGAACGTGTTGTCCACGTTGGCCACCCAGTCGCGCAGCGCTTCGTTCAGCGCATCCTTGAGGGTTTTGCTGCCGCTTTCCACCGGCACCACGGTTGCACCCAGCAGCTTCATGCGGTAGACATTGGGGCTTTGGCGTTTGACATCCTCGCTACCCATGTAGACCACACACTCCAGACCGTAGCGTGCGCAAATGGTCGCGGTAGCCACGCCGTGCTGGCCAGCGCCGGTTTCGGCAATGATGCGCGGCTTGCCCATGCGCCGTGCCAGCATGGCCTGGCCGATGGTGTTATTGACCTTGTGCGCGCCCGTGTGGTTGAGGTCTTCGCGCTTGAGAAAAATCTGCGCGCCGCCCATCTCCCGGCTCATGCGCGCGGCGTGGTACACCGGCGAGGGGCGGCCCACAAAATGCGCCAGCTCGGATGCAAACTCGGCCAGAAACGCGGGGTCGTGCTGGTAACGGGCATAGGCATCCGTCAGCTCCTGGATGGCATGGGTCAGGGTTTCGGAGACAAAACTGCCGCCATATTTGCCAAAATGGCCGCTAGGGTCGGGTTGCTGGTAGGTGTGCATGGGGGATATAGGAGATATGGGAGATATAGCCGTCGTCGGGTGATTACAAAGCCCACCATTTTAGTGTCTTTGGGGTTTGCTATATTCATAATAGCTGACACCGCTCGTCCCTCGGGGCTTACAGGCGTATTTTCCGTAAGGATAAGGTCAGGACGGCGCTACTACGTCCGGTTTGGCAGTCAGTGTGGCTTTGGACGACACCAATGCAGCCAATTCCTGCTTACTCGCTCGCAGCAATGCGATCTCGGATGGTGTCAGATCTCTCGGTGCGGGCGAGATACCGAGCTTCTGATTCAGTAAGCGCGTCGAAGGTGTGAGCGAAGCGTCCAATCCACCAGTTTTCAAGTTCTGTTCCATGTTTTGCTCTCAATTCGTGCAGCCGTTGCGGTGTGGGCGCAAGTTTGGCGGAATGGGGTTTGCCGGTCAAGCAAACCGCTGCCAACACCCGGCCACCGCAGGATTCAATATAGCCCTTCATGTTGGCCAATGTGCCGCCCATGCCGACAAAATCGTCCACCAGTACATACTCGGCCCCTGCCTGAATTTCGCCGGAGAACTTAGCCTGGCGTGCAAGACGGGAAAATCCATCAGCACCCGTGTGTGCAACCACGTTGGTTTGCAGCACGCCGGCATCGACGGGCCAGTTCAGCGCCTTGCCAAGCACATCGGCAAATATCTCGGGAATGGCATTGACCCCTTCACGTTCATAGGCGTGGGCACTGACCAGCGTGGGCCGGTGTCCGCGCAGCAAATCCAGTAGACGCTGGTTGTGTGCAGTGCTCATGGTGTCGTTGACCAGCACGATGGCAGCGTTGCCATCCCCCGCCTTGGCCGCTCTATAGGCCGGATGCTGTTTGACCGCCGACTCGCTGGCGTGAATCAGCACATCCGGAAAGTCGTTCCAGGGTGTGCGTGGCGGCTGGATGGTGTCTGACACGTGCATGTGTGCGAACCTGCTACTATGACAATAGCTGTTCCCGCTCGTTCCACGGGACTTGCAGGCGTATTTGCCATGAGTGCTCGCCTTCAAGCTGGATAAGCTGCGTCTTCATCTGCCAGATTTTATGCGCGATGGTTTCATTGGGAATATGAAGATATTTGCGTGTTTATCTGCTGGTTTTTTCGCGACATTGAACAAGGGGAAGATGTGACACCCACCACCATCGAACTGATCGGTGCCATGCTGTTTGCCGTTGCCATCCTGCACACCTTTGCCACCAGGTTCTTCGAGCATCTGGCGCATACCCGACCGGCACACGCCGGTGTGTGGCATCTGCTGGGCGAAGTGGAAGTGGTGTTTGGCTTCTGGGCCTTGATTCTGGTCGTGGCGATGTTTGTCACCGATGGCGCAAAAGTGGCGACCACCTACATCGACACGCGCAATTTCACCGAGCCGATGTTCGTCTTTGCCATCATGGTGATTGCAGGCACCCGCCCGATTCTGCAAACCGCAATGGCCGGTGTGCGCCACATCGCCCGCGCCATTCCCCTGCCGGGCTGTATGGGGTTTTATTTCACTGTGCTGTCCCTGGTGCCCTTGTCGGGGTCGTTCATTACCGAGCCTGCAGCCATGACGCTGGCGGCACTGATTCTGTCCGATAGTTTTTTTGGCAGCGGCATTTCTGCGCGTCTGAAATACGCCACGCTGGGCGTGCTGTTCGTCAATATCTCCATCGGTGGCACGCTGACGCCATTCGCCGCGCCGCCGGTGCTGATGGTCGCTGGCCAATGGAACTGGGACACGGCCTTCATGCTGTCAACGTTCGGCTGGAAGGCCAGCATCGCAGTGTGTGTGAATGCCCTGGGGGCAACGCTGCTGTTTCGCAAGGAACTACGCCAATTGAGGCAATTGAACCAATTACCGACAAACCGCAATGGCAATCCGGTACCGGCTGCCCTGGTGGTGGTGCATCTGGCGTTTCTCGTCGGCGTCGTGGTCTTTGCGCACCACCCGGCGATGTTCATGGGCCTCTTCCTCTTTTTCCTGGGGGTGGCCCACGCCTACCAACACCATCAAGACCGCCTGATCCTGCGCGAAGGCTTGCTGGTTGCCTTCTTTCTGGCAGGCCTGGTGGTACTGGGTGGCCAACAGCGATGGTGGCTGCAACCCGTGCTCATGGGCATGACCAGCGACCAGGTGTTCTTCGGAGCCGCCATCCTGACCGCATTCACCGACAACGCGGCGTTGACCTACCTCGGCTCGCTGGTGGAAGGACTGTCCGATGGCTTCAAGTACGCACTGGTCGCCGGTGCGGTGACCGGCGGCGGCCTGACCATCATCGCCAATGCGCCCAATCCGGCAGGCATCGCCATCCTGCGTGGCCACTTCGACGATGGAGCCGTGCATCCGCTGGGACTGCTTTTGGCCGCACTGCCGCCAACGGCCATTGCGGCACTGGCGTTTCGACTCCTGTGAGTCCAAAACACGGCATGGGTACTGGCCTACTAGCCTTTCAGTAGCTGTACCCGCTTGTCCCACGGCGGCTAGAGGCTGATTTGATACCTGATTTTAGGCTAAATCGAGGTTAAAAACGTGCCACACAGGCTTGCGGGGAGCACCTGTAGTGCGGCTTTGGTATTTTTAATATCACGGGTGATATGAAACTGGCGTGATTCGAATCGCACCCCACCCGGACAGGGCACGATTTTCTCAATGGGAGGGTAAACTGGGGGTATGAGCACTATTACTTTTGACACATTCAAGTTCGTTGACCGCTTGGAAAAGGCCGGCCTGTCGCGTGAACAGGCTATAGACTTTCAGGTAAATAACTTCCATTCTTACAGGAAAAAGTATTTAAGATCAGCGAGTTACTTGAGCATAGCTGGAAACTATTTATCTAAAAGTCTATAGTATGCGCTATGCTAACGCATACCATGCGAAGCGTACTTATGACGCTATTTGGAATTGTTGAGCCAGCACCTTCTCCCTAGTTTTTGGAGTATTTTTCTATGCGTTTCAAGTCCCATTCGTTTACTGGACTGTGTTTGCTACGCCATTTGTTTGCCACAGTGCTGTGTGCAGGTTCTGTTTTTGCTGCGGGCCTCAACGACACAGGCATTACTAATTTTGCCAATGACTCGCAGAATGGCTTGAGTACCGAACCAGGCACACACCCGCGCCAGGATGCCAGCCAGGGGCGTGATGCTGCGGCCAGAGATGGCACGCTGTTCAAGGTGGGTGGTGGCGGTGCAGGCTTTGATTTCACCAAGATTGCCAATGACGGCAGCGTGTTGTCAGCCAGCGCCACTTTGGGCACAGGTTCCAAAAGCTGGGCCTGTACGCGCGATAACGTGACAGGTCTGATCTGGGAGGTCAAAACCACATCGGGTTTGCACAGCCAGAGCCATACCTACACCTGGTACAACAGCGATTCTTCCACCAATGGCGGCAATCCGGGCACATCCTCCGGTGGCAGTTGCCACGCAAGCGGTCGCTGTGATACCGAAAAGTTTGTCGCGGATGTCAACGCTGCCCGCTTGTGCGGCGCCAGTGACTGGCGCATGCCATCCATCAAGGAACTCAGCGACATTGCCGACCTCGGACGCTCTAGCCCGGCAATTGATCCGACCTACTTCCCCAACATGGCAAGCACTTTCACCTGGTCTGCTTCGCCCGTCTCTTTTGACACAAGCATGGCGTGGTACGTAAGCTTCAGTTCTGGCAAAGCCTATGTTTTCAACCGCAATAACCCCAGCGCAGTACTGCTTGTGCGCAAAGGGCAGTGACCCGGACGAATATGTCAAACAACACAATGCACCCACTGCGTGGTGATAAGGAGTGATCTGCATGATATCCCGTCATTTTTTCCTGATCTTGATTTTGAGTGCCGGTTTGCTGGCCGGCACCGCTGAGGCGGTCACCTGCGGCGCAAACACACCAACACCCAGCAACCCGGACGCAGCATATACAGACAATGGTGATGGCACCGTGACCCATACGCCAAGCAATCTGACATGGAAACGTTGCGTTCAGGGTCAGAACTGGACAGACGGTTCGTGTTTCGGTTTCGCGGAAAAATATACCTGGGCTGAAGCATTGTCGCTGGCTGCCTCCCACAGTTACGCTGGCAAAAGTGACTGGCGCTTGCCAAACCTCAAAGAATTA
>JAYRRD010000167.1:0-17014 GCA_041910275.1 Rhodoferax sp.
CCTACAAAAAGGGCCTGCGCCTTTCCAAGAAGGCCATGCAGGCCGTGGAAGAACGTCTGGTGCGTAATCCTCTATTGCCCAAATGGGACATCCTCATTCGTCCACGGTATATGGGATGAGATTTTGCGGAAATGGCCTAATAATTTTGCCCTTTGAATCCGTTGGAGACACTTATGCTTGTGCCGATCATCAACATTGCCGATATCAGTTTTGAACTGCGACCTCCTGTCTTTGCACCTTCAGGAGAGGTTGCGGAACGTTTCGATGCAAAGATGGGATACATTTCCCCCCGCATTGGTGCTCGGAAGCTTGGGTACAACATTACTGCTGTTCCGCCCGGCAAAAGCGCATTTCCGTCCCACAACCATCACGTAAACGAAGAGATGTTTTTCGTCTTGCAAGGCACTGGTGAACTTCGAATCGGTGAAAACACCTACCCTATTCGCGTTGGTGACGTAATAGCGTGCACTGCGGGGGGGAAGGAGATGGCGCACCAAATCTTCAATTCCGGCACAGAGGAGTTGCGATATCTTGCCGTGAGCACAAAGTTATCGCCCGAACTTGTCGAATATCCCAACTCCGGAAAGTTTGGTGTTCTTGCCGAGCTTCCCGCAAGTGCCGATGGCAAGCCTCAACGCTTCATTTTCGTCGGGCGAGAGAGCCAATCGCTCGACTATTGGGAAGGCGAGTAACTCGCCCAGCCTGGCAATCTAGGCTGCAGCCGCCGCAGGCGCTGCCGGATAAATGGCACCCAGTATGCGCGCGCCACGGCTGCCGGTGACGCTGGGCACGCTGGCGGTCTGGCGCATCAGGGTCTGGCGGGCCAGCCAGGCAAAAGCGGTGGCCTCCACCTGGAGCACCGGCAGGCCGAATTCCGCCGAGGATGTGACCCGGCAGGACGGCAGGGCGGCTTGCAGACGGGTCATCAGGTCGTCGTTCAGGGCGCCGCCGCCGCAGACGATCAGGGTGCGGCACTCTGGCAGCGCTGTTGTCAAGCTGGCAGCGCAGGTTTGCGCGGTGAGTTCGGCCAGCGTGGCTTGCACATCCTGCGCGGGCAGCGGCTCCACGGTGGCCAGTGCATCTGCCAGCCATTGCTGGTTGAACAGGTCGCGCCCGGTGCTTTTGGGCGGTGGCTTGGCAAAAAAAGGGGCCTCCAGCAGTCTGGCCAGCAGGCCAGCGTGTACCTGTCCTTGCGCTGCCCAACGGCCTGCGGCGTCGAATGCCTGCCGGGTGTGTTTCTGGCACCAAGCATCCAGCAGCGCATTGCCAGGGCCACAATCAAAGCCGCATAGGGCATTATCGGGGCCGAGCAGCGTGAGGTTGGTCATGCCGCCGATGTTCAGTACGGCCAGACTCCGGTTGGTCACGCCAAAAAATGCCTGGTGAAAGGGCGGTACCAGCGGCGCGCCCTGTCCGCCTGCGGCCACGTCCCGGCTGCGGAAATCTGCGACGACATCCACGCCGCTCAGTTCGGCCAGCAGCGCCGGGTTGTTCAGCTGCAGGGTGTAGCCGGTGCCATCAAATTCCTGTGGGCGGTGCCGCACGGTTTGCCCGTGTGCGCCTATAGCGGTGATGGCGCTAGCCGCAACGCCGTGCGCTTGCAGCAGATCGGCGACCAGACGGGCATACAAGCGTGCCAGCGCATTGGCGCTCAGGGCTGCACGGTGCAGTTCGTTGTTCCCAGGCGTATTCAGGGCCAGCAAGTCGGCCTTGAGTTCGGATGGCAGTGCTGCGCTGCTGTGCGCCAGCACCACCGGGCGGGCGGCGGCAAAATCAACCAGGACCGCATCCACTCCGTCGAGCGAAGTGCCCGACATCAGGCCGATATACAGTTCTCTGGACAGCTCTTTGGACAAGATGACTGGGTTACTGCGCGCTGCCGGGCAGCATCTGTGTTGCTGCGGCCAGTTGCATCTTGACCTGCGTTGCTGCCTGGTTGAATGCAGGCCGCGCCCAGCTTGCGACAGGCAGCGATTCGTTGTGGCGGGCAACGGTCATGGGGTCCTGGTGCACGCCATTGACACGGAATTCAAAGTGCAGATGCGGCCCGGTTGCCCAGCCGGTCTGGCCCACAGCGCCTATGTTTTGTCCCTGGCTGACGCTTTGTCCGCCACGCACGTTGATGCGGCTCAGATGGGCGTAGAGCGTCGTGTTGTTGTTGCGGTGCTTGACGATGACGACGTTGCCAAAGCCATTTTGTACACCGGCAAACTCGACGGTGCCGTCGCCGACGCTGCGCACGGGCGTGCCGGTGGGCGCAGCGTAGTCCGTCCCCAGATGGGCACGCCAGGTCTGAAAAATCGGGTGAAAGCGCATCTTGAAGCCACTCGTGACCCGTGAAAATTCCATAGGAGAGGCCAGAAATGCCTTGCGCAGACTCTCGCCGGCGAGGGTGTAATAGGCGCCCTTGGGCGCTGCCGTCTTGTTGGCGGAGTTCGCAGGCTCCTGGAACCACATGGCCTGGTGGCTTTTGCCCGCGTTGAAGAACTCGGCACTCAGTACGCGCCCGGCACGCAGCGGTTCGTCGTCGCCTTCCAGGGTTTCATAAACCACGGAGAAATGGTCGCCCTTGCGCAAGCCCCGGTGAAAATCAATGTCAGCGGCGAATATTTCGGCGAGCTGCACAGCGATGGAGTCGGGAATACGGGCGTCATCGGTTGCGGCAAACAAGGATGAATGGATGGTGCCGCTGGCCAGGCGGGATGATACGTTCATGGGCAGGGTTTCCAGCCGGGATTTGAAGCCTGCGGGCGTTTTTTCCACGGTCAGACGCTTGAACATGCCATCGTCTTCAGGACTCCAGCGCGCCGTGAGCTTTTGCAGGGCATGGCGCTCGGAGGCCTCTACGCTGACGTTGCGTCCCAGGCGGCCCATCAGGTTTTGCTGTATCAGCTTGTCGGAGCGCAAGAACGCGGCGGCTGCAGGGTCCACCACGCCCAGGCGTTTGAGCAAGGACTCGGCGGTGTCGTTGCTGCGGCTGGTATCCGAGCGGTACAGGCGCAGGCCCTGGGGTGCGCCATGGCGTGTGCCGTTGCGTGCTGCCGTGGCGGGCAGGGGCAGCGTGGTCACGTCTTCGATGAGTATTTGTGCAGGAGGGGGGGTGTTTTCCTGCGCTTCCAGCGAGGCTACGGCGAAGCTGGCGCCGGCACCGCCGAGCAGCAGGGTGGCTACGCCTGCGGTGACTTGTTTGGGGTGGCGTTGTGCAATGTCTTTGAGATGGGCAAAAGAATCCTCAGCGGCTTGGATCAGTCGATATTTCAAAATTCAAACTCCGTCAAGGGAAGGGTGCGGCCACCGTGCGGCACTGCACCCCGGACTACGATCAGGGCACGACTAAAATTCCGTCCGTGACCCCCATGTTGCGCAAAGTCGCGTAAAGAAGGGCGCAAGTATAACGACCTCCACAGCACAGGCATTGAGAAAACCCCTATGAATCAGCCCACAAACACGATGACAGGCATCAATTTTGTAGCAAGCGACCGTGTCCGGGAGGCGCTGGCGGTCACTTTGCGGGGCTGCGATGAACTGATTCCGCAGGACGATTGGGTCAAAAAACTGGCCAGATCCGAAGCCAGCGGCAAGCCCTTGCGCATCAAACTTGGCCTGGACCCCACTGCGCCGGACATTCATCTGGGCCATACCGTGGTGCTGAACAAGATGCGCCAGCTGCAAAATCTGGGACATACGGTCATCTTTTTGATTGGCGACTTCACCAGCATGATTGGCGACCCCTCGGGGCGCAACAGCACGCGCCCGCCGCTGACGCGCGAACAGATCGAGGCCAATGCGCAGACTTACTATAAGCAGGCCAGTCTGGTGCTGGACCCTGAAAAAACCGAAATCCGCTACAACAGCGAGTGGAGCGACCCGCTGGGTGCGCGTGGCATGATCCAGCTGGCTTCGCGCTACACCGTGGCGCGGATGATGGAGCGCAACGATTTTCATGACCGTTTCAAAGCCGGACAAAGCATCAGCGTGCACGAGTTCTTGTATCCGCTGATGCAAGGGTATGACAGCGTGGCGTTGCACAGCGACCTGGAGCTGGGTGGCACGGACCAGAAATTCAACCTGCTGGTGGGGCGCCAGTTGCAGACGGAGTACGGCCAGGAGCCGCAATGCATCCTGACCATGCCGCTGCTCGAAGGGCTGGACGGTGTGGAGAAGATGTCCAAGAGCAAGAACAATTATGTGGGCATCAGCGAAGACGCCAACACCATGTTTGCCAAGGTCTTGAGCATTTCCGATGTGCTCATGTGGCGCTGGTATACCTTGCTGAGCTTTCAGAGCGAAGCACAGATTGCCCAGCTCAAGGCCGAGGTCGAGGCAGGCCGCAATCCCAAGGACGCCAAGGTGGCCCTGGCCAAGGAAATCACCACGCGCTTTCACTCTGCGGCGGCGGCGGATGCCGCCGAGCAGGACTTCATCAACCGCAGCAAGGGGGGTATTCCAGACGAGATCGCCGAAATCACCCTGCCCCTCGGACCCGATAGTGCGCCGTTGGGCATTGGCGCGCTGCTCAAGGCAGCCGGACTGACGGCTTCCAATGGCGAAGGCAACCGCCTGATTGACGGCGGCGGGGTGCGGGTGGATTCCTGCGTGGTCAGCGACAAGGGGCTCAAACTGGGCGCCGGTACCTACGTGTTGCAGGTGGGCAAGCGCAAGTTTGCGCGGGTGACGCTGGGTTGAATGGTTAATGGTTATCAGGAGGAAGCCTGCCGCATGGCGGCGGCCAGCTTCATATCGACTTCCAGAATGTGGTGCCGCAGCCAGGTGTTCAAGAAGGTGAATACGGCGGTGGCGCTGATTTTTTCACCCGATTCCATCTTGGCTTTCAAGGCATGGACCTCGTTCATCAAGCGGGTGTGTTCGGCCTTGTGCGCTGCGGTTCCAGGGTAATTGATGCGCTGCATTTCGGCTTCCTCGCGGTCAAAATGGGAGCGGGTGTAGATCATCAAATTATTGAGCACCTTGGACAGTACATCGGTGCCTTGTCCTTTGGAAAGGGCCTCAAGAAAGGCATTGACCATACTGGCGAGCTTGCGATGGTCTTCATCAATGAAGGCATTGCCCGTCAACAGGTCGTCGCTCCAGGAAATTTCCGGCATATTCAAGTCACATTCAAAGTTTATGGGTTTCACATCATGCTGCATGGGCCAGAGCAGCCCCGCGCGCATTATCCCTGAATCCCATATGGTGATTTACACTCCGGGCTCCCACATCGGGGGACACACATACTGGAGTTTTGTACACCATGTCCATTGTCAACCAGGCCATTGGCCACTCCATTGGCCGCATTCTGGACAACCTTGAGCGGGTGATGTCGGGGCAGTCGGCCCAGCTGCGCCAGATTCTGGCGGCATTCCTGGCGGGCGGGCACGTGCTGATCGAAGACAATCCGGGAACGGGCAAGACCACGCTGGCCAAGGCGCTGGCGCGCAGCGTCAATGCCAGTTTCAAGCGCGTGCAGTTCACCCCGGACTTGCTGCCGTCGGACATTCTGGGGGTTTCGGTGTTCAACCCCAAGGAGCAAAACTTCGCTTTTCATCCGGGGCCGATCTTCACCCAGATTCTGCTGGCCGACGAAATCAACCGTGCCTCGCCGCGCACCCAGTCGGCCTTGCTGGAAGCCATGGCCGAGGCGCAGGTGACGGTGGAGGGGAAGACTTCCAGGCTCGACGAACTGTTTTTTGTGATTGCGACGCAAAATCCCGTGGAATTCCGGGGCACCTACCCGCTGCCCGAAGCGCAGATGGACCGTTTTGCCGTGCGCTTGTCATTGGGCTATGTCAGCCAGGAAGATGAAATGGCGCTGGTCGCGGCCCAGGGGCAGCAGCATCCGCTCGATACCCTGACGGCCTGCGTCGAGGTCTCCGATATTCTGGCCTTGCGCGCTGCGGTCAAGACGGTGCGGGTGAGCCAGGAGCTGCTGGCTTACATCGTAGATATAGCCCGTGCCACACGCACAGCTGCGGGTGTGCAATTGGGCGCCGGGCCACGGGCCTCGCTGGCCCTGACGCGCATGGCGCAGGGGCTGGCCTTGGTGGAGGGTATGGCGTTCGTCACACCGGACCATGTGCGTGCCCTGGCCGTGCCGGTGTTGGCCCATCGCCTGGCGCTGGACCCGCAAGCCCGATTTTCCGGAACCACGGCCAGCGCCATCGTGCAGACCATCCTGCGTAGCACACCCGTGCCGACCTGAACCGACCAACCGGATACATCACCACCATGTGGCGCCTTTCCCATCGGCTGTTTCGCACCATCGCCGGCCTTGGTCTGTGGGTGCGCCGCCGCCATACGCGCGCGGGCTTGCTCGCCCTGGGCGCCCTGGTGCTGACGGGGGTGCTGGGGGTGGATACCTCGCTAACTGTTGCGTACCAGATTTTTACCGTGCTCCTGGCATTGCTGGCAGCGGCATTTGTCTTGAGCCAGTTCGGCGCCACCCCCGCAAGCGTGCAAGTCCATGTCCCGTTATCGCTGACCGTCGGTGAGCGCTTCAGCCTGCACTTTACGGTACGCAACCTGTCGAATGCCTTGCTTGACGGTGTGACGCTGCACATCCAGCTCGCCGATCCACGCCCGACCCTGGCCGAGTTTCGCAGCCGCTTGCGTTTTCCCAGCTATCGCGGCTGGATGGTGCTTATCGCAACCAATCGGGTGGCGACCATTGACGAAGCCGTCGTTCCGGCCTTGCCTGCCCGTGCCGAAGTGGATGTCGTAGCGCATGGCCGCGCCCTGCGCCGGGGGCGTTTGCGCATCACCGAAATCGCCACTGCGCGCTCCGAGGTCCTTGGCTTGATGCGTCGGGTGCTTGCGGCGCATGGCAGTATCGACATTTGCGTGCTGCCCAAACGCTATGCCTTGCCCACGCTCACCCTCCCAGGGTCGCGCCACCACCAACCTGGTGGCCTGCCGCAGGGCAGTTCGGTGGGCGATTCGCAGGAATTTTCCGGTTTGCGTGACTATCGCCCCGGTGATGCCCTGCAACGCATCCACTGGCGCAGTTTTGCGCGTGTCGGCAAGCCGGTCGTCAGGGAATACCAGGATGAATTTGTGGCCCGCCATGCGCTGATCCTCGACACCTTCGGAACTTCAAGTTCGGATGTGGTGTTTGAAGAAGCGGTCGCCGTGGCCGCATCATTTGCCTGGACCATCGACACGCAGGAGTGCTTGCTGGATTTGATGTTTGTCGGCGACCAGGTGCATACCTTCACCGCCGGGCATGGCTTCATGTTGCCCATGGGGTTGTTGCAGGTGCTGGCGGGGGTGTCCCTCAAACGCGAGGGGGAGCTGCATATCCTGATTGACACGCTCCAGGCACGGCGGGAGCAGTTTTCTGCTTGCATCTGCATCCTCTTGTGCTGGGACGATGCGCGGCGCCGCCTGCTGGACACCTTGCGCGCCAGTGGGGCGACCGTGCTGGCGTTGTTGGTAAGTCCTGCCGCGCCAGTTGACTTGCCCCAGGGCATCGTTCTGCTGCGTCCTGGGCAGATTGAACAGGACCTGGCGGCGCTGTGAACACCTTGCCCGGACTGCTTGGCGCAGTGATCCTGTTCTGGGGCTGGCAGGGCGGCTATTGGGCCGTGGCGCTGCCTTGCGCGGTACTGATCGAGGCGGCACGTTGGGTGCCACAGCGCTGGGCATTCGATGCCGCGCGCCTGAATCGCATTGGCGATGTGTGTGTCGCGCTGACCGTGCTGGCTGCTGTGGGTTTGTATCTGACACTGGGCAATCCGCGTGCCGTCACACAGCTGTTTTTCTGGCTGCCCGTTATTTATCTGCCCCTGGCCTTGGCGCAGGCCTATGGAATGCAGTCGGTCATCAGTCTGGGCGTGCTGCTGCCCACCATCCGCCGCTACCGTAACCGCACCCCCATGCACGTCAATCTGGCCTACCCGTATGCAGGCTTGTGGCTTGTGGCCGCCAGCGCTGCCAACCGGCGGGATGGCACTTTTGAGATGGTTCTCATCGGTCTGCTGGCCTGGGCACTGTGGCACGCCCGCCCGCGTTCGCGCGCGTTGTGGCACTGGTTGCTGCTGGTGCCCGTGCTGGCGGTGACGGGCTCCGCCGGGCATCGTAGCCTGCGGGAGTTGCAACTGTGGCTGGAAGGCAGTGCCGTGGAGTGGTTGAGCAGTGATACAGGTGGCAACACCAACCCCTACCGCGCTGACACCAACCTGGGCCACATCGGCAGCCTCAAACAGTCCGACCGTATTGTGCTGCGCGTGCGCAGCACCACCGGGCCTGTCAGGCTGGAAATGCCCTTGCTGCTGCACCAGGCCAGCTACGACAGCTACACCGGACTGCGCTGGCTGGCAAAGAATGCGCCCTTTGCCGCAGTGCCACAAACCGCCAGCAATACCTGGCCTTTGCACGCACCCCAGGGACAAGCAAGTACCATCGAACTTGCCATTGTGGCGCAGACCACACACGCACGCCCCGTGCTGGCGCTGCCCGCTGGCACACAACGCATTGAGGGATTGGCCGCCAGCGACATGCAGCGCAATCCGCTGGACGCCGTGCAGATCGAGCATCGCCCCGGATTCGTGTCCTACCGGGCTATCTTTACTCCCGGCATGGCCGAGGCCATCGCACCACGCCCCGACGACCTGGTGATTCCCCCCCGTGAAGAGGCCGTTTTTACCCGGATCGCACAGACCTTGGGCTTAAAAGGTATGCCAGCCGACCAAGCCATGGCGGCGGTGCAGCGCTATTTTGTCCGGGGCTTTTCCTACAGCCTGAAACAGGACGCACGGCAATCGTCGATTCCGCCCCTGTCGGATTTCATGGAGCGCACGCATACGGGGCATTGTGAGCACTTTGCCAGCGCAACAGCATTGTTATTGCGCGCTGCGGACATTCCGGCGCGCTATGCGACCGGGTATGCGGTGCAGGAATGGAGCGCGCGTGAAAACGCCTACTTGGTGCGTGAACGCCACGCGCATGCCTGGGTACGTGTCTGGGTAAACGGTGCCTGGCGGGAAATCGACACCACACCACCGGCCTGGGCCGCACTGGAAGCCGACTCCGCCCCCTGGTGGGGCACGGTGGCCGACTGGT
This sequence comes from Rhodoferax sp., assembly GCA_041910275.1. Classification (GTDB taxonomy): domain Bacteria; phylum Pseudomonadota; class Gammaproteobacteria; order Burkholderiales; family Burkholderiaceae_C; genus Allorhodoferax. Next base: position 9,058 of record JAYRRD010000167.1, read on the forward strand.
GGAACTGGTTGCGCTACAGCTTTGCGCAATTGCAGGCCGATGGAGCGCAAACGTCCTGGCAATTCTGGCTGGTGTTCACCGTGGTTTTTGTTGTCTGGTTTGGGTGGCGGATATTTGGCAAACCCACACAAACCTTGTCCCGCACAGCGCCCACACACACAACGCAAACCAGGCCAGGGTCCGACTCGCCGTTTTACCGCATTGAACAGGCATTGCTTGCCAGGGGGAGGCAACGTTTGGCCCATGAGACCGCGCAAGAATGGATCGCCCGCATCGGGGGGGCGGGCGCAGCGGAACTCGCCGCCTTGCTGCACCTGCATTACCGCCACCGTTTTGATCCGCATGGCTTGTCGGCACAGGAGCTGCGTGCCTTTGATGCACGGGTGGCGGCTTGGCTTGTTGCGGAAGTGGGATGATGGGTAGGAAGTTATGCCGATTTCTGCCCGTATCCCCCGTGGAATGAGCGGGGGAAGCTATTGAATTGAGAGTAATTTCCAGGCAGCCAACGGTTGCTACCCAACGTGCCAACCATTGACCTGGGCGATTGCCTGCAAACTTTCCCGTACTCGATCAAAGCGCAATTCAGCCAATGGTTGACGTGCTGCGTCAATGGCCGCCGCCGCCGTCGTACCGGCAACCAGATGGTGCAATTCTTCGAACCTGGCGATGGCGCTGAAGCGGTTTTGTTCCAGCAAAGGCAATAATTCGCCCAGGACAGCCTGGATTTTGGGGATATCCAGCACGGGGCCATCCTGCTTTTCCCGTTCATCATGTGCCTCCTGTGCAGGTAGCCAGCGCATCAGTTGTGTGCACAATGTGCCCATATTGATCGGCTTGGCAGAAAAATCGTCCATTCCGGCAGCAAGGCAGAGGCGGCGGTCTTCCTCGAAGGCATTGGCTGTCAGTGCAATGATGGGCAGGTGTGGCCGGGCATTTTCCCGCTCCCACTGGCGGATGCGCCTGGTTGCGGTGTAGCCGTCCATGATGGGCATTTGAACGTCCATGATGACCAGATCAATCGGCTCCCCGCGCACAACGGCATCCAGCCCCTGCTGGCCATTTTCAACCTCCAGCACGGCAAGTCCCATACTGGCGAGTATCTTGCTTACGACCTTGCGGTTGACCGGGTTGTCCTCTACCACCAGAATACGTCCTGCCAGATTGCAGGGCACAACCAGGGGCACGGGGGAAGGTGAAGGGGGCGCATCTTCCCGCAGCAGGGTGATTTCATCCTTATGGGCAAAACCCGCGCGAATCTTGAACCAGAACCGTGAGCCCTGCCCCAGCTGACTTTCAACGCCCACTTCTCCGCCCATCAGATAAGCAAGGCTGTGTACGATGGACAATCCCATGCCCATACCACCATCCCATCCACCCAGTTGGTGCGTGTCAGAGCGTCCGATCTGTGAGAGTGGCTGGTATAACAGTTCGAGCTTGTCTGCGGCAATTCCCGTGCCGCTGTCGCTGACCGAAAACTCCAGCACGGCCACGCCGTTCTTGCGTGAGATTTCGCACGCTTCAATGCGCACCGCGCCGTGTTCGGTGAAGCGAATGGCATTGCTGACCAGATTGGCCAGCATTTGCTGTAGGCGATGTGGGTCCCCCATGAACCAGTCGTGGGTGTCTCCCAGCCAGTGTGCTTTGAGCGTCAGATTTTTTTTCTGCGCGGCTTGCATGAATTGCGTTTCCACGGTGTGCAGGACATGGGTCGGGTCAAATGCAACCGATTCCAGCGCCAGCTTGCCGGATTCGACCTTGGAGAGGTCGAGAATGTCATTGAGCAGGTTCAACAGGCCTTGGCCAGAGTCGAAAATCGTGCGGGCGTAGTCCTGTCGCTGGGCAGTGGAGATGCTGGCCGACATCAGCAGCTGCGCCAGGCCGAGAATGCTGTTCATTGGCGTGCGAATCTCGTGCGAGGTGGTGGCCAGGAAGTGGCTCCTGGCCAGATTGGCCGTTTCGGCTGCGTGCACCGCCCGCTCCAGCGCCTCTCTGATCTCCCGCATCCCGGTGATGTCACGTGCCATACCCAGAAACAGGGGCGCCAGGGCATTGGTACTGCGCAAAGCGGCGCCGGTGGTTGAATGCCAGCGCCAGGAGCCGTCAAAGTGCCGGATACGGTATTCGATAGCGTCTTGTTTGACGCTGGAGGCGAGCACGCGCTGTAGAAAATCCTGAAAAATATCCACATCCTGCGCGTGCAGCAGGCGTGCAAACGATGTGTCGACCAAGGCAGCGGGGTCATAACCCAGCTGGGTGGCAACAACCGGGGCCATGTAGGTGCAAATGCCTTCACTGGTGAGGGTGAAAATGGTGTCGTTGGCATTTTCGACAAAGGAGCGCAAGCGTTCCTCGCAGGCGCGCAAGGCGGTTTGTACGTGGTGGCATTCGGTCTCGTCCCTGAGCACAGCGATGTTGGACACTTTTCCGTTCTCAGCCTCTCGCATGGCCGACACGGACAAGGCGCACCACAGCGTCTTGCCGGATTTGTGGATATAGCGTTTTTCCAGGGAGAAATGTTCAATGGAGCCTGCGACAAGGTCGCGCATCTCGGCGTGACCAATGCGCACATCGTCCGGATGGGTGATGGCCATGAAGGTCATTGTTTCCAGCTCATCGCGCTTGTAACCCACGAGCTGACAAAAACCCTGGTTGACACGCAAGAACCGGCCCGTTGCAGGATCAACCTGGGCAATGCCGATGGCGGTATTTTCAAAAGTTGCCCGGTAGTACGCTTCCTGCCGATGCAGCGCGTCTGTTGCGCCCGATAATTGCGCGGCAAGCCGGGTGGCGCGCTGCCTGGTGTGGACCAGTGCCCAGGTCACACCGGATAGCAGCAGTCCGATGAGGGCAAGCGCAAGTTCGTACCAGGTCACGATGCTCCCTCTCCTGGGTTCGTGATGTCCCAGCCTGCCGTTTGCATGATATGGCGTACACGCTCCAGAACCTGGTCAAAACGCATTTCCAGCAACAACTCTCCGGCTTCATCCATGGCCTGCGCGTGTTCCGATCCGGCCAGGAGTTTTTGCAGCGTCTGAAAGCGGGGGATGGCACTGAAGCGTTTTTGCTCCAGTCGGGGCAAAATTTCGCGCAAGAGAGTGTGCACCTGTTCCATATCTACTGCGTTTGCTACAGTTTTTACCACGTCGGCGGGCGCAGGTTCGGCGATGGAAGCGGGTAATGGGGGCGGTGCGGGGTGTTGTGTGGGGTTCTGTGCAGAACGGGCAACGGGGGCTGTGGCGCTTGATGCCCGATTCCGCCTGGTCACCGCCATCGGCTTGTTGCTTGGTTGTACGACCGTACGGGGTACAGGCTGGCGTTCCCCGTTTTTGGCAAGCTGCCGGGGTGCTTGCGCGCGTGCGGCGAACTTGCGATGCAAAAACAGGCTGAACACCAACAGTACCAGACTGGCCGCACCAGCCGACAAGAGCACGATGATGCGGTATTGGCGGTGGGGCTGCATGGCATGCTCCAGGGATTCCGCCACGAAAACGATGGCCTGGTACTCCGGCAGTTTCTGATAGCCAACAATCCGTTCAACCCCATCGGGCGGTGTTGCGCGCACAAGGTCGCCTGCATCAGCGTTAATCACTCTGGTGTCCAGCCATGCAAGCGTTTTTCCCGGCATGTCATCCGTTTTCGGGTAGTAGGCCATGACTTCACCGCTATCGCGCACCACGCCGCTCAATCCCTTGTCGCCGAGATGCAGGCTGGCATGAAAGCGCGACAGCGTATCGGCAGTGATAGAAGCCACGATGACTCCTGCAAAGGCGCCCGCCTTCCAGATCGGGCGCGTGAATTGAATGCTCCATCTGGCTGCGGTACGCCCTTTGAGCGGGCGGCTGATGAACAGCTGATCCTGGGCCTGGGTCGTTCCCTTGTGTGCACGAAAATACTCCCGGTCGCGCAAATCGGTACGGCTGGTCGCAGGGGATGGGCTGCTGAAGGCAAGATAGCCATCCGCGTTGATGATGCCTATCTGGAATGCCATGTCGCTGGCACGCGTCTGGCGCGCCTGGACGGTTTTGGCAAACCGGCTCTCGTCTTCGCTCCAGCTGGCGCGTAAATCCAGCAGCAGCTCGTCCAGCCGTTTGATGGTGGAGCGGGTATTCTCGGCGTAGGTACGGGCTTGCAGGCGCACGGTCGCTTGCGCTTCTTGCAGGCGTTCGTGGGGGCTTTGGTCCCATGTGTGATAAACCAGACCCCACACCACCGTCAGCAATGCCAGTGTCGCGGCCAGGAGCCAGCGGACATGGTGAGAAAGAAATTTTCTCGTGTACTTCATTGTGAGAGGGGGTGGCATCGAACCAGGGGCAAAGACCTATTGTCCGCACTGTACCAAAAACCCGGTGCTATCCTCGCTGCATTGCCGTGCAAACATGACGTACATGATAAAACCCCCTGTTTCTCTTCCTCTGTGGCCGTATCCGCGCTGGGTGGCGCATCGGGGGGCTGGCGCCCTGGCCCCTGAAAACACCCTGGCAGCATTGCGTGTGGGGGCCGCTTACGGTTATCGCATGTTTGAGTGCGACGTAAAAATCAGTGCCGATGGTATTCCCTTTCTCCTGCATGACACCCATCTGGAACGCTGCACCAATGCACGCGCCCTGTTCGGCCCGGATGCCAGTGCCGTGGGCGGTGACCACCCCTGGGGCCAACTGTCACAACTGGATGCGGGCAGCTGGCACTCGCGCGCCTTTGCGGGTGAGCCGCTGGCCACGCTGCAAGCGGTTGCCGCTTTTTGCCAACATAATGCGTACTTGCTGAATATTGAAATCAAGCCTACCCCTGGAGCTGAATTCCAGACCGGCGTTGTCGTGGCCGGGCATGCCGCGCATCTATGGCGTGGCCAGGCCGTGCTGCCGCTGTTGAGCTCATTCGCACCCTCCGCCTTGCAAGCCGCTTTGGAGACCACGCCCGCAATGCCGCGCGCCTTGTTGCTGGAAAAGCAATCCACGGATTGGCTGCGCGTGGCGCGGGAACTGGGTTGCTGCGCCATTGTTTGCCAGCATGCGCTGTGGAGCCAGGATACCATCACCCAGGCCAGAAACGCGGGCTTCAGAACCATGGGCTATACCGTCAACGACATACCCACAGCCCAGCGGCTGCTGGAGCTGGGGCTTGACAGCATCATCACCGACAGAGTTGATCTATTCTCCCCGGCTTACCCAGCCTAGAACGTATGAAAACCATCCACAAATCCATTTTGATATGGTTCAGCCCCCAGGAAATGTATGGTCTGGTGACTGATGTAGAAAAGTATGCACAGTTCCTCCCCTGGTGCGACCACGCCCGGATACTGGAAAACCGTGCGGATGGCATGACGACCGAAATTGGCCTGTCATTTGGTGGGGTACATCAAACCTTTTCCACGCGCAATACGCATGTCCTGAATCGGCGGGTTGATTTGCTGCTGTTGAACGGACCGTTTTCGCGCCTTGACGGACACTGGGGTTTTCATCCTGTAGGGGACGGCTCGCAACGCGCCTGCAAGGTCGAATTGACCCTGAGTTATGGATTTGACAGCCCCACCCTGGACAAGCTGGTGGGGCCGGTGTTTGACAAGGTTGCCGCCAGTCTGATTGATGCTTTCGTGGCGCGCGCGCAGCAGGTGTATGGTGACTGAGTGATGGCGAAGGAGGTGCACGTTACGGTGGTCTATTCGCCCCATCCTCGACAGGTGCTGGAGCGGCGCATGGCGCTTCCAGCGGGCAGCACGCTGGGGGAGGCGTTGCAGGCCAGCCAATTGCTGGCGCTGGCCGGTGTGCCGCAGTCAGACATGTCACAACTGGAGTTCGGTATCTGGGGACGCAAGGCGCAAATGTCGCAGACCGTGCAGGCCAATGACAGGGTTGAGGTGTACCGCCCCTTGAAGGTCGATCCCAAGTCCGCACGCCGTGCGCGCTTCGCACGCCAGGGAAGCAGCAAATCGGCTGGCCTGTTTGCCAAACGCCGCCCTAAACCGGATAACCCCGATAACCCCGACAATCCCGACGCTTGAGAGAGCCGCAGGAGAACCGCAGGATTATTGGCAGTCTCTCTCAATCACGCCCTGGAGGCGACGGACCTCTTCGGCGCGGGCGGCATCGTTCATGATTTCCGGCTCGCCTGCAGCGTTGGTGTGCCGGATTCGTACCCCGGAATCGTAAGTTGTCCTGGTCTGCCTAGCGCGGTTGCAGTTTTCGGCCTTGGCGCGGGCGACGCGTTCCTCCTCAGCCGCCAATTTGGCGCGTTCCGCATCGGCGGCCTGCTTCTTCTTGGCCTCCAGCTCCTTGTCCAGGGCGGAAGGCTTGCCGGCGCTGGCTGGCAGTTTGGCAGCAACGGCGCCAGAGGCTGCATCGCCAGGATTTTCCGCGCTGGTTGCCTTGGATGTTGGCGGCAGGACGCGCGCGCCGGGGCGCTTCAGGACGTTTTTGTCAGGGATTTCAGCCGGCGGCGGTCGGTCGCTGAACACCTTGCGCCCGTCGTTGTCGATCCATTGCCATTGGGCCGATGCTGCGAAGCACACCGCAGCCAAAGTCGTCATCAAGAGGGTTTGTAGAGGTTTCATGGCCTTAAGTGTAGCGTGTAGTGCCGCTGCGGGGAACGTGGTTTTTGCAAACGTCAAAAGTCTTTGGGAGTTTGGGAACGATGTCAGGAACGGTGTGGTGCGCGGCATGCCATACTTGGGTCGATTTGCATGACGTGTCCACCGAAAGAACTTGAAAGAATGCCATGACCAAACCCAAAGCACCCAAAGCACCCAAAAAGTCCGATTCCGGTGATTCCGGCCATTCCGATAATCGCACACCACCAAAAAAGGCGCCGAAGGCAGCGCCAGGGCGGCATGTGCGGGCTGCCGATGTCGCAGGATACGGAAAGCTGGCGCTGGATGCGACCCTGGGCGTGGTGGACATGGTGGGTGCGATGCACCGCAAGATTGTGGATACCCCCGGTGTGCTGGAAATACCTCTGGCCAAGGCGCTGTCCGAAGCGACGGATCTGGTGTTGGGGGGCATACGCGAAGTGGCTCACTCCACGCGCGAGGGCGTTGACCGGCTGGTTGCAGACCTTGCGCCGGACATCACGCAGATGGAGTCTTCCGCACAGCGCGAAGCGGTTGTGTCGGCGTTCAATGGCGTGGTGGGGGACCACCTTGCCAGCAGCAACAATCCCCTGACCATCACCATGCGTATGCGCCAGAACGGCCAGGCGTTGGAGCTGTCAAAGCCCGCGTTGCAGACGGCCATTACACCCATTAGTGGCAAGATACTGCTGCTGGTACATGGCAGTTGCATGAATGATCTGCAATGGACGCGCCAGAACCACGACCACGGCGCAGCGCTGGCGGCGGCCCATGGTTTTACTGCGGTTTATCTGCACTACAACACGGGTTTGCATATCTCCAGCAACGGGCGCCAGCTGGCCAGTCTGGTGCAGGAACTGGTGCACGTCTGGCCGACGGCGGTGCAGGAGTTGGTGATCGTGGCGCACAGCATGGGCGGTCTGGTGTCCCGCAGTGCGTGCCACTACGCACAGCAGATGGGACTGGATTGGCTTTCGCACCTGAGCCGGATGGTGTTTCTTGGTGCACCCCACCATGGTGCTCCCCTGGAGCGTGGCGGCAACTGGGTCACCATCTTGCTGGAAGCCATCCCCAGCACCAGCGCCTACGCAGGTCTGGCCAAAATCCGCAGTTCCGGGGTTACGGATTTGCGCCACGGCAGTTTGCTGGATGAGGACTGGGCCCAGGGGGACCGATTCGCCCATTCCACCGATTTGCCAATCTTTGTGGCACTTCCGGCACAGGTGAAGTGCTACGCAGTGGGTGCCGTGATGAACCACGGTAAATTTGTTCTCCGATCAGGCGCAGCCAGGAGCAGAATTTTTGGTCATGCGAAGCAGATCGAAGACACGGCGGGTGCGGAACGACAGTTCGCGCATCAAAGAAGCGATTGTTTGAGTGGGCTTTTGGATCGCC
>JAYRRD010000168.1:0-10382 GCA_041910275.1 Rhodoferax sp.
AAGGACTTCAAGTTGTCCCGGAATTGGTTTACGCTCACTGTGTCCATGGGTCACCGTCGCTTATGTATATATATGTACTGGATTGCCGTACCATTGTAGTGGAGAGGTGCTCAATTGAACGTAGCCCTGAAACTGTCAACCGATGCATGGGGCCAGCAAACCCTCTGTGCGGAGCCACTTCATTGCTTTGGGATGCAGGAATTACGGAAGTGCCACTTCAGGACGAATTGATCGCATCCTGACTCATTCAAAAAACATAGCGCACCCCGCTTGGTACATAAGGCGTACAGCCCGATTTACCTTGAATTTCTCCCCTCAAAACGGCCCCAGGCGACGCCAGAAGCCGTCACAGAGAGCAAAACTGGCCATTTTCAGGTGTTTTTGCATGGCAAATCGGGCTGTATGCCTTATGCACCAAGCGGGAGCAGCTACTGTATCAGGAGCGTTTGCCGCACTACTCCCTACAGTTTCACTGCACCCATCCCCAGCCCCAGCCCCAGCCCCATTGTTCCAGGCCCTGCGCGCCGCGCTTGCTCTGCCGCGTCACGCGCCAGCGCCATGAATCCTTCCACCTCCCCGACCTGGGGATTGAGCAGGGCCAGGCCCACCAGAAGGGGCGGCATCGCCGGATCGCGGTCGGCCAGTATCTGATGGCAGCGCGCTTTTGCAGTGCCGGAATCGGCACCCACCAGCAGTAGCCAGAATTCATCCTCCTCGCCACGCGCCGCCACATCTTCGAGGCGCTTGTACCGGGTTGCCAGACGCTCGGCAAAGGCCTGCAGGCGGTCGCGGATGGCTTCTTCGCCGTCGGTCTCCAGTGCCTTCTCGAAATCGAATATGCGCAGGTTGACGAGAGCCAGATCGCGGTGCTGGGTCGCGCAGTGGACCATCTCGAAGGCCAGGGTATCCTTCAGATACTGCTCCGAGTAAAGGCCGGTAAGCGGGTCGATGCGCAAGGCACTCAGGCTTTCGGTCATGTCGTTGAAGGCACGTGCAAGTTCGCCGACTTCGTCGCCGCGCCGGGTGGGCATTTTCGCGGCGTAGTTCCCGGCTTTGACCTGCCGTACCGCATCGGTCAATGTGCGCAGAGGCCGGGAGAAATACTGCGCCATGGCAGTCGCCCCCAACAGGGCCAGCAAGGCCAGCGGCAGCACGAATTCGAGAAAGCGCAGACGCAAGTCGGCCTCAAGCAGGGCCAGTTCCTCGTGTATCGCCTTCACCAGTACCAGACCGGCATCCGTCTTGTGGACGAAGTAGCCAAGCCCTGACCAGGTGTAGTCGGCGCCATTCGCCACCCCGTTGCCTGCCAGGTAGTCTTGCGCAACCCGCTGCGCGACGGGGTCACGGCTCCAGACTTTGGTACCGATGGCGATACCGGCGCTGGCCTGGCTGACCCGATCCAGATCTGCCAGCAAGCTTTTGCGCACGGATTCGCCCACCAGCACATAGCCCAGGTCCTGCCCCGCCACACTGATTTTCTTGGCAATGACCTGGTATAACTCGGCGGGGTCCGCACCCAGTCTGCGCATGAAAGGGGCATCTCCGGGCACGTAGGCAACTGCCGCGTCCTGCCTGTCGGCAACCGCCAGCAGCTCCAGGTCAGCAATGGCGTTACCCTGCTCGTCGGGCTGGGCACGGTTATACAGCAGCAGCTTTGTCGGCGTCGCCACCAGAAACAGCGCATAGCTTTTGAAGTACGGCAGATCGGCGCTGGCGATCACATCGTGCACCTGGGCCACAGGCAACTGCTCGTCGCCCGATTCACCAAGTCCGAAACTGGCATCGCTTTGCCGCAAGCGACTCAACTGGGCACGAAATATCGGGTCCAGCAACGCTGCCTCCACACCCTGACTCAGAGTGGCGATCCGGCTCCCGCTCGCTTCCTGCATGGCAAGCACCGTCTGCTGTGCCGCAGCAGCAAAACGCATTTGGGCCGCACTCCTGGCCGCCTGATTGGCACACCAGAAAGCCGCCAGGACGAGCACCAGGCAAATGGCCAGCGTGGCCACCAGCAGACGGGCGCGCAACGACAACCCCCAAGGCTTTGCCGTTCGGGTGTCTTGTGTGGGTGGTTCAGTATTCGTAATGGGAAGTCCTCGGCTCTGGTTTGGGGGGATAGGGTTTGCCCTCCTTGTTCAGGTGCGGCGCCAGTTCACCTTCCACATGGACGTTCAACTCGGCTTCGACAACGGTTCCGGCCTGAACCTCCACCGTCTGATGGGCTGGTTTGGCCATGCGGTGCCAGGCGAACACGGTGTATTTTCCTGGTGGAACACCCTCGATCCTGAATGATCCATCGGCTTGGGCATAGGCATAACGGCGGTTTGGCAACACCAGGATGTTGGCCACCATGGAGGAATGGATGTTGCAGTACAGATCAATGATGCCCGTCTTGGCAAAACGATAGCGTGCCTGCGATCCCGGCTTGCCTTCGCCCAGATCGAATGCTCCCGCCCCGGACATCGAAAAAACATTGTGCACCACCTTGTCGTCGTTGCTGAACAGCACCTCCTGCCCCTTCGTGATGGCCAGCACCTCCGGCGTGTACTTGCGTTCGCGCTGCTGCATGCGTGCCGCCTCCTGTGGTGGCGGCTCCTCCAGGCCCGTCAGGTACACCACCGTCGGCAGGCCGTCGGGCTTGGCAGCCCGGACGATCACCCGCCCACGCACGGTTCCACCGGGCGCCGCGTACTCGGCGGCGATGCCGGAATGCACCAACGCCAATCCCGACAATCCCGACAACCCCGCTACAAATAACCGTGCTAGCCGTGCAGGACGGACATGTTTCAATGGCTTCATCATTCTCATTCTCTTCCTTCCTGACTAGGCCGGGTCCACCAGCGTCAGGTCACTTTGGGGAACTGCGATGCAGGTCAGGCATTGGCCCGGCTCGGGCGGTGGCTCTGCCTTTTTGAGGTAAGCGACTTCGCCAGCCTTGATCTCGATGGCGCAGGCATGGCAGTTGCCTGCGCGGCAGCCATAGGGCAGCACAAGCCCATGGTGCTCCGCCAGTTCCAGCACCGTCCTGACCTTGTCGTTCCAGGGGAAAACCTGATCGGCATTGCTGAAATGGATTTTCGCATCAGCCTTGACCTTCAGGTCCGAGAGCTTGGCATCGCCCACCGAGGCCGGACCGAAAGCCTCGAAGCGCACGTCGGCCTGGGCAGCGCCACCCCGAACCAGTCCCTCACTGATGCTGCGCATGAACGGGGACGGCCCGCACAGGTAAAAATGGCAATCAAGCTTGCCCACCCTGGCGGCAATCAACTCCGCAGTGACGCGGCCTTCGTGATGGTAATCGCGGCCCATCTGGTCTTTTGCCGTCGGCGCACTGTAGCAAACCACCAGCTGCACCTTCGGATAGCGCTGCGCCACCGCTTGCAGATGCGCCTTGAAAACATGCTCGCTGCCGTTGCGCACACCCAGAAAAAAATGAATGGGCTGCACGCAGTCATCCTGGACAAGCTGGTTCAGCATGCTCAGTACCGGGGTGATTCCAATGCCGCCGCCCACCAGCACCACCGGGCGCGGGTCTTGCGCATCCAGGAAAAACCCGCCGGCAGGCTGCATCACTTCCAACAGCGCGCCCTGGTGTACCCGCTGGTGAAAGAAGTTGGAGGACAGGCCAGGCGGCAGCGCGGGCTGATCCGCCGGTGCGGCGACGCGCTTGATGGAGACCCGGAAATAGTCGGGTCGGGGTGCGTCGGACAGCGAATAACAGCGGCGGATCACCTGCGCCCGCGCGCCGATTCCCAGCTGAAAGGTCAGAAACTGCCCAGGCTTGAAGCTGGGCAGTGGACGACGATCCCATGGCGCGAGGTAGAAAGAGCGCACTCCACCACCTTCGTCCACGACCCGCGCTACCTGAAAGAGCCGCGCCTTGCGCCACCCACCGGGTGCGAGTTGACCGCACTCCAGCAAAAGGCGTGACAGCTCGCGGAACACGGCGCGCGATACCACGGCGTGGTCGGCATCGTGCATGTCGGCAAACGCGATGGCAACCTGCTGCACCCTGCGCTGGTCGGCAAGCTGCAACACCCCGGCGCGCACCACACAGGCTGCGCAGGATATCTGCTTTCCATCCGGCAAGGTGAAGTCCACCTGCACCGCCTGGCGGTCCTTGCAAACATAATGGCCGTCAAGGTAGAACAACGCACCTCCCGCACCCAGATCAACCATCTCGGCAACCAGACTCGGATCTTCGAGACCGTCCTGTGCCAGCGGGGTCAGCGTGCCCTTGAAGCTGAAGGCCACACGCACAGACTGGCGCCGCTCGGCGCGCGCAGGCGCCCCCGGTGCTTGCAGCAGCAGCCGCCGGGGCAGGTCCAGGTGCTTGCGCTTCAGGCGGGAAAGAAAGCGGTACGCGCAAGCCTGGGCAGCATCGACAAAGTAGCCCGAAACCATTGCCCCCGCTTTGAACGGCGGCACATCGCCCTGCTCGTTCACATCGACCCAGATATCGGACCCGTTGTTGCGAACCACCTGGGCGCGATATTTCAAGGTCTTGCGACCATCGCCGATGGTCAGATCCAGTGCCATGCCGGCAACGGGCACGGGCGCGCTGCCCCCATCGGCGGCAGGTGTCATGTTCAGCACCTGCAAGACATAGTGCTCTTGCGTTGTGTTCAATTGGGGATAATGCGCCCGCACACGATCCAGCAATGCGGTTCTGAGGGTGTCCTCCAGGGGGATATGCTCGGTTCCCTGCGCGCCTTGCCCATCCCGCAAACGCTTGAGCACGATATGGTGGTCTTCCTCGCTCACCCCGAGATCGGAACGGATGGACGCCAGGCGTGCGAGCAATTCCGCGTCGCTGGGCACCGCAGCGGGCGGCGCCGGGTGCAGCAAGGGCTTCAACAAGGTCTGGTAGAGGGTGACGCTGTTCTCTGCCGAAAATGCATGCAGGGTACGGCCTACCCAATACACCTCGCGGTCTTGCAGTTCCATCGGATGGCGGTTGCCCAGCACGCGGCGCAAGGGCTCGGAACCGGCGTCGAAAAGGCGCGCCAGATTGCGCTTGAGACGTTGCGCCAACACCTCCTGCTGGTAGTGTGCCGGTGCGCGCTGTAATGATCGCTGCGCCCACAGGAAACCGGCGCCGGCAACCATGGCAAAGCCCAAGGCCCGATAGTCCACCGGAATCAGCCATTTGAACGCCGCCTGGCCAAAGTAGTAAAAGAGCAGCAACGACAGCAGCACACAGACACTGAACATCTCATGCCGTGCCTGCTCAAAACTGCAACCTGCACGTTTGCGCCAGCGTGCCCAGGCCCTCTCCACCTGACCCAGCCCCCACACGCAGACCGCCATTGCGGTGCCGAAAATAAGCAAAGCCCAGCCCCAATCGGTCCATGTGGTGCCACTCCAGGTGCTGCGTGCCACCCAGGCACCGTCCAGCACCGGTTGTACGCCCCCGGTGCGCCAAGCGTGGTATGCGTAAAAACCCGACAACAACCCTGGGTACCCGTAGTACACCAGCGATTGCCCCGGCTTGAACAACTCGCGCCAATGGTTGTGCTCAAGGTCGATGTCCGCGCAGTCGCTGCGGCAGCCAACGCACGCACGCTCGTCAGGCCCGTCCTTTTGCACGTTGCGACACATGGACTTGGGGATGGGCGTGGGCTCGCGGTGCGGCGCCGAATCCAGCAACCCTGCGGGCGCCGAAAAGAATTTCTGTACCGGCGCGATAGGGCAAAAATACTGGCACCAGGGCTTGCCGGCATAACGCCATCCGGTGAACACTGCGGCACTGATGACCCCAAGCAGGACCACACCCAACAAGACCCGATCCGAATTCATGAAAACTGCGCGCGCGAACACGCCCACTGCCAGCAAACCGAATTGAACAAACAGGTGGTTGCGGGCGATCCAGCTGTCCTTGGGCAACAGCGTCTGGCGCTGCAGGCCCAGGTAGCGTGGAATCTGGCTCAAGAAAGACAAGGGGCAAATACGGCGCCAGCCTTCATGCCCCAGCACCAGAATCAGGCAAGGCGCGGCGGCGATCAGCGTCCAGAAAAGACGCACATCCCAAGCCGCACCCACCAGCTCCAGCGGGTTGACCAGCAACGAGACCAGAAGCATCCCCCACAGCGACGCCAAAAGCGCCCGCAGCCGAAGCAAGGAGCGCTCTGAAACGTTGGCAATGGATAAGAATTTGGACCGCATGCGCAAAGTATGGCACACAGACGCAACCCCCAAGTCGGATAAGGCCTGCGTCTCTTTCACACCCTGTCCGATGGCTGGAAAAGCGGCAGACAGGAAATCCAACCGCTCGACGCCAAAGATCGTATCCTGACCCGCTCTCAAAATCCCCATTCTGGCACATCGCGATCATCGGTTTGGCCGGTTTGGCGGTTGATGCGGCCTGTTTCACCGTTCAAGTGCCATCGTTGAAACCATAGAACACAAAAAACATAGCGCTTCTCGCATGGTATATAAGGCATACAGCCCGATTTACCTTGAATTTCTCCCCTGAAACTGCTCCAGAAGTCTCCATGTGGTGAATTTTTTGACGTTTTGGGGTCATACCATGCCGCCACCAGATGCTTTTATACGGCAAATCGGGCTGGATGCTATAGATACCAAACGGGAGTAGCTATATTTTCAGGAGCGCAGAAAAATGGCCGTGGCGCGCGCCAGAACAACCTCAAGAATATTGACCTTGACATTCCCACGGGCAAACTGGTGGCGGTGACCGACCCCAGCGTCTTCACACCTGCCCAATGAATCAATTGCTTGCGTTTGTTTCTGAATTCTTGTGCTGGATGTCCGGACTCGGTGCCGTGCGCGGAAACCGCAGGGTGAAGCGAGAGCCATGTCCCGCTACGGAACTGGCCTGAAGCGTTCCGCCAAGCACACCCGTTGCAATGTTCAGCGCAATTGACAATCCCAGGCCGGCCCCACCCTGACCAAATCGGGTGGTAAAGAAAGGTTCGAAAATATGTTCGAGTACGGTGGCCTCCATTCCCTGTCCGTTGTCAGCGACAACGATCTCGACGACATCCCCGACCACAGTGGCCAAAATCTGGAGCGTTCCACAGTCGCGACCCTGGAAGGCGTGGGTCACGGCATTGCGGACCAGACTGGAAATGACCTGCCCCAACGGGTCAGGGTAACTATCGCATGAAATTCCACCCGGAACATCCAAGGCTACGACCCAAGGGGCATCCCTGAAATGGGTGCCAGGATTTCCATAAGTTGTTCGACCATATCTTTCAAGTCGAATACAGCGCGCATTTCGGACGTTTGCTTGACCGCCACTTGCTTGAAAGTGGAAATCAGTTCAGCGGCACGCTCAGTCGAGCGAACCAGCAGTCCAGCCATTTCCATGGTGCGGTCAAGGAATTGCGTAATGGTTGATTTACGCATTTCACCGTTAGAGATGGACCTCAGCACCTCCTTGGTCGAATATTCGAGAGCTGAGGCGGTAGTGAGCGTGATTCCGATGGGCGTGTTGAGCTCATGCGACAACCCGGCCACCATCGAGCCCATCGCAGCCAGTTTCTCGGCCTGCACAAGACTGGCCTGGGTTTGCTTCAAGCGATCAATGGTCTCGGACAACTCTGCCGTTCGCTCATTGACACGGCCTTCAAGCAGTCGCTCCGATTCGCGCAGACTGGCATTGGTCTGTTCAAGCTCCTTGTTGCGTTTTTCCAATTCGCGTGCCTGACTATAGGTAAGCATGGCAGATTTGACGGTGAGGATGAGATCCGCATCGTCCCATGGCTTTTCAAGAAAGCGGTATAGATTGGCTTCGTTGATGGCGCGCCGGATTCCATCCAGATCACTCTGACCAGTCAGCAGGATTGTGGTGGTGTCCGGGCTCAACTTGTGCAGATGGGCCAGAAATTCGTCACCGCGCATATTGGGCATGATGTAGTCGGAAATCACCAGGCAAACTTCGCGTTCTTCCTCAAGTAGTTCAGAGCAGATTTCAAGCGCCTCCTGACCACTTTCGGCAACCTCGACGACCAAATCACTGCCGAGATTTTTCAGCAGTCCGCGCAACACGCCGAGCACGGAGGGTTCATCATCAACGCACAATATGACATTTGATGGCATTTGTTCTTTCAATCATTCGCTCGTGTTGTCAATTCTGATTCTATGCTGTGCCGGCCCATGAAGCGGCAAGTAGACCGAGAAAGTCGAACCCACGCCTACCTCGCTATGTAGCTCAATCCGTCCCCGGTGTACTTCGACGATCTTCCTGACAATATCCAACCCCAGCCCGCTGCCTTCACCTGCGGGCTTGGTGGTGAAAAAAGCCTCGAAAATCTTGCCGCGAATTTCTTCCGGTATACCGCAACCGGTGTCGCCAACCGACACCACGGCCTCATCGCCGAGCCGTCGCAGGCCGATCGTCAGGGTTCCCCGGTTACCCATGGCCTGCAAAGCATTGTGGACCAGGTTGGTCCATACCTGAATCAGCTGATCCGGCAGACAGCGCAGGGGAGGAACTTCTTCGTATTTACAGACCAACTCGGTGCCCTGTTTGATTTGTCCATGATACACAGTCAGCACGGTTTCAATACCATCTTGTAATCGGGCCTCACCCCATTCGTCTGTTGAGCCCGAGCGGGATAAGGACTTGAGCGCAAAGACGATCTTCGACACCTGATTCACGGCGGTGTTGATGCTGTGCGTACATCGCAGGAGTTCGCTGATGCTGTCGGCGGTGGTCAGGGCCAGATCGCATGCGGGGTGGCGAATCAGTGGAAGGTAACGAGCAACCGATGAATGGACATTCAACTGAACCAGGATGCTCGCAATATTGCTGGCGCCGTTAACGCCAGCGACTTCCAGTTCCCGGCTTACTTCTCGTCTGATAGCGCGTTCCTCGCGGGAACTGAGCAAG
Source organism: Rhodoferax sp. (assembly GCA_041910275.1). Classification (GTDB taxonomy): domain Bacteria; phylum Pseudomonadota; class Gammaproteobacteria; order Burkholderiales; family Burkholderiaceae_C; genus Allorhodoferax. The sequence continues at coordinate 8,855 of JAYRRD010000168.1, forward strand.
GCCCCAGGGTTCTTGGCGTGAATGATGAGGCTCAAAAATAGCGCCAGGTGGTCCGCATTCAGCTTCTGAAACAGCAGCGGCATGTTTTCCAGCGTGCGCTCAAGTTCCCGTGCAATGCTATTGCCGGAGCTGCGCACCACGCTGATGGGGGTATTGATTTCATGGGCCACACTGGCGACCAATTGACCCAGGGATGCCATTTTTTCTGACTGGATCATCTGTTCCTGGGCCGCACGCAGGTCGTGTACGGTGGTTTCCAGATCGATGGTGCGCTGGGCAACCCTTTTTTCCAGGCTTTCATTTTGCTCGGCAACTACGGACATCATTTTTACGTTATTGCGGATCGACAATACCAAAATGACGATAAAGCCCAGGTTCATGACACCCAGGGCAGTACCCAGGTAAAGATTTTGTTTGACGGCCAGTTGCGATTGGTTCAGCGTGTCGATGAAGTTGTCGTAACTGGACTGGCGAAAACTTCTGATCTCTTGCTTGAGATTGAAAAGTACGCCATTCATCGCCTGCTGTTCAGCATCATCAATGCTACTTTTATGGATGATCTGCTTCGAGGTTTGCGTAGCCAACTCGTGAAAGTGTCTTAACCCGGCCTGAAGCTTGACGATTTCCTGGCCGCGCTCGGGATTGATCTCTACCATCTCCTTGAATGTAGCGTCGGCGAGAGAATTGAACTCCACCTCCTGTTTGAGAGGGTCAAGATCGCCGAGCATTACCGACTGCAGAAACTGCTCTACCATCTTGTCGAGGCGCACTATGTTTGCATCTATCCTTTCAAGCACAGGAAAATACAAGTATCGGATCGTGGAGAGTTGGGCACTGCTCTGGATTGTCTTGAAAACACTGAAAATGGTGAATGCCAGAAACACGGTGATCGCGACCCCCAGCAAAAGAAAAATCTTGCGCATCGAGCGCGCGTTCCCTGCGGATAGGGCAGTGCCGACCATCACATCGCCGGCATTCGCTTCATGAATGGGTGTTGGGGAAATTATCTGTTCCATTGACCATGACCTCCGGTTGGGCAATGACATTCTCTGCCCCTGAGCATCTTCCAGCCTCCCGTGCTGGCACGTTAATCAAGCGATTTATGGCAGACTCAACAACACTTTGACCGAAGCATCGGCCTCGGTTGCGTTTATATAACCAATCGCATTCTGGTTTTCACTGACCAAACGCTTGACTGTGGCGGTGGTCGCAAATGCCGGATGCGGACGTCCTTCCCCGGTGAATAGCATCTTGGCCCAGTGGGCATTGACCTGCTTGGCTGTTTTTCCGGTGGCTTTGCTATAGAACTCGTCCCGAACTGCCGTGCCCTGCTCCAGATCAAGCGGCTGAACCGGGCTACCATCGGGTAACACACTGACCTTTTTCAAATATACCTTGCGCGGTCACAATCTGAGGTTTTGTGATCAACCGAAACCTGGGGTGTGTTAACGTTCGAAACATGGCACCTTGGGTATACGATCCACAGAGTGGCGGGGTCAAAATTCCGCCACGGATATTCGATGAAATC
>JAYRRD010000169.1:0-3919 GCA_041910275.1 Rhodoferax sp.
ACGCCATACGGCTTTTGATTTCCGGGTGGCGGCTCAACCGGTTGACAAATTCTTCGTCGCTCATTCGGGTCTGTTCCATCTCGCATCGCTTTCTGTTTCAATGGGCAGACTTTAACGCGCATCACTTTGAATCGCACCCCCCAAATGCCGGTTATGGATGGGTACGAGACCACGCGCCGCCTGCGCGCGATGTCCCGTTTTGCTACTTTGCCTGTGATCGCCATGACTGCCAACGCGATGGTTGGCGATAAGGAGAAGTGCTTTGCGGCCGGCATGAACGATTTCATTGCCAAGCCTATTGATGTGGAACAACTCTTCCTGGTGCTGGCGCGCTGGGCCAGGCCGAAGCCACCCGCCTTGCAGGACAACAGGCCCGGTGATAGCGTCGCCTCGGTTGATGTGGATGTGGATGTGGACGTATATCTGGGTGGCGATGTGGATGCATCACAAGGCGTATTGCCAGCCATTGAAGGCTTGCAAATCGAGAGCGCCTTGCGCCGGATGGGCGGCAACGCCAAACTGCTGTACAAGTTGCTGGATCGGTTCAGACTGACTCAGCGCAATGCCATGCAACGCATTGCACAAGCACTTGCCATCAACGATATCAAGACCGCAACGCGCGAAGCGCATACGCTCAGAGGTTTGGCTGGAAACATTGGAGCGTTTGAACTGGTCGCATGCGCTGCCCGGCTCGAAGCCTTGCTCAAGGACGCACCCGCAGAAGACTTGCCCCAGCGCTCTGCTGCAATGGAGTCTTTGGGACAAGCACTCCATGCACTGATTGCCAGGCTCGACGTGGCCATACCGCGTTTGCCTGATGACGCACCCGGTGCCCAGCCTGCGGTGGCAGTAGACAGGCAAGCGCTCGCGCGCGACATGTTGGAACTATCCAGGCTATTGAAGGACGACGATGCCAGAGCGGCAAAGGGCGTTGAATCACTGCATGGGCGATTGCAGGCAATGGGACAGGTTGACAGCGCCAACGCGTTGAGAGGACTGGTGGCCGCTTACCAGTTTGATGACGCGCTGCGCATACTGCAAAATGTCGCGCTCGCTTTGGAGATTACGTTGTAATTTGCACCACTGGCCGCGCTCCTGATACAAGAGCTTCTCCCGCTTATTCCATAGGGAATACAACCCGATTTTCAGCGCTTCATCTGGGGGGTTGCGGACAGCAAGGCATTGAGCAGATTGTCCTGAAAATTGATATTGCTGGTCAGACTGGCGTGACCTTCGCATAAGAAAAATGCATACGCAACCGGCAGAAAACTGTCTTCGTTCTGGGGCACTCCGGGGTCCAGCGTTTCTCGCGCCAGAAGAGACGGCTTGGTCACCCGGCCGTCGCCCGGCTCGGTCATCAAAGCGTCGTAGGGCACACCGGCTTTGGGCTGTGCAATGTCCTCAGGCCGCAGACGCACAAAGTCGCGTGTTTGCACGCGTTCCATCAACAGTCTGGCAGGCGTCGCGTGGCAACCGCCACCGAACAATACATAGCGCACGGGGGAGACAGGCTCTTCGACCGACAGCATCCAGGCCAGACGCCTTGCGCGTTCAAGTTGCTGCACAAAATAGCGCTGCAGCAGGTCATCCCGAGCGCCGGTCGGCGTTTGAGACCCGTCAAACACCGACCATTCGAACTTCTTCCAGGTCTGGACATCAAACAAATCCTCGTGTTGCCCATGGCCATCCATGTCTACCAGCCAGGTGTTGAGCGGGTGCGGAAACAGCTGGTACCCGCTGGGAAAACTTGCCAGAGTGCGGGGCGCGATCCGGTTCCACAGCACGGGCTCACCCGAAATGAAACCGTGCAACGCGCTGACCGAACCCAGATTGGGCGTGCCGAGCAAAATGAGCTTTTCGACGTTGGCAGAACCCTCCATGGTGACCTTGTACGCTGTACCGTCGAGCACGTCGCGCGTTCCGTGGCGCAGGTAGTAGCGCGCGATGAGTCCACCCATGCTGTGCGCCACGATATTCACGCGCTGGCCGGGGTTGGCGTAGTCCTTTGCGATGGCACGCATCAGCTGGTCAAGCGCGCGCACGTTCTCCACAATGTCCAGACGCCAGTCGTAGGCAAACACATACAGGCGGCGTTGGCCTGGCTTGGCGGGCGTATTCGGTTCCACCTTGACGTAGCCACCGTACTCGGTCAATGTGTGGAGGATTGGACCATAGAAGTCGCGCTTGAGTGCCTGCTCGGCAATGCCGGTGGTTTTCAGGTGCGTGGGTCTTGGCTTGAGCGTGGCGGGGTCGATCTGGAGCGCAAGATCCTCGTAAGAGGAAAAGAACAGCCGGTGCCAGGCACCCGGCCAAAGCTCCTCGCCGGTATCCGGGTCGGCGAGCCGTGATCCAAATGCCCCAGGAATCAAGACCACCGGCAACGCATCGGCCTGACCGGCAGCCAACAGGTACAAGCGCTTGAGGTCCGGCCTGGACGAAGCGTACTGCGCCAGCACATGGTTCAGCACGACGGCGCACAAACCGACGACGCCCGCCAATCCCAGCAGGCGCTTCACCAACTTGGCGCTTATCCGCCCAAAGACGCTGCGCGGGTGTGGATGGCTCTGGCGTTCGTCCACAACATCGCACCAGGGTATGCGAGGCGGATCACGCCTCAGGGCAGCAGGTCCGCCACGCCATCCCAAACCTCGGGCGCCAGACGTCCTTCAATCCGGGAGATGACCTTGCCTTTATCGTCCACCAGCAGCGTCAGGGGCAGCTTCGTGGGCGCAGTGGTTCCCTCATCCAGGCGCACAGAGACCAGGTTCTTCGGCGGCGCCTGGGTTTGCCCTTGAATGCGCTCGTAATCCAGCCACTCGCGTGCGCTCTTGTCGACGTTGACGGTCACCAGTACAAAGGGTTTGTCACGCCAGCCCAACAGGTTTTTGCGCAGCTCGGGCAAGCTGTCACGGCACACCGCGCAAGCGGTCGACCAATAAAACACAACCGCAACCTTGCCTTGAATGCGGCTTGGCGTGAACTCCGCGCCGTCGATGGCAAAGGCACGCAAATTCAGCACAGTGGATTTGGCGGGCACTGTTTGTGCGGACGCCACACCTGCAGCGCAGGCGAGCGCCGTCACCAGGCAGGTTATAAGAGTTTTCACTGAAGACATAGTGGTGTTGGGGTTTGGGGTTTGGGGTGATTTATATTCCAGGCACAGGCTGCCAAGCCTGCGGTGCTGTGATTATCAGCCCAGGATTTGGCTGTCAAACGGCTTGCTCATAAAAATAGCTGTTCCCGCTCTATCCACAGTCTAGTTTGACACGCTTGAAGGCAACGGAACTGGCAGGCTTGGTTTGTACGAATTTATGGTTTGGTGCAAAAGATGATCAGTGTTGATCATAGTGGCCGCCAATCGCAAAGATGTACACGTATGCATCGTCAAACTTGTATATCAGCCGGTCCCTGTGTGATATCCGTTTTGACCAAAGGCCGCTGAGATTGTGCTTGAGTTGCTCGGGTTTGCCCAGACCCGTTGCGGGGTCTTCGCGAAGCATTTCTTTGAGCAATTTGCACAGGGCTTTGTGGAGTGGCTTGTCTTTTTCCCGAAGCGCTTCGTACGAGGCCCAGGTGCTACCCTCAAAAACGAGCGATCTCATCCATTTCCTCTGTATTCGGGGTGTAGCCTGACTTCTGCGTATGTGTGGCAAGCGAGGCTGCAATCTGGGTCATCAGGCTTTGATTTTGCAGGACAAAGAGCGTTTCCTGTTCCCGCTCCCAGTCATCCGCACTGACGACGACGAATGCTTCACCAGCGCGGCGTGTTACCTTGATGGGGGTGTGGTTGCTGACAACCTGTTCGACAAAGGACTTCAAGTTGTCCCGGAATTGGTTTACGCTCACTGTGTCCATGGGTCACCGTCGCTTATGTATATATATGTACTGGATTGCCGTACCATTGTAGTGGAGAGGTGCT
>JAYRRD010000170.1:0-32370 GCA_041910275.1 Rhodoferax sp.
AAGAAAAATTGCCCATTTATCTGAGCTTCTTTGAGTTCGTTCACAACGCGAGGCGGCGTGGACGCGCTCTATTGGGGTCTCTCCTTGAAATTCTGTTGCAGCCGGAAACATGACCTCAAAACCCAATATGAGCCATATTTTGTTGCATGGACATGTTTTGTCATCGAATTCTTGGGTTTTACATTCCGCTTGGCAGGCTTCCAGAGTTGGTTTTGTGCTAAACCATCCTTTGGCAAGCCAAAGTCCCTTTCCGTTGGTGACCATCGGAACTCGGCAGTCTGTGTAGTCCATAGGCTCCCGCAAAATGGTTTTGTATTCCGGCTGCCGTGTCTCCGCTTGGAGTTCCGTGATCTTCTGCGCTGTCACAAAGCGCTGATCCTGTTGTGCAGCAACCAGGTCCGGGCTGGACATCACTAGGTTGGGAGTTTTGATTTCGAGGGGTAAATCTTCCAGTGGGATGCGTTGCCACGCGTTGGCGACATACTTGAAAACAACATACGGTGGGTTGGGACGACCCCATTTGTTGTACGACAGACAGCCCATCGGATACGCGACCAGATAGGGCGTTCCCTTGGCAATGTCCAGCAGCATAGGCAAGAAGCTCGAATTGCCCAAGTCTTCGCTGCGGTTGTCTTTCCATTCTATGGTCTGGCCTGTGCCCGGCAACGTGAAACTCAGACTTTGGGCGATGTAGCTGCCCATTTGCCCGACTTCGCGACGCCCACCACGCAGGGTGTAACGCTCCACAATAATCTTCTGCCCATCGTGCAGTAGCACTTCTTCTTGCCAGCTATCGCCACCGATACCAAACTGCCCGGCGCAGGCGCTCAGGCCGATGGCTGCCAGTAACAACAGTGCAAGTTTTTGGGCTTTTTCAAGCCAGGTGTGGTGTGGTTTCATGTGGCAATCCTTGCACCGTTGGGGTTGAGGCCGGATGGTGCAAGCATTGTCCCTGATTCGTTTCTTTGCATCAAATCAGCCTGTACCGCATGTCCGACAAGCGGGGACAGCTATTTATACAATAGCAATTTGACGCAGGGCATGCACAGCAGCAGATGCAGTCGCAGCTGCCGGTGCTCCCACGCAGGCGCGTTACCGCGTTGCTAGGTCGGGCAGCGCTTGCCCTAAACTCGCGCAGTCACAAAGGAAGAATCATGCTGGTTTTGGGGATTGAATCGTCTTGCGATGAAACGGGTGTCGCCCTGGTTCAATGGCAGGAGCAAGGCCTGCCCAGGCTGCTGGCGCACGCATTGCATAGCCAGATTGACATGCACCAGGCTTTTGGTGGGGTGGTGCCGGAGCTGGCCAGCCGTGACCACATCCGCCGGGTGGTGCCGCTGACGCAAACCGTGCTGGAGCAGTCCGGGCAAAGCCTGGCCGACATTGACGTGTTTGCCTACACCCAGGGGCCTGGGCTTGCCGGTGCGCTGCTGGTCGGCGCGGGGGTGGCCTGTGCTTTGGGTGCGGCGCTGGATAAGCCGGTATTGGGTGTTCACCATCTCGAAGGACATCTGCTATCGCCCTTTCTCAGCACCAGCGAAGTCCCGGAGTTTCCTTTTGTGGCGCTATTGGTTTCGGGGGGGCACACCCAGTTGATGCGCGTTGATGGCGTGGGCCGCTATGCGCTGCTGGGGGAAAGCATTGATGACGCCGCTGGCGAGGCGTTTGACAAATCGGCCAAGCTGATGGGGCTGGATTATCCGGGCGGGGCGGCCTTGGCACGATTGGCGGAACAAGGCAACCCCACGGCCTTCAAGCTTCCCCGGCCCTTGTTGCACAGCGGCAATCTGGATTTTTCCTTTGCAGGTCTCAAAACCGCCGTGCTGACGCAGGTGCAAAGGATGGTGGCACAGCAGCCGCATGCCGCCAGCGTTGACCTGGGCGCGGATTTCTCCCAGTTGCCGCTGCCGCAGCGCTGTGATCTGGCCGCATCGGTCCAGGCGGCGATTGTGGAAGTTCTGGTGAAGAAGTCGTTGGCGGCACTGGAGCAGACCCGTCTGATGCGGCTGGTGGTCGCCGGTGGCGTGGGCGCCAACCGCAGTCTGCGCGAACAGCTCACGGCTGCGTGTGGCCAGCGTGGCATCCGGGTACATTACCCGGCATTGCAGTGGTGCACCGACAATGGCGCCATGATCGCCCTGGCCGCAGCGATGCGCCTGCAAGCCGGTCTGGAGCAAGCCGACAAGCGCTACGCCTTCAACGTCAAGCCGCGTTGGCCTTTAGATGATTCAGGTGATGCAGGTGATCCGGATTGACCATAAGAATGGAAAGATATGAGACCTTCAACTAAATGGATGGTTGCCAGCGCAGTGATCGCCGTGCTGGCCTTGGCGGGTGTGCGTGTGCTCTCGGCACGTAGCGCGCAAAAGGCCAGCCTGGAAGCACAGCAGACCGCCGCGCAGTCCCGTGCCGTGGTGGAACTCGGGCCTGGTGATCTGGTGCAGGTCCAGGTTCTGACCTTGCAACACGGTGTGGCTCTGTCGGGTTCGGTCAAGGCCGTCAGCTCGGCCTTTGTCAAGGCGCGGGTGGCCGGTGAGCTGCAAGGCTTGGCGCTGCGCGAAGGTGATCCGGTGAAGGCGGGCGACGTGGTGGCCAAAATCGACTCCACCGAGTACCAGGCGCGGGTGCATCAGGCGCAGCAACAAGCCGAGGCCGCCAAGGCGCAGGTGGATATTGCCAAGCGCAACTTTGACAACAACCGCTCGCTGGTGGACCGGGGCTTTATCTCCAAAACCGCCCTGGATACCTCGCTGGCCAACCTGTCTGCTGCCGAAGCCACCCACCGCGCGGCCCAGGCCGGTGCGGACGTGGCTACCAAGGCGTTGGCGGACACCGTTTTGCGCGCGCCCATCACGGGTGTCATTTCACAGCGTCTGGCACAGCCTGGTGAGCGCGTGGGGGTGGATGCACGCATCGTGGAGATCGTGGACTTGGGCCGACTTGAACTGGAAGCCAATGTCAGTGCCACCGATGCACCGCATGTGCGCCTTGGCCAGAGTGCACAGCTCACGATGGAAGGCGTTCCAGAGCCGCTCACCGCCAAGGTGGTGCGTATCAACCCCAGCGCAGCGGTTGGCAGCCGGGCCATGCTGGTCTATCTGGCATTGCCACCGCATCCTGGCCTGCGCCATGGTCTGTTCGCCCAGGGCAGTCTGGCAACTGGCAGCACACAGGGTCTGGCCGTTCCCCTGAGCGCCGTGCGTACCGATAAACCCGAGCCTTATGTGCAGGTGGTACGCGACGGGCAGATACAGCACCAGGGGGTCAGCCTGGGCGCGCGTGGTGTGTCGGATGGCGGGCAGACCATGGTGGCGCTGACGGGTGTTCCAGAGAGCGCAAGCCTGCTGGCGGGCAATGTCGGCAGCCTGCGCGCGGGCACGCAGGTCAAACTTGCACAAAACGCACAAAACACGAAATAACTTATGTGGTTTACCCTGGTCAGTCTTAGAAACCCGGTGTTTGCCACCATGGTGATGGTCGCGCTGGTGGTGTTGGGCCTGTTCTCGCTGCAACGTTTGCAGGTTGACCAGTTCCCGAATATTGATTTTCCTATCGTCGTGGTGACGGCAGAATATCCAGGTGCGGGGCCGGAGATTGTCGAAAGCGAAGTTTCCAAGAAAATTGAAGAGGGCGTCAACGCGATTGCCGGCATCAACGCACTTACCTCGCGCAGCTACGAAGGCCTGTCGGTGGTCATCATTGAATTTGACCTCAGCACGGATGGACGTAAAGCAGCAGATGATGTGCGCGAAAAGGTGGCCGCCGTGCGTCCCACCCTGCGCACCGAGGTCAAGGAGCCACGGGTATTGCGCTTTGATCCCTCGTCCAGGGCGGTCTGGTCGGTGGCCGTTCTGCCCGATACGTCCGCCGGTGGTACGCCTGCGATGAACGCCGTTGAGTTGACCAACTGGGCCGAGCAGACCTTCAAGCGGCGCCTGGAGAATGTACGGGGTGTCGGTTCTGTCACGCTGGTGGGCGGAACCAAACGGGAAATCAACATCTACCTCAATCCCCAGGCGCTGGAAGCCTTTGGTGTATCGCCCGATCAGGTTGTCACGGCGGTGCGCAACGAAACGCTGGATGTGCCGCTGGGAACGATTCGCTCCCTGGAACAAGAGCGTGTCATCCAGATTGACGCCAGCATGCAGCGCCCGGAGGACTTTGGCAAGATCATTGTCGCCCGCAGAAACGGCGCGCCGATACGCATCGAACAGCTCGCCAGGGTATCGGATGGCGCGCAGGAAATCGACAGCCTGGCGCTCTACAACGGCCAGCGCACCTTGCTGCTGAATGTGCAAAAGGCGCAGGACGAAAACACGATTGCCATCGTCGACAAGCTGGAAAAAAGCCTGGCTGAAATGCGCAAGCAACTGCCCCCCGGTGTGCGGCTGGAGCCCATCACCGATGGCTCACGCCAGATTCGCGTGGCGGTGGACAATGTGCGCAAAACCCTGCTGGAAGGCGCAGCGTTGACGGTGCTGATCGTCTTCCTGTTTCTGAACTCCTGGCGTTCGACCGTCATTACCGGATTGACGCTGCCGATTGCCCTGATCGGCACCTTTTTGTTCATGCACATGCTGGGGTTTACCATCAACATGATTACGCTGATGGCGCTGAGTCTGTGCGTGGGCTTGCTGATTGACGATGCCATCGTGGTACGCGAAAACATCGTGCGCCACGTGCAAATGGGCAAGCATGCCTTTGACGCCGCCATGGACGGCACGCGGGAAATCGGACTGGCGGTGTTGGCCACCACCTTGTCCATCGTGGCCGTTTTTCTGCCGATTGGCTTCATGGGCGGCATCATCGGCAAGTTTTTTCACGAATTTGGCCTGACGATTGTGGCAGCGGTGCTGATTTCGATGTTTGTCAGTTTTACGCTGGACCCTATGCTCTCGAGCGTCTGGCATGACCCCAGCATCGAAGCGCATGGCCAGCGGCATGCACCCGTCACTTGGTACGACAAAACCATAGGGCGCGTAACCGGCTGGTTTGACCATGCCACCGATAGGCTGATAGACCTGTACCAAGGCATCTTGCAATGGTCGCTGGAACACAAACTGGCGACCATTGGTCTGGCTATGGGCATCTTTATCGGTAGCATTGCGATGCTGCCACTGCTGGGGACCGAGTTTGTTCCCAAGTCGGATTTCTCGGAAACCTCGCTGAATTTTTACACCCCGGTAGGCTCCTCGCTGGAGGTGACCGAAGCGCGGGCAAGGCAGGTGGAGGAAATCGTGCGCGCGTTTCCCGAAGTCCGCTACACCCTCACCACGATCAACACGGGCTCTGCGGCCGGAAAGATGTACGCCAACATGTATATCCGTCTGGTGGACCGCAAGGACCGCAGTGTCAGTGTGGATGCCATGTCGGTGCTGCTGCGCCAGCGTCTGCGCCAGGTTCCCGGTATCACCGTCACCCACGTCGGCCTGCTCGACTCGGTGGGTGGGCAAAAGCAGATTCTTTTTTCCATCCAGGGTGCCGATACGGCAGAACTGGAACGCCTGACCGCGCTGGCCAAGGACAAAATACAGCATATTCCCGGCCTGGTCGATCTGGACTCCAGCATCAAGGCCAACAAACCCACGCTGGATGTGCAGGTCAAACGCGATGTGGCCTCCGACCTGGGCCTGGGTGTGGGGCAGATTGGCGCGACGCTACGCACCCTGGTTGCCGGTCAGACGGTGACGAATTGGCGTGCCCCCGACGACCAGACCTACGATGTCAATGTGCGCCTGGCGCCTTCGGCACGTGACAATCCGCAGGACATGGAACGGTTGCCGTTTGTTGTGGGCGCCAATGCCGATGGCAGCCCGCGCATGGTGCGCCTCAACCAGGTGGCCAAGGTGGTTGAATCGACCGGGCCGAACCAGATCAACCGGCGCGATCTGACGCGCGAAGTGGCCATCAGCGGCAACGTCTCCGGGCGCTCGGCGGGTGAGGTATCCGCCGACATCAAGGCCGCCATGGACACCATTGCCATGCCACCGGGCTACGGCTACAAGTTCAGCGGTTCGACCAAGGACATGGCCGAATCCTTCGCCTACGCCATTTCGGCGCTCATCATGGCCGTGATCTTCATCTACATGATTCTGGCCAGCCAGTTCAAGAGCTTTTTGCAGCCGCTGGCGCTGATGACCGCCTTGCCGCTGACGCTGATTGGCGTCGTGCTGGCGTTGATGATGTTCAACTCCACTCTGTCGATGTTCTCGGTCATTGGCGTGGTGATGCTGATGGGGCTGGTGACCAAAAATGCCATTTTGCTGGTGGACTTTGCCATCCGGGCGCGCGAGCCGCAAACCGATGCCAACGGCACGCCACTGCCCGCCATGGAGCGCCATGCCGCCTTGCTGATGGCCGCCAAGGTGCGGCTGCGCCCCATCCTCATGACCACGCTGGCCATGATCTTCGGCATGGTGCCACTGGCCTTTGCCCTGAGCGAAGGCTCGGAAATGCGCGCCCCCATGGGCCAGGCCGTCATCGGCGGGGTGATTACCTCCTCCTTGCTGACCCTGGTGGTGGTGCCCGTGGTCTACTGCTATATGGATGACCTGGCGCAATGGGCGCGCAGGCTCTGGAGCGGGCGCAACAATGGGCGCAAAACACCTACCCGGTAAAATCTGTAATAATCCCCAACATACCCCACGGAGTATAAGAAATGAATATCGAGCTTTCACGCATGCACATGATCGAACAGCAGATCCGCCCATGGAATGTGTCCGACCCATTGATACTGGAGACATTTTCTGTGGTCAAGCGCGAGGATTTTGTCCCGGTCGCGTACCAGTCGCTCGCCTTTGCCGATTGGCGGATTCCCTTGCTGGGCACTCTCGAAGAGGCTTTGCAAGCGGGCCACTGCATGCTGGAGCCCAAAGTGGAGGCGCGTATGCTGCAAGACCTGGCGTTGCAAACCAGCGACACGGTGCTCGAAATCGGCGCGGGCTCGGGCTATATGGCAGCGTTGATGGCCAAAAAAGCCAGGCGGGTGGTGTCACTCGAAATCGTGCCGGAACTGGCCGGCATGGCGCGCAACAATATACGCCGCGCCGGTATCGACAATGTGGAAATTCGCCAGGCCGATGGCGCCAGCAGCATTGCGGCGGAAGACCGCTTCGATGCCATCGTCCTCAGCGGCTCGGTCGCCGAGGTACCCGATAACCTGCTGGCGCTGCTCAAACCCGATGGCCGACTGGTTGCCATTGTTGGCCAGGAACCGATGATGCGTGCCACCTGCGTCACCCGTATCCAGACGGACAAATTCCGCGTGTCCCAAGGTTGGGACATGGTAGCGCCCCGGTTACAGAACTTTGCGGAACCATCGCGCTTTCAATTCTGAACGAATGCCTTCATCCATGATTGAGCAGATTCGCCCTGCTGAACTGCCCCGGTGGCTGCAAGAGATGCAAGCCCTGGGTGAAGCCGTCGTATTGGATGTGCGGGAACCGTTCGAGCTGCGCACCGCCTGTGTCAAGCCCGAAGGCTTTGCGTTCGTTGCCATTCCCATGGGATTGATCCCCTTGCGCCTGGCAGAACTGGACCCGCAGCGCCCCACCCTGTGCTTGTGCCACCATGGCATACGCAGCATGCAAGTGGCATTGTTCCTGAAGAGCCGTGGTTTTTCCCATGTTGCCAACATTGCTGGCGGTATCGAAGCCTGGTCCAGGGAGCTTGACCCGGAAGTTGCACAGTACTGATCACCTGACATCACCAAGTTACGAAATCGAGAAATACCACCATGTTGCCCCCATACTTCAAAATACTCCCCCTGATGCTGGCAAGCCTGGCTTGTGCATCGGTACAGGCGCAAAGCTTGGTTGAGCTCCATACCGCTGCGCGCGGTTACGACGCTGCGTACCAGTCGGCCAAAGCCCAGTTTGACGCCACACTGGCCAAAGCCGATCAGGCAAGGGCGGCGATTTTGCCCACCGCCGGACTGGGCGTTGGAGCCAGCCGGACCAGCCAGGAAGTGCTGCCCGGCCCCGAGCGTTACTACAACGCCCAGTCGGCAACCATCAGCGCATCACAGCCCTTGTACCGTCCCGCCAACTGGGCCGGATACGAGCAGGGAATGAAGCAGATAGCGCTGGCACAAGCCCAGTTGAATGCGGCCGATCAGGACCTGATCGTGCGCACCAGCCAGGCCTATTTTGATGTCCTGGCATCGCAGGACAATCTCGCATTTGTCAAGAGCCAAAAGACTGCCGTATCGGAACAATTGGCGCAGGCCAAACGCAATTTTGAAGTCGGCACCTCCACCATCACCGACTCACGCGAAGCCCAGGCACGCTATGACCTGGTGGTGGCACAGGAACTGGCAGCAGAAAACGACCTGCGCGTCAAATCCCTGGCGCTCGATCTCTTGGTTGGACAAACAAAAGTTGTGCCCAAACCTCTGAAAACACCTGTGGATTTATCACTGGTAGATCCGCCCAATGTCGAACACTGGGTTACATTGGCCCGTGAAAAAAATCCCCTCGTGCAACAAGCCGACATTGCGCTGGAAGTCGCACGTCTGGAAAGCCGCAAAGCCAAGGCTGGGCACCTTCCCACGCTGGATTTGACGGGAAGCTACTCGGCGGTCAACAACTCGGGCGGCTCATCCACCACACTGGCGGATAGCCGTGTCAACGTTGCCAGCATCGGCCTGAGTTTGAACGTGCCCTTGTTTGCCGGGTATTCCATTCAAAACCGTGCCAAGGAAACTCTGGCGCTGGAAGAAAAGGCACGTGCGGACCTGGAAGCGGCCCAGCGCGGCGTGGTGCAGGGCGTGCGCACGGCCTTTCTGGGCGTGCAGTCGGGCTTGGCACAGGTGAAGGCGCTGGAAGCAGCGGCAATTTCCAGCCAAAGCGCGCTGGACGCCAACAAGCTGGGCTATCAGGTGGGCGTGCGCATCAATATCGACGTGCTCAATGCGCAAAGCCAGGTGTTCGACACCAAGGCCAAGCTGTCCAAGGCCCGCTACGACGTGCTGGTGGGCGGCTTGAAGCTGCGCCAGGCCAGCGGCACGCTCAGTGAGGAAGACCTGCAAGCCATCAATCGCCAGTTGGCGCCCTGAGCCTTCATGCAGGGTGCGGAGTCTGGCCGTCAATGTAATACCAGCGTCCATCCTGGCGCACGAAACGGCTGACCTCGTGCATGCGCTCGGCGCGGCCATTGACACGGTAACGCGCCACGAACTCGACCACGGCAGCATCCCCTGATTCCGTCGCCTGACGCACTTCCAGAGACAGCCATTTGACCGGCGGCAACTCCAGTTCACCTGGTGCGGTGGAGGGGTGCCAGGTGGCCAGCAGATAGTCAATCAGGCCCAGAGCATAGGCACTGTAACGCGAGCGCATCAGCGCCTGTGCACTGGGAGCGTACTCCTGCTTGCTCCAGCCCGCATGCCAGCGTTCGCAGCACAGGGCATAAGGCTGTTCACTTCCACAAGGACAGGGGACGGTTTGCGAGGAGTGGCGCGAGCGGCTGGACATAAAGTATGGATGGGAGTGGCTGAAAAAATACAAGTGCGAGTTTACGCCCGGCAGCATGCGCCATAATCGTGGACCTTGTGCGCCAAGCGCGGGTGCCTTGCGCCACATACTCTGGCATTCATATCCCGGATAGAAACCGTTTACCACACCATGCACCGCACCATTTTCGGAACACCGATCATTAACACCTTGCTACGGCTTCTATCGGTTGCCTTCTTAAAACTTACCGGCTGGAAGGTCGAAGGCAAGTTTCCTGCCGATCTGCAAAAGTGTGTCTTCATCGCCGCACCCCATACCAGCAACTGGGATCTGCCCTATATGCTGATGGCGGCTTTTGCCCTGCGCCTGAACATCTACTGGATGGGCAAGGAGCAACTGTTCAAACCACCATTTCGCCACATCATGATGTGGCTGGGCGGCATACCGGTGCGCCGCGAAACATCCAATAGCTTGGTGGCCACATCGGTGGAAACCATCAAGTCAGCCAACCAGCCCTTGCAACTGGTCATTCCACCAGAAGGCACACGCAACAAGGTGCACTACTGGAAAACGGGTTTTTACTACATTGCCCTGGGGGCGCAGGTTCCCATCGTCATGTCGTATCTGGACTACTCGCGCAAAATCAGTGGCTTGGGTCCGGTGCTGTACCCCAGCGGGGATATTGATGCCGACATGGTGGCCATCAAGGCGTTTTACGCACCTTTCAAGGGTAAAAATCCCCGCCAGTTCAACGCAGACTGACTAGCCCGTCGGCGCACAGGGGCTGTACGTGCACAAAAAAAGACCCCCGGTCACCAGCGTGACTGGGGGTCTTTGACAAGCTTTGAGCAAGAAGCGCGGGCTTGTTTACTTGGAAACGACGCGCACCATCTCCAGGCACTTGTTGGAATAACCCCATTCGTTGTCGTACCAGGCCACCAGTTTGACGAAGGTGCCGTCCAGTGCGATGCTGGCATCGGCATCAAAAATCGAAGTGCGGGGATCGGTACGGAAATCGGTCGCCACCACCTTGTCTTCGGTGTAGCCCAGAATTCCCTTCAAGGCGCCCTCGGACTGGGCCTTCATTTCGGCACAGATTTCCTTGATGGTGGCCTCTTTGTTGAGTTCACACGTCAAATCGACGACCGACACATCGCTGGTCGGCACGCGGAATGCCATGCCGGTGAGCTTCTTGTTCAGCGAAGGAATGACCACGCCCACGGCCTTGGCGGCTCCGGTGCTCGATGGAATGATATTTTCCAGAATGCCGCGTCCACCACGCCAATCCTTGTTGCTGGGACCGTCCACCGTCTTTTGTGTCGCAGTGGCTGCGTGCACCGTGGTCATCAGACCGCGCTTGATGCCCCATTTATCGTGAATGACCTTGGCCACGGGAGCCAGGCAGTTGGTGGTGCAACTGGCGTTGGAAATGATGGCCTGGCCCGCATAGGTGCTGTCGTTCACGCCGAACACGAACATGGGCGTATCGTCCTTGGAAGGTGCCGAGAAAATGACCTTCTTGGCGCCTGCAGCCAAGTGCTTTTCACCACCGGCCTTGTCCAGGAAAATCCCCGTGGACTCGATGACCACATCGGCGCCAACTTCGTTCCACTTCAGATTGGTAGGGTCTTTCTCCTGGGTCAAGCGGATTTTCTTGCCGTTGACGACCAGGGTATTGCCATCCACCGCAACGCTGCCCTTGAAACGGCCATGCACGGAGTCGTACTGCAGCATGTATGCCAGGTAGTTGGGCTCCAGCAAATCATTGATGGCGACGACTTCAATATCGTCAAAACTCAGCAAAGCCGAACGCAGCACGTTGCGACCGATGCGGCCAAAACCGTTGATACCAATTTTGATTGTCATGTTGTAACTTCCTCGTAAAAAAATAATAAACCACTACCTCTTCGCGCTAATGCGGCCTGTACTATATCAGCCACATCGGGCGAAAATACCGTTCTTTCAAATTCATCGCATGCAAGGCTTACACCTCACTGCCGATATCAAACGCTGCCAATGCGATCCAGCATGGCTGACCGATGCCCAGCGGCTCCTGGCGTGGTGCGTCCAGGCGGCGACAACGGCAGGTCTGCAACCCGTCAACCAGTTGGCGCACACCTTTGCGGCCACTCAAAATGGCCCCGGCGGTGTGACCGCTGCTGTGCTGCTGGCCGAGTCGCACTTGTGCGTACATACCTGGCCTGAGCAAGCCGGTGCCACGCTGGATGTGTACGTTTGCAATTTTGGCGCCGACCATTCGGACAAGGCACAGCGTTTGCTGGATGCCCTGCTGGCCCTGTTGGCACCCGAACAGGTTCTGCTGCAAAATTTGCACCGTGGTAAGCTCGGAACCAGCGCATGATTGCATACAAATTACGCCTTTACACCCAGCAAATGGTGGCGAAGTGCCTGCGCCTGGGGTAACATAAAACCCTCATACTGAGAGGACGTTTCATGTTCAATGGACTTTTCGGGAAGGGTAAAAAATCCGGCGACCCACCATCAACCGACACACAAGACCAACAAGACAGGCGGGCAAGTGCCCCCAGAACAACCAAGCCAGAGGTGCACACGCCAGGGCTGGAAGTCGTCGAGGACGATCCCGAAACCACCTGGGGTTTGTGGGACGAGGCCCAGGCCGAGCAGGATTCCCGTTTTGCAGCGTCCGTCCTGCCCCCACTGCCCAACTCCAATTCCCCGCTGCCCAATCTGCCAAACATCCCGGAGGAGCCAGAGGCGCCGCGCATGCATGCGGATTTTGATTTGCCCACGCAGCCTATGCAACTGGAGCCCAAAACGCCCGAACAACGCAGGGATGCGGCTTTGCGGATCATAGAAATGCACCATCCCCGTATTGCTAAAACCCTCAGCGCCATGTGGGGTTACAAGGAATGCGGCGAATACATCACCAAACTGGTGATGGGTGGGGTTGACGACGGTGGCCATGCCCGCGCGGGCTTTAACCACAGGGCAGTGGAGGCCATGCTGGAGCTGGCCGATCTGCACGATGCACTTTATGTGGAAAACCCGGCTGAAAAATATCCCGGCTCAAATAAAGCAGGGTCGTTTACCGGCTGGGGCAAGCTCGGTTAAGCGCTTCTTCTTAGCGCACCAGGGCCGCAGCAGCGGCAGATTCTTGTGCTTTTTTAGCGAATTCCGCACGCAAGGCCCTGAGTTTTTCACGCGGGTCTTCGCGCACGGTCGCTTTATCCAGCCCCATTTCGGCAATAAAGCGGCTGGGCAGGGCCGCTACTGTTTCGCGGCCTTTTTTACGTCGGCGTGTCCAGCTCACCATCAGACTGCGTTGGGCACGGGTAATGCCAACGTACATCAGCCGACGCTCTTCCTGTAAACGTTGTGCCAGCTCCGACTCGGCAGACGCTGCCGTTCCCTCTTCTTCCAGCTTGAAAGGCAGCAGGCCCTCGGTCACCCCGATGAGCATGACATGTGGCCACTCCAGGCCTTTGGCAGCGTGCAAAGTGGACAAGGTCACGACATTCTGGTCTTTTTCGCGCTCGCTGAGGGTGGACAGCAAGGCAATGGTTTGCGCCACCTCCAGCAGGGATTTGACGCTGCGCTGCGCTACCCCGGTCACGTCGTCCATCTGGCCACCGCAACGCTGGGCCATCCAGTCGCAAAACTCCAGTACGTTCGACCATTTGGCCGCAGCGACTTTTTCGCTCTCCTCGCCGTCGTACAGATGTTTTTCGTAGTCGATTTCCTTGAGCCAATCGGCTAAAAACGCCGCTGCGCTTTCCACACCGTTGCTGTGGCGCGCGCGGTATTCCAGATCGTTGATATAGCGGCCAAATTCATGCAGACTGCCCAGTGCGCGCGGGCCTAGCGCACTGCCCAGCGAAGAGGAAAACAGGGCTTCAAACAAACTGAGCTTGTACTGGCTGGCGTAAATCCCCAATGTGCCCAGGGTTTGGTGGCCAATGCCCCGCTTGGGCGCCGTGATGGCGCGCAAAAAAGCCGGGTCGTCGTCACTATTGGCCCAGAGCCGAAACCATGCGCACAGATCGCGAATTTCTGCCCGGTCAAAAAAACTGGTACCCCCCGACACCTTGTAGGCAATATTGGCCTTGCGCAAGGCCTTTTCCAGGGGTTTGGCCTGGTGGTTGGCACGGTAGAGCACGGCAAAGTCACGCAACTCCCGGTATTGCGCGCCGGCCTGCGCCACAGCCCCGTCGGCACGCAGGCTCTGGATGCGCGCCACGACCCGCTCGGCTTCGTGCTCCTCGTTGTCAGCCTCCACCACGCGCACCGGATCACCTTCGCCGAGATCGCTCCACAGATTTTTGGGGTAAATCTTGGGATTGGGTGCAATCACGTTGTTGGCGGCGCGCAAAATGGCGCTGGTGGAGCGGTAATTCTGTTCCAGCTTGATGACTTTGAGCGCCGGGAAGTCCTGTGGCAAACGCTTCAGATTGTCCAGCGTGGCGCCACGCCAGCCGTAGATCGACTGGTCATCATCCCCGACTGCGGTAAACCGGGCCTGCGCCGCCGGCTGACCGGCAACCAGCAGCTTGAGCAGGTCATATTGCGTGGCATTGGTGTCCTGGTATTCATCGACCAGCACATGGCCCATCTGCTCTTGCCACTTGTGCCGCACCTCGGCATGGTCGCGCAGCAACTGCATGGGCAATTTGATCAGGTCATCAAAGTCCACGCTTTGGTAGGCCGTCAGACGCTCTTCGTAGCGCGCCATGATGATCGCCGTTGCCCGCTCGGACTCACTTTGCGCCTGCGCCAGTGCCTGGGCCGCGTTCAGTCCGGCGCTCTTCCATGCGCTGATGGTCCATTGCCACTGGCGTGCGGTGGCCGCATCCGTGCTGCCCCCTGCGTCCTTGAGGATGCTGGTCACATCGTCACTGTCCAGAATGCTGAATTGCGGCTTGAGGCCCAGCGCCACACCATCCTGGCGCAGCATACGCACACCCAGCGCATGGAAGGTGCATACCAGCACGTCCTTGGCCGATTTGCCAATCAACCCCTTGGCGCGCTCGCGCATTTCGGCTGCGGCCTTGTTGGTAAAAGTAATGGCGGCAATGCGCCCAGGTGCCACGCCCGACTGGATCAGGCGTGCAATCTTGTGCGTGATGACCCGCGTTTTGCCGGACCCGGCACCCGCCAGCACCAGACAGGGGCCGTGTAAATGGTTCACGGCTTCCTGCTGGGCCAGATTCAGTCCATGGGCAGCTGGAGACACGGGCCTATTGCACGCAACGTCACGCAACGATCAAGCCGCAGCGCGGCGCGACAACACCTCGAATGCTGGCAGGGTCTTGCCTTCCAGCACTTCCAGAAATGCGCCGCCGCCAGTGGAGATGTAGCCAATCTGTTTCTCGATGCCGTACTTGGCGATGGCTGCCAGCGTATCGCCGCCGCCCGCGATGGAAAACCCGCTCGACTCGGCAATCGCATGGGCAATCGTTTTGGTGCCGCTTTCAAACGCGGCAAACTCGAACACGCCCACCGGACCATTCCAGACGATGGTGCCGGCTTGCTTGAGCTGTGCAGCCAGCTGTGCGGCGGTCTGTGGGCCGATGTCCAGAATCATGTCATCGTCTGCCACGTCGGCAGCATTCTTGGTTTGCGCTGGTGCATCCGCAGCAAAGTTCTTGGCCGTCACCACATCGCTGGGGATGGGCACCGCCGCACCGCGCGCACGCATGGCTTCGATCACTGCGCGGGCTTCGTCCACTAGGCCCGGTTCGGCCAGACTCTTGCCAATATTCAAGCCCGCAGCCAGCATGAAGGTGTTGGCAATGCCACCCCCCACGATCAACTGGTCCACGTTTTCGGCCAGGCTCTTCAGAATCGTCAATTTGGTCGATACCTTGGAACCGGCAACAATCGCCACCAACGGACGCTTGGGTGCCAGCAAGGCCTTGGAAATGGCATCCATTTCAGCCGCCAGCAGCGGTCCGGCGCAGGCAATGGGCGCGTGTTCGGCAATGCCGTAGGTGCTGGCCTCGGCGCGGTGCGCAGTACCAAACGCATCGTGCACAAAAATATCGCACAAGGCCGCCATCTTGCGGGCCAGGTCCGGATTGTTCTTTTTTTCACCCTTGTTGATGCGGCAGTTTTCCAGCACCACCAGATCACCCGCCACCAGCTCCTTGCCGTTCAGCCGCACGCCATCAACCCAATCGCTGACCACGGAAACGGACCGTCCCAGCAGCTCGCCCATGCGCTGCGCCACGGGTGCCAGAGAATCTTCCGGAGTAAAGGCACCTTCGGTCGGGCGGCCCAGATGCGAAGTCACCATGACGCTGGCGCCGGCATCCAGCGCCATCTTGATGCACGGAATGCTGGCGCGGATGCGCGTATCTTCGGTGATTCGACCCGCATCATCTTGTGGCACGTTCAAATCGGCCCGAATAAAAACGCGCTTTCCTGCCACTTGGCCGCGAGCGCACAAATCGGAGAAACGGATGAAATTCATGGAATTAGCCTCAATTGGATATTGGTTATTGGATAAAGGAACGGATGCCAAACGACAGCGCCTGGGCGGCCCGGATTGTAGTGGTGCTTAGAGCAAGCTACCTAAAAAGGACGGCTATCCGGCACGGATTTTCTGCAACAGCGCGGTGGTTGAATAACCAGATGTAAATGGCAAAGCCACGGCGTGCCCACCCCAGGATTGCATCAGCGCGGTCTCCGGCAGGGTTTCCATGACGTAATCGCCCCCCTTGACCAGGATGTCGGGCCGGATTTCGCCAATGAGTTGCAGCGGCGTGTCCTCGTCAAACCAGGTCACCAGACCCACCGACTGCTGGCTGGCCATGACGATGGCGCGGTCCGTGGCGTTGTTCAAGGGTCTATCCTCCCCCTTGCCCAGACGCCGCACTGAAGCGTCAGTATTGAGCGCCACAATCAGGCTGGCGCCCAACTCCCGCGCCTGCGCCAGATACACCACATGCCCCCGGTGCAACACGTCAAAAACGCCATTGGTAAAAACCCAGGGCCTGGGCAGATCCGACAAGGCAGATGCCACATCCTGGCGTTGACAAATTTTGCGCAGCAGCGCAGCGGGGATTCCAATTTCAGTCATCCACGCATTGTATGCAAGCGCTTGGAAGGGAAAATTCCTCACATTTCCCAATAAATTAGGGTTTTACGCCTAGTTTTTCAATAGCAAAATTGAACGAACGTTCGTACAGTTCCCGTGACCGTCACCGGTTAATTTTTCTTAAATGTCTATTTTTTAAATGTGGAGTTTGATCATGCAACAAGTCTCTCAAAGGCGCCGTCTTTCCTATCGGGCCACTTTCGTCGGTTGTGTTCTGGCAACCTTTGCCCTTGACGGGTTTTGCCTCGCCGATGGTTATTACAAGCTTACGGTAAAACACAGCGGCAAGGCCCTGACCGTCAAGGATGGCTCCACTGCCGATGCAGCCCGCCTGGTGCAAAAAACCTACGGTGGTGGCACCGAGCAGATGTGGTACGTGGAAAAAACTTCCGACACCAATCCCGAGACGTACATGCTGATCAGCGCAAAGAGCCAGAAGGTGGCCGATGTGCAAGGCTCATCCACGTTGAATGCGGCCCAATTGCTACAGTACCACTACAACGGCAACAACAACCAGCGCTTTATCCTGGAAGACATCGGCAGCGGTTATTTCAAGATCAAGGCCAAGCACAGTGGCAAGGTTCTGGATGTTCAATACGCATCCACCTCGGACAACGCCGATGTTGTTCAGTGGTCCAGCGGCAGTGGTGACAACCAGAAATGGACGCCCGTGGCAGTGAATGCCCCTGTTCCGGCACCCTCCACCGGAAGCCAAGCCTGCAATACCAAGTATCCCCTTTTGCTGCTGCACGGCGTTGCTTTGAAGGACAACACCTTGGGTTACAACTATTTTGGCCGCGTTCCTGCAAACCTGCGCGCGCGCGGTGCCACGGTGTTTGGTGGCGAACAGGATGCATGGGGTTCGAACACGAGCAATGCCGAGCAGATCAAGAAGCGCATTTTGCAAATCACCGACCCCGCTTCCGCCAGCAATCCCGGTGGTTTGAATTTGGGCAAGGTCAACATCATTGGCCATTCCAAGGGTGGCTTGGACACGCGCGAGATGCTGTACCTGTATCCTGAAATGAAGAGCAAGATTGCATCCTTCACCACCATGGCCACACCGCACCGCGGCACCGCCTTGGCCGATTGGGCGTATGCGTCGAATTTGGATCCTTATCTGAGCTTTTTCGTCAAGATCATGAGTTTTGTTCAGGGTGACACGAACCCCGATTTCGTAGCGGCTACCAAACCGATGCGCCGCGCCGAAGCGCAAGTATTGAACAACAAGTGGAACAGTCTTGGTGGATACACCGGCATCTTGTCACAAAGCTATGCCGCCGAAATCAAGACCGGCGACACAATCAAGGTACTGGACGTCGCGATGCTTGCCACAGGTTACGCGATGGGAAATCTTGCTCCGTCACCGACGCAACCGTACAACGATGGCGCCGTTCCGACTTCTTCCGCGCCCTTTGGAACCTTCAAGGGTACCAACGTTGGTGTGACCGCCGGCTATGGTGGTTTGACCCACTTTGGCATCACGGATCGTGGCATTTTGATTTTCCCTGGGTTGACGCCCGGATTTGACGGCCCGGCTTTTTATCGTAACATCGTTGCGAACCTGAAAGCATCCGGCTATTGATCGTTGATCGCTGATCTGCCGATCACCCTGGTAGTGCACTAGACTTACTCCCCATTGCTCTGGCGGTGGGGAGTAAGTTCTTTTTGGCCTACCCATACAGCCAAAAATCAGTTGTCCTGTAGTCCTGTAGTCCTGTACGAGAGAGTATGGAGAGTGTGTCATGCGTAAAAAGTGGATTGTGATTGTGGTGGCCCTGGTGCTGGCCATCCTTGTGGCCTACCAGATGGGCTCTGATGGCCCTGGACTTTTCAATGATTCCGCCAACACCCAACAGGCGTCAAAGGGCAGCATCCTGAGCGCCGACAGCCAGATTCGTGCGGACAGCTACGTGGCGGGCTACATTGTGGACCAGCAAAACCAGATACCGTTCAAGAACACCCATCTGAACGAACAAAAGCCCGACTCCGAAGCCAGTCTGAACGACTCCATGGAACCCGGCACGGTGAACCGGGACACCGTGGACTATTTCCGCTTTCTGCAAACCCATTTCAATGAAGGATCATCGTTGCAGGAAAACACCGCCCTGATTCACCAGCACCTGCTGACCACCTTGCCCAAGGGAAAAGGGGAGGAGATGTTTGCGCTGTACCAGAAGTTTGTTGATTTTGAATTTTCCCTCGGTGACAAGACCAAAGGCTGGAAGATGCCGGAAAGCGCCAACGAGACCCTGGAACTGATCAAAAAAATGCAACAGCTGCAACAGCAGCATTTCGGCGTGGAAACTGCGGACCTTCTTTTTGGCGGCGAACTGAAAACGATGGAATACACCGCCAGGCGCTCGGGCATCCTGAATGACCAGAGCACACCCGGAGCGACAAAAGAGACGCTCTTGAACAAGCTTGCCGTGGACATGTTCGGTAGTGATGCCGACAAGCTGGATGCACAAAAAAATCCCTATAACCTTTTCGAAGAGAAGCTTTTGATATATAAGAACGATCTGGACAAGCTAGGACCGGCAGAAAAAGAAAAGATGATCAATGATCTGCGCGCCCGGTATCTGCCCAACAAATAAAACAGACAAAATAGACAATTGAAGCAGGAGCATCATGAAATTTACCAGCATCAAATTCAGACTCAACCTGTTTTGCATATGCATCATATCCACATTATTCATCCTGTTTGGTACGCTGGATTATTTCAGGATCAAAACCTCGCTGGCAGATTCAATGGCGGAACAAATCGAGGCCAGCACGGAGCGGCTGTCCAAAAGCCTGCCAAGATCGCTCTGGAACTACGATAAGGACCTTATTGCCCAAAGCCTGGCATCGGAAATGGCGGCAAAATTTGTTTCCGGTATTCTCATCAAAAAGGGAAATAATATATTGGCGGGCGTTTCCCGTGGCGCTGATGGAAAAGTGATTGCCTCGCAGGACACACCACCATCCGACGCCCTCAAGGAATTCGATCTTGAATATGCCGAAGACGGAAAACCGGAAATGGTCGGGCGCGTGACGGTGTATATATCGCACAAGCAGATCAATGCAGCACTGCGCGACGCGCTCAGGCGCACAATTATTGAAATCGTGATTCTGAACGCCATCGTCGTCATCATCATGTCAAAAGTCCTCAGTCTGGTGGTGGTAAACCCGCTGACCCAGGTAAGTGACATTTTACGCAACATAACCAGAGACGCCGATCTGACGAGGCGCATCCCGCTGGACAAGACCCATGAATTCAACGACATGGCCGATTGTTTCAATCAATTTATCGGGCGGCTGCAAACGATTATTTCCCAGGTAAACGATAGCATTCTGACCATCACGCATGCCTCCAACGAAATTGCCAGCGGAAATATGGACCTTTCCGCGCGCACGGAATCACAAGCCAGCTCGCTGGAGGAAACCTCCGCTTCCATGGATGAAATGACCCATATGGTCAAAAAGAATGCCGACAGCGCACAAGCTGCCAATCGCATCGTCGGCAGCGCCGCCGAAGTCGCCGTCGCAGGCGGTGCGGTGGTGCAAAAAGTGGTGCAAACCATGGGGTCCATCAACGCTTCGTCGAACAAGATTGTGGACATCATCGGCGTGATCGACGGCATTGCTTTCCAGACCAATATTTTGGCGCTCAATGCCGCCGTCGAAGCCGCGCGCGCTGGCGAGCAAGGGCGTGGCTTTGCAGTGGTGGCCGCCGAAGTACGCAGCCTTGCGGGACGCTCTTCAGCCGCCGCCAAGGAAATCAAGGCCTTGATTGATGAGTCGGTCTCCAACGTGAAAATCGGCTCCAAACTGGTTGATGAGGCGGGCTCCACCATGACCGAGATTGTCGAAAGCGTGCACAAAGCCACCAGCGTGATGGCCGAAATTCAATCCGCCAGTGACGCGCAGACACTGGGCATCAGCCAGATCAATGAGGCCATCCGCTTAATGGATAATAATACCCAGCAAAATGCTGCTCTGGTGGAGGAAGCGGCTGCGGCATCCGGTGCGATGCAAAGCCAGGCAGAGAACCTGGCCCAGGCGGTGGGTATTTTCAAGATTTAAATTGCACTTTAAATCACACGTTTTTATTTCAAAACCCAAAAGGAGACAATATGACAAGTAAGACAAGCAAGACAAGGAATCGCGTATTCAAAACCCTGCAAACTTCCGTCCTGTTACTGGCTGGTCTGGCTGCAAACAGCTGGGCCGAAACGGTCACGATTGGTGCCGAAGACGATTGGGCACCCTACAGTTCCAAAGTGGGCAAGGACGCCAAAGGTTTTGCCGTGGATATTGTGCGGGAAGCCTTTAAAGCGGCTGGCGTTGATGTGGTATTTTCCCCCATGCTCTACGCCCGCTGCATGGCGGTAACCAAAGACGGCGAAATGGTGGGCTGCTTTGATGCCGCACGCAATAGCGCACTGGAAAGTAACTACCTGTGGCATGCAAAACCACTCTTCAACGGAAAAATCAATATCTACTCAACAGCCGATTCCACCGAATCCAACCTGTCGACCAAAGACCTGGTCGGAAAAAATGTCGGTGTTACCCGCGATTATGAATATGGCGAAGAGTTTGATACCAACAATAATATCAAACGCAGCGTGGCCGACAAGGACAGCCAGGGTTTCCAGAAATTACTGAACAAGCGTATTCCCTACATGGTTGCCTACGAAAAGGTAGCCAATGCGCTATTTGTCAGCAACAAGGAATTCACGAATAAATTCAAGCCCGTTGGCATGGTTGCTGATCCGGGTTTATATATTGCATTCAGCAAGAAACACCCGGATGCGCCCAAATTCCTGGCCAAATTCAACCAGGGTTTTGAAACCATTCAGAACAACGGAAAATACAAGGCCATCGAGGCCCAGTGGAAATAATCCGTCCAGTAAGTCGTTAAAACGGGAGTGGCTGAAATCGTTTCGGTAGATGTGCATGGGCTATGCAGTGCACATCGCTCAATTCACCGCACAATTTGCAGCAAATAAACCCGATTAGCCACTACCATACTCGTCGATTACGAACCGTACTGAGCTTGATACCTCGCGATGTCCCAGGACGATGTTAGCGCCGAACATGACCGCATGACGAATGTTTTTATCTGCTCCATCGGCGTCGGTGAAAGTGAGTTGCTCACCAAAATTACGTACATTTGCGTAGGTCAATGTGGTCGGATCAAGTGTTCCGTCGCCCTTGAGTACCAGCCTTCCCCGTGACCGGCCATCTCCTCGGGCATTGGTGCACTCAATTTCGTGTGTGTACTCAAAGAAGAGCTTGCGAGGATCTTCAGTTGCAAAGAGCCGGTAGCTACAGACCCTTGATTGGTTGAGTGTGAATCCGTGTTCTGCCAATGTCCTGCGGACGGTCCTCGGCTCCGCATCAAGGCAGGCTTCAAGGAGGACTTCCTCATCCAATCGAATCGGCTCGCGAATCGACTCAAGAAGATCGGAAAGGGATGGCAGGATTCGCAGTGAATGCGCCCGCCCGGAGGCCTCCAGTTTCAGGTTCTCCGCAAGGCCCTTTAAGAACGTGCGGTCCCGATAGAATGCCTTGTCTGAGGTGACAAGCACGACATCGTTCTCCGCGAGAAGCCCAAGGCAATCACTCCAGATGACGCCATCCTTGAACTCCTGAGTTTTGTCACTGGGTGCTTGTTTCTCTATCGCCTTAAGGAACGAACTTCGCGCAGAGTCGATGCCGAACGGAATCTCTCGTTTTGCCACATCAAAGGTATCGAAAACCTCCCGGGCCTTCGCTGCTATCTCCGTATCGGTCGGCATAACGATCTCTCGAAGCGTACCAAACGTCATCAGCAGTTGACGATAACTACCTTGTATATCCTCAACGAACTGGCGCATCCGGGCGCTCAGGTGGCGTGTCACTTCGAGGCGGACAACTTCAGGGATCACTACGACTGCCCCCGTGCGGGAGAGGTAGAACTTAGCGGCAGCAGCAGCCCCTGATCTAAGCCCAAGTTCAGCCAGCCAGATGTTTGTGTCAAGTACGACAAACATATCGCTCAACTTGGCTGCTGAGGTCTAACTAATGTCCAGCGCACAACTCGCTTCAAAAGTTGTGCTTCACACCATAAATTAACCATCAGTTTCTCCTGAAAATGGCATTCAGCCTTGCTGTGTGCTGAATGTACCGGAAAAACTCCATGAACCCCAACACCAGCTTCCACCACACCCTGGTCACCGCCACACAAAACACCCTTGCCGTATCCCTCTCGCCCGCCCTCGGTGCGCGGGGGCATGCCCCACACGCCGGGCAGCGCCACCACGGGGAATATACGCATCCCTGAAAATCGCCCCATGGACCTGTTTGACGACCAGCCCCCATCGCCAGAAGAAGCGCGCATCGCCATGGCTGACGGTGCGGTGCTGCTGCGCGGTTTTGCGTACCCGCACGCTACGGCGTTGTTGCAGGCACTGGAGGAAGTCATTGCCCAGGCGCCCTTGCGCCATATGCAAACGCCGGGGGGGTACACCATGTCCGTCGCCATGAGCAATTGCGGGCCGCTGGGCTGGGTGTCGGATACGAATGGCTACCGCTACAGCCCGCACGATCCGCAGACCGGGCGGCTCTGGCCTGCCATGCCTGCGTGCCTGCAAACGCTGGCCCGACGTGCCGCCGCCGAGGCGGGTTATCCCGATTTCACGCCCGATGCCTGCCTCGTCAACCAGTATGCGCCCGGCACCAAGCTCTCGCTGCACCAGGACAAGGACGAACGCGACCTGCGCGCGCCCATTGTTTCGGTCTCGCTGGGCCTGCCCGCCATTTTCCGCTTCGGCGGCCTGCGCCGCAGCGACCCCAGCCAGCGCTACCGGCTGGCGCATGGCGATGTGGTGGTATGGGGCGGCCCCTCGCGTCTGGCCTACCACAGCGTGCTGCCGCTGGCCGACGCAGAGCACCCCCTGCTGGGGCGCCGCCGGGTGAACCTGACGTTTCGGCAAGCGGGCTAGGTTTTTATGCTAAATCGGGCTGTAGCCCATGTGAGAAGAGCGAGAGCAGCTACCTATTTTGCAGTAATCCACTGACGCAGAAGAACTACTGCCGCCCTTTGCGCGCTTATTCACTGCACATTCACCGCATAATTTGCGGCGAATAAGTCTGATAATCACCGCATGCGCCCCCACCGCCTTGCCCGTACTCCCCGCTACATCTGGCAGCTGCCCGACTGGCCGCGCATGACTTTTGATGCTGCTGCGCTGGCCGCGCCGCTGGCGCAGGTGCACCGTGCGCAGGGGGTGCTGGCGGGGCGCATGGCCGAGCTGGGGCTGGCGCAGCGCGACCAGGCTACGCTGCAAGTGCTGACGCAAGAAGCCATCACCACCAGCGCCATCGAGGGCGAACGCCTGGACCAGGAGGCCGTGCGCTCGTCTGTGGCTCGCAGGCTCGGGCTGGACATCGGCGCGCTGGCGCCCAGTGACCGGCATGTGGACGGCGTGGTGGACGTGGTGCTGGACGCCACCCGCAACTACCACCAGCCGTTCACCCCCGAGCGTCTGTTTGGCTGGCACGCCGCCCTGTTCCCCACCGGCTACAGCGGGCGTCTGCGCATCCGCGTAGCGCAGTGGCGCACCGACGCCAGCGGCCCCATGGACGTGGTATCCGGCCCCGTGGGGCGGGAGAAGGTCCACTTCACCGCCCCGCCTGCTGCCAGCCTGCCCGCACAAATGCAAACCTTCTTCGACTGGTTTGACGCCCCACCAGCGGGCGACGCCCTCATCAAGGCCGGGCTGGCCCACCTGTGGCTGGTGACGCTGCACCCGTTTGACGACGGCAATGGCCGTCTGAGCCGTGCCGTGGGCGACATGGCGCTGGCGCGTGCCGAGGGCTCCAGCCAGAGGTTCTACAGCTTTTGCGCCCAGATACAGCGCGAGCGCAAAGCCTATTACGAGCAGCTGGAAGCCATCCAGAAAGGCCCGCTGGACGTGACCCCATGGCTGGACTGGTTTCTGGGCTGCCTGCTGCGCGCCGTGCAGGGTGCCAACGCCCAGCTCTCAGGCGTACTGGACAAGGCCCGATTCTGGCAATGCTGGGCGGGAACGCCCATGAACGCACGGCAAACCCTGGTGCTGAACCGCGTGCTTGACGGCATGGAAGGCAAACTCACCAACGCCAGATGGGCGGCGCTAGGCAAATGCTCTCCAGACACCGCACTGCGCGACATCAACGAGCTGCTGGTACGCGGGGTGCTGCGCAGGCTGGAGGGCGGCGGGCGGAGCACGGGCTATGCAGTCTGCATGCAATAATCTGCTCTACTTTACAGAGCTGTCCCCGCTTGTCCCATAAGGCTTGCAAGGCAATTTGTGCCTTAAAAAACGCCCCTCAAACGCCAAAATTCACCCAAACCCGCCAAAATCGACCCCAATCAGCGCTGCCATGGCACGCCAGGGGCCGTTTTTATATGCCGAAACAACCCAGAGTCCTTATGGATCAAGCGAGGACAGCTATCAAAAATAAAGTAAGCTAACCCATGGCAAGCGCCAGCGCAGGCACCAGCACCTCGCGCAGCAGCTTTGCGACGCCAGGCATGCGGATCAGGTTCTGCTTGACACCATTCCATTCGAATATGTACCATGATAAATATCACCCATTCAGGAGTCACCATGTTGCAAACTGCCAAAGTATTCGTCACCGGCCGCAGCCAGGCCGTGCGCTTGCCGCTGGAGTTCCGGTTTGACGGACCCGAAGTCTTCATCCGGCGCGACCCGGCCACCGGCGATGTGGTGCTATCGGCAAAACCCACCGATTGGCAGGGTCTGCTGGACGCCGTGGCGCACAACGCCGGCCAGGACTTCAGCCTGGAGCGCCGCCCCGCACAGCCGCGCCGCGACCCCTTTGCGGACTGGAAAGAATGAGCCCGCGCTACCTGCTGGACACCAACATTGTCAGCCACATCATGCAAGGGCGCGACACTGCGCTATTGCAGCGGCTGGCCGCGCTGCGCGTGGGCGACGCCGTGATGTCCAGCGTCACCCTGGCCGAACTGGAATACGGCCTGCACCGCCGCAACCAGCCCCCCAAACTGCGCAACGCACTGACGCAAGTGCTGCTGCGCATGGACGTGCTGGCGTGGGACGAAGCCGTGGCGCGCTGCTACGGCGAACTGTGCGCCACCCTGGAGTCGCGCGGCATCAACCTGAGCGATCTGGACATGATGATCGCCGCGCACGCCAAAGCGTCCGGCCTCACCCTGGTCAGCCGGGATCGTGCCTTTGCGCAGATCGCTCCAGAGGTGGTAGTGGAAGTTTGGTAGGCGGCTACCTTGGCACTAGCTGGGCACTACCGCGCTGCGCAGGCTGGAGGGCGGCGGGCGGAGTACGGGCTATGCAGTCTGCATGAAATAATCTGCTCTACTTTACAGAGCTGCACCCGCTTGTCCCATAAGGCGTACAAGGCAATTTGTGCCTTAAAAAATGCCCCTTTAGCGCCAAAATTCACCAAAAACCACCAAAACCTACCCAAATCAGCGCTGCCATGGCACGCCAGGGGCCGTTTTTGTGTGCCAAAACAAGCAAAACCCTTATGGATCAAGCGGGGGCAGCTATCAAAACTAAACTAAATTCCACAATGGCGAGCGGCGAACGCACGAAGAAACGCATCACTCTCCTTGTCATTTGCCAGAAGGTGGTACCCCATCCATTGGTCCCACCCAGCCAGGATGGTTTTCCTTCCACGAACGAAGCTGGGGTGTATGGCGTCGTCTGTCACTGCGGGTATCCAGCGGCCCTTGCGCCAAAAGCCGTAACGAAAAGTAAGGAGGAGGCCGAGCTTCAAGCGGCGCAAATGGGAAAACGTGTGGATGCAAGTAAACCCATTGGCTGCCGGACCGACCAGAAAACGACCGTCCTTCATGCGGTCCAACGCCATGTCCAGAGCACAACCCGCTCCGGCGGTTGGACGCTGCCCCATAAATTGAACATCCATTCCTCCCGAAAATGGCTTGCAGACTTGCTGCGGGCTGAATGTACCGGAAAAATTCCATGAAACCCGGCATGCCACCGAACGTGGCTTACATGGCTTACGTGGCTTATTACAGCCGCTGGCCAAAGGCACCAGGCCCGCCCACCCCCAGCACCAGGCGCTGCGACGCCCTGGTTGCCGCTACGTAAAACACCCGTGCCGCATCCTTCTCATCCTCCCCCGGTGCGGGCATATGTCCCACGCCGGGGAGCGCCACGACGGGGAATTCGAGGCCTTTGCTGGCGTGCATGGTCATGACCTTGATCTTGTTGCTTACGGGATCGTAGTCGCCGCTTTTGACACGGTTTTCCAGCGGCAGCTTGCGCTGGTGGAGCACACGGGCGCATTGGTCGCGGGTTTTCCAGTCAGCGCACAGCACAGCCATGTCGCCCCAGGCGTGGCCTTCCTGGTGGGCCTGGGCCAGATGGTCGGCGATGGCGTGCAGTTCCTCCATCAGCGTGGGCAGTTTGATGATGACGGGCTCGGGGCCTTCGCGTCCACAGCCCACGGGTTTGAGCAGGGGTACGCCGTCGTCGTCGGTGTCGTCGGCGGTGAGCAGGTCGGCGGCCACCAGGCTGGCGATGTGCAGAATCTGGCGCGTGTTGCGGTAGTTGATTTTGAGGATGGTGGTGCGGCCCTGCGCCTGGATGCCCACGCTCTTGAAGCTGAATTGTCGGGAGCGGGCGCGCTCGTAAATGCTTTGCGCGTCGTCGTACAGCACCAGCAGGCTGTTGGTGGCGGGATCGACCATCTGCACCACCAGTTTGAGCCATTCGGGCGCAAAGTCGTGGCCTTCGTCAATGAGCACGGCCCGGTACTGGCCGCTGGGTATCTGGCGGCGCTCCACGGCGCGCACCACATACTGCACCATGTCGTCAAACAGCGCCGGACCCTGCGGCGGCAGCGTTTGTCCGTACGTCACCAGCTGCTGGCGGCACCATTTGTGAAAATGGCGCACCTGCACCTGGTTGCCCAAGCCTTTGGCGTCCATCAGGCTGGCCAGTTTGACGCCCAGCGGCTCGTTGAAGCACAGGACGAGCACCGGCTTGCTGCCGGGGCCACCGGCGCGCGCCAGGTATTCGGCGCGGTAGCCCAGAATCATGGTCTTGCCCGAACCCGCCACGCCGTGGATGACGCGGTGGCCATCGCCCAGGGAGCGCGCCAGTTGCTCTTGCTGCAAATCCATCACGCGCATGATGTCGGGCAGGCTGGCCGCCGCGTCGTTGTCATCGAACGTGTCGAACAGCGATTCCTGGGTGTGTATGCGCACCTGGGGGAACATGATCCAGCGCACGCGGTCGATTTGCGGCAAGCTCAGTGTGCCGCGCATGCCGTAGGGGAACATGTCCCACAGGCGGCTTTGCAGGTCTTCGGGCTCCACGCTCTCCAGCATTTCGTCCTTGCACACCACGCGGCGTTTTTCCAGCGCGTGGTGCAATTCGGCGTCCATGAACTGCTTGCGGGTGATGTGGGTGAGCACCACGCCAAAGCTCCACGGAAAGGCCAGCTTGCCTGCGTGGGGACCGTCTGGTTGCACGAGTTGCGGGTCACGCTCCAGCGCGCCTACGACCTGGTGGGCGTACTGGCGGGCCTGCTCCAGCGGATTGGACACGGTTTTGGGCACGCCATCGGGGGCAATCATCCAGCTGTGCTTGTCGGCCTGCACAATGGTGGCAAGTTTCCAGTCCTTCACCTCCAGAATGAGGATGCCCCGGCTGGGGTGCAGCACCACAAAGTCGGGGTGGCACTGCCTGGGGCCGATGGGCACGTTGTACCAAAGCAGGTAATCGTCGTCGAGCTTCTTCTCCAGCCGCTCGGCCAGCCGCCGCTCGCCCGTGGTGTCAAATGCCGTGCTTCCGATAGCGGGAATGAGGGTTGCCATGGTACTACGAAAAACGGAGCTGCACACGCTTGCTGCACAAGCCGAAGTAGCCATTTTGCCTCATAAACCACGCACGCTAGCACTGCCAGAGAAGCTTGGCTTCGGTCAGCTGCGCATTTGCGAAGCAGTAGCCGATGCCGGTACCAAAATTGACCGCAATCGGCAAGTCATCGTCTTCGGCTTGAAATACCAGGAACCAAGGATCAAAGGGAAATTCTTCGCCTTGTATCCAGTATGGAGAACCGCCCGACTTCACGCCCCGCCAGCTCCTGGAGATTCGCTCCTGCTCGGTCGGGTCCATCGCGTCAACTTCGTCCTGCGCAACGAAGGGGTGCTCGCTTGTCAGCCTGGTTTTGATGAGGAATTCGGCGGGTCGCTTGCGGTCAACACCGGGAGTGTCATAGTGCAGATGTTCTGCTGCGGGTCCCTGCGACGATGGCGTGGAGGGTTTCGCGTAAACGCCGGGCTGGATGATGACGGCACTCTCTCCCAGTTCCGGATCCCACGTCTCGGGGGCGTCCTCGTCAAATCCAGCGCCCGTCATGAAGATGTACGCCATCCGGGCTGGCGAGGGGTTTCCAAATGGCGCACCTTCAAGGCGAAGTTGCGCAAGAAATGTCATCGGCTTGCCGGTTTTCCTGGAAACAGGCCATGCGGGCTCTTGCAACCAGCAGGGCTGCCCGCCAAGCTTGGACACCGGATCGGTGATCGGCGTGCTGGATTGCACAAAGGAAAGGTGAAAGGAAGTCTGTTCCATATTGCGATACCTGACGTGGAGCGAACCGGCGCTGTGCGGCTATGGGATGAAAGTCCCCTGTGGGCGTAATCATAACCACCAGGCGACGGCAAGGGTGGCCCTGCGAAGGTTCAAAAAACCACGCACCGTGGGTGCTCGTCCAACAAACGGTTCAGATCGTGGCTTCGCACGATCCAACCTTACTTTTTAGACAGCAGTTGTACCGATATCCCATGGTTGGGAGCGTCTTGGATGACTGGTCCGATTTCCGCAAACTGGCTCAACACAAACTCCTCGCCGCTATGGAGTACGAATTTGAAGTAATTCATTGGCGGCTGAAAAACCTCAACTATCTCGGCGATTTCTTGCCAGGAAAAAAGTCTGGTTTTCATCAACCTTTTAATGGTAATACCGCCGTCAGTCAGCGTTATGCGCTCGCGGAACAAGTGACCGAATGCCCCGGAAGTCAGTAGAACGATTGGATAAGTCGGGATCATCAAAACCGACAATAGAAGGAGGAGCGCGACGTTTATGAGTGTTGGCAGTTGAAGCCAACTCAAGACACAGACAAGGCCACAGCAAACGCCCATGATTAAAGCGGCAGGAATCCATATTGGGCTCAATAGAATCAGCAGGATCACCAAGCGCCAACTGGCCATGTTGTTGCCTAACGAATAGCGTTTATCGGTCGCGCTACCATGCCCGAACGAATAGGCAAATATCCCATGTTTTCAGGCTACGACAACATTTTGGGTACCGATGAATTCGGATTTCAATATTGGCGCGCCATCCTCAAGCAGCATTTCAACGACCTCCCGGAGGTTTCGAGTTAATTCGTCCAAAGTTTCTGCTTGCGTGTGCGCCCCCTGGAATCCGGGAATAAAACCTGCAAATAACCCCGTGTCCTGGCAGCGTTCAATAATTGCTGTATAGATTCTCATGGCATTTCCTGCGAAGGTTCTCGTTCAATGGAGGGCATTTGTGGTTGTAAGCACCGATATTTCCGAGTTTGTCTAACGTTTGAGTTCAGGGGCGCTGCGCGGCTTCTTCATCGCGTAGCGTCAGCGCTTGCATTCCGCACTCATCGCTTAAGAACTTCAATCACTTCTTCGCGGATTGCCTTCTTTCCTCTCTCGTCGGTTGCATGGGCGTGCAATAGCTCTTCATAGTACTTGCAAGCGTCATCTCTCCACTTTTGAGGCTCGTGCTTGGCAGATTCGCTCGACTCTTCTTGGCGCATCTTTTGATCCGCATACGCACGATGTGGTGAGGTATTTATGAGATCAACGAGTTCAGGAAAAGCACTTTGAAATTTCGATAGAGCCGAGTGGTAGCCTGGGTAATTCTCAATCGGACACCTGACAGCCCCCTTTACAGTGAACTCATGGAATCTATATACGAGATGCCGCTTCTTGCGCTCTACATCGTTCAACTCGCCGCCGCTAGCACCCGCAATAGTGGGATTGTCGTTACCAGCAGCTGCCGTACCCAATAAGCCAAAGCTGACATAGAGCACAAGCCCACACAACCTAAGAACCCTCGCTGTCATACAGTTTCCTCATGCGTTATTGACGCCCTACGAACAATGTTCGGAAAAACAACGAACGTCCTTCGCGACAGATAAACCCTGTTGGGCTGAACCGCCGCCCACGGGCAGTGGCGATAAGGGGATTAAAAGAAATCGCAACCTCTGCAGCGGACCGTTAATGTGCCAACTTTACCGCAAGATCGGTTGCCGGGCCATCCAAGACATTTGGGATTGTGCCAGTTCGCGTCACAGAACAGCTGCATGGGTGGGACGGCATGTGCCCAACGCCAAAAAGCTCCTGATACAGGAGCTGCTCCCGCTCATTCCATGAGCCTTGCAGGCCGATTTGGAGGTGAAAACACCCGGCAACACCCGGTCACGGCAGGTTTGGACGCTTGCAGGCGGGTTGGGGCGGAGTTTTGATCCCTTGGGCGGGGCAAAATTCACGGTAAATCGGGCTGTACGCCTTATGTACCAAGCGGGATAAGCTATGCTTTTTGATGACTTATTCGTTGCCGGTGACTTTGTGGCCTGCGGCTCGCGGCTTGCGGCTTGCGGCTGGCACCGTGGCGCAAGGTTTCAGGTTTCAGGCTAAGGGTGGCCAGTCGTTCAGGCTGTCAATTTCTTTCCACGCCCGCACACAGGCGTTGGTGGCGTCCAGGCCGACAAAGATGGCCGCTTGGCGCCCAACGGCGGCGCAGCAGACCGACCAGGGGCTTGCCTTCGTGGTGAATCCACTTGTGCATTTCGCCAACCACGCTGGGCACTGCGGACCCGCACGGTGGGTGGTGTGGTGGCTGGGAACTCCCGGCTACCTGATTAGCCCTTGGCTTGAAATGCCGGATGGAATTGGACGCTGCCATGCGCGGAAGAAGTACCAAGAGACAGGGCGAGGACATACTCTTGAGGAACGCCATCAAGCATGAGAGCAGGATTGTTCGCAAACCCAAAACGGATGTAGAACGCAGGGTCGCCAACGAGCACACACCCATTTGCGCCGATCCTGCGTAGCTCGGCAAGACCTCTTTCCATAAGTGCCCGCCCGATGCCACGGCGTTGCAAATTGGGTTCGACCGAAATTGGGCCAAGCCCAAACCAACCAGTGGCACCATCGCTGATGTTTACAGGTGAGAGCGCAATATGCCCTACGATGCGACCGGCATCTTCGGCGACAAGAGACACCGAAAGCGCATGATCTGCTCGAAGAGCGCGGATGATGAAGTGTTCCGTCTGGTGACTGAAAGGATGGGATGCAAACGCCAAGCGCGTAACTTCGGCGATGGCGTTTTCGTCATTGAGGTGTTCAGGGCGAATGGTGATGTTCATGGAGTCGAAAGGGTTGATGAAAGGGTCGGGCAGCCTGGTTTCCTTGATGGCCAGTTTCTCAGAGATGATGCCTTGCGACTGAGCCTTCAGCGCTGCCGCTTCTTCCGGCTCAAACCCCAAGTCAGCAAACACGTTGCCGCCGACGGGGGTTATGTGCACGGATTGGGTCTCAATGCGC
Source organism: Rhodoferax sp. (assembly GCA_041910275.1). Lineage (GTDB taxonomy): Bacteria > Pseudomonadota > Gammaproteobacteria > Burkholderiales > Burkholderiaceae_C > Allorhodoferax. Next base: position 32,159 of record JAYRRD010000170.1, read on the forward strand.
ATTGTTTCCTTTCCTCGACCGAAGTGTCAGGCGTCGTCATGGTAGCCGTGGCGATCAACCAACGCGCCAAGGGGGTGCGATTCAAAGTGATGCGCCTTTTCAAGCCAGGTAGCGATAGTTGCTATTCCAATACGCGGCCCACTCACCGTTGGCCCGGCTGGATCTGAGCGAAAGCATGTATTCAGCATTGCTATCCTTCCACCAAGCGCCTG
>JAYRRD010000171.1:0-3479 GCA_041910275.1 Rhodoferax sp.
AGTCCCATCGGATTTGGCTGATTCATGCCACAACTGAGGATTTGGCACGGTTGAGGACACGGCGAAATGCAGATCGTGCAAAAAACATCGATCATTCACCAGTTGAATCTTAAGGAGGTTGTATGACTGGCAGATGTCGAAAGTCGGGTAGTCGGTGAAGCCATCACCACGGGGCATCTCGATGAAGGTGGAATGCAGCTCGTCAAATACTTCGTCTATCAGGGGATCAAACGACAGCAAGGGGTCGCGGTAATCAACATCAAAGCGTTGCGGCATCATGAAATTCCCATGGTTGGTGTTCGGCAGGCAATCGCGCTGTGTGCGAAGCAGTGGGGGCAGTCTCCTCCAGGCCAGCCCGCACATCATCGAGCAAGGCAATCGCATCCATCGCCGCTTGGATTGCATGGAGTTTTGCGCCTGTTGGCAGGGACACATCCCAGCTTGCGCGCAGATGCGTGATCGCCATCCGGGTGATGTGTCCGTAAGCGATGCAACGGATATCGCCCGCAGTCGGCTTCATGCCAGCGCTGCTTAACTGCGTGAGCTCGCTGCGCATGATGGCCACCAACTCGGGGGCATTTTTGAAAATCCATCGGGTAGGCACAATGCCATCGCGGCGACAAACGAAAACGGTGTCAACGATGGATGAGCCGGTTCCACTGATATGGATCGAACCGCCCATCTCAGCCGGGCAAGGAAGCGACGCTGTACAGCTTAGACCCGCATCAAGAATCGCCATGCCAGCGGCCAGATAGGCTTCTTGCTTGTTGTGGTGGTACGTGAAGGCCAAGGGTGCGCCGGGCTTCAGTGCGGCAGCCATGCGCGTATACACAGTGGCCAGACCTTGCGCGAACTGTTCAATACCACGACCCTCGGTCGCGTTGCCGGTCAGCTCGCCTGCGTGCTTCGTGCTGTGGGCTTCCAGACCAGCGAAGTCCCCGCCCATCAGTTTGCGCAGCCAGATGTAGAGAAAGTGCATCAGCTCGCCATACTGGACCATTCCGTAGTAGGGTGGATCGGTCAGCACGGCATCCAGGCTTGCGGGCGCAAGCGCCATTTCAGTGGCTGAACCGCAGCGAATATCGACCAGGCGCATGGGTGCGTCAGGATGCTCGGGGTTGATCTCACCGATCCACTCGCCCTGAATCGGAATGCTTGTCTTCTTCTTGCCCGTGAAAGCGACCTCAAAGGGCGCCGTGCAGAAGCGCTTGGCCTTTGCGTATTTTTCAGTGATGTTGACCCAACCGCCAGAGCCCACCGTGGTGCCTGTCGCATTGCGAATGCCAAGAAAGTTGCTTTCGCATTGCACATAGCTTGCCGGGAAACCATGGATGCTGAAGATGTCCAGCGACTTGAGCGCCATGGTGTCATAACGACACAGCATGTTTTGATAGCGGATCAGGTCAGAGAAGTTCGTAGCCAGGGCGCGCTTGATGCGTGGGTCTGTGACCTTGGAAATCCAGCGAGCGGTGGTCTCCAAGGCAAGCAATTGTCGGGCGTTGAATACTTCGTTGAAGCGGCGATAGCCCCAGCGCAGCAGCCGGTCGGTCTCATCACCCCCTGGGATCGCATCGTCTGGCACAAACGCCACTTTCAGCTTGTTCAGTTCGGCCTCAGCCTCTTCAACACGGGCAAGGTCGAGCGCGTCCGGTTTCTTGAAACGACGACCGGGCCTGTTTTTCAAATCAGCGTTGTGGTATTCGATGGCAAACAGCCTGTGCCGTGGCGGACCATCTGAGCGGAACGGGGCGCTGTTGACGTGGCCGCAGTGCGGGCAGACTGCCTTGCTGCGTTTGACATTGCCCTCGCTCCTCAGAACGGCCCCGCAATGGCATATGCCAGGCTGCCTGGGGTCACGTACCTCGTGCAAGTCGCCGCAACGGTGGCAGGCAATGACGTAGGCGGGATGCCGTGTGTCATCGGCGATCAGATGCCCCTGGAAGAGATCGTATGCTTGTGCACAGTTTGCACATGAACCGATTTTGACCCACAAGCCATATTTCAAATCGGCATCCACACGGCCACTGACAGGGCACCTGGTCTTGTAGAGGTGTCCGATGGTCGTCCGTAGATGCTCCAGCAATTGCGCACTTGCGGCCTCGTAGGCAGCCAAGTCGAGTGCGTCAATTTCCTCGCGAACGACCCAGCTGGCCATCGGGTTGATGTCCGTGCCTATGACGTTGCAGCCAACGCGGTTGGCCTCCAGAAGGGGCGAGCCGCCGCCCATGAAGCAGTCAGCGACGGTGATGCCCGCCAATCCGTGGGATTGGTAGTAACTTTGCTGCACGGGGACTTGGGCAAACTCGGACAGGATCAGGCTTCTGAAGAGGGTTCCTGGCCGACGGGCAAACCACTTGTGGACTGCAATGATGGGGCGGTAAACCTGCTGGATTTGCTTCTCGCGCAGGGCCAACGCGGCGACAAATCCAATGGAGTAGTTCTCTTCGATGCGCATTGGGAATGTTTGCTTGTGTTGAATGGCTGAATGCAGATTGTCCGCTGAATCGGGGGCCTGGTCGCACTGATGGCGCGGCGCGGGCCGATACGCGAGCGCTACGGCGCATGGGACAGGGTGATTAACTCCTGATCCTGATTTGATAGCTGCTCCCGCTTGTTCCATGGGGTATACAGCCGTAATAAGGTGAGAAACAAGGCCCCGGATGGCGAAAAATCCGCCCAGGTACCAGCTTTGGCAGGTGGTGTTGCCTCGCCCTTGGCGTTTTGCGCAAGAATTTGAAGGCGTTTGGGCTTGTGGCGCTTGTGTGGTGAGCGGGGGCAGCTATGTTTTTGGGAGTGGTCCGGGCGAAATGGCCAAACGAAAGGAGAAAACTTATTGTTCTCGGCCAGAAGCAGGTGGTTTCATACGTGTTTGGAACGGTGCCCGCAGTATCCTTTCGGAATCCTGAGCTTCGGTTGCCCTGGCACTCCGTCCAGGTGGTATCGTACGGCCCCACCTTCCGCGTCGACGTTGCGCCTTCAGGCCAATGGGCGAACATTTCGTTTTCGGACGGCCCAGGTGTAGCCACAGCAAGCCAACCATCATGCCAATTCAGCATTGCTCGATGTCTGTCTGAGAAAAATCGTTGCCGACGAACAGCAGCGGCTCACCCAGTGAACTGGCCAGTGCATAAGAAGCGCAGTCGCCAAAATTGAGTTGCGCCGGATGTCCCTGCCCCTTGCCGTAGCGCACAAACACCGCATCCGCAAGTCGTGCCTGACGTTCGTCAAATGGCATGACTACAGCATTGATTTCTTCCAGAAAGCGTTGCAACTTGCCAAACATGGCCGGATGCTCGCGGGCGCGCACGACGATGTACGCTTCAAGCAGACTCACCGCCGAGATGCGGCATACTGGATGCGCCTCCAGTGCAGCGACGATGCGCTCGCGCTGTGGTTCATGTTTCAGCCACGCAAGGATGGCAGAGGTGTCGATCACCATACGCCGTGCGTGTTGTAGCCCAGAATCTCATCGTCGCTGC
>JAYRRD010000172.1:0-21971 GCA_041910275.1 Rhodoferax sp.
CACCGCCGCATCACGCGTTTCTATCGCCTGGAGTTGCGTGGTCTTGAGCACACCAATCTGGTTGGTCGTCAATGCCGCCACCGCATCCGTCGTCAGCGCCGCTATCGCCCCGGTGCTCAACGCCGTGATGTCCGTCGTCTCTAGCGCCGATACTTGCTCTGTGTTCAACACTGCCGCTTGCCTGGTCGTCAATGCTCCAACCTGCGCACTCGTCAACGCCACCATCTGATCGGTAGTTAACGCACTGACCCCACTGGTCGAAAGACTCCCAAACGCGGTGGTTGACATTGCAAGAATGTCACGCGTCTCGATCACGGCTACTTGGGTCGAACTTAATACCGCAGCCTGTGCAGAAGTGAGTGCGGCAAAGTCCTCCGTGTTCATCGCCACCAGTTGAGCTGTAGTCAACGACTGGATTTGGGTCGTTGTAAAAAAACCGATCAGACTAGGCATAGCCCTGCTCCTTATTAAAATTTATCCAGTTCGGATGACACTCGATTTAACCGACTTGGGCCAGATGAATATCGACACGTCACACAAGCCACAACACCCATCCCGCTGAGCACTCTCTCTGAGGGGAATGCCGCACCAGAAACAATACCAGCGTAACTCCGCAACGACCAGGGATGTGGCTAATAACAACTTCCCGAATCAATCCACATGCTCCTTGGCATGTCAAAAGTAAATCGGGAAGTTATTCTGACCGAATCCCAGACACAGAGTCACTGCAGAACAACCTCAAACCAAGCGCAATCCCTAAACAAACAGCCCCTTGGTCGAAATCGGCATCTGGTCGGATTTCTTTAGCGGGAAATAGCAATATATTTCACTTTATTTGATCACTATAGCCACATTCCGTTGTCTTGACGTCGGGAATATGTCACGGTTCTACCCATTATTTTCAGAACCATCGGTGTGATACCGGGACCAACGCCAGCACGACTGTTAAGCAGCCCTGAGCGCAGTTTCTGAAATGAGTACCAATTGGTCCGCCCCCGCACTGCACACCAACCAAACAACTTCCAGTGAAGGAAAGGCGACTTCAAAATGGTCGCGCTCGTGACCCAGCTCCAACAGTAGCACAGCATTGTGCGCCATGTGAAGGGAAATTTGTTGCAACAAAACACGGATGAAGTCCATGCCATCGCTGCCACCCGCCTGATTGCCGTCAAGCGCAATACCGGGCTCGGCGCGGTACTCCGGTGGCAGGTGTGCCATGCTGTGGGCATTCACGTAAGGCGGATTGCACACAATCAGGTCAAAGGGCGCAGCAACTTGCAATTCGGGTGCTGCCAGCGCATCCGACTGCACCAAGGTAATGCGTTCCTGCAAACCATGCTTTGCCACATTGATACGCGCCACGGCCAGCGCGTCTGCGGATACGTCCGAAGCAACTACTTGTACATCAGGGAAGTTCAGGGCAACCAGAACGGCCAGACTGCCGTTGCCGGTACATAGGTCAAGAACCTTGCGGGTATCGGCCTTGAGCCAGCAGTCAATGCTGCCATCGCACAACAGCTCGGCAAGCAGCGAGCGTGGGACGATGGTGCGCTCATCGACATAAAAAGGCACTCCCTGCAGCCACGCCTCCTTGGTGAGATAGGCAGCGGGTTTGCGGGTGCGGATGCGTTCTTCCAGAAGAATAGCTGCTTGCGCACATTCCACGGTGCTTACAGCTCTATCCGCCTGGGAATCCGGACCATCGAGTGCCGTGTCGAGAGGCAGACCCAGGCACCACAAGACCAGCCAGGCAGCTTCGTCAAACGCATTGGTCGTCCCATGACCAAACGCCACCTGCGCCACCGTGAGCTTCTGCGCGCCGTCGTCAATCAGCTCGATCAGGGTCATGCACGCGCCTGTTGTTCCAGATGATCCAGACCATCCAACACACGGCGGTAGATGTTTTTCAAAGGTTCGATGTCAGCAACGCACACATACTCGTTGATTTTGTGAATGGAGGCGTTGGGGGGGCCCAGTTCAATCACCTGGGGACAGATTTCGGCAATGAAACGCCCGTCGCTGGTGCCACCGGTGGTCGAGAGTTGGGTGTGCAGCCCGGTTTCGGCCAGAATGGCCTCGCGCACCACGTCCACCAGAGTGCCAGGAGGGGTTAAAAATGGCAAACCACCCACGCTCCAGGCCAGATCGTAATCCAGCTCGTGCTTTTCCAGAACCCGCGTCAGGCGCGTTTGCAAGGAGCTTGGCGTGGATTCGGTGGAAAAGCGGAAATTGAAATCCAGCACCACCGCACCCGGAATCACATTGCCAGCACCCGTGCCAGCGTGGATATTGCTGACCTGCCAGCTGGTGGGCTGGAAAAAAGCGTTGCCGTTGTCCCACCGGGTTTCGGCCAACTCCGCCAAGGCCGGGGCCAACAGATGGATAGGATTCTTCGCCAGATGGGGATAGGCAATATGGCCTTGCACGCCCTTGACGGTAAGGCGGGCGCTCATGCTGCCACGTCGGCCATTTTTGATCATGTCACCCGTGCGCTCCTGTGCGGTAGGCTCGCCGACGATGCAGTAGTCCAGAACCTCGCCGCGCGCCTTGAGGCGATGGCACACCTGTACCGTGCCGTCCGTGGCTGGCCCCTCCTCGTCACTGGTCAGCAACAGGGCAATATTCAGGCGTGTATCGGGCGTGGCGGCCAGAAACTCCTCAATCGCCACGACGAAGGCTGCAAGCGACGCCTTCATATCGCTGCTACCCCGACCATAGAGTTTGCCGTCGCGCAAACTGGGCTTGAACGGCGCACTATGCCACTCCGCCAGGGGGCCAGTCGGCACCACGTCAGTATGGCCTGCAAAAACCAACGTTTTTGGCGCTACAGTATTTATATCTGTACCCGCTCGACTGGCGGCGTTTGCAGCCCGTTTTGCCCATAAATTGGTGACGGGCGCATCTGCCGGGCCGCACACGATGGTTTCGCATTGAAAACCCAGCACCGCCAGCCGCTGGGCAATCAGTTCCTGGCAACCGGCGTCTACCGGGGTGACCGAAGCACGTGTGATCAATTGCTCGGCAAGCCGTAGCGTGGCACCCATCAATGTTTTACGTCCAGGGTGATTTCAGTGAATGAAGCGTGTTCATCCTCTTCCGCCGTGGAGGCCACCGGCTGCGCGGCCTTGCTGAAATCGTTTTGCAAGCGCCACATCAGATTGGTCGGCGAGTCGGCATTGGCCAAGGCTTCCTTGCGGTCAATGAGACCATCGGCAATCAGCCGCGCCAAGTCGTATTCGAAAGATTGCGACCCTTCTGCCATGGATTTTTCCATGGCATCCTTGATGCCGGAGAAGTCGCCTTTTTCGATCATTTCCGAGACCAGCTTGGTGTTGAGCATCACTTCAACCGCCGGAATCCGGGTTCCACCCATATTGCGCAACAGACGTTGCGAAACCACGGCCTTGAGCGCTGCAGCCAGATCCCCCAGCATGGTCGGGCGCACCTCGACCGGGTAAAAACTCAAAATCCGGTTGAGCGCCTGGTAGCTGTTGTTCGCATGCATGGTGGCCAGACACAAATGCCCCGACTGGGCGTAGGCAATGGCCGCCGACATGGTGTCACGGTCGCGGATTTCGCCAATCAGAATCACATCGGGCGCCTGGCGCAGGGCATTTTTCAAGGCCGTGTGCAATGACTTGGTGTCGGTGCCGATTTCACGCTGGTTGATGAGCGATTTTTTGTTCTTGAACAGGAACTCAATCGGATCTTCGATGGTCAGGATGTGGCCGGAAACGGTTTCATTGCGGTAGTCGATCATGGAGGCCAGCGTGGTGCTCTTGCCCGCGCCGGTGGCTCCGACCATCAGCAAAAGGCCGCGCTTCTCCATGATCAGATCGCCCAAAATCGGTGGCAATGAGAGACTTGCCAGTGGTGGCACATCAACTGAGATGTAACGAATCACCGCCGCATACGATCCACGTTGGCGCATGGCACTCACCCGAAAGCGCCCCACACCGGGGATCGGAAAACCCATGTTCAGCTCGCCCTCCTGTTCGAGTTCGGCAATGCGCTCCGGCGGCAGAACTTCCGCCAACAAACCCTTGGGTGCATCGAATGGCAGTGGCTGGTTATTGATCGGCACGCACTGGCCGTTGATCTTGATGAGTGCCGGCGCCATTGCGGATAAGTACACATCCGATGCCTTCTTATCGCCCATCAGACGCAAAATGCGCTCCATCGTGCCAGAAGTGGGAGGCGTAGCCATGGTTTTTGTCTCCGTTGATTAATCACGCAGCAAATCGTTGAGCGAGGTCTTGGCCCGGGTCTGGGCATCGACACGCTTGACAATGATGACCGCATACATACTATATTTACCGCCATCCTTGGGCAAGGTCCCGCTGATGACCACCGAACCTGCGGGAATGCGACCATAGCTTACATTGCCTGTGGCGCGGTCATAAATCGGCGTGCTCTGGCCAATGTAGACCCCCATCGACAGTACGGAATTTTCTTCCACGATCACGCCTTCGACGACCTCGGAGCGTGCGCCGATGAAGCAGTTATCCTCGATGATGGTCGGGTTGGCCTGCATCGGTTCCAGCACGCCGCCGATACCCACGCCGCCGGACAGATGCACGTTTTTGCCGATCTGTGCACAAGAACCCACCGCCGCCCAGGTATCGACCATCGTCCCTTCGTCCACATAGGCGCCGATGTTGACGAAACTGGGCATCAAAATGGCACCCCTGCCGATGAAGCTGCCGCGCCGCGCCACGGCCGGTGGCACCACGCGCGTACCCGTGGCGCGCATTTCCTCGGCGCTCATGGAACCCAGCTTGGTTTGTACCTTGTCAAAAAACCCCAGCTGCCCGGCCTGAATGACTTCGTTATCACGCAGCCGAAAACTCAGCAACACGGCCTTCTTGATCCACTGGTGCGTGGTCCACTGCCCCACCGCTGCGCGCGTGGCCACGCGCAAGCGACCCGCATCCAGCTCGTGAATCACCTGCTCCACAGCTGCGCGCACCTGTGCAGGGGATGATTGCGGTGAGATATTGGCGCGGTCTTCCCACGCGGCATCAATGATTTGCTGAAGTTCCTGGCTCATGGGTTTCTTACGTTCTGGATTGGACAAACTGGACAAACTCGACTATACGCTGGGCAGCCTCGACACATTCTGCGACCTCGGCCACCAGCGCCATGCGGATACGTCCGGCACCGGGGTTGTGGCCGCGCGCCTCACGCGCAAGAAAACTGCCAGGCAGGACGGTTACATTGTAAAGAGCGTACAGCTCACGTGCGAACACGGTATCGCTGCCCTTCACCCCGGCCCACAGATAAAAACCGGCATCGGGCAAGGCGACATCCAGTACGGGCTCCAGCAGCGGCGTGACTGCGGCAAATTTGGCGCGGTATTGCGCACGGTTTTCCTGCACATGCTGCTCGTCACTCCAGGCAGCAATGCTCGCCGCCTGCACCACCGGGCTCATGGCGCTGCCGTGGTAGGTGCGGTACAGCAAGAATTGCTGCACCAGGGCAGCATCCCCGACAACAAAGCCACTGCGCATGCCAGGCACGTTGCTGCGCTTGGACAAGCTGGTGAAAACCAGCAGGTTCTTGAAGTCCGCGCGGCCAAGGCGGGCCGCAGCTTCCAGTCCACCCAGCGGCGGCTCATCCCGAAAATAGATTTCGCTGTAACACTCGTCCGAGGCGATCACAAAACCAAACCGCGTGCTCAGATCAAAGAGTTTTTGCCACTCGGACAAGGGCATGACAGCACCAGCCGGATTGCCGGGCGTGCAGACGTACAGCAACTGTGTGCGCTCCCAGACGGCTTCGGGCACGCTGTCCCAGTCCTGGGCAAAGTTACGTGCCGGGTCTGAGTGCACGAAATACGGCTGGGCACCAGCCAACAGCGCCGCACCCTCGTAAATCTGGTAAAACGGATTCGGGCACACCACCAGCACGTCCTGGCCATCCTGACGATTCGGGTTGACTACGGCCTGGGCAAAGGAAAACAGCGCTTCACGCGAGCCGTTCACGGGCAAAATCTGCGTATTGGCATCCAGTTCCAGTTCGACCGATGGGTAGCGGCGCTGCAGCCACTGCTGGATCGCCTGGCGCAAACCCGGCAAACCCGCAGTTGCGGGATAGACCGACAGGCCACCTTGCGGAATGGCTGCGCGGTACGCCTCCAGGATGCGCTGTGGCGTGGCATGGCGTGGCTCGCCTATCCCCAGGCTGATGGGGCTATAAGCCGGGTTGGGCGTAATGTCGGCAAACAATTGGCGCAGGCGCTCGAACGGATACGCCTGTAATCGGGACAAATTCGGGTTCATGGTCCGGCATTATCCCCGAGCACTCGCTACACTGTGCGGCTTGTAGTTTGTGTAGTTTGTATAGTTCGCTTGAGGAGCCATCCATGTCGATTACTATCCCCCCGGAGCACATGTGGCTCCATCTGGACGTTCCACGGGCCTTGCAGCAAGTTGGCGATATGGAGGCACTGCAGGGCATGCTGCCCATGTTGCAAGAGCTTCTGGATCGGGATGTGGAACGCATCGGGCAATTGCTCGCAGCCGGGGACGTGCGCACCGCCAACGGGCTGCTGCACGCTCTCAAGGGTTGCATGCCCATCTTTTGCACGCCAGTCCTGTGCGAACAACTCGCCCAGGTAGAGTTTTTAAGTAAGACAGCTTCTGCGGATGTGGTCGCCGAGGCCTACACAGCGCTAAGTCCCAAACTGAAAGAATTGCAGCAGGAAATTGCGAAGTTCCTGGCGTAGGCTACGGCTGGTACGTATTCGTTATTTTTTCGTTATTTTTTCGTTATTTTTTGGCTTTTGGTGCATCCTTCGGGGGAGCTTCCGGCGCTGGCGCACTGGTCTGGTCGCCCAGAACCGTTTTCAGCGGGCACAATTTGAATGCGGGACATTTGGCGCAGCCTGCTACCACGGCAATAGGACAGAGTGTCATGACGTTTCCTTCTTTAAAATTCGGGGGCTCAAGTATGCATCAACAAGCCATGTTGACAAACAAAACGATGGAGCGAATGGAGCGAATGGAGCGATAAAGTGGATATAAAGAGAGCGCGCATTTTCGTAGTCGAGGATGAAAAGGTTATGAGCACGTTCATCATGAGCAGCTTGCGCCGCATCGGCATCCTGGATTTATATGCCTTTGAAGACGGCACCGCTGCCCTGCGCGAGGTCGTCAAACTCAAACCGGATTTGATCCTGACCGACATTCACATGAAACCCATGGGCGGCATCGAGTTCGTGCGCCGCCTGCGTTCATCATCCAACAACCAGCTCAGTAACACCAAAGTCATCTTCCTTAGCGCCGACTCCACACCCGCAACCGTTGGCGAAGTGCTGCCGCTGGGCGTTGCGGGCTACATGGTCAAGCCACCCGCCTTGGGAGCGCTGGCCGCCAAAATCGAGCAGGCATTGCGCGGTTGAAATTTTTTAGCAATACATGAAACCAACAAAAGAACTGCTTGATCTGGCTGCAGAAAACCACCGTGCGTGGTTGCTGAATTTCAAGGCAAACGGCACCACCCAGACGGCCGAAGAGATCATCGAAGACCATGGGTGCAAGTTCGGTACTTTTCTTTCTTCCATTGACCGTGAATTCAAGCTCGACCCCGCTTTTCGCGAAACGGCGCGCATTCACGTCCACTTTCACTACCTCTGTTCGGTGGAGGTAACGCTCATTTCACTGGACATCCCGGTGCACCCCCGCTTGCGAGACGAGATCGAAAAAACTTCCACTGCCCTGCTTGAGTCGCTTTCAAAATGGGACATTTCCTGATGTACGGCAAAAACGGCACCTACACCGCAAGCTCCACCCGGTCACGGAACTCCGCCAGGGCTTGCGGATTGGCCAGGGCCTCGATGTTTTTTACCGGCAATCCATGCACGACATTGCGCACGGCGAGTTCGACGATCTTGCCGCTCTTGGTGCGTGGCACATCGTCCACCTGCACGATTTTGGCCGGTACATGGCGTGGCGTGGTGTTGTCGCGGATGGTCTGGCGTATGCGCGCCATCAGCGCGTCGTCGAGCAGCAGCCCTGTGCGCAAGCGCACAAAGAGCACCACGCGCACGTCGGTCGGCGTTTGCGGTGGCCAATCCTGGCCGATGACAACGGCGTCGAGCACTTCGGGCAGCTTTTCGACCTGGCGATAGATTTCGGCGGTGCCAATGCGCACGCCACCGGGATTGAGCGTCGCATCCGAGCGGCCATGAATAACCAGTCCGCCATGCGCGGTGATTTCACAAAAATCGCCGTGGCACCAGACACCAGAGAAACCAGAGAAACCAGAGAAGCGCTCGAAATACGCAGCGTGGTACTTCTTGCCATCCGCGTCGTTCCAGAATCCGATGGGCATGCTGGGAAAGGGGCGCAGGCAAACGAGTTCGCCCTTGGCGCCGCGCACGGAGTTGCCCTCTTCATCCCACACGTCCACGGCCATGCCAAGACCAGCGCATTGAATTTCGCCACGCCATACCGGCTGCAAGGGGTTGCCGAGCACAAAGCAGGAGATGATGTCGGTGCCACCCGAAATCGACGCCAGCTGTACGTCAGACTTGATCGCCGTGTAGACAAAATCAAAGCTCTGCGGCGCCAGGGGGCTGCCGGTGGACAAAACGGCACGCAGGTTTGAGAGATCGTGCGACACAGCCGGGCGCACATCGCCCTTGGCCAGCGTTTCAATGTACTTGGCCGAGGTGCCAAAATGCGTGCAACGTTCCTCGGCAGCGTAGTCCCAGAGAATGCGGCCATCGGCAACGAACGGGTTGCCATCAAAAAGCAACAGTGTCGCACCCGCCGCCAGGGCGGAGACCAGCCAGTTCCACATCATCCAGCCGCAGGTGGTGAAGTAGAACAGCCGATCCCCCTCGCGCACATCGCTGTGCAGACACAATTCCTTGAGGTGTTGCAACAGCGTCCCGCCAGCGCCATGCACGATGCACTTGGGCACGCCCGTGGTGCCGGACGAATACATCACGTACAACGGATGATTAAACGGCAGTCGTTCGTACTGCGGAATGGTTTCATGGGCGAACGGCGCAATGAAGTCATCGAATGTGACTGTGCCCGGCAGCGGTTTTGCAAGTTCCAACCCGGCTGACAGGTAAGGCACAACGACCCAGCGCTGCACACTGGGAAGCTGGGGTGCCAGTTCAGCCAGTTTGCTGCGGATGTCGATTGCCTTGCCGTTGTACCAGTAGCCATCACAGGCAAACAATACCTTGGGAGTCGTCTGCCCGAAGCGGTCCAGCACGCCCTGCACACCAAAATCCGGCGAAGCGCTGGTGAATACCGCGCCGATGCTGGCTGCGGCCAGCATGGCAATCAGGGTTTGCGGCATGTTCGGCATCCAGGCCGCAACACGGTCTCCGACTTCAACGCCCGCTGCGCGCAGGGCTGCTGCACAGCGCGCCACGGCGACGCACAGCTCGGCGCGTGTCAAGGACTGTTCGGCTTTGTCTTCGCCCCGAAACACCAGCGCCTGGGCATTGCTACTGGGGCGCAGCAGGTTTTCCGCAAAATTCAGCCGCGCATCGGGAAACCAGGTCGCTCCCGGCATGCGCTGGGCGTCAACCAGAACCGGCGAACCATTCAAGTCACCCACAACCCCGCAAAAATCCCAGACAAGCTGCCAGAAGGCGGCAGGATCATCCACCGACCACGCATGCAGCGCAGCATAGTCCGCCAAGGGCAAACCGGAAACCGCGCGAGCCCGAACGATAAAAGCCGCCATGGCGCTCTGGGCAGCGCGTTGCGGTGCGGGCGTCCACAAGGGAGATGGTATGGATGTGTTCGTCATGCAAGCTCCGTATGGGGACGGGGGCGTTTGGCCAGCACGGCGCGTGCGACCTGCGAGGCTGGCGTGCGTCCCAGTTCCGTGCTGATCCAGGCTGCCGTATCGACAAGACGCTCCAGATCGACCCCGGTTTCGATTCCCAGCCCCTGCATCAGCCACACGACATCTTCGGTAGCCACATTGCCGGAGGCTCCGCTGGCATACGGGCAACCGCCCAGTCCAGCAACCGAAGCGTCAAACACAGCAATTCCGACCTCTAGCGCCGCGTAGATATTGGCAATCGCCATGCCATAGGTATTGTGAAAATGCCCGGCGATGTTCTCAAGGGGCACCGCACGTGCCACGGCTTCGATGACGGATTGGGTGCGCAGCGGGGTGCCAACGCCGATGGTGTCTCCCAGCGAAATTTCGTAACAACCCATCTCGAACAAGGCATGCGCCACTTCGGCAACGGCTGCTGGTGCCACCTCGCCCTGGTAGGGACAACCCAACGCACAGGAGACATAGCCGCGCACCGCAACACCTGCCTGGCGCGCCGTTGCCACCAGCGGACGAAAACGCGCAAGGGATTCGGCAATGCTGCAGTTGATATTTTTTTGCGAAAAGGCTTCCGAGGCGGCGCCAAACACCGCCACTTCGCGCGCACCCGCTACCAACGCAGCCTGCAAGCCCTGTACATTGGGCGTCAGCACGGGGTAGCGTACGCCTGCGCGCGGGGTAATTCTTTGCAGAACCTCGGCGCTATCGGCCATCTGCGGCACCCAGCGTGGCGACACGAAAGCACCGGTTTCAATCGTCTGCAAGCCACAATCAGCCAGACGTTCGATCAGTGCCACCTTGGTAGCCACGGACACGTTCTGCGCTTCGTTTTGCAGCCCGTCGCGCGCGCCTACTTCGACGATGCGCACCTGGCGCGGCAGGCGTTTTTCATTGGTCATATGCATAGTCCACCAGCTCCACGCCATCGGCCACCTGTTCGCCCACGGCATAACGAAACGCCTGCACCCGGCCTGCTGCGGGTGCCGTCAGCGTGTGCTCCATTTTCATCGCTTCGAGAATCAATAGCGGCGCGCCTTTGGCCAAGGGCACACCGACTTCGGCCAGGTGCGCAATGACCCGCCCCTGCAATGGCGCCGTCAGTCCACCCTCGGCCCCACTGCCTTCACCGGCGTGGTAGAGCGGGTCCACGCTGACCAGCTGCCAGCAGCGCCCGTGCAGAAAAACGTGTCGCAGGCTGCCAGCGGCAATGCAAGTGGCATCCATGCGCCGACCATCGCATGCGATGCGCAACTGGCCGCGCGCGCCCAGTTCGCCATGTGCCAGGCTGGTTTGCCCATCCACTTCCAGGGCAAAGTGTGTGCCGTGGTAGGAAACTTGTACCGTTTTTTGCAGCTCACCCAGGCGGAAATACAGGCTGCGCCTGCCTGTGGCGTTCAAGCGCCAGCCGTCGCGCACATGCCAGGGCGAACAGGGGTCAGAACCGCTGCGCGCGGATGTGTTGGCGTATGCACTTTCGCGCAGCAATTCACCCAAGGCGGCCACCAGCCAGACTTCCGCCGGTGGCGGCGCCTCTTCAGGAAAGAGATAGGTGCTCTCGCGCTCGATCAGGGCCGTGTCGAGGTCGGCGCTGCTGAAGGCGGGACTGGCGACCAGGCGGGATAAAAAGTCGATATTGTTGGCCACACCCACGATGCGGTAGTCGGCCAGCGCCTGCAGCATGCGCACCAGTGCCTGCTCACGGTTTTCGGCCCAGACGATCAACTTGGAGACCATCGGATCGTAAAACGGGCTGATGGCATCGCCCTCTTCGACGCCCGTGTCGACGCGCACGTGCAGACTTTCCGCAGGCGGTGCCAGATGCGCCAGGGTGCCGGTTGTTGGCAAAAATCCCTTGGCCGGGTCTTCGGCATACACACGCGCTTCCAGTGCGTGGCCACGGATGGCCAACTGCTCTTGCGCCAGCGGCAAGGGTTCGCCCGCAGCCACGCGCAGCTGCCACTCGACCAGATCAAGCCCGGTAACCATCTCCGTGACCGGATGCTCGACCTGTAGGCGCGTGTTCATCTCCATGAAATAAAACGTACCGTCTGCTGCGACGATGAACTCGACGGTGCCCGCGCCCACATAGCCCACCGCCCGCGCCGCATTGACCGCTGCCGCGCCCATGGCCGCGCGCCGCTCGGGTGTTATGCCCGGCGCGGGAGCCTCTTCGAGCACTTTCTGGTGGCGCCGCTGCACCGAGCAATCGCGCTCGAACAAATGGACATGGTTGCCGTGCGTATCGCCAAAAATCTGAATTTCGATGTGGCGCGCGCGGCTGAGGTATTTTTCCACCAGCACGTGTTCGCTGCCAAAACTCGACGCCGCTTCGCGCTGGCACGCGGCCAGTGCTGCGAGAAAACCGTCCGAGCTATCAACCAGGCGCATGCCCTTGCCGCCACCGCCAGCGGCTGCCTTGATGAGCACGGGATAACCAATGGCGTCGGCCTGCGCGTGCAGCAGCGCGGGCGTCTGCTCGTCCCCGTGGTAGCCAGGAGTCAGCGGCACACCAGCTTGCTGCATCAATTTTTTCGCCTCGGACTTGGAACCCATGGCACGGATCGCATCCACGTCCGGCCCGATGAAGACCAGTCCGGCGTGCGCGCACGCTGCACAAAAGTCTTCGTTTTCAGAGAGAAAACCATAACCGGGGTGAATCGCTTGCGCGCCGGTTTTTTGCGCCGCTGCGATGATGCGCTCGCCCACGAGATAACTATCCCTGGCCGCAGACGGGCCGATCCATACCGCCTCATCCGCAAGACGCACGTGGCGCGCGTTGGCGTCGGCATCCGAATACACCGCCACGCAACGCACACCCATACGGCGCGCGGTCTTGATGATGCGGCAGGCGATCTCGCCACGATTGGCAATCAGGATTTTGTCAAACATGGCGCCCTTTTCCTTGCATACATACAGTTACATGCGAAACAGGCCGAACTTCGTCGGCTGGATCGGCGCATTGAGTGCCGCCGAAAGGGACAGCGCCAACACGCGGCGGCTTTGTGCCGGGTCGATCACACCGTCGTCCCACAAGCGTGCGCTGGCGTAATACGGGTGGCCTTGCGCTTCGTACTGCGCGCGGATCGGTGCGCGAAAAGCCTCTTCCTCCTCGGCGCTCCACTGCCCGCCCCTGGCCTCGATGCCATCGCGTCGCACCCGCGCCAGCACGCTGGCCGCTTGCTCGCCGCCCATCACCGAAATGCGGGCGTTGGGCCACATCCAGAGGAAACGCGGGCTGAAGGCGCGCCCGCACATGCCGTAATTGCCCGCGCCAAAACTGCCGCCGATGACCATCGTCACCTTGGGCACCTGCACCGTGGAAACGGCAGTGACCATCTTTGCGCCATCCTTGGCAATACCCGCGTTCTCGTACTTGCGCCCGACCATGAAGCCGGTGATATTTTGCAAAAAGACCAACGGAATGCTGCGCTGCGCGCACAGTTCGATGAAATGCGCGCCCTTTTGTGCCGACTCGCCAAACAGAATGCCGTTGTTGGCCACAATGCCCACCGGATAGCCGTGCAATTGCGCAAAGCCTGTCACCAGCGTTGCGCCGTAGCGCGGTTTGAATTCGTCAAAGCGCGAGCCATCGACTACGCGGGCAATGACTTCGCGCACGTCGTAGGGCTTGCGCGTGTCGCTCGGGATGATGCCGTAGAGTTCTTCGGGGTCGTAGAGCGGCTTTTCGCCGTCGCCCAGCGCCAGGTTGACGGGCTTGACACGGTTCAGATTGGCAACGATGCGGCGCGCCAGATACAGCGCATGCGCATCACTCTCTGCCAGATGGTCGGCCACACCGGAAATACGGGTGTGCACGTCGCCTCCGCCCAAGTCCTCGGCGCTGACGATTTCGCCGGTTGCCGCTTTCACCAAGGGCGGGCCGCCCAGAAAAATGGTTCCCTGGTTGCGCACGATGACGGTCTCATCGCTCATCGCTGGCACATAAGCGCCGCCAGCCGTACACGAACCCATCACCACGGCGATCTGCGCAATGCCTGCCGCACTCATCGTTGCCTGGTTGAAGAAGATGCGCCCGAAGTGGTCACGGTCAGGGAAAACCTCGTCCTGGCGCGGCAGATTGGCCCCGCCCGAATCCACCAGATACACGCACGGCAAGTGGTTGGCCTGCGCAATCTCCTGCGCGCGCAGATGCTTTTTCACCGTCATCGGGAAATAACTGCCTCCCTTGACCGTCGCGTCATTGGCGACGACCATGCACTCCAATCCCTGTATCCGGCCAATACCGGCGATGATGCCTGCCGACGGCGCCTCGCCGTCGTACATACCCCAGGCCGCCAACTGGCCGATTTCCAGAAACGCCGTACCGGGATCGAGCAGATGGTTGATGCGTTCACGCGGCAGCAGTTTGCCGCGCGCCGTATGCTTTTCGCAGGCGGCAACGCCGCCGCCCAGAGCCACTTCGGCGGCCTTGGCACGCAAATCGGCCACCTGCGCGCGCAAGGCGTCGGCATTGGCGCGAAATTCGGCGCTGCGCGTATCGACCTTCGACTGGATGACGCTCATGACAGGCCTATCAAAAAGTTTCTGCAAACAGTTCCCGGCCAATCAGCATACGGCGGATTTCGCTGGTGCCCGCGCCGATTTCGTAGAGTTTGGCATCGCGCCACAAACGCCCTGCTGCGCAGTCATTGGTATAACCCACGCCGCCCAGCGCCTGGATCGCCTCGCCCGCCATCCAGGTGGCTTTCTCCGCGACGTACAAAATTGCCCCCGCCGCATCCTTGCGCAGCGTGCGCGCATGGCTGCCACGGTCGCACGCCTGGCCGACTGCGTAGACGTAGGCGCGGCACGCGCTCCAGGTCGTGTACATATCGGCGATCTTGCCTTGCATCAGCTGAAATTCGCCGATGGATTGGCCGAATTGTTTGCGTTCGTGGATATACGGCAAAACCAAGTCCATGCAAGCCGCCATGATGCCCAGCGGACCGCCACACAGCACCGCACGCTCGTAATCCAGGCCACTCATCAATACGCCCGCCCCGCCGCCCACAGGTCCGAGAACGTTTTCTTCGGGAACCTCCACATCGTGAAAAAACAGCGGATAGGTGTTCGAGCCGCGCATGCCGAGTTTGTCCAGCGGTTTGCCGCAGGAAAAGCCGCGCATGCCCTCTTCGATGATGAAGGCCGTCATGCCGCGCGCTCCGGCGCTGGTATCGGTTTTGGCATACACCACCAGCGTATCGGCATCGCCTCCATTGGTAATCCACATTTTCGAGCCGTTCAGCACATAACGCGCACCCCGCTTGTCGGCACGCAATTTCATGGAAACAACATCGGAGCCCGCATCCGACTCGCTCATGGCCAGCGCGCCGATGTGCTCGCCGGACACCAGCCGGGGCAGAAAACGTTTCTTTTGCGCGATTGTTCCGTTGCGGTGAATCTGGTTGATGCACAGATTGGAATGCGCGCCATACGACAAGCCAATCGCCGCCGACGCACGCGACACTTCCTCCATCGCCACGATATGCGCCAGATAGCCCATGTTCGTGCCGCCATACTCCTCCGCAACCGTCATGCCGTGCAGCCCGAGATCGCCCAGCTTTTTCCACAAGTCGGGCGCAAAGGTGTTGAGCCGGTCAATTTCAGCCGCACGCGGCGCAATTTCACTGGCGGCAAACGCGCGCACCGTATCGCGCAGCATCGTGATGGTTTCGCCCAGATGGAAGTCAAGAGTGGGTATGTTCATTTTCTCTCCGTAATGCCTCGTATTGCGCAGCGATCTTAGGCGATCACAGCGCTTTGCTTGCGCCAATCAGGTTGCAAATCGTGCCAGGCTGGCATTAAGATGCACACGCCATGCCCCCTACCCTCTCCACCCTGCATCCGACACACGGCCCCGCTGCCACGCCGATGGCCTTCATTCAGGCAATCGTTCTGGCGTACCAGCGCTATGGTGCCGATCCTGCCAACGCACTGGCGCACGCGCACATTGCTAAGGCGGAGGTCTCCAACCCGCAAGCGCGTGTCACCGCCACGCAAATGGAGATCATCTCCAGCATCGCCATGCAGGAACTGGACGACGAGGCCCTGGGCTGGTTTTCCCGCAAATTACCCTGGGGGAGTTATGGGATGTTGTGCCGCGCCTCGCTGGGCTCACCCAATCTGGGCGTGGCGCTCAAGCGCTGGTGTCGGCACCACCGGCTGCTGACCGATGATATTGTTTTGCATTTCGAAGCCGACAAGTCCCACGCAAACATCCGCATTGCCATCCAGCGCGATCTGGGTGCCATGCAGGAGTTCTGCCTCGTCTCCAGCCTGCGCTACCTGCTCGGCTACGCCTGCTGGGCAATTGATTCGCGCATTGCCCTGCTGGGCGCAGACTTTCCCTTTGCCCCCCCGGAGCACCACGCTGTCTACCCGCTGCTGTTTCAAGGACCGATCCAGTTCAACGCTGCCCAGGCAGGCATCCGCTTCGATGCGCAATACCTCGCGCTGCCCCTGCGCCGCAACGACCATGCCCTGCACCAGATGCTCCAGCGCGCACTGCCGCTGACCGTGCTGCAATACCGCCGCGACCGGCTGCTCGTGCAGCGACTGCGCCAGCTGCTGCGCGCCCAGCCGAGCTTGAGCACCAATGCCGCAAACATAGCCGAACGCCTGCACATGTCCGTGCGTACCCTGCACCGCCAGTTGCAAGAAGAAGGCGCCTCCTTGCAGCACATCAAGGATGAAGTCCGGCGCGATATGGCATTGGAACTGCTCAACCGCAGCACCCGCTCCATCAAACAAATCGCCCAGGACGTTGGCTTTCGCAACGAGAAAAGCTTTACCCGCGCCTTCAAGCATTGGACAGGCGCGTCACCGAGTGACTTGCGCGGCGATGCGGTACGGGCCAAGTTAGCGGAACTCGATTTATCGGAAGCGGATAATGCATGTCAAACGCTATGCATTACATAGCTGTCCCCGCTTGTCCCACGGCGGCTACAGGCTGATTTGATGCTAAATTCAGGCCAAATTGAGGCTAAAAACGTGCCACACAGGCTTGCGGGGAGCACCTGGAGTGCGGTTTTGGCACTTTTGATATCACGGGTGATATGAAAACGCAATTTGCTATGCATTCACTAGCTGCACCCGCTTGTCCCACGGTGGCTACAGGCCAAAAGTCTAAAATTTACACACAAAGGAGGCACGTGTGACGTTGGGAAGCGCCAACCCCATACTGAATTACTGCAATTCAGCTAAACTGCAAGCATGCAAGCCACACTCACCATCAACAGCCGAGGCGTGATCACCTTGCCTGCCAAGCTGCGCCAGGCCATGGGGCTCAAGGCAGACGACCAGCTGATCGCCGAAACAACACCGCAGGGTCTCTTGCTGCGCCCCGCAGTTACCCTGCCGCTGGAGCTTTACACGCCGCAGCGGGTGCAGGAGTTTGACGAGGCCGAAGCTGAACTGGCCGCCGTGCTGCCAAAGCTCAAGATGCGACCCTGATGCGCATTTTTCTGGATGCCAACATCCTGTTTTCGGCGGCCAGATCGGGCGGTGCCATCCGGTTTCTGGTGCATGCGCTGCACGCAGCAGGCCACGTTCTGGTGGCCGACGAATATGTGGCCACCGAAGCGCGCCGCAATGTGGCCATCCAGTCCGGCAGCGAGGCACTGGAATACCTGGAAGCCTTGCTCGCGCAGATTGAACTAAACGCAGTGCAATACCCCGGAACAGACCAGGCTACCGTGCTGTGTTTACCCGAAAAAGACCGTCCGGTTTTGCTGGTGGCGATGGCTTTGCAGTGCGATGCACTTGTCTCGGGTGATCGCACCCACTTTGGCCCAGGCTACGGGAAAACTTTTGCTGGCGTTACGGTTTATACGCCCGCCCAACTGGCGCAAGCCATTTTTCCCCCGTCACAGGAAACCCCATGAACTCCGCCACCATCGTCCAGAAACTCTGGAACTACTGTAACGTGCTGCGCGACGACGGCATGAGCTACGGCGACTACGTGGAGCAACTCACCTACTTGCTGTTCCTCAAAATGGCCGACGAGCGCAGCCAGCCGCCGTGGAACCAGCCCAGCCTCCTACCCAAAGGTTTTGACTGGCCGTCGCTCCTGGCCAAAGACGGTGACGCGCTGTTTGAGCACTACCGCCACACGCTGGAGAAGCTGGGGGCCGAAAAAGGCATGATCGGACTGATTTTCGGCAAGGCGCAAAACAAATTTTCGGACCCGGCCAAGCTGCGCCGGCTGGTGGTGGACCTGATTGATTGCGAGAACTGGTCCGCCATGGGCGCAGACGTGAAGGGCGATGCGTATGAGGGGTTGCTGGAAAAAAACGCGCAGGACACCAAGAGCGGCGCAGGCCAATACTTCACGCCGCGCCCGCTCATCGCGGCCATGGTGGACTGCATTGCGCCCAGACCGGGTGAATTGATTTGCGACCCGGCCTGCGGCACCGGCGGCTTTTTGCTTGCCGCGCACAACCATGTCGCCCGGCACAACCCCAACCTGACGCGCGAACAAAAGAAACACCTCAAGGAAAAAGCCCTGCGCGGCTGGGAGCTGGTGCAAAGCACGGCCCGCCTGGCCGCCATGAACATGCTGCTGCACGGCATTGGCTCGGACACATCGGTGCCCATCATGGTCGCAGACGCGCTGGGAGCCGACCCTGGCGAGCGTTTTGACGTGGTGCTGGCCAATCCGCCGTTTGGCAAGAAGAGCAGCACCCTGATCACGGGAGCAGAAGGCAAAGTCAGCTCGGAAAAAGACGTGATCGAGCGCGACGACTTCTGGGCCAGCACCAGCAACAAGCAGCTCAACTTTGTGCAGCACATCAAGACCCTGCTCAAGCAGCAGGGCCGTGCCGCAGTGGTCTTGCCCGACAACGTGCTGTTTGAAGGCGGCGCGGGGGAGACCATTCGCCGCAGGCTGCTGCACGAGTGCGACGTACACACGCTGCTGCGCCTGCCCACGGGTTTGTTTTACGCGCAGGGCGTCAAGGCCAATGTGGTATTTTTTGAGCGCAAACCCGCCAGTCCAACACCCTGGACCCACAAACTGTGGATTTATGACCTGCGCACCAACCAGCATTTCACGCTCAAGACCAATCCGCTCAAACGCGAGCACCTGGACGAATTTGTCCGGCTGTACAACCCTGCCAACCGGCATGACCGCACCGCCACCTGGAGCGCCAAGACGCCCGAGGGCCGCTGGCGCGCCTACGACTACGCGGACCTGATCGCGCGGGACAAGGCCAGTCTGGACATCTTCTGGCTCAAGGACGACGCCTTGGCCGACAGCGACAAGCTGCCGCCACCCGATGTGATTGCGCAGGAGATCGTGGACGATCTGGAAGCCGCGCTGGAGCAGTTCCGCCTGATCGCAGCCGACATGGGCGCACAATCCACAGCGCAGTAGGTCGTCACATGAATACAAGTCGCTATCAGGCCACCGGCATTGAGGTGGAATTCGAGCCGGGTTCGCGTGGCCGTGTACTGCGTAACCATCTGGGCATCACCCGTGTGCGCGACATGCATCTGGCGGAGTCGCAAGCGTTGGAAATCGCGCAAGACCTGGCACTGGATCGGTTTGATGCCAATCACCAGTTTTCTGCCGCAGATATTTGCGACTTGCACGCCCTGTGGCTTGCCCCCATCTACCCCTGGGCGGGGGAATACCGATCCGTTGATATTGGCAAGGGTGGTTTTCAGTTTGCACATGCGCGCCTCATTCAGGGACTGATGGCGGAGCTGGAAAGGGGCGCGTTAAAGAAGCACACGCCGTGCCATCCTACGAACGACGCGGCACTGGCGCTGGCCTTGGCTGAGGTACACGCCGAACTTATCCTGGTTCACCCATTTCGCGAGGGCAATGGCCGTTTGGCACGCTTGCTGGCTTTGTTGATGGCGCTACAAGCGGGCCTACCGCCGCTGGACTTCAGCCCCATGCTGGGGCGAGGGCGACGCATCTACATCGGCGGAATTCATGCCGCAATGGGGCGTGACTATCGGCCTCTGGCGACCCTATTCAAAAAAATTATCGTTTGGACGAAGCAACGCGCTGTTGCCAGTACGCTATAAAGCTCTCCTGGGTGACCGATGCGTTGGCCCTGGCTCTTGCCGTAAACGGGGCGCGAATGCCTTCCACAGCCGACGATGTTTGGGCAGAAATCCGAAGCGCAGCTTTACGCGCAGCCTCCGTGTGACTGCGCAAGTATGGGTTGGATTCTTTAAGGGTCATACGGCAATGGTACTACGTACGTTACCCGACGTGATTGCGCAGGAGATCGTGGACGATCTGGAAGCCGCGCTGGAACAACTCCGTCTGATCGCAACCGACATGGGCGCACAATCCGCAACGCTGTAATGCATGTCACATGCTATGCATTCACTAGCTGCACCCGCTTGTCCCACGGGTGATACAGGCTGATTTGATGCTAAATTTAGGCCAAATTGAGGCTAAAAACGTGCCACACAGGCTTGCGGGGAGCACCTGGAGGGCGGTTTTGGTGTTTTTGATATCACGGGTGATATGAAAATATAATCTGCTATGCATTCACTAGCTGCACCCGCTCTATCAACGGGGGTTACAGGCCAAAAGGCCAAAAAGCTAAAATCCCCACACAAAGGAGGCACGTGTGACGCCAGAGCAAAAGGCCAGGGTCAACATTGACGCGCTGCTGGTGGCAGCCGGTTGGCACGTCTGCGATGCGGCGGATGCCCACATCCACGCCGCACGCGGAGTGGCCATCCACGAATTCCCGCTGAACCCTGGCTACGGCTTTGCCGACTACCTGCTCTATATCGACGGCCGGTGCGCGGGCGTGATCGAGGCCAAGAAAGAAGGCGCGACGCTGACCGGCGTGGAAGTGCAATCCGCCCGCTATGCGCAGGGCCTGCCTGCAGCGCTGCCCGCCTGGGTGCGGCCCCTGCCCTTTAGCTACGAGTTCACCGGAATCGAAACCCACTTCACCCAAGGACTGGACCCCGAGCCACGTGCCAGGGCGGTTTTTGCATTCCATCAACCCGCAACGCTGGCCGCCTGGCTGAAAGAGCTACCCACTCCCGGCGCTGCGGTGCACACCGGCACCATCAGGCCAGCCACGGCAGAAGAAGATATTTCCCACCTCTCTATCAATTCAGAAGCTGTCCCCGCACATCCCACGGGGGCTACAACCTTTTTAGGCCGTATGCAAACGCTGCCTGTGCTGATAGAAGAAGGCCTGTGGCCCGCGCAGATCACCGCCATCCGCGATCTTGAAAATAGCCTCAAGGCCAACAAGCCGCGTGCCCTGATCCAGATGGCCACTGGCAGCGGCAAGACCTGGACATTGCGGCAGGCGGCGCCAGCAAAGACTTTTTTCTCCAAGAACAACAAAGGAGTTTCGCTATGAAATACAGATTACCAGAACTTGAAGTTCCATCCGACAACCCGTTCCAGCACGACGCACTGGAACGCAAACCGCTCGTTGATTTCTTGGCCAGCTTGATCGGTAGGCTGGAAGGACCGTTTGTTCTTGCTTTGGACTCCCCTTGGGGCACAGGCAAAACAACCGTTGTAAAAATGCTGCAAGCCAAGTTGGCGATGGATCAATTCCAGTGCATTTACTTCAATGCATGGCAAGTTGACTATGTGACTGATCCGCTGGTCGCGTTAGTCGCTGCATTGGATGCCCTTCATTTTGAAAAAGACTCTGCAGAAACCGCGTTTCGCAGTCAAATGAAAACAGCCAAAAAAATTACTTCTACGCTCGCCAAGCGCGCCGTTGTAGCTGGCGTAAAAGCTGCAACCCTGAATATGCTGGACTTGGATGCTGCGTCGGAAACACTTGCTGCCAATGCTGCTGGGGATGCGGCTGGCGATATCGTTGATGCCTTCCGAAAGGAAAAATCAGCACTTGACCAATTTCGTCATGAGGTTGAATCCGCCGTTTCAAACTTGAAGGACGCTGGCAGGAAGGACACATTAGTCTTCTTTATTGACGAGTTGGATCGATGTCGCCCCACTTTTGCAATTGAGATGCTTGAGCGCATCAAACACCTATTTGATGTTGCAAATATCGTTTGGCTCATATTGGGTTTTGAGGTCATCACAATGGATGAGAAAAGGATCGGTTGCAATGCCCTTCGTCATAGTATTGTGACGGAGGGCCACTGCCATGTTTCATATCCAGGAGTTGATGGACGATGAGAAGTGTTACGAA
>JAYRRD010000173.1:0-3380 GCA_041910275.1 Rhodoferax sp.
CGAACAGGAACTGCTGGGTTTTGACGAAGGCCAGGTGACCGCCGTCCTGGCCAAGCACTGGAATTTTCCGCACGACATCGTGGTGGGATTGCAAAAAGCCAGCAACCCCATGGCCGAGCGCCCATTTGACCCCCTGGGCGCGGTGATCCATCTGGCAGCCCTGCTGGCGGACAGGTTGAGTATGGGTCCCGAGGCGATTGATGAACTGCCGCCTGCGGTGGTGGTTGCCCTGGCGCTGGACCCCGATGCACTGGTCGCACAATTCCCGCCACCCGAAAAGTTTGGTCCGGTCGATTTGTAGCGGATCAGCGGATCAGGAAAGGCCTGAATCTGCTCTGAATCTATTCTGAATCTGTTACGCTTTGTGCTCTGATCTATTTTTTGAAAGGTTCACCATGTCTGATCTTCCAGTCCCCACCGCTGCCGTGACTTCCCAGGAACAACTGGTCAATGGCATCAAGACCACGATTGCCGACGCCGAAGCCCTGCTTCAGGCCACAGCCGACCAGACCGGCGAAAAAATTGCCAGCCTGCGTGCCCGCATTCAGGAGCATCTCAAGGACGCGCGCGTGCGCCTGGCCGCCGCAGAAGCCGTGCTGGTGGACAAATCCCGCGCCGCTGCCCGCGCGACCGATGCCTATGTGCACGAGTCCCCATGGCAGGCCATCGGCATTGCAACCGGCGTCGGTTTCCTGCTGGGCTTCATTCTGGGCCGGCGTTAATCGGCCAATCGGTTAATCGGTTAACTGGATATGGGCTATCCACCGGGCGAATCGGGTGCATCAGGTGCATCAGGTGCATCAGGTGCATTGGGCACCGCCAAGGCCAAGGCGGTCAGCCTGCTGGCCTTGGGCCATACACGGCTGGAGCTGCTGGGCAACGAGCTGGAGGGCGCGCGCATCAGCGCCATGCGCCAGCTCGTCTTGTTGCACGGTTTGCTGTTTTGTGTCGCCCTGGGGGTGGTTCTGGCGGTGGCCGCGCTGGTTTTGCTGTGGTGGGAGCAGCGTTTGCTGGTGGTCACCCTGAGCAGTGCCGTCTTGTGGGCACTGGCACTGTATTTTTATTGGGCCATGTCACGCGGTGCAGCGCAGTCCGAGCCCCTGTTTGCTGCCAGCTTGGCGGAGTTGCGCGAGGACTTGCGCCAACTCAAGGCGGCTTCCGACCATGGGCGCCAAGGGCATGGGCATGGACCAGCAACTGATTGAACTCTACACCCAGCGTGGCCGCCTACGTGAGCGCATCCGCGCGCAGCGTGCCCAGCTGGCGCACGACCTTGTACCCGTTGCCGACACCCTGCAAACCGTGGACTACGCCCACTGGCGCTGGCAACAGACCAAAGGGTGGCTGGCAGCGCACCCCCTGGTGGTGACGATGGCCGTTGCGGCACTGGTGATATGGCGCCCCCGCGCCGTGGTGGGCACGCTGTACCGGGGATACTCCATCTGGCGCTATTGGCAAGGCGCACGCGCCTGGCTGCTGGCCTATTCGGGCCAGACACCGGGTTGAAAGATCCGCTGGAGATCAGCCTGAGAGATCAGCCTGGTGTCACCGCTTCGAAGTGCGGCAGCAGGGTGTCGCTCCAGACCTCCACTTCGGCGCTGTTGACCTTGAGGAACGCAAGGCATTCCGGCCCGTGAACCTCCCACTCCTTGCCATGCTCCACGCCTTCGTGCACGGCGACCAGATGGTCGGCAATCAAGGCCATGGCCACCAGGGTACGCACTTCGGAAGGCGCGGCGTCGGATTTGAGGATGGTGAAATCATGGTGCAGGCGCACTGCCTGGTAAATCGCCGGGGGCAGACGGAAGGTGCGCGCCACCAGGGAGCCCACGACTGCGTGGTCGGTTTTGTGTGCAGCGTTTTCGGTGGCGGTGAAACTGCGGTCCTGGCGCGCCAGTGCCTCGGTCAGGGTATTGGCGTACCCACGCACCCCTTGCATCAGAATGGGAATACCCACGTGGTAGAACAGCCCGCAGGTGTAGGCCATATCGGCGTCCATGCCATAAATCTGCCGGGATATGTAGGCCATGGCCATGGCGCGCCGGGTGGATGTGTCCCAGAAATGCTCCAGCACCGGCGAGTTGATCCGGATGGAATTGCGCAGCAGGAACGCAGTGAGAATTTTCTCGGTCATGCGCATGCCCAGCACGCCCAGCGCCTCGGCCACCGAAGTCGCCGTGCGTGAGCGCGCATAAAACGGGCTGTTGGCCGTGCGGATCAGCGAGGCGGACATGGCAACATCGCGCCCGGCGATGGAGACAATGGCGCGCGCATCCGGGTCGGCCTTTTGCATTTCCTTGCGCAAGGCCAACAGCAGCTCCGGGCATGGTGGAATGGTGAGTTCACGCAACGGCCCGGACGCCTGGGCCTGGTCCAGTTCGCGGTCTGTATCTGTGGGGCTTGCTGCCTTGGGCACCTTACTGAGCATACCAGTTCCTCCAAAAAATCCGATTGAGGCATTATTACTGAATTCGCAACGATGCCAACCTTGATGGGTGCGATTCAAGTGACGTGACCGTTGGGTTTTACTCCCTCGCCCCAGCGGGGAAAGGGCTGGGGAGATGGGTGACTTTGCTGCGCCAGCATTCCATTTTGAGAATGGGGGCGTGTGTTGCGTATGAATCCCGTTCGTCACCCGATTTTCTGGAATTTCATATCACCCATGATATTACAAATGCAAAAACTGCGATATAAAACCCTCCTGCAAGCCCTGGTGGCATTTTTTGGCTATAAATCAGGCATCAAATCAGCCTATAGCGCCCGTGGGCTGTGCGGGAGCAGCTATTAATAATGCAGTAAACAACCAGCCCACAGCACCACAAAACATGCAGAGAGCCAACCCCTCTCCCCAGCCCTCTCCCCGCTGGGGCGAGGGAGTAAAACCCAACGGCCAAATCACCTTGAATCGCACCCCAGGCTCTTAGAATGCAGCGATGACGACCCCTTTCGCCCCATCCACCTTGCCCCGGCGCAAGCTGCCCATTGGCATCCAGAGCTTCGCCAAAATGCGCGAAGGTGGCTATTACTACGTCGATAAGACCAGCCTTGCCTTGCAGCTGATTGACGAAGGTTCGTACTATTTCCTCAGCCGTCCCCGGCGCTTTGGCAAGAGCTTGTTTCTGGATACCCTGAGGGAATTGTTTGAGGGCAATCGGGCCTTGTTTATCGGGCTGGCAGCTGAAAACGCCTGGGACTGGAGCAAGAAGTTTCCGGTGATTCGCATCAGCTTTTCCGATGGTGTGCTGCAAAGCCGGGCCGCGTTGGATCAGCGGATTGACGAAATTTTGCTGGACAATGAACGCACTTTGGGCGTGCAGATTGTGCACCACAGCATTAGCGGGCGCTTGGTCGAACTGATTCGCCAAGCACACCAGAGCACC
>JAYRRD010000174.1:0-22001 GCA_041910275.1 Rhodoferax sp.
GACGCCATACGGCTTTTGATTTCCGGGTGGCGGCTCAACCGGTTGACAAATTCTTCGTCGCTCATTCGGGTCTGTTCCATCTCGCATCGCTTTCTGTTTCAATGGGCAGACTTTAACGCGCATCACTTTGAATCGCACCCATTGGCGCGGGTTCGCACCCATCTTGCATTACGCGTGGCGCAAGAGGCTTTGCGTCGCGCCAACGGCGAACTCGAAGCGACGAACGGCGAACTATCGCGGACGCTGGCGACGTTGAAGCAGACGCAGGACGAGTTGATCCGTTCGGCCAAGCTCGCCGGTTTGGGCGCGATCGTCACCGGCGTCGCCCACGAACTCAACACGCCCATCGGCAACGCGCTGCTGACGGCCAGCACGCTGCATGACTCAGCCAAGCGCATGCAGCCGCAAATTACATCGGGCGCGCTCACCCGCACCGCCCTCAATAAATTCGTCAATGGAGTCGCCGAGGGCACTGAATTGCTGGAACGCAGCCTCGCGCGGGCCACGGAACTGGTGCAGCGTTTCAAGCAAGTGGCAGTTGATCAGACCAGCGATTGTCGCCGCGTATTTGCCTTGAATGATATGGCGCAGTCCGTGCTGATGACCTTACGACCGCAGTTGCAAACTACGACCCACCGCATCAGCGTGGATATCGCCGCAACGTTGCAGATGGATAGCTTTCCCGGCGCTCTGGAGCAAATCTTATCGAACCTGCTGTCCAACGCCCTGTTGCACGGCTTTGAAGGCCGCGCCGAGGGGGGCGTGCTGCGCATCGAGGCGGCCGCGATTGATGGGGATAGGCTGTCGCTCTGCGTCAGCGATAACGGCAACGGTATCCCGGCCAGCCGTCTGAGCATGATTTTCGATCCCTTTTTTACGACCAAATTAGGCACCGGACGATCCGGAATCGGGCTGTATCTTGTGTACAACCTGGTGACTCAGGTATTGGGCGGACACATCGATGTCCAAAGCGCGCCTGGCGAAGGCGCGCGCTTTACGCTTGAATTGCCGCGCGTGGCGCCGCAACAAGCCGACGCCGCCTAGGCATTGGCCACTGGGCGGAACTCAAAGCAGCTTTCAACACCATCGACAAGGTGGGCGAACTGACGGTATTCGACATTGGCGGCAATAAGTACCGCTTGATCGCTTACATCCGGTTTGAAAGGCAAATCGTTTACATCAAAGCGGTGATGACGCACCGGGACTACGACAAGGGGGCATGGAAACCATGAATGCGCACATCGAAGTAAAACACCTGCTCCCGGCATGGGAGGCCTTTCGCAGCGCCACGGATATTGCCCCCATACGCAGCGAAGCCCATTACCAGCGCATGGTGGAGATGCTCGAAGCCCTGCTGGACGAAGCCGCTGGCGATGAAAACCATCCGGCGATGGAACTGGTCGATATCGTCGGCAAGCTCATCGAAGACTTTGAGGCCGAGCATCACCCGCTGCCCAATGTGACTGGCGTGCAGGCGCTGAAATTTCTGATGCAGCAACATGGCATCAAGCAATCCGATCTGCATGACATTGGTAGCCAAGGCGTAGTGTCCGAGATATTGGCGGGCAAGCGCGAACTCAACATTCGCCAGGTTCGCTTACTCAGCGAACGCTTTGGGGTTTCTTCCGCCACCTTTGTGTGAAATGCCGGTTCTGGCGGCGGCCTGAGTGCCAGATTGGGCGGTAGGCCCGGTGGATAGAGCGGGAGCCGCTATGAATTTGAAACATGCCTGAGAATCTGCTTTTCCCTGGAGACCAATAATGAAGTTGATCGGCAGCCTGACAGAGAAAAAGTTCCGTGCGGAGTTGGAGGCTTCGCAAAGGAGCCTACTGGTGCTTCACCATTTTCCCAGACTGCTTGCTTGCTTGCAAAAACACTTTCCACAAATCACCAGCGCGCTGATCCTGGGGTGGACGCCGGAACAACTTGAAGACCTCTACGACGTTTTGATCAATGGCACGCAGGTAGCGAGCTTGGAAATCGCCAAGAATGGTGACGAAATTGAATTCTCGGTTGAATCTGCGGAAGACTACGCTGGCAAATTGAAAGGCAGACCGGACAAAATCCAGTTTGCAGTCGCCCTTGATCTGGCCCGCTCTGGAGCGCCAGCAGACAAGCCTTGACGAATACCAGCTACGATCATTGAAAATAGGGTTCAAGCAATTCACTGATTTTGTTTTGCTTATGCATGGCAGTAATTCCGGCATTAAGTTTATTGCGTAGCGCCTCTGATTGATGGGTAACAGAAAAAACCAGTCCGACGGGTTTGGCGTTTAGCAACGGTTTTACCAAAAACGCACGATCCACCAGAACCTTGGCCATCAAAGGCTCCACCAGGAAGAGTCCGCCGAGCACTTCCCGATATTCAATAAAAATGTCACACCGCCCGGCTTTCAACTTGTCAAATGCACTTTTATAACTGCTCGTACCGTATTCGACCTGATTTTCCTGGATGCCAAAGGCGTCATATTGCCGACCAGGCAAGCCACAGACTTTCATCTACGCAAGCACACCGGGTTTTGCTATATCGAAATCGGCGGTTTTTGCTTCAACCGAAAAAGCATACGTTGGATGCAGTTGAAAATAAGCGGTGCTATGCAGGAATTCATCCGTTGGATTTTTCCCTGGGCGGTCATCAATTGCCAGGTCAATATCTCCGGATTTCAAATGTGCGAGGCACCTTCTCCAGGGAAGCAAGCTGACCTCCACTTTCTGGCCCAATATCGGCTCAAGTGCCTTGAGCAAATCCACGGTGACTCCCAATACCTTGTTGGTATTGACGCCTTCCTTTCGTTCAAAAAAAGAAAACGGCGGCTGTTCTGAATTGCTGCCACAGGCACGCAGAGGCTTATCCGCGCCAAACGCGCTGCCTGTCAACGTGGCACAAGCCACCATCAGGAAGAATATTTGCATAAACGTTCCGACAACCAAAAGGTATGTTGCTTCTTTGCGTCATTATGGGCATCCCTTTCGACACAAGCAAGATATTGACAGTACAGTTCACGCGGAATCTATCCAACTACACAATATTCAGGAGCTCAGGATGAATGTCAGAATTATTGCGACAACGATAAGCGCCTTTGTATGGACATTTGGTTCCGCATCGGCTTTTGCGCAAAGCGAGGGTTTGTTTGCTTTCAAGGGCTTCGGGACAATTTCTGCATCCCGTACCTACACGGATTCTGCGGGTTATGTGAATGCGGTACAACCGGCCAAAGCAGGCAGACCCGACCAGTGGACCTTCAGTCCGGAAACATTGCTGGGCGCCCAACTGGACATCGCTCCCAAAAGCGATGTGTCGGCTACCGTGCAGGTGATTGCAAAGCACCGCAATACCGACCAGGTTCAGGCCGATGTGGAGTGGGCTTTCATCAAGTATCAATTCCACCCCTCCTGGCGCTTGCGCGCGGGCCGCGTGCTGACGCCAGCATTCATGGATTCCGAGTACCGTTATGTGGGTTATGCCAATACCTATGTCCGACCAGCTCAGGAAATCTATGCGCAATACCCACTGTCCACGCACGATGGGCTGGATATCAATTACCGTGCTTCTGTGGGCGGTGGTATTGTGAATTTGACGGGTTATGCGGGCACTGCCAAAATCGATGGCCCGGCCAACCCCGATGGCAGCCTCGCTTTTACTTATGGTTCGACCGACTTGAAGGGCTTCAGGGCCGCATGGGAGAACGAGAGTCTTAATCTCAGCGCCGGCATCACGCGCGTGACATCAGCGGGTATCTCCGGTGCGGGTACAACCCCTTTATTGTCGGTACTCACAGCGGCCAAGGCGGCCAGTGCGAATTTTGGTGCCGTGTGTCCCAGTTGTCAGAACGCCGTCACCGCCTTGACGACCACCTTGATCGACGCCAGTGGCGTATTTACCGTCATGGATGTGGGTGCGCGCTACACCATGGACGATTGGGTTTTCTGGGGTGAGTACGCGACCACCCGGCCAAATGAGGCACTTTTTCGCAGCACCAATCTCTTTACGCTGGGTGCCAGCCGAACCTTTGGAAACTTCACTCCCTTCGTGACAGTAAGCCGCGCGACGTGGTTGGAGTCCGGTTCAAACGCTGCTGTTTCGGCGGCTGAAATCGCAGCGATTCCCGCACAACCCTTGCGTGTTGCGCTGAATGCGTATAACGCAACCGTGATGCCGCCTGACAACTCCCGCCACTCGGTGGCCGTTGGCACCCGCTGGGACGTTGCAAAAAACATTGCACTCAAGGGTGAACTGTGGCGTGTGTCTCTTGACTCACCTGTCAATGCGCCAGTCTTTCCCATGGCAGCCGGAGTGCCCCGTGAAACATCGTTCAATGTGGTTACGTTCGCTCTTGATTTTGTGTTTTGACTGCCCGTCCAAAAAGGAATGAACATGAAAAACTTGACAAAAAGCATTCTGGCGGCGCTGGCATTTTCAGCCGTTACAGCTTCCTTGGCAGAGGTGGTCGTGATTGTGAGCGCCAAGTCAAAAGTTGGTGCATTGAGCAAACAGCAGGTATCCGAACTTTTTCTGGGAAAACTGGCCACTTACCCTGACGGCAGTCAGGCTGTTCCGATAGAACTGGCGGAAGGCACGCCCGCACGCGATGAATTTCACAATAAGTTCACTGGCAAAAGTACTTCACAACTCAAGGCCTACTGGTCCAAGATGGTTTTTGGCGGAATGGGCTCGCCACCCAAGGAAGTCCCTGCGCCGGCGAATGTGAAGCAACTCGTTGCAGAGAACCCCAGCATCATCGGCTACCTCGACAAATCGCTCGTTGATGCTTCGGTCAAGGTGGTGGCTTCGCCTTGATCAGCCACGCCGCAAGTCGCGCGTGAATGGGAACTCCCGGCTGCCAACCACGTGGATGGTGGCCGGTGGAATCTCCATCGTTCCCGGTGTATGGCCCATGGCCATGAAGCGGGTGAGGCGTCGGCTTTCGGCTTCAAACGCATTGACCGGAAAGCTGTCATAGCTGCGTCCGCCAGGGTGGGCCACATGGTACTGACACCCCCCCACCGAACGCCGCATCCAGGTATCCACAATGTCAAAGATCAAGGGCGCATGCACGCCAATGCCGGGGTGCAGGCTGCTGGGCGGGTTCCAGGCCTTGTAGCGCACACCGGCGACGTATTCGCCCACGGTGCCCGTCGTGTGCAGCGGCACGGGCTGACCATTGCAGGTGATGGTGTAACGGCTTTCGTTCATGCCCTTGACGTGCACTTCCATGCGTTCGACGGACGAGTCCACGTAGCGCGCCGTGGTGCCTGCGGCGCCCTCCTCGCCCATGACGTGCCAGGGCTCAAGCGCACAGCGCAGCGTCATCTCCATGCCCGCAAACGCGAAGCTGCCAACCTTGGGAAAACGGAATTCCAGATGCGGGGCAAACCAGCCCGGATCAAACGGATAACCGGCTTGGCGCAGGTCGGCCAGTACGTCCTCAAAGTCCATCTGGATGAAAGTCGGCAGCATGAAGCGGTCGTGCAGCTCGGTGCCCCAGCGGGTTGCGTTCGCCTGGTACGGCGTCTGCCAGAAGCGCGCGACCAGCGCGCGCAGCAGTAACTGCTGCACGCTGCTCATACGCGGATGCGGGGGCATCTCAAACCCGCGCAATTCCAAAAGCCCGAGACGCCCGGTGGCCGAGTCGGGCGAATACATCTTGTCGATGGAGAACTCGCTGCGGTGCGTGTTGCCGGTGACGTCAATCAGGATGTTGCGCAGCGTGCGGTCCAGCAGCCAGGGCGGCATGGACGCGCCATAGGTCTCCCGGTTCTTGTAGATTTGCGCCAGCGCGATTTCCAGCTCGTACAGCTGGTCGTTGCGCGCTTCATCGACACGCGGCGCCTGGCTGGTGGGGCCGACAAACAAGCCGCTGAAGAGATAACTCAGGCTGGGGTGGTTGTGCCAGTAGAGCAGCAAACTGGCCAGAAGCTCGGGGCGGCGCAGGAACGGGCTGTCGGCGGGTGTGGCCCCGCCCAGCACAAAATGGTTGCCACCGCCCGTGCCGGTGTGCCGGCCATCGAGCATGAATTTCTCGGCGGACAGGCGCGACTCGAACGCGGCTTTGTACAGAAACTCGGTATTGGCGACCAGTTCACCCCAGGTATTGACCGGGTGGATGTTGACCTCGATCACACCGGGGTCGGGTGTGACTTGCAGCACTTTCAGGCGCGGGTCACGCGGTGGCGGGTAGCCTTCGAGCACCAGCTGGAGTTTCGTTTCCCTGGCCGTGGCTTCGATGGCGGCCAGCAGGTCCAGATAGTCTTCCAAACGCTCCAGTGGCGGCATGAAGATGTACAGGATGCCGGAAGCCTTGCCCTGCCCTTCCGCCTTGGGTCCGCTGGCGCGGCGCGGGTCGCGCACTTCCGCGCACAAGGCGGTGCGCGTAATCCAGTGCGCCGATTCCTGCTTTTGAGGCGCGCGCCCCAAATTGGCGCCCACATTGGCGTATTGCAACCTGGGCTCGGGCGTCCCCTGCGGTTTTTGCGCGGTCTGGTAGCGCGCCACCAGTGCGGCGTGGGCGGGCAATGGGGTGCGCGGGACGCTGGGATCGGTCTCGACCAGGTAAGGAAAATCGGTCTGGCTGACCCAGGGCAGCGAGTCCAGCGGCAAACGCAGACCCATGGGCGAGTCGCCGGGCATCAGGTAGAGCCGTTCATCGCGCAAAAACCAGGGGCCGGTACGCCATCTGGGCATGGACGTGTCCAGGGGGTCACGGGGTTGTATGGGGAGTGCATAGCCGACCGACTGGTCCAGGCCGTGCATGAACACGCGGCGCAGGCGCGCGCGCTCCATTTCATCGTCGAGCCGGGAGTTGAACGGGTCCACATTGGCTGGCAGACGGCGCTCGCGCCACAGGTAATACCAGACGTCTTCAAAAGCGGGCAGGATGGTGTTTTTCGTCAAATCCAGCCGCGCAGCCAGCGCGTGGATAAAGCGCTGCGCATCGTCGCTGGTGTAGTGCGTCGGGTGGCGTTCATCGGCAAACAAGCCCGGATCGGCCCAGATGGGCTCCTTGTCGCTGCGCCAGTAAACCGACAGCGCCCAGCGTGGCAATTGTTCACCGGGATACCACTTGCCCTGGCCAAAATGCAAAAAGCCGCCCTGGCCGTATTCCTCGCGCAGCTTGTGCACCAGCGTCGTGGCAAAACTGCGTTTGGTGGGGCCTAATGCGTCGGTGTTCCACTCGGCAGCGTCGCGGTCATCGACGGCCACAAAGGTCGGCTCACCCCCCATGGTCAGGCGCACGTCATGGGCGATCAGCTCTTGATCCACCGCTGCGCCCAGCGCCATCACGTCGCCCCATTGGGAATCGGTATACGGCAGGGTCACGCGCGGGGATTCATGGATGCGTGTGACCGCCATGCTGTGGCTGAACTGCACTTCGCACTCGTCCACCGCACCTTCGATGGGCGCAGCGCCCGAGGGCTGTGGCGTGCATGCCAGCGGGATGTGGCCCTCACCAGCCAGCAGACCCGAGGTGGCGTCCAGACCGATCCAGCCCGCACCGGGCAGATACACCTCGCACCAGGCATGCAAGTCGGTAAAGTCGTGGTCCGTGCCGCTGGGGCCGTCGAGCGATTTCACGTCGGGTTTGAGCTGGATCAGGTAGCCCGAAACAAAGCGCGCCGCCAGCCCGCAATGGCGCAGCAATTGCACCAGCAGCCATCCCGAGTCCCGGCACGAGCCCGAGCGCAGGCGTAGCGTCTCCTCGGGTGTCTGCACGCCAGGCTCCATGCGGATCAGGTACTTGATGTCCTGGTGCAGCATCCGGTTCAGGTCCACCAGAAAATCGATGGTGCGGCGTTTGCTGCGGTCGATTTTTGCCAGATACGCATCCAGCAGCGGTGTGCGTTCCCCGGCCACGAGGTAGGGAGCCAGTTCTTCTTGCAGCAGCTTGGCGTACTGGAACGGGAACTCTTCGGCGCCGGGTTCCAGAAAGAAGTCAAACGGGTTATGGACGGCCATTTCCACCACCAGATCGACGGTGATCTTGAATTCCTGCGTTTTTTCCGGGAAGACCAGACGGCTCTGGAAGTTGGCAAACGGGTCTTGCATCCAGTTGACAAAATATCCCTTGGCAGGCTCGATGTGCAGCGCATACGAGATGATGCGGCTGCGGCAATGCGGCGCCGGGCGCAGGCGGACCACTTGCGGCCCCAGATTCACCAGGCGGTCGTAACGGTAGTGGGTAACGTGGTTGAGTGCGGCGTGAATGGACATGGTTTGAAGGTAGCTAGAAAAACAGGCGGCAAAACACAATCTGCCAAGGTGGCGACAATAACACACGCAAGTTTCAAGCCATATTCAAGCCATGTAACATGGCATTTTCATGAAGGGGACTCTGGTGAACGATGCAAAGACCTCCGCACCAAAAATGCACTGGACCAGCATTGATGTGATGCGCCCGACCCAATGCGCGGTTGGTTTCCTTGAGGTGCAACTGAAAATGCAGGAGTTGCGCGGGCGTGGCCAAAAGCCCGATTTGCTACAGAAGTATCTCAAAGGGCACCCCATTCCCGCCGTGCTGGGGCCTGACCGGCGCATGTATCTCACGGACCACCACCATATGGGGCTGGCCATGGTGCAGTTGGCCGATGAGTGGGATGCAAGCGATAAACCGGCAGCGGCCAATCCGTTTCGGGACTGCTGTTTTCAGATTGTGAAGGACATGTCGGATCGGCACGAGATGGCGATGCGGCAGTTCTTTGCCAAACTGGAAGAGCAGCACCTGAGCCATCCGTTTGACGGCCAGGGGAAAAGGCTTGGGCATATCCCGAAACATCTGGTCGATCTGGTCGATGACCCCTACCGCAGTCTGGCGGGCCTGGCGCGCAAGGCCGGTGCTTACGAGAAGGTTCCGGTACCGTTCACCGAGTTCAAATGGGCGGACTTTCTGCGCGACAAGGTGGATGCCCGTCTGATTTGTCCAGAGCAGCTTGCTCAGGCCATTTTCCAGGCCGTGCAACTTGCCAACGGGCCAAGCGCCACCCACCTGCCGGGCTACCACGGCGGCAGGCCGCAGGCGGAACTGCCCACCCTGGATGAAATCCATGCCCGATTGACCAAGCGGCACGGCGCCGATGACGCTGCTGCCGATTTACCTGAAATCGGCCACTACCGCACGTCTGACAAGCGAGGGAAGCTATTAAATTAAGAGTATTCGCCCATGATGCTGCGTTTTCTGGTGGCCATTGCGGCCTTGGGCATTTTGAGTAGCCTGGCCAGCGAAGCGGCGGCGCAGCGGCTGTTCAATGTCGGCTACCGCGTGCTGGATCTGCATGACACCAAGAGAGGGCAGGTGCAAACGCTTACGGTGGCAGTCTGGTATCCCACAGCCGCGCAGCC
Source organism: Rhodoferax sp. (assembly GCA_041910275.1). Taxonomy (GTDB): domain Bacteria; phylum Pseudomonadota; class Gammaproteobacteria; order Burkholderiales; family Burkholderiaceae_C; genus Allorhodoferax. The sequence continues at coordinate 9,335 of JAYRRD010000174.1, forward strand.
AGGCCTGCACCACTACGGCGGGCCGACCGACGGCTATGTTGCACTGGATGCAGCGCCCCTTGTCGAGGCGGGGCCGTATCCCGTGCTGGTCTTTTCGCATGGCTACGGGGGTGGTGGACTCAGCGCCGTGTTCTTCACGCAGGAACTCGCTGCGCGCGGCTGGATCGTCGTATGCCCCGATCACCACGACCGGCATTCCGCCGTGCGCATCCGGGGTGGCCAAAGCGGCGCCTTTGACCGTTTCGGTTTGCTGCGGCACGCTTTCGAGATTGCCGCCACCCCTCCTGGCGGGCGCAACAAGCTTTTTTACCGGCTCGATGAAATGCAGTTCGCATTGGATGGCATGCTGGCGTCGCAGGCCTTTGGTAGTCTGATTGACCCGCAGCGCATGGCGGTCGGGGGGCACTCCCTGGGCGGATTCACCGCTTTGGGCCTGAGCGGCACCATCAAGGAGCGCCACGATCCACGCATCAAGGCCGTGGTGTTGTTCTCGACCGGGACCGGCGGCAATTTGTTCACACCCGACGAGCTTGCCGGGGTTCGGATCGCTTCCATGCTGCTCCTGGGCGAGCGCGAGGCACACCACAAGCGCGGCAGCCAGACGATGGCGTCGCTTTCGGACAAGATTTTCAAAAACGTGTCGTCCCCGAAATACTTTCTGGAAGTCAAGGACGCCAGCCACTTTTCATTCAACAACCGTTTCACCGACAACTTCATGGCCAGCCAGCTGTCCGGTACGCCGCAGCAATTTGCGCTGATCCGCCAATACGCCATCGCTTTTCTGGAAAAGCACGTGGCCCGAAAAGCAGATGCGGAGCACGTTCTGGCACAGCGCGATCCGCAGCTTGTGCGGTATCTCTTTGAGCCAGCGCCAGCAGAAAGACCTTGATGATCACCCCGCCACTTTATCGGCCTCGGAGGTGAAGGCATCGGCAAAGAACTCTTCCGGCGGCAACTTCGCCTGGGCACAAAAATCCCGGCGTGCGGAATCAACCACCACCGGAGCGCCGCACGCATAGACCTGGTGTCCGCTGAGATCGGCAAAATCCTCCAGCACGGCGCGGTGCACAAAACCCGTTCTGCCCTCCCAATGGTCCTCAATGCTTGCGTCTGACACTACCGGGACATAGCGCAGCCAGGGGGTTGTGGCGAGCTGCGCTTGTATCCAGTCGTGCAGGTACAGGTCATGGGGGCGGCGTCCCCCCCAGTACAAGGTGCATGGGCGTGCCATGGCCTTGTGCTGCATGTGTTCAATCAAGGCCTTGATAGGGGCCATGCCGGTTCCCGATGCCAAGAAGATGATGGGCTTGCTGGATTGCTCGCGCAGGAAGAAGCTGCCATAGGGGCCTTCCACGCGCAGGATTTCCTTTTCCTTCATGGCACCAAACACATGGTCGGTGAATTTTCCACCCGGCATGTGGCGGATGTGAAACTCCAGACCCTGGCCTGTGTGCGGGGCACTGGCCATGGAGTAGCTGCGCCGGGTGCCATCGCGCAGGATAAATTCAACATATTGCCCGGCGCGGTAAACAAAGCCATCGTTGGCAGGCACTTGCAGTTGCAACACCATGATGTCCGCTGTTTTTCGGACCATTGCGTTTACCCGCACCGGCATTTTCTTGACGGGCAATGCATCGGCTGGCACCACCTGGGGCGCATCCAGCACCAGATCGGATTGTGCCAAGGCACAGCAGGTCAGCACGTAGCCGTTGGCCTCCTCTTCGGGACTCAGCGCCTTGTCCTGGTGCGTCCCATGCTGCACGCTGCCGGATAGCAGCTTGCATTTGCACGAACCGCAGGCACCGTCCTTGCATCCGTAGGGCAAGCCAATGCCCTGGCGGATGCCGGCTGCGAGAATTGCCTCGTCCGTGGCCACTTCAAACTGGCGTCCACTGGGTTGAACCAGTACTGAAAAATTTGCAGATGTCATCTTCTTAACTCTTTTTGAACGGGGTGCAATTTTGCCTTCAAATCAGACACCACTTGGGGCCTTGCCAGCCCGATTTCGCCGGGAGCGGATACTAATCGTCGGCTGTGGCGATGTTGGCTTGCGCTTGGCACAGCGCCTGCGGGGGCGCGTGCGCTTGTTGGCGCTGACCTCCAGCCCCGCACGCCGGGCCGAATTGCGCGCACAAGGGCTGACCCCTTTACTCGGCAATCTGGACGATGCCCATAGCCTGCGCCGCATCGCAGGGCTGGCTATGCGCGTGGTGCATCTGGCGCCCCCACCGTCCGAAGGCCGCCAGGACCCACGCACCCAGGCGCTGATCCGTGCCCTGCGCCAGCGCAGACAACCGGCAACGCTTGTGTATGGTTCTACCAGCGGGGTCTACGGTGACTGCGCGGGCGATTGGGTCAGCGAAACCCGCGCCATCCACCCCGAAACCGCACGCGCGCAACGCCGGGTAGACGCGGAAGCACGTTTGCGGAACTGGGGCCGGGGTCTGGCCGTGCGCATCAGCATCTTGCGCATTCCGGGCATTTATGCTGCGGACAGGGACGGTGGCACGCCACGCGCACGCCTGCTCAAGGGGCTGGCGGTCTTGCGCAGCGAGGACGACGTTTATACCAACCATATCCACGCCGACGATCTGGCGCGCGCTGCGCTGCTGGCATTGTGGCGTGGAGCGGCGCAGCGCACGTACAACGTCAACGACGACAGCCAGCTGAAAATGGGTGATTATTTTGATATGGCGGCGGATCTGTATGGCCTGCCCCGCCCCCCGCGCATCACCCGTGCAGTGGCCGCAGAAACCATGCCAGCAATGCAACTCAGCTTCATGCGCGAATCGCGCCGTATGCGCAATACCCGCATGAAAAAGGAGCTGCGCCTGCGCCTGCTGCACCCGACGGTCATGAGTGGTTTGCGCTGACTGCGTCACCTTGCAGCCAGGTATAGGCCCAATCAACGGCCTGGGCCAGATTGGCCTGGGCCTGGGCACTGGCTGGCTCCCCCAATTCAAAGCGCTCGCCGCGTATGGCCAGCTGGGTGCACGGTGGTGGCGGGCTGGATTGCAGGCGCTGGAACACGTCCAGAACCGCAGCGGGGGATAAGGCATGCGTGCTGTAGCTGGCATCCTGCACAGCCTGCACGGTGCTGACGGCAAACGGCGCGGCGCAGTTCAGGCTGGCATCGACAAACAGCACGCGCTCGCGGCCCACCAGATCGAGTGCGTGCTCGATTTGCAGCTGAAAATCTTCCACAAACTCGAACGCGTCGGATTCCCCCAGACGTTCACGCAACTGCTCCAGACACAATGGACCCAGGGCATCATCGCCCCGGCTGGGATTGCCCCAACCAAGGATCAGAACAGGAGGGCAAGTCATGCCACGTCCATACCCATATCCATGTCGCGGGTCATGGCACCGGATTGCGAGCGTACCACCCGGTCCAGCAGCGCGCCGTTTGGCCCCAGCAAGGACACATCCAGCGGCATCTGTCCCAGCGCGTGGGTCGCGCACGACAGGCAGGGGTCGTAGGCACGAATGGCCACCTCGATGTGGTTGAGCAGGCCTTCCGTCAGCTCCTTGCCATCCAGATAATCCCGCGCCACCGAACGCACGGCCTCGTTCATCGCCTGGTTGTTGTGCGTGGTGGAAACAATCAGGTTGCACATGCTGATCAGGTCGTTGCTGTCCACCGCATAGTGGTGGATCAGGGTGCCACGGGGTGCCTCGATCACGCCCACACCGACCGTATTGCGCGTGCCACCGGCCATCAGTTCGCCGCTTTGCAAGGCGGGGTCGTGTAGCAGTTCGGCGATGATTTCCACTGCATGCAGCATCTCGATCATGCGCGCCCAGTGGTACGCCAAGCTGGAATGAATCGGCTTTCCCTTGCCCCAGGCAATAAACTCCTGGCGCGCGGCTTCGGCCAGCGGGCTGGGAATGAAATCGCAGTTCTGCACCCGTGCCAGCGGTCCCACCCGGTACCAGCCCTGCGTGCTGCCCAGCTGGCGCAGGTAGGGGAATTTCATGTAGCTCCAGGGCTTGACCTCTTCCTCGATCAGGTCCAGGTAATTCTGATCAGAAAAATTGTCCACCAGGATATGGCCATCGGCATCGCGCACGCGCAGCACACCATCATAAAAATCCATCGCACCGTCGGGGCGCACGATGGACATCAGATTGGCCGGGGAGCTGCCAAAGCTGTCGTAGAGTGCCGGATTTTGCGTGTGCAGTTCCTTGACCAGTGCCACCGCCTCCTGTGCCCAGCCCACCATCTGATCGACATCGCGCTGCAAAATGTGGTGGTCGGCGCGGCTGAGGTGCTTGTTGACGCCACCCGGCACCGAGCCGGTGCCGTGTACGCGCTTGCCGGCTGTGACCCGGATCACCTCCTGGCCGAATTTGCGCAGCAGCACGCCTTTTCGGGCAACATCCGGGTGCGCCAGGGCAACACCCACGATGTTGCGTTTGGCGACCTCCGAGTCAAACCCGAACAGCAAATCCGGCGAGGACAGATGGAAAAAATGCAGCGCATGCGACTGCATCATCTGGCCGTAATGCATCAGGCGGCGCAGTTTGTCCGCACTGACCGTGATCGGTGTGGCCCCCACCACATGATCAAACGCCTTGGACGCCGCCAGATGGTGCGACACCGGGCAAATGCCGCACAGCCGCTGCACCATGACTGGGATTTCCCAATAGGGACGGCCTTCGATGAATTTTTCAAAGCCACGAAACTCGACGATGTGCAAGCGCACCTGCTGCACGCGGTTGTCTTCGTCAACCAATATCGTGACCTTGCCGTGCCCCTCGACCCGTGAAACGGGGTCAATCGCCACGCGGCGCAAACCGCGTGCATCCGCAGCTGTCTCCAGATTGGTCAGATTAGTCAGATTAGTCATAATGCACCAGTCCGTGGCCAAGATGCGGGGTGCGTCCGGCCATCAAATCGTTGAGAAAACTCCAGATCGCATCCGCAGAAGGCGGGCAGCCGGGCAAGAAATAATCGACATGCACGACTTCGTGGATCGGATGCACCTTGTTCAGTGGCAATGGCAGTTCAGGATCGTTGGGTATCCGGCTGGCCGAACTCAAACCAGGCCGCACGCAATACACACTGACGAGCAAGGCACCGATGTCGTGCTGGTTGCGTTGCGCGGGCAAGCCCCCATTCACGGCACAAGCACCCACGGCAATCAGAGTCTTGCAGTGCTTTCGGAACTCACGCAGAACTTCCACATTCTCCGAATTACACAAACCGCCTTCGATCAAGCCGACATCACATTTTCCAACGGTCTTGATGTCGGTCAATGGCGAGCGGTCAAATTCCACCAACTGGATCAAATCAAACAAGCGCTCGTCAATATCGAGTATGGACATGTGGCAACCAAAGCAGCCAGCCAGGGATACCGTTGCAACCTTGATCTTGCGCGCAGCGTGCAAAGGAGGGGCCGTGGTTGTCATGATGCCTTTTCTCCAACCATTTCCGCCAAAGGTTTGATATCAAACACACGTTGGCCGATGGGTACATTGAAGCCGACGCGCTTGGGCAAAATCACGCCCACCGGGCACACCTGGGCTGCCTTGTCGGTCAGAGCCATGTCCGTGTCGCCCAGCTTGCCGGTTTCGCTGTTGATGACCAGATGTGTGTTCATGCCATACCCGCCGATGGCGAAAATATTTTTTCCATCTATATCGCGGCTGGCCTGCACACACAAACCGCACAGGATGCAGCGGTTGAAGTCCAGCAAAATGTCGGGATGGCTGGCGTCCACCATGCGGTTGGGGTAAAACTCCTCGAACCGGGGGCCACGCATCCCCAGCTGGTAGGCCGTTGCCTGCAGCAGACAATTGCCGCTTTTTTCGCACGATGGGCAAAAGTGGTTGCCCTCGATAAACAGCAAGCGCAAAACCGTGCGGCGGTGGTGTCTTAATTCTTCGATATCGTTTTCCACTTCCTGGCCTGCCGCCGCCTTCAGGGTGCAAGCAGAGCCTGGCCGCCCATTGATCTTGACGATGCACAGCCGACACGAGCCATGCGGATGAAAGCCAGGCTGGGAGCACAGGTGCGGAACAAAGTGTCCCGCTCGTGTCGCCGCCTGCAAAATCGTCTCACCCGGCTGGAACTCGACTTCGTTGCCGTCCAGACTGAAGGTTTCGCTTTCGTAACGTGCCATGTTTTTTGACATTTCAATCTCCAATCATTTCAGATCATTCTGTGTGCTGGAAATGCGCCGCTGCATCATCCCGACCCGTCACGCGGCGCGCAATCGAGAGTTCATCATCCAGGCTGAAGCCCGGTTCAAAGTAAAGAGATTTGAGCTTGTTCTCGTAGGCTGGCCTGAACTTGCTGATGGTATCGCGCAAGGGATTACATGCTGCCGCTCCCAGGCCGCAGTGGGTTGCCAGGTGCATCAGCTTGTCCATTTCAAACAGCACGTCAACGTCATAGCGCGAACCGTAACCTGCCACCAGTTTGTCCATGCGTTTGACCACCAGCGCCGAGCCCACCCGGCATGGTGTGCAAAAACCACAGCTTTCGTGGGCAAAGAATTGTGCAAAACAATGCGCCACTTCGAACATGTCGCGTGAACGGTCAAAAACCATGAAGGCACCGGCGGTGGGCACGTCCTCAAAGGCGATGCGGCGACCAAACTCGAACGCCGATAGGCACATGCCGGAGGGGCCGCCCACCTGCACCGCCTGGGTATCCTTTGCGCCGCAGTCAGACAGCATGGTGCGCACGCTGGTGCCGAAAGGATATTCATACAAACCAGGCCGTTCACAATCGCCGGAGATCGAGTGAATCTTGGTCCCGGTCGATTTGCGCGTACCGATGCCAGCCCACCACTCGCCGCCATGCACCACGATGTGGTTGACGGCACAGTACGTCTCCACGTTGTTGACCGTGGTGGGATGTCCCAGATAACCCTGCTCCACCGGGAACGGCGGGCGGATGCGCGGCGTGCCACGCTTGCCTTCCAGGGACTCGATCAGTGCCGACTCTTCCCCGCACACATAGGCCCCGGCGCCGATATGAATTTCAATATCGAAGTCAAACCCGGCACGCCCCAGGATTGCCTTGCCAAGCAGACCCTGTTGCCGACGTTTTTCCAGTACGGCATGCAAGCCGTCCAGCAGGTAACGGTATTCGCCACGCAGATAGAGAAAACCGCGCTTGGCATTCCCGCCCAACACCAGGGAAGCGAGCGTCATCCCTTCGAACACGGCATCGGCGTAACTGTTCAGCAGCACGCGGTCTTTGAAGGTGCCGGGTTCGCCTTCATCCGCATTGCAAATCACGATGTGCTCCTGGCCCGCAGCCTTGCGGCACAGCTCCCATTTCAGCCCGGTTGCAAACCCGGCGCCACCACGGCCACGCAGATTGGATTTCTTGATCTCCTCCAGCACCCCGTGTGGCCCACGCGCCAGCGCGGCCCGCAACGCGCTACCCGATTCCATTGGCGTTCCCAGCAATACATCCGGGCGGCGGATGTTGTCATGGATGCGAAACCACTCCGCAGGCCACTGGGCCACGGGCACACGGGCACGCACCAGCTCGGATAGGGTGGCAATCTTCTCGGCGTCCAGCGCAGGTATTGCGTATTGGTGGTTGATAAGTACCGAAGGCCCCTGGTCGCACAGACCGATGCAGGAAGTGGCCGCGACACTGGCCAGATTGTCCTTGTCCACTTCGCCGGGTTTGAGGTTCAGGCGTGTACACAAGTCGGCCATCAAGGCTGGACTGCCGGCCATGCGGTCCGTGATGTTGTCGCTGAACAAAATCCGGTAGTCTCCCACCGGCGTGGTGTGGAAAAAACGGTAGAAACCCACCACGCCTTCCACATCGGCCAGCGGCATGTTCAAGGAGCGTGCAATCTGCACAATGGCCTTGCGCGGCAGCCAGCCAAGATGGTCCTGTACCTCGCGCAGTATCTGCACCAGCGCGTGTGGATCATGGTGACGCTGCGTGAGCACCGCAGCAACCACTTCTTGCGTCTTGTCGGCAATCGTGGAAACGTCTGAAACAGGAAAGCCCATATGATTCCCTTCTCTCTTGTTTATCAACCGCCGCAGTATAGGGTGGAGTTGGCGTTCCGTTGCGAACTGTGCGGCAAAAATCCGTCAATTCAAGCGATTGGTATGGCAAGATGTTGGCATCATTGCGGACATCAATCCAGGAGTTTCCCATGGGTACATTCTCCCGCCTCGCCCTTATCGCAAGTACGCTGTCGTGTGCCGCCCTGCTTTCGGGCTGTCCATACGATGGCTACTATTGCAATTCCCTTATTTCCAACTGTTCCACATTGCCAAAACCCTCCGTGGTGGCTTCACCGACCAAATTGACGGCGGTTGGTTACGGAGCGATTTCCGGGTATGGACAGTACAACCAGGCGCAGCAAAAACTGATGGCCATGCGGGCAGCGCAGGTGGATGCCTACCGCAATCTGGCCGAGCAGGTGCAGGGTTTCAGAATCTGGGGCGGCACCGCAGTTTCCGCGTTTTCCACCCAAAGCGATTCGATCCGCACCTATGTCGATGCCTATGTGCGCGGCGCACGGGTTGTCAGCGTCGTTCCCATGCCCGATGGAAATTATGAGGCCACGGTGGAACTCAGTATTTCGGAGCATTTCATCGACTGCTTTGCCCCCAACGGCCATTGCGGCATGGCGGCTCCGATATCCGGCTGCACGGCCCCCGGATGCAGCGCGCCCAGCGCCAGTTATTTCAGCAACTAGGCTGTGGTGAGCAATGGGAACGCTGCTGCGTTGGCTCTTGCTGCTGGTGCTTTATGCCCTGGCAACGGCCAGCACAGCGGCAGAGGTCATTGTCGAAGGCAGCGCGCCGATTCGTGACGGAGATGTCGGCAAGGCACGCGAAATCGCCATGCGACGTGCCCTGGCGCGCGCTGCCGAGTCGCAAGGAGCCATCGTGAATTCCCAAACCACGGTTCGCGCCGGCTCCGCCCTGGAAACGGCCCAGGTACGGGCATCGGCCTGCACGGGTGAATCACAGATCATTGCTGAATCGATCAAGAACGATGAACTGAGCGTAACGGTGCGTGTCACGGTGCTGGCGTCCGGCTCCTGTGCGGTACGCTGCCAGCGCAGCTACATCAACAAGGTCGTGGTCACAAACTTTGCATTCGAATTTCCAGATCATCTCCTGCCCAGCGAACGCGCCATCCTGCGCTACTATGCAGCCGGAGAAACCGCCCGCATGATCCGCAAGCACCAGCGTTTGCTGGTGGATTTTGACAGTCTGAGTTTCCCTTATGAATCCCCTGCCCGCGCACCCGAACCCTTCATGGGCAAGGGCGAAACGGAAACGCCCTTTGCGGTACTGGCACGCAAACACCGCGCCCAATACGTGCTTTCGGGGGTCCACCGGGATTTTGCCCTGAGCCAGAAAACCTGGGGCCGATTGAATCGCCGCATCGAAATCGAAGTCTTTTTGCACGATGGCGCCACGGGTGGTTTGCTCGACAAGCGCAGCTTTGCCCGCGAAGCGGTCGGCGATGTGGTGCTCACCGATGCGTCCCTGATTGGCAGCCCCGGTTTTTACAAAAGTGATGTGGGCAAGGTCCTGGGCGCACAAATCGAAGACATCGCACGCTGGGCCGAAGACCGCGTGGCCTGCCTGCCCTTCATGGCGCGGGTCATCAAATCAGAGGGGCGCACACTGCACATTGATGCCGGTGCCGAATCCGGTTTATCGGTGGGAGATACGCTCAATTTGCACATCTGGCGCGACAACGACGTGCGCGGCATCAGTGACCAGGGGCTGGGGCGGGAAAAGAGTTTCCAGACGACTGCGGCACTGAAAACAATCTATCCCCGCTTTGCCATCGTCGAATTGATCGAAACACCCAAAAAGCAGGAACCCATCCACATTGGTGATCTGCTCTACAGCCAATAGCACAATAGCCCAAACAGCACATCATCCAGATTCGCGCCAAGGCTAGGCCGTAAAATGCGCGGTCCCAATAGACCGCAACAGACTACGACTTCCCAAGGATCCTGCGATGAGCCCTTTATCCCCCCCTTTGTCCGACCGCGATGGAAAAATCTGGATGGATGGCCAGATGGTGGACTGGCGTGACGCCAAAATCCACGTCCTGACCCATACCCTGCACTACGGTTGTGGCGCGTTTGAGGGCGTTCGGGCCTACAACACCAGCGCGGGAACCGCCATTTTTCGGCTGGCTGAACACACCGAGCGCCTGTTCAACAGCGCCAAAATCCTGCGCATGAAAATCCCGTTCACCCAGGAACAGGTGAATGAAGCGCAATTGGCCGTGGTACGGGAAAACAAGCTGGAAAGCTGTTATCTGCGCCCCCTCACCTGGATTGGTGACCGCAAACTGGGTGTCAGCCCCAAAGGCAACACCATCCACCTGATGGTTGCCGCCTGGGCCTGGGGCGCCTATCTGGGCGAGGACGGCATGAAGCGCGGCATCCGGGTCAAGACCTCCAGCTATACCCGCCACCACGTCAATATCACCATGACACAGGCCAAAACGGTGAGCAACTACACCAACTCGATCCTGGCCAATATGGAAGCAACCGATGACGGCTACGACGAGGCCTTGCTGTTGGATGCGTCCGGGTTTGTCAGCGAAGGTGCTGGCGAGAACCTGTTCATCATCAAGAACGGCGTGGTTTTCACCCCGGATTTGTCCGCTGGCGCCTTGAATGGCATTACCCGCAACACCATATTCCACATCTGCAAGGACCTGGGGCTGGAACTGGTGCAAAAACGCATCACCCGCGATGAGGTGTATATCTGTGATGAAGCGTTTTTTACCGGCACCGCCGCCGAAGTGACGCCCATCCGCGAGCTGGATCGCCTGGAGATTGGCAGCGGCAGCCGTGGCCCCATCACCGAAAAAATCCAGAATGCCTTCTTTGACATCGTCAATGGCCGCAACCCCCGCTATGCCCACTGGTTGGCCAAGGTTTAAAAGGAGCGAAATCCCCATGAGTCAAACCCCGATCGAAGTCCGTGCCAAAGACCTTAACCGCGCAGGCGGCGTGTTCTGCCCCAGCCCCCTGGTCAACATGCAGACCTGGAACACCCATCCCAAGGTGTTTCTGGATGTGGCCCACACGGGTGAGGCCAAGTGCCCGTATTGCGGTACGCTGTTCAAGCTGAAGAGCGGTGAGCACTTTGCCGCGCACTGATTCTCCTGTGTCCCTTATGCGGCTCAACTGACTGGAAACAACTCGGGGGGTAAGAATATGGCAGCTTCCTTGGTCATCGCGCCACAGTGGATTGGAGATGCGGTGATGACCGAGCCGCTGTTGCGGCACCTGCATACACGTGGCGAGGTCCTGACGGTGGCTGCGCTCCCCTGGGTTGCGCCCGTCTACCGCCATGTACCGCAGGTGGATGCGGTGCTGGAGCTGCCTTTTGTCCATGGCAAGTTGCAGTTGGGTGAGCGCTACAAGCTGGCACAGCAGTTGCGCGGACATTTCGATGCGGCCTATGTTGGTCCCAACTCGTTCAAAAGCGCCTTGGTTCCCTGGTTGGCAGGTATCAAGAAAAGGGTTGGTTATCTCGGCGAATCGCGGCGCTGGCTTCTGACGCAACGCTTGCCCAACCCCCCATCCGGCGGCCACCCTGCGCCCATGGTGGAGTTTTATACAGCGCTTGCGGGCGCCACCCACGCAGAAGGCTTCGATGCCCGCCCCCGCCTGGAGCCAAACATTGCGCTCGTTGCGGCAACATTGGGCAATCTGCGTATACAACCCCAAAGTTACTACGTGATCGCACCTGGAGCGGAGTATGGCCCGGCCAAACGCTGGCCAGCGCACCATTTTGCCGTGCTGGCGGGGCAATTAACCCTGCCGGTACTGCTGCTGGGGTCAGACAAGGATGCCCAGGCATGCACAGAGATTGCGCGCATCGTCAATGCAGCCCGTCCCGGCCAATGCGCCAACTTGGCAGGACGCACCTCACTGGATCAGGCGCTGGCCATTATTTCTGCCACCAAGTCGTTGATCAGCAACGACTCCGGCCTGATGCATGTCGCCGCTGCGTTTGGCGTCCCGCAAATCGCCTTGTTTGGCTCCTCCAGCCCGCTGCACACACCGCCGCTCAACCCGCAAGCCCAGGTCATCTGGCTCAAAAACGATCCAGCCTACCAGCCCGCACTCACCTGTGCACCCTGCTTCGAGCGCGAATGTCCGCTGGAGCACACCCGCTGCCTGGTCGATATCCAGCCCTCCAGAGTACTATCTTTGTTATAGTGCACCTCGCTCGTCCCATAAGGGCTACAAGCGATTTTGGCATCTATTCAAGGCACTGGCGTGCCATGGCAGCGCTGATTTGGGTGGGCTTTGGTGAATTTTGGCGCTGAAAAGGCATTTTTCAAGGCACAAATCGCCTTGTAGGCCTTATGGGACAAGCGGGATCAGCTCTATAAAGTAGAGCAATTCACACCGTCGGTGTCGTGCACCCAATACCCTTGGGCGCCAACATAATAGGTGTGAAAGTCCTCTACCTCCAAGTTGTAAACATTGACCTCGAGGAAAGGATCATCACTTTCGTATACATCCCTTGCGAGGTAATAGACTCCGCCAGAGTTACCATCCGGAATTAGGCGATTTCCAGCAGCGTTTATACCGATGGTGAGAAAATTCTGGCTATCACCACAGAATGCGAAAGTTGAATGATGGATACGAAAGATATCGCTACCGGGAAAGCAAGCACGAAA
>JAYRRD010000175.1:0-6649 GCA_041910275.1 Rhodoferax sp.
ATTTCCACGAATCTGCTGTGAGGTAGTGTCGCTACAAATCGATCAGAGGGAGCATTATGCGCTTCAAAGTAACTGCATCAGAAGGGCAAACTTCGACCAGATGTCTGATGGTACCAAAGGGGACGGTTGGTAGTTACAAAAATTCAAACGAAACTTTATGTAACAAGTATGGTCGTGGCCATCATGTGGGGCAGCTCCTGCCCGCTTGTCACACGTTTGTAACAAAGAACGGCAAATAATGTGGCATGCCGCGTTCAAAATTCCCAACCCCCAAATCCATTGCAACCAGGGCAAAAAGAAAATCCCCCAAGGATTCGAGCCCGAATACCGCCGTCTGCCTCGCGCTCATTGACAAATTGTCAACCCTGCAACGCAGCATGCTGGAGCGCGAAGCTGCCATGCGGCCCGAGCTTGCACGGGTATCGCCCCAATACCAGGAGAGTGCGCGCAACCTGATCCATTACCTGGCGCTGCGCGTCGATGACCTGCGGCCCGTTCAGGAACAATTGGCCTGGCTGGGGCTCTCCTCCCTCGGGCGTTCCGAATCCCATGTGCTAGCCAGTTTGAACAAGGTGCTGGGTCTGCTGCACCGGCTCACGGGCCAGACCTGGGAGGACAAGTCCGAAGAAGAGCCCGCAGGCAGCGTCAGCAGCCGGCGCTTGCTGGAAGACCATGCGGTGGATTTGCTGGGCAAGGCACCCGAGGGTCGGCCCGTGCGCATCATGGTGACCTTGCCGTCGAATGCCGCCGTGGATTACAGCGTGGTGCGGGAGCTGGTCGATGCCGGAATGGATATTGCGCGCATCAATTGTGCGCACGACGCCGGCGAAGACTGGAAAGCGATGGCGGCCAACGTGCGCCGCGCTGCCAAGGCCGTGCAGCGCGACGTGCGGATATTGATGGACCTGGGCGGCCCGAAAATCAGAACCGGCGAAGTCGCACCACGTCCGCCGGTCTTGCGCCTGCGCCCCAAGCGGGACGAATATGGCCGGGCGTACCGCCCCTACCGATTGGGCATCCAGGCCAAGGCACAGACGCAATCCCAGCGCAATCCGCTTGCCGATGTCGATGCGTGCATCGGTGTCGATGCCAGCTGGCTGGCGCATCTGCGCGCAGGGATGCAGATCGACTTTGCCGATGCGCGCGGTGCCAAGCGGCACTTGCTGGTGGTGCAATGCGATGCGCATGGCGCGGTTGCAGAATGCATCAAGACGGCCTATCTGACACCGGAAGTCAGCCTGCGCATCAAGGATGCCGAGGGCAAAGGCGCGCTATCGACCCTGGCCGAACACATCGAATATCTGCCAGGCGTCATCCATCTCCACCGGGGCGACACCATGTACGTGACCAAGGAGGGTCTGGGCGGCGCGGCGAGCATGGGCGATGGGGACGAAGAAACGGTGCGGGAAGTGGCGCACATTGCCTGCACCTTGCCCCAGGTGATTGACCAGGTGCACGTGGGCGAGCGCATCTGGTTTGACGATGGCCGCATCGGTGGCATCATCCGCCGCATCGGCACAGACCGGCTGGAAGTGGAGATCACCCATGCGCGCGAGGGCGGTGAAAAGCTGGTTGGTGACAAAGGCATCAACCTGCCCGACAGCGAACTCAGCCTGCCAGCGCTAACCGAGAAGGATGTACAGGACTTGTCGGTTGCGGTCACCGTGGCAGACATGGTAGGGCTTTCGTTTGTGCAGCACCCGGATGATGTTTACCTGTTGCGTGAACAGCTCAACCGGCTGGGGCGTAGCGACATCGGCATTGTGCTCAAGATCGAAACGCTCAAGGGTTTTGAGAGTTTGCCCGAGTTGATGCTGGCCGCCATGTCGGGCGACTGTGCCGGGGTCATGATTGCGCGCGGCGACCTGGCCGTCGAATGCGGCTACGAGCGTCTGGCCGAAGTGCAGGAAGAGATTCTCTGGTGCGCCGAAGCCGCCCACATGCCCGTCATCTGGGCCACCCAGGTGCTGGAGACGCTGGCCAAGACCGGCTTGCCGTCGCGCGCCGAAATTTCCGATGCCGGTCTGGGTGTGCGTGCCGAGTGCGTGATGCTGAACAAGGGTCCGTATATCACCGCAGCCATTCGCACCCTGGACGATATCCTGCGGCGCATGGCGCACCACCAAGCCAAAAAACGCTCCTTGCTGCGGGCCTTGCGTTCCTGGAACGACTCGAAAATGGCTGAAATCCCCGTGGATCGTGCGGGACAGGAGCGAAAGCCTATTTGACGGGAATCCTCTGGTCGCTGTTGACGGGAACGGCGGTCACGCTGTTCTGGGGCGATCCTTCAATCAGCCGGTCGGAGTAGGTCAGGTATACCAGCGCATTGCGTTGGGTATCGACCATGCGGACAATGCGCAACTTCTTGAAAAGAATGGACATTCTTTCGGAAAACACTTCCGCTTGCTGCGGCAGGGGGCCGGCAAAGGAAATCGGGCCGACTTGCCGACAGGCAATCGACGCTTCCGCCTTGTCGGTTGCCAGACCCAGTCCACCCGCAATGCCCCCGGTCTTGGCGCGCGATACGTAGCAGGTTACCCCTTTGACGGCGGGGTCATCATAGGCTTCCACGACGATCTTATGATCCGGTCCCAGGAGCTTGAACGTGGTGCTGACATTGCCAACGGTTTCCGCCGATACCGGCATGGTTGCAGCCACAGCTACGGTCACGGTCACAATCAGGAGTGGGTTCAGGTTCATCACAGGCATAACGTCACATTACAAGTATGAAGGCATCAACAATAATGGCCAGGTCTGCGCGCCCTGGCCCTACACGTTTCACCAACAGCGATCCGTCGCTCATCATTAGCAACTTTCCCTGGTACGAAATGGTCTGGCGCAGCCTGCGCGGGGACTTCAAACCGCTGGAGCCCCCGGCGAATGGTTACGCGGCGTTTGCCAGGGAGTGGAGTGTAGCGGTGGACCATGCACGCATCGCCAAGCGCCAGCACGCACCCACCATCACTTGGCTGGGCCATGTGTCGATGCTACTACAGCTGGGCGGGCTGAATGTATTGACAGATCCCACGCTGGCGGACTTTGCCGGGCCTTACGGCCACTTTGGCGCACCGCGCATGGTGCCCGCACCCCTCAGGGGTGACGCCTTGCCGCCCATCGACGTACTGCTGATTACCCACAACCACTACGACCACCTGTGCGACGCCACCATCGCCGCCATGGTCACATCCGGCCAGACGCCGCGCATTCTGGTGCCACTGGGTCTGAAAGCCTGGTTTGATGCCCGCAATATTCCCAATGTGACCGAACTGGGTTGGTGGGACCATGTGGACATCACGACTGATTGCCATGGCGCCGATCTGGTTGAGCCGGTGCGCATGCACTTCACGCCGGCGCAACACTGGAGCCGGCGCACGCCTTTTGATACCAATACATCGTTGTGGGGTGGCTATATGGTCGAGCGCGCAGGCGCAGGCACGCAGGTCTGGCGCTTTCTGTTTCCTGGAGACACGGGTTACAGCGCGGACTTCAAGGCCATTCGCCAGCGCCTGGGGGTGGTGGACTTTCTGGCCCTGCCCATCGGCGCCTACTTGCCGCGCGACTTCATGAAGAACATACACGTCAACCCCGGTGATGCCGTGCAATTGATGCTGGACCTTCAGGCGCGCCAAGCCATGGCCGTGCACTGGGGCACATTCAAGCTGACCCAGGAAGCGTTTGACCATCCGCCACGCGATCTGGCTGTGGCGCTACGAGAACACGGCATTGCGCAAGACAAGGTGTGGTTATTACGCCACGGCGAAACGCGCGCGATTCCGCAGTGAGTGAAATTTTTGTTTATCCCGCGCTGGATAACTCCGATAAGCATACCCATGAACACTCTGAATCCCGTCCCCCGCATTCTGGCTGGCCTGCTGTGCATGGTAGCTTTGGCAACCTTTGCCGCCGATCATCCGCCAGCAGGCCAGAAGCCGCCCGTCAGCAAACCTGACATCGAGGCGTCTACCGCCAGCAATCCCAAGGAGGTGGGCGCCAAGGTGCGCGAATCGCTGGGAGTCGATACGGTCCCCAATAAAAAACTCACCTTGACGGTAGGCGCCAAAGCACGTGCGGACGAGCACGACGGGACGCCTGCGCGCAGCACCAAACGCCGCGCCAGCAAGAAAAAGCACGACGCGCACGCAGGCGAGGCGCACTGGGCGTATGAGGGGGAAAATGGTCCGCAATCCTGGGCGAAACTCAAGGGCGAATTCAGCCTGTGTGGCACGGGCAGACGCCAATCCCCCATCAACATTGAAAGCGGAACCACGTTGCACGGTCCGGCTGAACCGATCCAGTTTACCTATACGCCCAGCTCCGCCACGGTGGTGAACAACGGGCACACCATCCAGGTTGATGTGCAGGGCGACAATTTCATTACGGTGCGCGGCTCAACCTACCGCTTGCTCCAGTTTCACTTTCACACGCCGTCGGAAGAGCAGATCAATGCACGGCGTTTTCCCATGGTCGCGCATCTGGTGCACAAGAATGCCGAAGGCCAGCTGGCGGTGGTTGCCGTGTTGCTGGAGACCGGCGGCGGCAATATGCTGATCGACAAGGTATGGACGTATATGCCGCTGGATACCGGGGACCGGGTGCGCATGCCGCCTGGCTCGCTCAATCTGTACGAGCTGCTGCCTTCCGATCCGCGTTATTACCAGTTCATGGGATCGCTCACCACCCCGCCATGCAGCGAGGGTGTGTTGTGGATGGTGCTCAAGCAGCCCGCAACCATCAGCCAGAACCAGTACCGGCTATTCACCCAGCTCTACCCCAACAACGCCCGGCCCGTGCAAGCCCTCAATGGCCGCCCGGTGCGCGAAGCACAATAGCTCAGTTCAGATAGGACTCGGCGGCGTCTTCGAAATCTTCGGCGTCGATGGCTGCGTCATAGGCGGCGCGGCTGGCCAGTGCTGCCGAGGTGTAGGGGATCAGGGGTTTATCCAGAGGACGCAGCTTGTGCCGTGGCAGCCTGCGCAGTTGTTGCGAACGCTCCATAGTCTGCAAGACCAGCTCGGGTTCCATCATCAAGCAAAAGGGGTTGAGTGCCAGGGATAAGGTCGTCATGGTGTTTCTCCGGTTATTCGTGTGCCTGGAGTAACTGTAGTGCACAGATGCAAAATCTGGAGTCAGACATTGGCTGAAAAGCGTGTAGGAATTTATCCTACACGGGTCATGCACCTACGAACCCTGCGCCGCCCGGCTGGTCTTGATGCCTTGGGTCGCTGCCCAGGCGTTCACATCGTCACGGCGGATCGCAGCTGCCATCAGACTGGGAAAGGCGTCGGGCGTGCAGGCGAAGCTGGGGACACCCAGTGCGGCAAGATGGGCGGCAAGCTCGCGGTCATAGGCTGGCGCGCCTTCATCGCTCAAGGCCAGCAAGGCGATGAATTGCACGCCGGCTTCGACCAGTTCGTTGGCGCGCTTGAGCAACCCGTCCTTGACGCCGCCTTCGTAGAGGTCCGAAATCAGCACCAGGATGGTGTTGCGTGGCTCGCGTATCAGTCCCTGGCAGTAGCCCACGGCGCGGTTGATGTCAGTGCCGCCACCGAGTTGTACGCCAAAGAGCAGGTCCACCGGGTCTTGTAGCTGCTCGCTCAGGTCCACCACTGCCGTATCGAACACCACCAACCTGGTCGCCACTGCGGGCAGACTGGCCATGACCGCGCCAAAAATGCTGGAATAGACCACCGAGGCTGCCATCGAACCGCTTTGGTCAATGCACAAAATGACTTCGCGCTGTGGTCGGCGTGCCTTGCGGCCAAAGCCGACCAGGGTTTGTGGAATGACCGTGCGCAGCGCGGGTTGCCAATGGCGCAGGTTGGCGCGGATGGTGCGGCCCCAGTCGATTTCCGCATGGCGCGGGCGGCGTTTGCGTTGGCTGCGGTCCAGCGCGCCGCTGATGGCGCTGCGCAAAGGCTCTTCCAGACGGCGCATCAATTCGTCCACCACCTTTTGTACCACCTGGCGTGCCGTGGCACGTGTGCCTTCGGGGATGACGCTGGCCAGCGCCAGCAGATTGGCCACCAGATGCACGTCGGGCTGGGCGCTTTCCAGCATTTCCGGCTCCAATAGCATCTGGCGTAGATTCAACCGCTCCAGCGCATCACGTTGCAGCACCTGCACGACCGAGCTGGGAAAGTAAGAACGAATATCCCCCAGCCAGCGCGCCACGGTGGGCGCAGAATCGCCCCGGCCCGCACTGCGGCGCCGGCTCAGGCCATCGGTACCCTCGGGCTCGTACAGCGCAGCCAGCGCACGTTCGATGTCGCGCAAGCCCCCGCCTGCCGCGCCACAACTGTTCTGTGCTTCGCTGCCGAGTACCAGGCGCCAGCGCTGCAAGCGTGTCGTGGGTGTAGGCGAATCAGCCGTGGTGGCAATGAGCGGCGGTGTGTTCATCTGGCAACTATTCCTGTATTAACTTCGGTTACGATGCGCGGGCACCAACGTGTGTACATTCAACCACAATCATGCATCATGAGGAGACATAGCAATGGCAATGGCAAGCAGCACCACGGTAAATTTGTTCTCCGATCAGGCGCAGCCAGGAGCAGAATTTTTGGTCATGCGAAGCAGATCGAAGACACGGCGGGTGCGGAACGACAGTTCGCGCATCAAAGAAGCGATTGTTTGAGTGGGCTTTTGGATCGCC
>JAYRRD010000176.1:0-13558 GCA_041910275.1 Rhodoferax sp.
TACGCTTTATGAACGATTTCCGGGTTCCGTTCGACAACAATATAAGCGAACGCGACATCCGGATGATCAAAACCAAGATGAAGGTATCCGGTACGTTTAGGACGCTGACTGGAGCCGAACAGTTTGCGCGCATTCGGGGATACATATCAACAGCCCGTAAGAACGGGCAAAACATCCTCGGCGCCATCAAAGACGCGCTGGTCGGCAAACCGTTCATACCCGCAGCGACCTAACCCGCGCACTTGACGGCTGGGAGGTTTAGCGTAGGATCGCCTACCGGAAATCTCCGCCCACGTGAACTGCACTCACTTCCCGCTGAAGAGCGGACAGAAACCTGAGTAGTTACACGTGTAATTCCAATTTTTGGTCTCATTCGAATACTGATAGGACTGGATATATTGGATAACGCCTTCTTCTTGGTTGTACGCTTCTTCAAGCAGGAAAGAGTTGTCCTCGATTCGCTTGCCTTCTCCAGCGAAAGTACTCAAGGAAACTGTCAACGTGATAAGGGCAACGCTGGCAAAACGCAGGGGTTTGATTTTCATAGTGCGCTCTGAAATTTGAATATGTATTGGGGAATAGGGATAAATGGGTGTGAAACTCAACCGAATAAGCCCAAGTATCGCATGTCTTCTTTTCGCATGAACATCTTCAAAACAGCAGCCGCGTTGTATCACACGTTGAGGTCCACAGATTGCCCTAACATGTCGGCAGTGATCAGTGTGATACCGCGTTCGGTGACATGAAAACGCGCCCGATCCGCGTTTTGATCGAATCCGACGTGAAAACCATCCGGGATTTTGCAACCCTCATCCACAATGGCCCGTCTGATCCGCGCGTTGCGGCCTATCTGGACAGCTGGCAACAACACGGAATCTTCCACCAGACTACGCTCCGCCACCTGTACCTTGGTGAACAGCACGGAACTGCGCACCATGGCACCACTGACAATGCAGCCGCTGGACACCAGGGAATTGAAGGCTGCGCCACGTCGCCCTTCATCGTCCAACACAAATTTGGCCGGTGGAAACTGGCCTTGCAGGCTACGAATTGGCCAGTCATCGTCGTACAGATTGAGTTCGGGCAGCACCTGGGTCAAGTCCATATTGGCTTCCCAGAGAGCATCCAGGGTTCCCACGTCCCGCCAGTACGGGCGGCCTTCAATCATGTTGACGCAGCTGTCGGTAAAGCGATGGGCCTGCACATGGTGGGTGCGGACCAGACGCGGGATGATGTTGTTGCCAAAATCGTGGCTGGAGTTGGGATCGTTGGCATCCGCCGCCAATTCCATGCACAGCAATTCGGTGTTGAATACATAGATGCCCATGCTACCCAGAGCGTGGTCGGGTTTGTCAGGTAGCGGCGTGGGATGGGCCGGTTTTTCCTGGAAATCGGTTATGCGGTCCGTCTCGTCCACCGCCACCACGCCAAAGGCGCTGGCGTCGTGCAAAGGAACTTCGGTGCAGGCAACCGTGACATCGGCGCCACTGGTCACATGGTCCCGGAGCATGCGGGCATAGTCCATCTTGTAAATGTGGTCGCCCGCCAGAATCAGTACATACAAGGGATCGGCTTCGTGCAATAAACTCAAATTCTGGAACACTGCGTTAGCCGTGCCAACATACCAACCGTCTCCTATCTGTTGCTGCGCTGGCACCACGTCGATGTATTCCCGCAGACTCGACTCCAAGAATCCCCAACCGCGTTCAATGTGCCGAATCAGGCTTTGCGCCTTGTACTGGGTCAGCACACCGATACGCCGAATACCGGAATTGACACAATTGCTCAAGGGAAAATCAATGATCTTGAGCTTTCCGGCAAAGGGCACTGCCGGCTTGGCGCGCCAGTTGGTGAGTTGTTTAAGCCGACTGCCACGCCCTCCGGCCAACACAATTGCATAGGTGCGTTGCGTCAGGTGCAGCAAATCGTTGCCACGTCGGCGTTCGCCGAGCGTGCGGTAATCGTGCCCGTTCGGGGCTGAATCATGGCGCATCGAGACTCCTTTTATCAAACGGGGCGGGCATATTGCAGCACAAAATCGGCAATGGCAGCAATGTCAGCCAAATCGAGCCAGGCAAGCTGGGCAACACCGTCGGTTTTGGGGCCGTCGGATGCAATGCCGACAATGCCCGGCCAGTGCGGCCACAGCATATCGCGCTGTACCTGTGCACGCCAGACCTCCAGTTTGGGAAAATCCCCGCTCTTGAAACCTTCGATCAGCACCAGATCACAGTGCTGCAGCCTCTCGAGCAAATAGTGCAGGTCCGGCTCGGCGGCGCCACGCAACTCGTGCATCAGCGCCCAGCGCTCGTTGCCCAGCAGCAGCACTTCCTTGCAGCCGGCTTCGCGCAGGCGGTACGAGTCCTTGCCCGGACGGTCAATGTCGATGGATTTGTGGCTATGCTTGATCAGGGAAACCGCCAAACCCCGCTGCGTGATTGCGGGCACCAGGCGCTCCAGCAGTGTGGTCTTGCCCATGCCGGAGTGACCGGCAATGCCAAAGATGTTCATCAGCTGCGCAAACGTGCCAGCAATCCGGCGGTCGAGGCATCCAGTCCGCTGGTATCCCCACTGGCCAAACGCGCCTGCACGTCCTTGGCCAGCACCTTGCCCAGCTCCACCCCCCACTGGTCGAAGCTGTTGATGCCCCAGATCGAGCCACTGACGAATACGCGGTGTTCCTGCAGGGCAATCAACGCCCCCAGACTGGCCGGCGTCAGGTCATCGAGCAGCAAGAAGGTACTGGGCCGGTTGCCGGGGAAATGCTTGTGACCACCGGCATCCGCCTTGCCCACCATCAGCGCCTGCGCCTGAGCCAGGACGTTGGAGAGCAAAAGCTCGTGGTGGGTGGGCAAACTGTGGCGCGCTTGCTTGACGGCGATGAATTCGACCGGCACCACATCGGTTCCCTGGTGCAGCATCTGGTAATAGGCGTGCTGGCCATTGGTTCCCGGCTCACCCCACAGCACCGGCGAGGTGCCAAATGGTAGTGCCTCACCACTGGCATCGACACGCTTGCCGTTGCTTTCCATTTCGAGCTGTTGCAAATAAGCCGGGAAACGCCGCAAGGCGCTATGGTAGGGGGCAATGCTGCGGCTGGTAAAACCGTGGAAATTGCGGTACCACACATCCAGCAGACCTAAGCGTAGCGGCAGATTCTCTTCTGGTGGTGCCGTGCGGAAATGTTCGTCCATGGCGTGTGCGCCGGAGAGGAAATCGCGGAAACCCGTAGCACCTATGGCAATCGCCAGTGGCAACCCGATAGCCGACCATACCGAGTAGCGCCCACCAACCCAATCCCAGAAACCAAAGGTGGTGCTGATACCAAAGACCTTGGCTGCGGCGACATTGGTGGTAAGCGCCGCAAAATGCCGCGCCGTGTCGGTGCCGCCTTGCGCAGTAAACCACGCCTTGGCCGAGTGCGCATTGGTCATGGTCTCAATCGTCGTGAAGGTCTTGCTGGCAATCAGGAACAGCGTGTTCTCGACCTTGAGGTGTTTCAGCACGGCCGCCAGCTCATGTCCATCGACATTGGAGACAAAATGCAGACGTTTGCCCGACAGTGCAAAGGCATCGAGCGCCAGCACGGCCATCTGTGGCCCCAGGTCGGAGCCGCCGATGCCGATGTTCACCACATCGGTAATGCCCGCATCGGCACGCACAGACTCGGCAAAAGCCAGCATGGCGTCGAGTGTCGGATGCACCAGGGTCCGTTCGTTTGCTACTCCTTCTGTAGCTGTCAACGCTCTATCTGCGGGCGCAAGAGGCGGATTTCGCAATAAGGCATGGCCTACGGCGCGTTGCTCGGTATTGTTGATCGCCTGACCGGCAAACATGGCATCGCGGTGTTCAAGCACACCGGCTTGGCCGGCCAGTTGCAGCAGCAAGTCCTGCGCCTGTGCATCCAGCAGGTTTTTGGACAGATCGGCAAAAAGGTACGGTGCCTCCTGGCTGAAACGCGCAAAACGCTGGGCATCGCGCGCAAAAACCTCCTTTAGCTCCAGGCCTTGGCCAACATTTTGGTAGTGGGCCTGAAGCTGGTTCCAGGCGGGGGTACGGTCTCCACGGATACGGGTCATGTTTGCTCCATCAATTTGGTTCATGCTAGTTCATGCTGCATTATTGCACCTGTAAAAAAACCCCGGAGGTTGCCCGCCGGGGTTTTGGGGTTACTTACTGTCAGACGCTGGCTTGGGCCAGCGTACCAATCAGAAGGAGTGAACCAACAGAATCGAGCTTTCGGAAGCGGTGTTCTGGTAGTTCAGACCAGCATTATTGAAAGCGGATTTGCCAGTTGCCAAAGTAGCCAATGCATTGACGGCATCGTGCTCATACTGCACATAGCCGCTGGTGGTCCAGGCCGCATGGCGCGCTAGCACACTGGTGCGCTTGCTCAGAGCGTAGCGCACGCCCACGCTATAGCCGTTGGCGGTGCCTTCATAGTCTTTGGCCTTCCAGAGACCACCGAGGAACGGTGCGGTGTTGGGTGCGTCGGCGGTCTCACTCCTGTGCCAAGCTGCGCCCAATGTCAGGGCGCCCAGTGGCATGGACAAGGCAATCATGGAGTCTTTCTGATGCATGCCATTGGTGGCAGACACATCCTGGTAGCCAACACCAATCTTGGCTATGCCCAGGTCATAGGCGGCTTGCAGGTTGTAGAGGCTGTCTTTGGTCAGACGCAGTGCCGGGCAGGCAGCCAATGCCAGCGCCGGGGCTGCTGCCGCGCAACCGCCTTCGATGCGGTTGTCATACGAGCGATAGGAAGCGAATGCAGTCAATGGGCCGCCGTCGTACCTGACTGCGAGCTGGTTGGCACGCTGGCCTGTCTGACCGGCTGCACCTACGCCCAGACCTACAGCAGTGGGCTTGTTGTAATCTTCAATGTGGTTCAAGAAAACAGTCACAGGGCCCAGAGGCACAGCGTACCTGATCTGGTCGACGACCTTCTTGTACTCGTGCAACTTGTCATCCATGTCAATGACCGGAGCGTCTACGCCAGCCACACTGCTAGCCGCACTGTATCCAGCAGAAAAGAAGTCTGGACGTTCCAGCGTAGCCAACTGAACCTGACCAATAGCGGAGTTCGTGTAGGTCAGGCTAGCATCGCGTCCGGTGGCAGGGCCATTAGCACCGGTTTTTCCATAATTGGATTCACCACTGCGATCCAGGCCAGCAACTCCCAGCTTGGCTTCAATTTTTTGCCCCCTACCCAAGTCTTCTGTGGCGGTAAAGTAAACCTGTGAGGTATCTACACCCAAACCGCTGGATTCAGTGCCTGCGTTATTGCCTGCTTTGGTGGCCTTGTAGCCCATCGCCAGTAGGCCAGTTACGGTGACTTGTGCCATTGCGGCACCCGATGCGGCCAAAACAGCCAGAGCAATAAGAGTCTTTTTCATGGTGTTGATTCCAGTACAAGTTAATAAACAAAACGATGGCATGAACACACACCACCTCTTTCAAACAATCCCAATTTGACCAAAATACTGGGCTGATAGCTGTATTCTGGCCTGAAATATTCGTTGCTGTGGCTGCAATGTGCACAATATGTTGTTCACATGCAACTTGCTTGCTGCCAAGGCCGGGTTGCAAGCGCAAGAAAAAACCCCCTGACATGACTGCCAGGGGGTTATTACTTTCAAGTCAGTGTCGGTTCACATCAGAACTTGTGCGACATCAACAAATACATATTTTCGGACCTGTCCACGGCATTCACAGTTGCTTCAAAGTTGGTGTACTGGAAGTCCAGGCTGGTGCGCTTGCTCAAAGAATATTTCGCGCCCAACAGGTAGCCAGCCTGATCGCCGCCAACTCCTGGTGCACTAATGTCATCATTGGAACGCTTGGCATAGTTCAAGCCAACGCTGATCGGCCCTACAGGAACGCTGGCGCCAAGCAGATATTGTGTGACCTTGGGAGAAAACTCCTTACCGGCAGCAGTTTTACCTGTTTCATAATTCACTACTTGGTATGCAAGGCCAACCTTGGCTATTCCCAGGTTGTAGCTACCGCCCAGGCGAATCTGATCCTTGTTGGTCGCAGGGCCATTGCGGTTGTCGTAGGACAGATATTGGATATTGCCTGTCAAGGGGCCTGCTGCGTAGGAAGCGCCCAGCAGATCAAAGCGCTGCAGCGTGGAGCCAGCAGCACCAACACCCAAGCCTAAGCCAGCGCCAGCAGCTTCGTAGTGAGCCAGAGATAGGGCTATAGGGCCAAGCGGGAGGGTATAGGAAATACCGTCATTACGCGTACGTACAAGCAGCAACTTATTCTTGTTAGCTACATCAGAAAGGTCTTTAATCGCAACATCCAGACCAGCCGTTGCGTACAGGTAATCGGCGGGTTGGGTCGTGCTCAATGCAACTGCGCCAAACGGAGTGGCCAAATCCATACTGGCATCGCGCCCGGTTGCCGGGCCATTGGCACCGGTTGATCCATAGTTGGATTCACCGCTGCGATCCAAACCACCCAAGCCGTAGCGCAAGTCAAGCTTGTAGCCACTACCCAAGTCTTCCTTGACGTTGAAATAGATATCAGACCTATGGATGCCCAAACCTGATCTGCTAGTGGTATCCCCTGCTGCAGTAGCCTTTCCGTCAGTCACGGTTTGGTAGCCAGTTTGAAAGGTGCCGGTAATGGTCACTTGAGCAAATGATACGCTGGACGCGGCCAGGACTGCCAATGCGATAAGTGTTTTTTTCATGTCATGGTTCTCAAAAAAGGTTAAACACAGGGCACTCGGGACGCTGGCTGTGCAGTCAGTGTGTATACTGCTGCCTTGCCGCCGGTTCCCCGGCCCAACCTCCTTGTTTCAGGAAGTTGGGTGTATTGCAACAGACTTGCGCTGTTTTGGCAAAGGTGGACGGTCTAAAACCGGCAAAAAACGAGTATAAACGTGATTCTCGTTGCCACAAGGCAACGAAAAACGCCTAGTTTACACAAAACTGACACGTATGGACGCCCTGCTGACTGCAGCCGACGCAGCGCTACGCACCCTGTTTGCCAAGCCACGGGCAGCGCAGCCTTACGCCCGCTTGTCCGAACACACCACGCCCCCGGATGCCGCCGATTGCCAGCACTCCGCCGCCTTGATGCGCGTCAACCACGCTGGCGAGGTGTGCGCCCAGGCACTTTATACTGCGCAGGCACTTGCTTCAAAAAATGAAGCATTGCGGTCTCATTTCATGAGGGCTTGTGAAGAAGAGACGAAACACTTGGCCTGGACCGCGCAACGCCTGCACGAGCTGGGGTCGCGTCCTTCGGCGCTGAATCCCTTGTGGTATGCAGGTGCTTTTGGTATCGGTCTTCTGGCGGGCTCTCTTGGAGATGCTGTCAGTCTGGGCTTTGTCGAAGAAACGGAGCGTCAGGTCGGAGAGCACCTGCAAGGCCATTTGCAGGCGCTGCCAGACAGTGACCACGTTTCCCGCGCCATCGTTGCACAGATGCACGCGGATGAGTTGCGCCACGCCCACGACGCACAGGTGGCCGGCGCGGCAGACCTGCCCCAGTCCATCAAGGACTTGATGCGTATGGCCGCCAGGGTGATGACAACGGTCGTGCAGCGGGGCGGATAGGTTCAGGCGTCCGCCGCGCTTCGTGCGGCGCGGCGCGCTGTGACGGCGGCTGACAGCAGTTCCAGTATCTGCAGCGAATCTTCCCATCCCAGACAGGCATCCGTGATACTTTTTCCGTACGCGAGTCCCGCCACCTTGTCTTTTCCCGGTGTGAATTTTTGTGCCCCGGCGTGGAGGTGGCTTTCCACCATGACGCCAAACGTACTGCGTGACCCGTTGGCGATCTGGCATGCAATGTCGCGCGCCACCTCGATCTGCTTTTCGGGCTGCTTGTTGCTGTTGGAATGGCTGCAATCCACCATCAACGATGCGGGTAACCGGGCTTTTTCCAGGTCCTTGCAGGCAACGGCCACGCTGGAGGCATCGAAGTTGGGCACCTTGCCGCCACGCAAGATGACGTGGCAATCGGGATTGCCCTTGGTCCGGACAATGGCAACTTGCCCGTTTTTGTGTACCGAGAGGAAGTGGTGCGCCCCGGCGGCGGCTTGAATGGCGTCGGTGGCGATCTTGATGTTGCCATCCGTGCCATTTTTAAAGCCAATGGGCGCCGATAAACCCGACGCCAGTTCGCGGTGCACCTGGCTTTCGGTCGTGCGCGCACCGATGGCGCCCCACGCGATCAGGTCGCCCAGGTATTGCGGTGAAATCACATCCAGAAATTCGCTGCCGGCAGGCAGGCCCAGGCGGTTGATTTCGATGAGCAACTGGCGCGCGATGCGCAAGCCCTCGTCGATGCGGTAGCTCTCATCAAGGTACGGATCGTTGATGAGTCCTTTCCAGCCCACGGTCGTGCGCGGTTTCTCAAAATAAACCCGCATGATGATTTCCAGCGTGTGGGCGTAGTGGGTGCGCTGTTCATGCAGACGCCGGGCATAGTCGAGCGCGGCGCTGGGGTCGTGGATCGAACAAGGGCCGATCACCACCAGCAGTCGGTCATCCTTGCCGCGCATGATGTTGTGAATTACATGCCGGGTTTTGCCAATCAAGGTCTCCACTTCGGTCCCACGGATGGGAAAAAAACGGATCAGATGCTCCGGTGGAGGCAGCACGGTGATTTCCCGGATGCGTGCATCGTCCGTCTGGCTGGTGCGGTCTGCAGGGCGTGAAGCTGGTGGGTACCAATCGTCCTGGATGGTTTGATTTTTGGCTGTCATGGTGTGATGTATGGAGCAAAAAAAAACCGCCGACGGCGGCGGGGTACATGGGGCGTGACTGTAGCACAGTTATCCAGGCCAGCCCCGTACGTTTTTCTTCCACCAGGCACGCCAACGTGCCCACCCGGAGCGGTGGGCGCGCCGTTCCACGTGCGCGCCCTTGCGCAACTGCTCGTGCACGTCCAGCAGAAGCGCTCCTGCGCCCAGCACGCGCCAAGCGGCCAGATCAAAATCTGCCAATGGTGGCAGCCGATTGCGTGGTGCCAGGGCGTCCAGCGACCACTGGGTGAGCAGAATGCGAAACTGGTTGATCGCCCCGAAGTGGACTTCAAACTCATAAGACTGCCGCCAATCGGTCCCCAGTGTCAACAGCATGGCGCGGTGTTGGCGCAAACTCGCCAACAGCGCCATGAGCGCTTTTGCCAGACGCGGCGATTTGGCGCGCGCTGCGGGGCCGCGCTGGTGCATGCGTCCCAGCAAACCCAACAGCGCCTCAATCTGGGCAGAAAGCGCCTGCAGACTCTCCCCCACCTGCAGCGATTCTTCATCCGCTACCGAAGAGCGCAGAAACTCGCTGTATTGGCCAAAAGTCTGAAAGCTGTGGAGTTGCGACCCCGACTCGGAGTGCGCCCGAATGGACCTCGGAGGTGTAAAGCTTGCCATGGCACACGCGGCGCACGGCGCACGGACTCAGGCAGTTCCACCGACGGTCAGTCCGTCGATGCGCAAGGTTGGCTGCCCCACCCCCACCGGAACGCTTTGCCCTTCTTTGCCACAGGTGCCAACGCCACTGTCTAGCTGCATGTCGTTACCGACCATGCTCACGCGCCGCAAGCACTCCGGCCCGCTGCCGATGATGGTGGCGCCCTTGACCGGGTACATGATCTTGCCGTTTTCAACCCAATACGCCTCGCTGGCTGAAAATACAAATTTGCCCGAAGTGATGTCGACCTGCCCACCGGCAAAATTGGTGGCGTACAGCCCCTTTTTGATGCTGGCCACAATTTCCCTGGATTCCATGTCACCTGCGAGCATGTAGGTATTGGTCATGCGTGGCATGGGAATATGCGCGTAGCTCTCGCGTCGGCCATTGCCTGTCACCGGCACCCCCATCAGGCGTGCGTTCATGGTGTCTTGCAGGTAGCCGCGCAAGATACCATCCTCGATCAAAACGTTGCGTTGGCTGGCATTGCCCTCATCGTCCACATTCAGGGAACCACGGCGCTCGGCAATGGTGCCGTCATCGAGCACCGTCACCCCCTTGGCGGCCACGCGCTCACCAATCATGCCACTGAAAGCGCTGGACCCCTTGCGGTTGAAGTCGCCCTCCAGGCCATGCCCGATGGCTTCGTGCAGCAAGATGCCCGGCCAGCCCGACCCCAATACCACTGTCATTTCTCCTGCGGGGGTTGCCTGGGCGTCCAGGTTGGTCAGTGCGGCGTGCACTGCTTCGTTTACGTATTTCTCCAGCTGGGCGTCGTCAAAATAGGCTAGGCCAAAACGCCCGCCACCACCTGCTGAACCGACTTCACGGCGGCCTCCCTGTTCGGCAAACACCGTGACGGACAAACGCACCAGCGGACGCACATCAGCCGCCAGGGTACCATCCGCACGCGCCACCAGAATCACGTCATACTCACTGGCCAGCGAGGCCATGACCTGTGCCACGCGCGGATCCCGGGCGCGCGCCAGCGTTTCCACCTTGCCCAGAAGTGCGACCTTGGAACTACTGTCGAGGGTGGAAATGGGGTCTGCATCCTGGTAGAGGGAATGGGATTTTGCTATTTTCTTACTAGCTATATGCGCTCGTCCTGTCTGGCCCGCAGCGGCAATGGAGCGCACTGTACGGGCAGCATCCAGGAGTGCCGCTGCCGAGATGTCATCCGAGTAGGCGAAGGCTGTTTTCTCCCCGCTGACCGCACGCACACCTACCCCTTGTTCAATGCTGAACGAGCCGGTTTTGACAATGCCTTCTTCCAGGCTCCAGCCTTCGGCGCGGGTGTACTGGAAATACAGGTCGGCCTCGTTCACCTGGTGTGCCCTGATTTCAGCCAGGACTCGACCCAGATGCCCCTCATCCAGTCCGAAGGGGGTTAGCAGGAAGGAACGGGCAATGGCCATGCGCTCAAGAGTGGGTTCGCGTGCAATCATGCAACGATTGTAGGCGCGTTGCAGGCCCGTTGCATTCAGCTCTGCACCAGACGTTTTGAATTCGCTATGGACATCAGAATCCCGATGGCCAAACCCAGCGTAACCATGGCGGTGCCACCGTAACTGATGAAGGGCAAGGGAACGCCCACCACCGGAACGATCCCGCTGACCATGCCCATATTCACAAATGCATAGACAAAAAAGATCATGGTCACGCTGCCCGCCAGCAAGCGGGAAAACAAGGTGGATGCTTCCAGCGCGATAGCCAGGCCGCGCAAGATCAAAAAGATGAACGCGGCGATCAGCAGCACATTGCCCAGCAATCCAAACTCTTCGGAGAACGCGGCAAAAATGAAATCCGTCGTCCGCTCGGGTATGAATTCGAGGTGGGTTTGTGTACCCTGCATGAAACCCACACCAAATACCCCGCCCGAACCAATGGCAATCATTCCCTGGATGATGTGAAACCCCTTGCCCAGGGGGTCGCGGGTCGGGTCGAGCAAGGTGCAGATACGCTGTTGCTGGTAGTCATGCAGCACCGGCCAGCGCACGCCCTCGGCGCACAAACTCGGTTCAAAAAGAATGATCAACACGATGCCGATCACGCCCAGAATTACCGGCGGAATGACCAGTTTCCAGCGCACGCCAGCAAAAAAGATGACCGACAAACCGGCAGCCAGAACCAGAATGGCAGTCCCCAGATCAGGCTGCCTGACAATCAACCCGACAGGCAAGGCCAGCAGCAACCCGGCCACGCCGAAATCGAGCGGTTGCAGTTGTCCTTCGCGCTTTTGAAACCACCATGCCAACATCAAGGGCATGGCAATCTTGAGAATTTCACTGGGTTGAAGCGTCACGCCCAGGTTGATCCAGCGCCTGGCGCCCTTTTTTGTGATGCCAAATAGTGCGACTGCCACCAGCAGACTTATACCCACCACATACAAGGGGACGGCCATGGTCATCAATCGCTGTGGCGGTACTTGGGCAACGATAAACATGATGCCCGCTGCGATCAGCATGTTGCGGCCATGGTCGCCAAACCGGGTGCCGTGGTCAAATCCCGAGGAATACATGGTCAGCATGCCCGCGCAGGCCAGGATGAATACGGCGAAGGCCAGTGGGCCGTCAAACCCCTGAAACCAGGAAGCTACGCGTCGCCAAAGGGGAGGGGGATCAAAGACAGAGGCCATCGGGCGCAATTATCCCGCAACACGGATTACGTTTGAATACCGATTTCCGGCCAGCGGTGGCGCACGATAACCCAGGAAAAAAGGCCTACGCATGCCATCAGCAAGGAGGTTACCGCCAGGGCTATGGTGGAATGCATCACCAACGGAGAAATGACTCCGGCAACCAGACCGTTGGCGCTTGAGCCGACAAACATTTGCAACGAGGAGGCCATGCCGCGACGTGCGGGGTGCAAGTCCAGCACCAGCAAGGTCACCACTGGCACCATCAAGGCCCAGCCAAATGAGAAAATACCCAGAGGCAACAAAGCCCAGCCCACGTGCGCCGTAAACAGCAGATTGGCCAACAAATTGGCAATACCAACCAGGAGCATGATGGCAAAGCCACGGCGGATCTGCTTGCCTGGTGCAATTTTTCCGGCCAGGCGCCCACTGGCAAAAGCGCCCGCCATGATGCCAGCGATGGTTACCAGAAAGCACCAGAAAAATTGCTGGGGTTTCAACTGGAGATGCTCCCCCAGAAATACAGGGGCACTCAGAATGTACAAGAACATGCCGTTAAAGGGCACGCCGCTGGCCAGGGCCAGCAGCAAAAAGCGCGGGTCTGCCCCCAGCTGCCAGTACCCGGCCATCAGGTTTTTGGGATGAAAGTGCTGGCGCTGTGTGTGGTGCAAGGTTTCGGGCAATAGCTGGTAGATGGCCAGCCACAACAGCGCCCCGAACGCGGCTAGAAACCAGAAAATGGCTTGCCAGCTGGCGTACACCAGCAGCCAGCCACCAATGATCGGTGCGATGGCCGGGGCCACGCCAAAAAATAACGTGACCTGACTCATCACCCTTTGCGCTTGCGCGGGAGGAAACATGTCCCGGATAATGGCGCGCGACACCACAATGCCCGCGCCCGTGGACAGCCCTTGCATGATTCGAAAGGTGATCAATTGGCCAATACTGGTTGATAAAGCACAGCCTGCGCTTGCCAGTGCAAAGGCCGCAAGGCCCCATAACACCACGGGGCGGCGGCCAAAGCTGTCCGATATCGACCCATGAAACAGGGCCATGAAGGCAAAGCCGAACAGATACCCGGAGAGGGTTTGCTGCATCTGCACAGGCGAAGCGTGCAAGGAATGGGCTATCCCGACGAAAGCCGGCAAGTAGGTATCAATGGAAAATGGCCCCAGCATGCCCAACAAGGCCAATAGAATGGCCAAGGCCCACTGGGGGGCGGGCCAAAGTATGTGTGCATCCGGGTTCATGCAGCTATTGGAACATGTGGAACATGCGGAACATGTGCCATCATGTGTAATTGTTTGTAACTGCAACCATGCTGTATCGTTTGCCAGGATTTGACTTGATCACTGAAGTTACGCACTTGCCTTGATCGCCTGCAACTCTTCAAAAGCAGTTCTTGTGGCTTTGATGTAGAGCTTGGCGCGCAGTGCGAAATGGTTGAGTTTGTGTTTGATCTTTAGTGCTTCCAGTTTGAGCACAGCGACAA
>JAYRRD010000177.1:0-6187 GCA_041910275.1 Rhodoferax sp.
GATGCACGAAACCGGCACCCACCCCGAGTTCGAATGCTTCGACGTCGGCATCGTGCGCTCGGTCGGCATGTTCCATAAAGCCGGAATGACCAGCCATCCGGGATACAACTTCGTCATGGGCGTAGCCTCGGGCATGCCCGCTGATGTTGATTTGCTGGCCTTGCTGCTGCGCTGGATAGAGCCAAACGCGCTATGGCAAACCACGCTGATCGGTCGCGCCGAAGTCTGGCCGGTACACCAACGCACCGCCGAACTCGGCGGCATGTTGCGCACCGGGCTGGAAGACACGTTCTACCTACCCGACGGCACACGCGCCAGCGGCAACGGCGTGCTCATCGAAGCCTTGGCAGGCTGCGCGCGCAATGCGGGGCGGGAGGTGGCCAGTGTGGCGGAGGCCAGGGAGATGCTGGGGCTGGCGGCGCTGGCTGCAGCTTGAGTGTTAAATTGGCCGATAGGCGTTGTGGGACGTTCGGGGGCAGCTAGTGATTTTATAGTATTGATATTGGGAGCTGGTGATTGGCAGCGCCGTGATGCGCTCTTCAATCGGCGCGAATCTATCGGAGGTGCCTCTCCGTGGCGCACAGTTAAGCACCATCTTTCAAACCCCACTCTTGCTCAATCCGAGAAATCTCATTCTTGAGTGTCTCCAAAGGAAATGGCAGTACCTGCCCAACGACGAGGACTATGTCTTCCGACTGTACAGTACGGCGGGCGTTATCCGTCAAGTACGGCTCCAGCGTGATGTATTCGGGGTGAATCTGCAGACTCTCGTTTGTGCACATGTCTCCTTCAGTAACTTGGTTCACTTCAAGCACCATCTTTCGCCACTTGGCAATCTGATCTCGCTTACGGGACTTTTCCGCGACAGCTTGATCTAGGCGATGCTTGACGAATGGCGCAACAACCCCTGACACAATGCCGCCAAACAGTGCAGACGCTGCGGCGAATAGAGCTGTGATGATGTTCTCGTTCATTTCAGAGGTTGATGCAGGCACCGGGGCCTTCGACTAATTTCTTGTTTCTCACGGGTATCTTCATTGAAGACCGCGCTTTCGCAATTCCTGTTGCGCATTAGCATATCCTTGCGCCGCAGCCTTGCGATACCAACTCACGGCCTCGGCATCATTCTGTTGCACGCCTTGCCCATTCGCGTACATCCATCCGAGGCTGAACTGCGCTTCGACCAACCCTTGTTCAGCAGCCTTGCGCCACCAGTCAACGGCCTCGACATCATTCTGTTGCTCTCCTTTCCCATTCGCGTACATCCATCCGAGGTTGAACTGAGCATAGGAATCGCCCTGTTCGGCAGCCTTGCGAAACCACGCCAAGGCCTCGGCATCATTTTTTTGTATGCCTCGTCCAGCCACGTACATAGTCCCAAGGTTGAACTGCGCGCTGGCATCCCCTTGTTCAGCAGCCTTGCGATACCAACTAATGGCTTCGGCATCATTCTTTGACACACCTTCTCCTCGCGCGTACATCAATCCGAGGTAGCCCTGCGCGTCAGCCATTCCATGGTCTGCCAAGGGCCGCCATTTGGCGAGTGCACCAGCGTAGTCCTTGTTTTTGTATGCTGTCAGACCTTCCGCGAAAATGGTTTGCGGGTCAACGCTTGGCGCAGGAGCTTGCACTGGAGGCGTTATTGTTCCTTTTGACCAATCTACAGGCGTTTGAACTGGACTCGCCGCCACTTCCTGCCGCTTCTCATCCTGATTAACAAGCTTTACCACTAGGAGCACGACGAAAACTAAAAGAATCCCGACCCCAGCCCAAACCAATTCCTCTGACAGAGGTGTAGCGACGGGGGCCGGTTTATCTGTGGCCTTGACACTAGCAGCATCCTCTGCACCCGGTGGCATCGTATTCACCCACACATCAGCACTTTGTATCGCTTCAGCACGGGCCTTGATGTAGGCAGCCTTTGCCTTGGGTTCATCGCCGCCGGAGTCAGCAAACGAGCGCGCCCAAATTCCCTTGTCTAACCGGCATTCCTCGATTTCAGCAAGTGCGGTGGCGTAGGCTTCGTTGTTTGATGGTGCGGTAGATGTTGGTTTTCCGGGAGTAGTTTTTCCAGATGCATAGTTTGTTTTCAGCTTTTTTCTACCTCTGTAAACGCCGTAACCGGATGCAACTAAGGCCCACGCAAAAGCTCTACCTATCACCTTGTCGAATGAGTTTATTTCAAGATTTCCGGCGTGGAGTATTAAAGCAATTAACACACTTCCACCTATCCAAGAAAAAATGAATGCCACGAAAAATCCAACAATTGAACGCCAAGGCGCTAACCCTGTCCCGGTAATCAGATAAGCAATGCCGTAGCCGATTCCTACGGTCAAAAAATATAGAAGCATGCTACGAACATCCCATGTAGAGTGTTTCATTGCCCCCTTAAACCTGAAGTTCCGACGGAGGGGTTGGGTCACCAGTTTACTCTGCGTCAACATTGGAAATGTGGTTAATCGGCGGCATGATCGGGATACCACGCCACGGATGCGTGGAATTCGGGGAGGGCCGCGCTGACCACCAATACCAGTATGGCTGAAGCCAGGGAGATGCCGGGGCTGGCGGCAGTTTGAGTGCCAGATTGGCCAGTAGGCGCCATGGGACGTGCGTGAGCAGCTAGCAATTTAGGAGTTTATCAAGCCGTATTCCAGACCTGGCAATCATCTCAAATTGAGATACAATGGATTTATGAGAATCATCAGCAACAGTGCATTGCGTGCCTTCGCTGTGCAGCACCCGCAGGCTGATGAGGCTTTGCAGGGTTGGCGGCGTGTGATTGAGAAGAATAGTTTTAGCCACTGGGCGGGACTCAAGGCAGCTTTCAACACCATCGACAAGGTTGGCGAACTGACGGTATTCGACATTGGCGGCAATAAGTATCGCTTGATCGCTTACATCCGGTTTGAACGGCAAATCGTTTACATCAAAGCGGTGATGACGCACCGGGACTACGACAAAGGGGCATGGAAGCCATGAACGCGCACCTCGAAGTAAAACACCTGCTCCCGGCATGGGAGGTCTTTCGCAGCGCCACGGATATTGCCCCCATACGCAGCGAAGCCCATTACCAGCGCATGGTGGAGATGCTCGAAGCCCTGCTTGACGAAGCCGCCGGCGATGAAAACCATCCGGCGATGGAACTGGTCGATATCGTCGGCAAGCTCATCGAAGACTTTGAGGCCGAGCATCACCCGCTGCCCACTGTGACTGGCGTGCAGGCGCTGAAATTTCTGATGCAGCAGCATGGCATCAAGCAATCCGATCTGCATGACATTGGTAGCCAAGGCGTAGTGTCAGAGATATTGGCGGGCAAGCGCGAACTCAACATTCGCCAGGTTCGCTTACTCAGCGAACGCTTTGGTGTTTCTCCCGCCACCTTTGTGTGAAATGCCGGTTCTGGCGGTGGCTTGAGTGCCTTATTGGTCGGTAGACCCTGTGGAACGTGCGGGGACAGCTAGTAAATCAGGAGTGAATCAAGCTGCATTCCAGACCATCACGGCACCAACGCCAGACGAGTCTCTATTTGAAATGGTTCGTGGCCAGATAAAAATTTCGACATCCCGGTTGAGCAGTGTGATGTGCCATTGGGGTCAACCCCCTTTCCTTGAATCAAATATCAAATCGGCAAGCGCTACCCAGATGGAAGTGCTGCGATGCTGGAATTCCGCACGTGCATGGCGACAAATTGTCACCTCATGCTAAAGTGTCAACTGCTATTCACATCCAAAGGACATCCATGACCTCCACAGCTATGGATCGCGGTCGTATCACTGCCCGTGTATCTGCCTCGGTACAGGCCACGCTGGAGACGGCAGCGGGAATGGTTGGCGCAACCGTCAATCAGTTCGTCGTGCAGACCGCGCTTCGGGAGGCAGAGCGCATCATTGAACAGGAACGTGTGATCCGGTTGTCAATGCAGGACACGCCGCTTTTTCTGAATTCGCTCGATACACCGCTGCCACCAAACGCCGCCTTGATAGCCGCACTTCAAGACTACACCGCCAGACGCAATGATAAAACTGGAACCATTGGCTGGGCGCCACAACCGAAAAAGCTTTGACTGTGGCGTCGAGTCGCTCAACGTCTGGCTGGCGCAAATGGCGCTACAGCACCAGGAAAAAGGCATTTCACGCACCTTTGTGGCCGTTGTGAACGATGATGCGGCAGCGCAAGAGCAACGGACATCCGGCTACACCGATGTGGATGGCGCAAGTATTTTGGGATATTACGCATTGGCTTCGGCCTTGGTGGTTGTTGCGGACTTGCCGTCTGATCTGAGCAAACGCTACCCACGTCAGATTCCGGTCACAAGACTGGGCCGTTTGGCAATCCGTGTGGATATGCAGAGCCAGGGACTGGGGCGGCTCCTGCTCGCGGACGCGCTTGGCCGTGCGCGCCATGCGGCGCAGGCCGTGGGAAGCGCGGGGTTGATGGTCGATGCCAAGAGCGACGCTGCAGCGCGCTTTTATCAGCGCTACGGTTTTCGTACGTGCGCCATGCAGCCACTTAAGCTGTTTCTGTCCTTCTGGTGATGGCAGAGCAATCTCCGAACCAAGGAATGGGTCGAAGAAGCTGTTGAACAGGCCCGGCTGTATGCCCAGATGATGCTGATCCAGGAACGAAAGGCTGGATTTTTCTTACTCCATGGTCATGGCCGAAGCGCTGGGTGAGTGCACCTGCGGTGGCGTTCCCATGGCCATTGGCGTGCAGTCGGATATGTGTACCCCGGCCCTGGCGCGTTTTGGCTCGGATACCTTGAAGCGCAACTACCTGGCGCCTGCCATTGCGGGCGACATGGTGGCCTGCATTGGCGTGAGCGAAGTCGGCGGCGGCTCGGATGTGGCATCCATCAAAACCACGGCGCGCCGCGACGGCGACGACTGGATCATCAACGGCGGCAAGATGTGGATCACCAACGGCATGCAGGCCGACTGGTGCTGTCTGCTGGCCAATACCTCGGAAGGGCCGGCACACAAGAACAAGTCGCTCATCGTGCTGCCGCTGAACGAAAAAGGCGTGAGCCGCCAGAAAATCCACAAGATAGGCATGAACTCATCCGACACCGCGCAGCTGTTTTTTGACGATGTGCGCGTTCCCGTTGCCAACACCATTGGTCAGATCGGCATGGGCTTCACCTTGCAGATGCTGCAATTCCAGGAGGAGCGGATGTTTGGCGCAGCCAGCTCGCTCAAGATGCTGGACTTGCTGATCGACGAAACGATTGCCTACACGCGCGAGCGCAAGGCGTTTGGCCGCGCGATTCTGGATAACCAGGTGGTGCATTTCCGTCTGGCCGAAT
This sequence comes from Rhodoferax sp., assembly GCA_041910275.1. Taxonomy (GTDB): domain Bacteria; phylum Pseudomonadota; class Gammaproteobacteria; order Burkholderiales; family Burkholderiaceae_C; genus Allorhodoferax. Next base: position 5,303 of record JAYRRD010000177.1, read on the forward strand.
TGCGTACCGAAGTCGAAGCCCTGCGCGCCCTGACCTACCGCGCGGTCGAGGCCTACGTGGGGGGCGAAGATGCCACCCGGCTGGCTTCCATGGCCAAGCTCAAATGCGGGCGACTGGTGCGCGAAGTGTCCGATGCCTGTTTGCAATACTGGGGCGGCATGGGCTTTACCTGGGACAACCGCGTGGCACGCGCCTACCGCGACACCCGCCTGATTTCGATTGGCGGCGGCGCCGATGAAGTCATGCTGGGCATTCTCGCCAAGCTCGAAGGCACACTGCCAGGAAAGGGGATATAAAAATGGAAACAACTGAAAACATTGCCGTGCGCCACCACGCTGGCGTAGCGTATCTGACCTTGAACCGCCCCCAGGCGCGCAACGCCATGTCGCTGGCGATGGTCGATGAACTGATAGACAAGCTCCAGCAAACGGAAAAACAGGGCGACAGCCGCATCGTCGTGGTGCGCGGCGCTGGCGGGAATTTTTGCGCCGGCGCCGACCTCAAGGACATGGCAGCCGCGCGCGCGCGCGTGCAATCGGGGCAGATGAACGCCGCCGGAGGCGATCCCGTGGCGCATCTCAACCGCCGTTTTGGCGAACTGTGCGCCACTTTCAGCGAGTCCCCCTTGGCCACCATCACCGTGCTCGAAGGCGCGGTCATGGGCGGCGGCTTTGGCCTGGCCTGCGCGTCGGACATCACCCTGGCGGATAACACGGCCATTTTGCGCCTGCCAGAAACCGCACTCGGACTGGTGCCCGCGCAAATCGCCCCCTATCTGGTGGAGCGCCTGGGCTACTCGCAAGCCAAACGGCTGGCGGTCACAGGTGGCAGCGTGGATGCGGCAGCCGCAGCGCGCTTAGGGCTGGTCCACGAGTTGTTTTTCGA
>JAYRRD010000178.1:0-3528 GCA_041910275.1 Rhodoferax sp.
CGGAATTTTGACCCCGCCACTCTGTGGATCGTATACCCAAGGTGCCATGTTTCGAACGTTAACACACCCCAGGTTTCGGTTGATCACAAAACCTCAGATTGTGACCGCGCAAGGTATACGAAAAATCATGCCATTCACGTAGCGCAACGCCGCCAATGACCCCAGCAAAACCGTTTCAGCGCTCCCAGAGGGCGTTCGATACCCCATCAATGCAACTCGCCGATGAGTTTTGCAAGAGGCTCAATGGGCAGACTTTAACGCGCATCACTTTGAATCGCACCCTTCCGCACCCGCCGTGTCTTCGATCTGCTTCGCATGACCAAAAATTCTGCTCCTGGTTGCGCCTGATCGGAGAGCAAATTTACCGTGGCTGAGTATGCAACGCGTCATTGACTTTGCTGCCGGTGTCAGGTATTTAAGGGGTCAACGGGAGTTCGAGACTTGTGTGTAACGAGATGCGCTTAGTCAACTGTCTAAAAAACCGTGACCGTCGCACTTCTCACGAAGCAATATTAGAAATATGTTAGTTTTATCAATAAGTTAGGTTATATTTATCAGACTTTGTGAAAAATCCGAGCTAGTGGGCGTGGATATTACTTTAAGGGAAATCGTCAATGAAAATTACAGTAGTAGGAACGGGGTATGTGGGCTTGGTTAGTGGCACCTGTCTGGCCGAGGTGGGCAACGATGTACTGTGTATCGATCTTGATGCAGCCAAAATCAAGACGCTTGAAGATGGCGGGATTCCGATCCACGAACCAGGCCTGCTGGACATGGTGCGTCGAAACGTCGCTGCGGGCCGCCTACACTTCACCACCAATATTGAGAAAGCCGTGCATCACGGTACCATTCAGTTCATTGCTGTAGGCACGCCGCCCGACGAATACGGCTCGGCCGACCTCAAATACGTGCTGGCTGCGGCACGCAACATTGGCCGCCTTATGACTGACTACAAGGTAGTGGTCGACAAAAGCACCGTACCGGTTGGCACAGCCGACAAAGTGCGTACAGTTATCGCTGAAGAACTGGCTGCCCGCAGCATAGAAGTACCGTACAGCGTGGTGTCCAACCCCGAGTTTTTGAAAGAGGGGGCCGCAATCGACGACTTTATGAAGCCTGACCGCATCGTGGTGGGCGCAGACAACGACCAAGCCATCAACCTGATGCGTGCACTGTATGCACCTTTTCAACGCAACCACGAACGGCTGATTGTCACCGATGTCAGAAGCGCCGAACTCATCAAGTACGCAGCCAATGCGATGCTGGCTACCCGCATCAGCTTCATGAACGAGCTCGCAAATCTAGCCGAAAAGCTGGGGGCAGACATTGAAATGGTGCGCAGAGGTATTGGCTCGGACCCGCGCATTGGTTACCACTTCCTGTACCCAGGTTGTGGCTACGGTGGTTCGTGCTTCCCCAAGGATGTGAAGGCGCTCATCAAAACTGCCGCTGACGAAGCCCAGATCGACCTTCACGTGCTCTCTGCGGTCGAGACTGCAAATGACGCACAAAAGCATGTCCTGACCCGCAAAATTACCGCCCGCTTTGGTAGCGACCTGAAGGGTAAGCATTTCGCTGTGTGGGGGTTGGCATTCAAGCCCAACACAGACGACATGCGCGACGCCCCCAGCCGTACCCTACTGGCTGACCTGTTTGCCGCCGGTGCCACCGCCACTGCTTACGACCCTGTCGCCATGCCAGAGGCGCGACGCATCTTTGGAGACGAACCACGTCTGCGCTATACCGAGCAAGCCATGCAGGCGCTGGATGGCGCTGACGCGCTGATCATTGTGACCGAGTGGAAAGAATTTCGCAGCGCGGACATGGACACCATCAGGCAGAAACTCAGCGCACCGCTGGTGTTTGACGGACGCAACCTCTACGACCCCAAACTGGTTCGCTCGCAGGGCGTGGAGTATTTCCCCATCGGACGCTAGATTTTTGTGTTGCGGTAGTGCCATGTCCCTGCCCTGCATGGTTGAACTTGACAGCTTCTGGGCGTTGCGAGACGCCATAGCGCAAGTGGAATTGGAAAAGGAAACTCAACCTTCCGACGTCTTTTGCACCCTGGCATGGTTTGAAAATTTGGTAGCGCATGGATTAGGCGCTCACACCAAACCCATGCTGTTGCTGGCACACGATGCTATATCCCATTCTGCAGTTTGCTTGCCATTGCTGGCAGCACCCGCAAGTCTTGGTAGCCTGTCTAACTATTACAGTAGCTTGTACGGCCCCTTGGTTTGGGGCACCAGAAAGGCGGACGAAACCGACGCGGCTCTTTGGCACGCATTGGCGCTGCATCTGCGTCAGCATACCGCGCAGTGGCCGACGATTGTGCTCAGTCCGCTGGATGAGCAAACCCAGTGCTATCAAGGTCTACTGCAAGCACTGCGACATGCTGGCTATCAAGTCGATACCTATTTCTGTTTTGGAAACTGGTACCTGTGTGTGGACGGACGCAGCTTTGCTACCTATGTCCAGAAACTGCCCTCGTCCCTGCGCAACAGTATACACTGCGGGCAACGGCGGATGACCCGACAGGGCTCGTGGGGCATACACATACAGACCCAAAACGACGAACGGCTGGAGTCAACCATCGACGCTTTTGTGCAGGTGTATGCTCAGAGCTGGAAAACACCCGAGCCCCATCCACAATTCATCCCGCAATTGGCGCGTACAGCCGCAGCGCAGGGCTGGTTGCGTCTGGGTGTGCTGGAGTTGGAAGGACAAGCGATTGCCGCCCAGCTTTGGCTGGTGAAAGATGGCAAAGCATCCATCTACAAACTGGCCTATGTGGAAGGTTTTGAGCGCTATTCAGCCGGCTCCGTGCTCACCCACGCGCTGATGCAACACGTGATTGATGTGGATCATGTGCAAGAGGTGGACTACCTCACTGGTGACGAAGCCTACAAGCGAGACTGGATGAGCCATCGCCGGGAACGCAGGGGCATTGTGGCCTTTGATTTTCGAACTCTGCGGGGGTTGGCCGCAGCCGGCAAGCACGGTATTGGAAAATGGCTCAAACGCCAAACTGAACATGAATCGCCCCGGAAATCGCGGAGGCCATTCGGTTAAGGCTCATATTGGGTTTTGAGGTCATCACAATGGATGAGAAAAGGCTCGGCTGCAATGCCCTTCGTCATAGTATTGTGACGGAGGGCCACTGCCATGTTTCATATCCAGGAGTTGATGGACGATGAGAAGTGTTACGAAAAGATAAGAGCGTTGCGTTGGTCACACTCTCGTCCGAATGCGTGTCCAAGCTGCACGTCCAATAAGATTCTGACCTTACGCAGCCACCCCCGATAATCTGAAGCCATGAAAAAAGCTGATTTGGATTTGTACACAGACTACTTGTTGAGCAGTTGCGGGTTGCGGGTTTGCAGGTGGGTGTGACCGGAATTTGATTAGCGTACTGACTTCTTCCACCCATCAATGTACGTAGACGAGGATCGTCATGACAAGCAAGGTAATAGATCGCAACGGGACAACAATCAAACTGGAAATAACGATTGATATAGACGGTTC
>JAYRRD010000179.1:0-14522 GCA_041910275.1 Rhodoferax sp.
CCCCCCCCCCCCCCCCACGCCCTGGGCTTTGACCATCCTAGGCAAACAGCGCCGCCCGTTTGAGCAGCTCCTCCAGACCAGGTTCGTCCGGATTGCGCGGTTTGCCGGGATGGATGATCGACACCTGGCAGCTCTCGGCGGCTTCGACCAATTGGGCGTAAGTGCCGGCGCTCAAGTCAGCGATGTAGGCTTGCTGGTTGGCGTTGTAGGCGAACATCTTTCCATTGATGTGTGTGCATTCGTTGCAGGTGGAGCAGCGTTCGGTTTCTATGTACGCTTCATCCGGTGAGCGCTGCGGATCGGGCTGCGTTTCTACGGTCGGCGCAGCGTGGACTGCATCTGGAATTACTGGAGTCACTGGAGGTGCTGGAGGTGCTGGAGGTGCTGTGAATGCTGTCATCGGCGCAAGCACACCAGCTTGTCTTTCACGCGCCAGCAGCCGTTCGGCGTGCGAGTTGTGAATACCCCCGAGTTCTTGCAGGCTATTCCACATGCTGCGACAGCGGCGTGCTTCGCGGATCAGTTTTTCGTCCACGATGAGTTTGTGTAACCTGTTCTCAGGGTCCACCGTCCACACAAAGGGAACGCTCTCGGGTTGCCCCTGACTCTCCCGCGCCACGATGTCTCCGGCGGGCACCAGGGTGGCGCTCCAGCGCGCGCGTGGTACCAGGGCAAAGTGTCTGGTGTAGCGCGCATCGCAGGCGACAAAGTCAATCAGGGTGAATGGCAACTCCTGCGCGACCGCCTGGTGGTGTTCGTCTGCATACGCCAGGCCACGTACCGGCCAATCCCGTGTGGCCTGCGGATTGGTGTCCAGCGAGAAACGCGCAGCCCAGTCACGGCCTGCCGAGGGGTCAAACGTAAAGGCCGGGAACACCCGCGACTCCAGGGCTGCTGCCCCGACCAGGTAAGCCGGGAGATCGCCCATGCTGGCAGCTGCGCCCGAAAAGACGCTGAACAGGGCCGGGCCGCAGTAGTCCATTCCGCGCTGGATCTGCCCGCGAAGCTGGTACAGATTGGATGCGGGCGATTGCAACACAAAAACGCCGCTCAGACCCATCGCCATGCTGGCCAGCTGTCGGCTGCGCAGGGCAAAGGCCAGGTGTCCAATACCATTACCAAGGGGCGATTCCTCGATGACATCGTCGGTCTGAACCAGGATTTTGACCGGCAGATCGACGGAAAGAATCTCGCTCAGGGCGCTTTGTTCGAGTCCCGTCAGATCGCGGATGTTCATTCGCACCAGGTAATCCGGAAACAAGGCCAGATCGCTGGCTTGCAGACCATTTTCACCAAAAGAAGCAAACAGCGGGTCGTGTCGGGCTTCGTTGTATTCACCCCTGGCTTCCAGCTCGGCGATGGCCATCGCCCTGGCCAGCGCGATCAGCCGGGGCAGGCGCTCGCGGTAGGCTTGCAAGGCAGCGCTGCAACTATCAAAAATAAAAGCGTAAGCCGCCCCGGCCTTGGCATCCGGGGTGGCGAAAAACTGTTGTGCTTGCAGCGTCGAGAGCAGCTGTGTGACCCGGCTGCGCCTGCTGTGTGACAGACTTTTCCTGGCGGTAGAGCGGCCCAGAATGCGCGACATGGCCTCGAAATCGAAGTTGTCTTTCGGGCCGGAACCAAACGCAGACCGGAGACTTTCGGCGCTTTTCCCGGCATCCGAATGCACAAAATCGGCTTTCAGTATGTCGGAGAGTTTGAGTACCAGCCGCTGGAGATCCCGGCCAAAGTGTGCTGCGCGCTGCGCTTGCGTCAGGCTCCAGGCGTGGCCCAGCAGCCGGGCGGGCAGTGTGGCCTGGCAATCCACCAGTTCACCATCGACGTGCCGGTTGGTCCGGCCACGCGCCAGGCTATCGGCCATCAGCGCGTCGCCCTGGCCCAGCGCGGCGGCAGAGTGGTCCCACACGGCAGAAAATAAGCCGCTGGCACCCGCAGCGACCCGTTTGCGGATCTCTTGCTCAAGGAGCAGGAGATGCTTTCGGATGCGCGCACCCTCCGTGCCATGCGCCACCTTGTCGAGAATGCCGTCAATCAGGCCCGATAGCGGTTCGGCAAACGTGCCGTCAGCTTGGCCATTGACGAGCACGAGCGGAAAGTCGTAGCGCAATGCGCTCAGGTCACGGTAAGCGGCAAAGAGTGCCGGGCGCAACTGGAGTCCTTCGGGCGCGTCAAGTCCGGTACCGGGCCTTTTGCCGGTCAGGTAAAAGGCAATATGTGTTTGCAAGTCGGCGTCCATGTCAGTTCCTGATGGGTCTTGGACCGTGTTAGACCGTGTATTTGTCGAGTTCGGCCTCAAAGCCACTGCGTACCGTCTCGGTGGTCCGCAATACCCCGGTTTGCCGGGTTTCTTCATAGCGGGGAATGTCCCGGTTCTGGTACAGGATGCCGACGGGAATGGCCTCTTCGCTGCTGGCAATTTCACGCGCCCGGTTCATGTCGAGCGGATCATGCAGCCACTGGTTTTTGTACGTCTTGCCCAGTCCGGCGCTGATATGCAGTGCGTTTTCATGGTGCAGCAGGGCAATCTTGTCCGGGTCCTGCATCCAGGGATCGAGCGATTTGGGCAGCCATTCCGGGCAGCGCTGCAAGATGCGCACAAACGACAAACCCTTGTGGTGGTACGCGGCCTTGACGATCTCGAACAGGCTCTCGGGAATCCAGTCCACCGCCTGCGCGACAAACGAGGCGTTGGCGACCCCCAGCGTGACGCTCAAGGGGTTGAGCGCATCCAGGTAACTGCCGCGTGGCGTGGTGTTGCTTTTGGTGCCGATGGGCGATGTGGGCGAAGCCTGTTTTTTGGTCAGGCCATAAATCTGGTTGTCATGCAGAAACACCGTCAGGTTCATGTTGTACCGAATGGCATGAATCCAGTGCGCGGCACCAATGCTGCAGCAGTCGCCGTCGCCCGTGTTGACAAACACCGTCAGGTCGGGCCGGGCCATCTTGATGCCTTCGGCCACCGGCAGCGCCCGGCCATGAATGCCGTGAAAACCATAGGTCTTCATGTAATGCGGAAACCGGCTGGAGCAACCGATGCCGGAGACAAACACGGTTTTTTCCGGCCGCAAGCCCTCATCGCGGCACAGGCGCTGCACGGCGGCCAGAATGGCGTTGTCGCCGCAGCCGGTACACCAGCGCGGCACCCCGCTCTGGTAGTCTTCCAGCTCATGTTGCTCGTCATACAGCGCAAGCAGGCAGTCGGTTGTGGAGCAGGTCATGGTCATTCTCCTTGGGTGGTGAGCTTGGCCAGAGCAATATGGCGAATCGTGCTGGGCTTGATCGGCTGGCCGCGTACCTCGCTCCAGCAATCAACGTCTACCAGATAGCGCGAGCGCAGCAGCATCGCCAGTGCGGAATAGCGCCGGTTCGATTCGTCAATGATCTCTTCCTGGGGGCTGTCGCTCCAGTTGACTTCGATGGTCATCACGTGTTGGAAGCGCTGCATGATGGCCTTGATGCCCGGCTGCATCGGCTGTAGAAAACGCAGGTGCACCGAGGAGACCTTGTACCCTTGGGCGCGCAGCGATGCCACCGCTTCCTCGATGGCCCCCTGGGTGCTCCCCCAGCCGATCAGCAGGAGATCACCATCGTCTGCGCCAAACACCTCGGGGGCGGTCAGCGTCTTTTGCAGGGCGGCGAGTTTCAGGCTGCGGGCGCGCAAGCCTTCCTGGTTGATGTCCGGGTCGTAGGCCACATGGCTGTCACGGTCATGCGCGAGGCCGGTGACGGTGTGCATACCGCCGCTCTGGCCGGGAATAAAACGCTGTGCCAGGCCGGTCGTCGCGTCCCAGTCGTACGCCCTGGCACCTTCTGCTACCGGGTTCTGGTCAATGGGCGGTGCCAGCCAGGCTTCATTGAACTGTGGCCGGTTGAAGGGTTGTTGTGAGGAGGATAAGCTGGCATCGGTCAGTATCACCACCACCATATTGAAGGTTTCGGCAATCTTGCGTGCGGTAATGACCGAATAAAAGCAGTCCTCGATGGTGGCCGGTGCCATCACCACCTTGGGTGCATCGCCATGGCTGCCAAAAATGGCGCACATCAGATCGCCTTGCTCGACCTTGGTCGGCTGGCCCGTGCTGGGGCCGCCACGCTGCACATTCACCACCACCAGCGGAATTTCCGCCATCACCGCCAGACCGATAGCCTCCTGTTTCAGTGAATAACCCGGCCCGGAGGTGATGGTAATGGTGCATTTGCTGGCATAGGATGCACCAATGGCGAAGGCGCAGGCGGCAATTTCGTCTTCAGCCTGGTGCACGATGCCGCCAACTTTCTCGAACACTTCGGACAGATAGTGCGAAGCCGAAGTGGCCGGAGTGATCGGGTACATGGCACACAACTCCATCCCGGAAGCCATGACCCCGAGCGCCAGCGCGGTGTTGCCGTTGGTGACGATCTGCGGGTGTGAAGACGCAGTGGCCGGAATGCAAAAGTTGAAATCCAGATGCGCTTCCCCCCATCGGTGGCCGGCTTCCAGCAGTTTGACGTTGGCATCAATCACGTTCTGGGCTTTTTTACCAAATGTCAGCGCAATCTGGTCGCGTGCCATCTGCAAGTCAAAACTGTAGAGGTAGCACAGCATGCCCAGCGCAAACATGTTTTTACCGCGTTTGGGGTCCGCCCCCAGCAACTGGCATTGCTGCTCCATCGGGAACTCGATCACCCTGAATCCGGCTTCGACCAGCTTGTCATAGGTCTGGATGTAGGCCATCGACACATTCAGATCGCTGTGCTTGCGCCACATGCTTTCCAGAAATATCAGGCAACCGGACTTGAGTTCGCGGGCGCGCACCCGGCCAAGCAGCACCTGTTCGTTGAACGCCACCACCAGATCGGTCTGGTCGCCGCCGTTGGTGATATAGCCCGAACCCATGCGTATGCGGTTGCCGCTGGCCCCGGCCACGCTGCGGGCGGGTGGCCGGATTTCGGCGGGAATGATCTCGGTGGTCCAGATACCATTGCCCATACGGGCCGCAATCGATCCGAGCGACTGGCCACAGCGCTGCGCCCCTTCACCGGAGTCGCTGATGATCTCGACGATGTGTTCTTTCAGGGTGGTAAGGGTTTTTTCACCCGCAGTGTTCAGGTTTGCTTGCGAATTCATGGGTGTTTTTCCATTCAGGCTATGCGCACACGTGCAAAATTGCGTTCCCGGATGTCGATACCAAACAGCTTGTCGCCATCGCCCGCAAAGGGCCGATATGGCCGATCCGTGTCGCGGATGCCGAGGTAGGCCTTCATGCTGGCCGCAGCCCGGCGCCCGGCCCCCATGGCCTCGATCACCGTGGCCGCGCCGGTCACAATGTCCCCGCCGGCAAATACGCCGGCAATCGAGGTGGCAAGACCGGAATCGGTCTGGATGTAACCCCATTGGTTCAATGCAATCCTTGAGGTCTGGCCCATGATCGGGTTGGCATTGGTGCCGATGGCATACACGACCAGATCGGCTTCAAAATCGAATTCGCTGTTGGGCAGGATGACCGGGCGTCGGCGGCCCGAATCGTCGGGTTCACCCAGTTCCATGCGCACACAGCGCATGCCGCGTACGTTGCCATGGCCATCGTCCAGAATGGCGATGGGATGGGTTTGCCAGTGGTACTCCACCCCCTCCTGCTCGGCATGGTGGACTTCTTCGGCGCGTGCCGGAGCCTCCTTGCGCGAGCGCCGGTAGATGCAATACACCTTCTGGGCGCCCAGGCGCAGGCAGACGCGCATCGCATCCATGGCGGTGTTACCAGCTCCCACCACCGCCACACGCTTGCCAATCGGCTGCGGCGTATCAAAATCCGGAAATTCCCTGGCCCGCATCAGATTGCAACGGGTCAGCAATTCATTGGCCGATAACACGCCGTTGAGCGAATCGCCGGGAATGCCCAGCATGGTCGGGTAACCGGCGCCGACACCAACGAACACGGTATCAAAACCCATCTCGGACACCATCTGCTCCAGGGTGAACAGGCGACCGACCAGGGTGTTGCATTCAAATGCGACACCGAGTTTGCGCAAATTGTCTATTTCGGCATCAATGACCGCATTGGGCAGCCGAAAGTCGGGAATGCCGTACTTCAACACCCCGCCTGGCTGGTGAAACGCTTCAAACACCGTGACCGCACAACCCGCCTTGGCCATGTCAGCTGCGCAGGCCATGCCGGCCGGGCCGGAGCCGACGATGCCGACCTTGAAAGGCCGGGCCTGGATATAGGGAATATTGACCCAGCCGGCCTTGATGGCGGCGTCGCCGACAAAACGCTCCAGGCGGCCAATCGCCACCGGCTCCAGTGCGTCACCCACGGTGCAGACCCCTTCGCACTGGTTTTCCTGCGGGCAGACCCGGCCACAAATAGCCGGCAACAGATTGGTGTCCGTCAGGATGTCGTAGGCAGCGCGCAGGTCTTTCTCACTGATTTTCTTGATAAAACCGGGAATGTCGATGCCGACCGGGCAGCCTGTCACACAGGGCTGGTCCGGGCACATCAGGCAACGCTGCGATTCGCGCATGGCATCGTCCGGGTGGTATCCGCAGGCGACTTCTTCAAAGTTTCTGGCACGCACGCCAGGGTCCAGCTCGCGCATCGGGGTGCGCTCCTGGGGGATGGTACGTATGGTTTTCTTGGCCATGGGTTTCACGCGGGGAGGACCGCTGCCGTGTTGCTGACGATGGACTTGCGCAGGTTGCAGCTTTTCTCCCAGTGGTCCAGCGCTTTGCGTTCAATCTCGGTGTAGCGGCGCAAACGCACCATCAGATCATCAAAATCCACCAGATGCCCATCAAAATCCGGCCCGTCAACGCAGGCAAATTTGACCTGACCACCGATCTTGACCCGGCAGCCACCACACATGCCGGTGCCATCGACCATCACCGGATTCAGGCTGACCATGGTTTTGATCTTGAAGGGGCGGGTGGCTTCGGCACAGCTTTGCATCATGATCGGCGGGCCAATGGCCACCACTTCATCCATGTCGGGATGTTTGCCAATCGCCTGCAGGATGCCATCGGTGACCCGGCCCTGGAGGCCGACCGAACCATCATCGGTACAGATGATGAGTTCATCGCAGCAGGCCCGGAACTTGTCATCCCAGAACACCAGGTCCTTGTTGCGAAAACCCAGCACGCCGATGACGTAAGCGCCCTTTTCCTTGAAGCCGCGCGCCTGGGGAAAAACGGGGGCCACACCCAGCCCACCACCGACACACAGCACCTTTTTGGCGTGGCTTATGGTACTGGGAATGCCCATCGGGCCGACCAGCGCGTACAGCGAGGTGCCAACCTGGCATTCCTGCTGCATCTGCCGGGTGGTCTTGCCCACAGCCTGAATCACCAGGGTGATGGTGCCTTGCTCGCGGTCAAAATCGGCAATCGTCAAGGGTATGCGCTCGCCCTGTTCACTGAGCATGACGATCACAAATTGACCGGGTCTGGCGGCCTTGGCCATCAGGGAATGGCGCACCTCCAGTAAATAGCTCACATCGGAGAAGTCTTCCCGACGAATGATTTCGTAATTGTTCATGTCGCGTGCTTTCAAGGTTGGGCGAACTATTTTGGAAAATGAAAAATCAGGCCAGCGCTTCAAGCAATTCGGTTTCTATCGCAATCTGCTCCAGGTTGTGTTGCAGGGCTGCGCCCTGGATCAAAAAGGTGTCTTCAACACGTTCACCCATCGTGACAATTTTGGCGAGTTGCAAGCTCACCTTGTGTCTGGCCAACACCAGGGCCACGCTGTAGAGCAATCCGAGACGGTCGCTGGCCGAGATATTGAGTAGCCAGCGCTGCGCCTTTTCATCGGGTTTGAGAGACACCCGAGGGGGCATCGGGAAGCTCCTGACACGCCGCGATACCCGGCCCCGCATGGGAGCGGGCAGTGGACCGGCTTCGCTGATCACCTGGGCGAGTTCGGATTCAATCATGTTGATCAGCTCGCGGTAATTATCGGCCAGATGGTAGGCCGCCACGATCTGGAAAGTGTCCAGCGCATAGCCGTTTTGCGTGGTGTGGATGCGTGCATCCTGAATGCTGAATCCGCTGCGGTCAAAGTAGCCACAAATCCGGGCAAACAGATCCTGCTGATCCGGGGTGTAAACCAGCACCTGCAAGCCCTCACCCACGGGTGATGGTCGTCCCCGCACCACCGGCTCCGAACTACCCAGGTGGCGCGACAGCATGCGGGTATGCCAGCCGATTTCAACCGCATCATGGCGAATGAAGTACCCCGCATCCAGGGTTTTCCAGAGTGCCTCGTGTGACCCGTAGGGTTGTGTGCGCAATGCCAGCTCAATCAGTGCATCACGCTTGCGCTCTTGTACTTCGGCATGCAGGTCGGGCACGTGGCCGCCAAGCGCGCGCGAGGTGCTCAGGTACAGGTCTTCGAGCAATCGGCCTTTCCATGCATTCCAGACCTTCGGACTGGTGCCACGGGCATCCGCTACGGTCAACAGGTACAAGCCGGTCAAGGCGCGGTCATTGTCAATATGTTTGGCAAAACTCGCAATCACGGCAGAGTCGCTCAAGTCTGATTTCTGGGCAGTACTGCTCATGGTCAGATGTTCGCGCACCAAAAATTCAATCAAGCGTGCATCGTCCTTGTCAATGCCATGTTGTGTACAGAAATGGCGTACTTCCAGCGCTCCGAGTTCGGAATGGTCCCCGCCACGTCCCTTGGCAATATCGTGAAACAGTGCTGCGATATACAAAACCCAGGGCTTGTCCCAGCCACTGGCCAATTGTGAGCAAAACGGGTATTCGTGGGCATGTTCGACCATGAAAAAACGCCGGATATTGCGCAGCACCATCAAGATATGCTGATCAACCGTGTAAATATGCGATAGATCGTGCTGCATTTGCCCAATGGTGCGACGAAACGGCCATAAGTACCGTCCCAAAACCGAGGTCTGGTTCATCAGGCGCAGGGCATGGGTGATGCCGTCATGCTGCTGCAGAATGTCCATGAACGTTCTGCGGTTGACCGGGTCACGCCGGAAATCACTGCCCATCAGATCCCGCGCGCCATAGAGCGCACGCAGGGTTCTGACGGACAGGCCCTTGAGTCCGAAGTGGGTCTGGTACACCAGAAAGGTTTGCAAAATGGCATGCGGATGCGTGCGGTACAAATCATCATTGCCCACCTCCAGCATGCCGGCCTTGTTAAAGAAATGCTCGTTCAAGGGTATCAGCGGCTGCGGATGGTGCGACGCCGGACTCAGACGCTCTTCGATATTGAGTAGCAGAATCTGACACAGTTGCGTGACCGCCTTGGCAGCCCAGTAATAGCGGCGCATCAGGTGCTGGCTCGGGTGCATTTTGATGTTGCTTGCCTGGTAGCCAAAGGAGTTGGCGACGCTGGTCTGCAGATCAAACACCAGCCGGTCTTCGCGTCTGCCTGCCAGCACATGCAGACGGGCACGAATCAGACGCAGTATGGCCTCGTTGCGTTTGATCTGACTGATCTCGAATGCCGTAGCCAGCCCGGCCCTGGCCAGGGCGTTCCAGTCAGAACCAAAACCGGCTGCCTTGGCTACCCACAAAATGGTTTGCAGATCACGCAGCCCGCCAGGGGAATCTTTGCAGTTAGGCTCCAGCGCGTAGGGTGTATCTTCAAATTTGATGTGGCGCTGCTGCATTTCGAGCATTTTTGCAATGTAAAACGCCTCGGCATCCATGGCCAGAAAATAGGCTTTCTGAAAAGCGGCAAACAGCGGCTTGCTGCCGACAATCAGGCGGGCTTCAAGCAGCGCAGTTTGCACCGTTGCGTCCTTACCCGCTTCGCTCAGGCATTCGCTGATTGAGCGCACACTGGAACCAATTTCAAGACCCGCATCCCAGCAACTGCCAATGAACCCTTCAATTTGTGTTTTCAGTGCGCCATCCTGATCTGGTGACTGCTTATCTGGCAGGAGCACCAACACATCCACATCGGAACAGGGAAACAATTCGCGTCGCCCAAAACCACCGACCGCCAGCAGGGCAAAGGGGTCGCTGAACCCGGCTTGTTGCCACAAAATTTTCAGACTGGCATCCGCCAGATCCGACAAGGCGCGCAGCGCGGCACCGGTCCCCCGGGTGGCAGCGCCACCGCTTGCCAACGATGCCAGCAGGGCGGATTTTTCAGCCCGGTAGCTGGCGCGCAGGGCAGTCGGCTGGATCATTGGCGCAATCCGTTAACGGCTGCAAGCCGACGATGCGATGGGCGATGGCGCACGCCTGCATCCACACCTGGACGGATGTGCCTGGATGATTGCCACTATACGTTTCATATCTCCTCCATGAACCGGGTACCCGTCAGAAGTTGCACTTGACACCAGCCCCCCAATCTGGCCCAGGACTACATGAATTAAAGCAAAATCTGTGCCATTAAATTACGGCAAGCAAACCGCTGGAGTTTACCGAATGGAAGCTGGTATAGCCGCAGATTGGTGCGTGTAGCATTTCTTGGGGCAAATTCTGGTGCACGCCGTGCAGCCGATGCAAAGCTCCTGGTGCGCAATCGTCATGACTTTTCTTTCGTATTCCCCATCGTCATCATCGCCGTCAATGTCCACGGGTACACGCTCCCCTTCTTCTGTCAGCCCGACCAGCTCCAGCACCCCGCGCGGGCAAACCTTGAAGCAACGACCGCAGCTGATGCATTTTGTGTCGTCCAGCCTGAAGACAAAACTGGGTGTCCAGACAGCACCGCTGGGTAGCGTCACGGTAAAGGCGTTACTCACGGCGCGACCCCTTCCTTGCGTGCAGCCATCAGCATGGCGTGGGCCTCATGGCAGCGCTGGGCGACTTCCAGGATTTTTTCCCAGTTGGTGGGCAACTCTTCGGACAAATCATGCAGGTCCATTTTGGCCTGGGTGGCGCGTGCGTTGAGTTTTTTCAGGCGCGCCTTGCGTTCTTCTTCTGCTTCGGTATGCATGTTCAGGCTCCGTATTGGGCAACTTCGGGCAATGCGCGTCGCCCTTCGGTGGGTGTGGCCTCGTTTTCTTCAAAGTTGTAGCTGCGCTCGCCATTCTTTTGCATGGCCTTGCGCAGCCAGGGCGGCGGTGTGCCCTGCAACACCCGCTGCAGCTTGTCCAGAATGTCCTTGATGGCCTCGGGTTGGGGCACCTTGACAGGGTGAATCTTCATGGCCACCACGCGCGCAGCACCCGAGCCGCCGATGGCGGCCACGTAGACGATGGCGCAATCCTTGATGGCATCGAGCTTGGGGGCCAGCTTGTCTTCGTCGCCATCTTCTTCCAGCTTGTCGCCAAACTCGAAACTCTGGACAAATCGGTAACCGCTGGCTGACACGTCGTAGACGACTATGCTTTTTGCCCAGCCAAAATGCGCATCAACGCGCTCCTTGTCCTGGGTTGCGAAGGCGATTTTCATGGTGCTTTCTCCTTAAGTGGCGTTAAACCTTGGTAGCGGCTGGCAGTGGCCAGTCGTTGGCGTGGTGGTGGGGGATGTTTTCCAGCATCAGGTTGGCAATCTCGCATACCAATGCCATGGTTCCACGGTATCCCACCTGGCAGCGGTGTGCATTGCCAATGCGGTCAAACACCGGAAAGCCCACGTGCAGCAGCGGCTTGCCCAGGCGCTCGGCGGCTTGGCGGCCATGCGAGTGCGTAATCAGCACATCACAATCGGTAGCGCCTTGCTCCAGGTCTTCCAGATCACCCAAAATGACTTGTTTTGCTGGCAGCAGCGCGTGTGCCGCCGACTTGGTGGTGCTGATGCAGCAGCGCAGCTCGGCACCCATGTCGTGCAGCAAGCCACCAACGGCCAGCAACAAATCGGGTTCGGCAGCAATGGCCACCTTGATGCCGCCGGTATAAAAGTGGCCATCGAGCATCGCGTCCAACAATTGGCTGCGTTGGCGCCGGTACTTAGGCGGCACGGGACGACCCGAAAGCTGCGCCAGGCGTTGCAAGAAGCGGTCATTGCATTCCAGCCCGGTGAGACGCTCGCATATTTCCAGTGGCGTGCCGGCAATTTCCTGCAGAGCCAGCGCACCCTCGCGCATTTGCTCCCCCACGCCGATGGTCAGCGCCGACGCGCCTGCGGCGCGAATCTGCTCCAGCGTGGTACCGCCCAGCGTGGTGCCACGCCAGTCCGGCGGAATGTGGCCATCCAGAGACCCCGACACATCGGGCAAAACGACCACCGAGAGGCCAAAGCTTTCGATGGTTTCGCGCAGTTCGTCAATATCAGCGGGCGACAAATGGCTGCCCGGCAGAAGCGTGACCTGATCCGCCTTGACTGGCAGTGGCTTGACCAGCGTGCGAATGATCGCCGTTACTGCATGTTTGTAGCCGTCCTCAAACGCACCTACGTAGTCGGGCGTGGAAACATAGACAATTTCGGTGTCCGCCAGTTCAGGCTTGCGCTTGCGCACGGTGACGAGGTATCCGTCCACATCGTCGCCCTTGGTTTCGGTCAGGCCCGTGGAGCACATGGCGATGATCCTGGGCGCAGCGCGTTTGCGGATGTTGAGCAAAGCGGCTTCGATGTTGTCGTAGCCGCCCAGAATGGAAGTCACTTCGTTCATGGCCGTGGTCTGCAGCGGAATGGCTTCCTTGAAATGCCGCACCAGCAGCACCAGCCCGAACGACGTACAGCCCTGCGAGCCGTGCATCACCGGCATGCAGGCATCCAGTCCCAAAAAAGCCAGGCTGGCCCCCAGGGGTTGGCTCATCTTCAGTGGATTGACCGCACAGGCTTTTTTCGATTCCACCACATCGGCCATGCTCATGCCCCTCCCGCAGGCGCGCAGGCAGCACCCAGCGTTTCGCCATCAACGTCCCAGGGAGCGGGGATGCGCACCTGTTGCCACACCGGGTTGAAAATGCTGCGGTCAATCTCGTGCACCAGCTTGACCATGCCCTCGTAACCGGCGTAGGGGTGGTAGCGCTCCTGGTTGATGTCCAGCCAGGGCATGCGTGCCTTGAGCGCGACAAACTGGGAGCGCCCGCCGGACAGCATGATGTCGGCCCGCGCATCACGCAGCATGGCGTACATCTCGCGCGGCGTCATGTCGTCGATCATGTGGGCATCGTCTCCCATGATCTCCCTGATTTTTTCCTTGTCCTCTTTGGTGCTCTTCTTGACGCTGGTGCCCACGATTTCCATGCCGCCCTCTTGCAGCGCCGCGACCACCGACCAGGATTTGACGCCCCCGGTAATCAGCAGCACCCGTTTCCCGCTCAGGCGTTGCTTGTAGTGCGCAATGCGCCTCCAGGCACGGGCTTCTTCGGCTTCGATCAGCCGCTCGGTGCGTTCTTGCAAGTCGGACGGCGCGCCGGTTTGCACCAGCAGTCTGGCAATCTGGCGCAGCGCGTCGCTCATGTCACCAATGCCGTAGAAGGAACCCTCAAAATACGGAATCCCCCAGCGCTGCTCCATCTTGGTGGCGATGTTGATCATCGACTTGGAGCACACCATCATGTTCACCTTGGCGCGGTGCGCGCTGGCAATTGCGTTGTAACGTCCATCGCCACAGATGCACGACAGAATACGAATCCCCAAGGCGTCCAGCAAGGGCTTGACCTGCCACAGTTCGCCCACCAGGTTGTATTCGCCAATGATGTTGATGTCATAAGGCGTGGTGTATTCCGGTTCGCGCGTGCCAATCACATAGTCCAGCAGCGCCTCGGCGCCCAGCTTGTTGCCCAGGTTCTTCTGTCCGGCAAAGCCCGGTGCGTTGACCGGGATGACGGGCTTGCCAAACTTCGCGCTGGCACGCAGGCACACCGCCTCGATGTCGTCCCCCACCAGCGCAGTCACACAGGTCTGGTACACAAATATGGCTGGCGGGTCATACTTCTCGATGATTTCACGAATGGACCTGAACAGACGCTTCTCGCCACCATAAATCACGTCCAGTTCGCTGATGTCCGTGGTGAATCCCGTGCGGTAGATTTGCGGACCCGACGATGCGCTGTGCCGGTTGTCCCAGGAATTGCCCTCGCAGGCGATGGGGCCGTGGACCAGATGTGCCACATCGGCAATGGGCTGCAACGCAATCTTGGCACCATCAAACGCGCAACCTCCCGCAGCCGCTCCTGGGCTCAATTGCTTGCTACAACCCTTCTTACGTTCCTTCTCGCTCTTGCCCTGGTTCTTGTCGCAGCCAGGCTCTTCGAACACTTCGGCAATCTTGGCCTTGAGCGCAACAGACATGGACAACTCCTGGGATGGTGGATAGTCCTTGCAACGCAATTTGGGTGCCAGGGGAAAATGGCCTAAAAATAGCCGTTATGGCGGATTCCTGGCGAACCTGGCGCGAGATTTTGGCGGTTTCTTTGGCGTTTTTGAAGGGATTGCGACAAACAGCTACACAACAAGACCTTGCAATGCTACTCCCTACAGGCAAGCTTCCACCAGCCGCTCTTTCAGCTTGGACCAGCGCTGACTCACCTGCTTGCCCTTGATGGCCATCGCCAGGGCCTTCTTCTGCCCGACCAGCACGACCAGGGTTTTTCCACGGGTAATGCCGGTGTAGATCAGGTTGCGCTTGAGCATCATGAAGTGCTGGGTGCACACCGGTATCACCACC
>JAYRRD010000180.1:0-9819 GCA_041910275.1 Rhodoferax sp.
AGGTGACCCACCGTGGAGGTGGTTGAGAAGTGGCTGGTCGGGCCGTGCTACGGTGTTGGTGCGTGACCCACCGTGGAGGTGGTTGAGAAGCAAAAGTGGCGCGAACACTCCCTGGCCGCCAATGTGACCCACCGTGGAGGTGGTTGAGAAGTTCCGCCCGCGCGGTGGCTCGTCCCCCGACACGTGACCCACCGTGGAGGTGGTTGAGAAAACCGGCATCATCCAGCCGAACGGTAACAAGCTGTGACCCACCGTGGAGGTGGTTGAGAAGACATCCGCCCAAGTCACCCGCGCGGCTGACGTGTGACCCACCGTGGAGGTGGTTGAGAAGTCTTTCCAGTTCTGCGTTTTGAGCTTCCAGTGGTGACCCACCGTGGAGGTGGTTGAGAAGAGCGTGACGGAGGCATAGATGGCTACATGGATGTGACCCACCGTGGAGGTGGTTGAGAAGATTAGTCAAACGCCTGTACGTCTGGCCATTAAGTGACCCACCGTGGAGGTGGTTGAGAAGACCCAAGCGGAATAGAGTGCATCCAAGTCACCGTGACCCACCGTGGAGGTGGTTGAGAAGTGTTTGACGAAATCCCGGTCAGTGTGGTAACTGTGACCCACCGTGGAGGTGGTTGAGAAGAAGAAGCGTCCTAGCTGAAGCTGACCGGCTGGGTGACCCACCGTGGAGGTGGTTGAGAAGATTACGTGGAGTAGCCGTGACCGATACCTCCAGTGACCCACCGTGGAGGTGGTTGAGAAGAAACAGCACGAACTGGCATGCGCGGAGCGCCTGTGACCCACCGTGGAGGTGGTTGAGAAGACCAGGCCGAAAGCTGCAACGATATAGCGCCGGTGACCCACCGTGGAGGTGGTTGAGAAGTTCTGGGAAAGCAGAAAGGCTCAGTGGTTAGGGTGACCCACCGTGGAGGTGGTTGAGAAGATTGTGTATCCGGCCAGGTAAAGCTTTGCAAAGTGACCCACCGTGGAGGTGGTTGAGAAGCAAAGGGCAAAAATCAGACGCGCTGCTTGTTTGTGACCCACCGTGGAAGTGGTTGAGAAGAGTACGAATTGATGCCGACAATTCCACGGAACGTGACCCACCGTGGAGGTGGTTGAGAAGCTGGAGCTTTTGTTTGGTCCACGCCTGTCCGAGTGACCCACCGTGGAGGTGGTTGAGAAGTCGATCTTCTCTGCCATCGCGTCCATGATTTTGTGACCCACCGTGGAGGTGGTTGAGAAGATGCAGCCATTTTGCAAGCCCGTTTTTTCCGAGGTGACCCACCGTGGAGGTGGTTGAGAAGTTCGTTATCGACGCCGCTCCGGCTGAGGTCATGTGACCCACCGTGGAGGTGGTTGAGAAGATGATCTGTGTAATCTGCGTAAATGCACTGATGTGACCCACCGTGGAGGTGGTTGAGAAGGGCATAAAACTGTACGGCAGCAATTATGCACAGTGACCCACCGTGGAGGTGGTTGAGAAGTTGTTGAATGAGGTTTTGCCGATGACCTTGAGGTGACCCACCGTGGAGGTGGTTGAGAAGTTATTGAACGCATCCAGCAGGGATGTTTTCTTGTGACCCACCGTGGAGGTGGTTGAGAAGATAGTCGATGTCGCAAGGCACGTGGTCGGGCAGTGATCCACCGTGGAGGTGGTTGAGAAGGATCCCGACGGGCAAGTACCCGGAGCAGGCGTGTGATCCACCGTGGAGGTGGTTGAGAAGATAGGCGATGACCTCCTTGGCCATGGATGGCGGTGACCCAGCGCGGAGGTGGTTGAGAAGATGATGCCTGTGGGTGTTGTGCCCGCTGGGACGAAACTGCCGTAATTCAGCCGGAGTGAACGTGCATCTCGCTAGGGGAGAAAGGGCATAAATAGACAAATTTTGATCTGCCAAAAAACAGACCGTTTCGACTGCCAAACCGAGGATCGCAATGTGCCAGAATGGGGATTTCCAGGATGAGTCAGGATGCGATACTTGGGATCGTGCGGTTGGATTTCCTATCCGCCTTCAATTGGCGTGTAAACCAAGAAAATTCCCTTAAGCTATCGTCGTGCGCTATCCTTACCCCCGCATCTGACATGTTGAAGCGTCTCTACATTCACAACTACCGCTGTTTGCAGAACTTCGAGTTCCAGCCACAAGGACAGGCGTCTTGTTTGTTGCTGGGAAAAAATGGTGTTGGTAAGTCTGCAGTGCGCGATGCTTTGCGCCTGTTTCAGCTAATCGGGCAAGGCCAGACAAGTGTGGCGCAGTTGCTCAAGAAGAGTGATTTTTTCCTCGGCGCTGAGGATGCTCCCGTTCGTTTTGTGCTCGAGGTCGGACTCAAATCTGGCGTATTTGTTTATGAGCTGTCGTTGGACTGGCCACTCGGTTTTCGTGAGCCTCGGGTTCTTCAAGAAATTTTGACGGTGGGTGAATACGAGGTTTTCCGGCGCAGTCAGGCCGAAGTCGCGGTCAACCGCGATGAGGGTGCTGCCAAAAGCGTGTTTTCAATGAATTGGCACTTGGTCGCGCTGCCCATTATTCATGACCGCTCCGCTGTCAATCCAATTGAAGACTTCACGCACTGGTTAACCCGTATGGTGCTGGTTGCACCATCGCCGCAAGCCATGGTTAGCGAAACCAGTGAGGTGGCTGCGCACGTGAGCCTTGATGCTTCCAATATGGTTGACTGGATGTCTGCGCTGCTTGACACCCATCCAATGGCATACGCCACCATCGTGGAGTATTTGCAAGGCATCATGCCTGACCTGGAACTGTTTCGTTTTGAAAAAATCGGTCGTGACCAGAAGGGGCTTCTCGTTAAATTCAGGACCGACACTGCATTTGAGCTGCGATTTGATCAGTTGTCCGATGGCGAGAAGTGCTTCTTTCTGGCAGCGGTGCTGATTGCGGCAAATCGTTGGAACGGTCCAGTATTTGCATTCTGGGACGAGCCCGATAATTTTCTGGCCACCCACGAGGTGGATCAGTTCGTGATGGCCATGCGACGCAATTTCATGAAGCATGATGGTGGTCAGTTGCTGATGAGTTCGCACCACCCGCAGGCCATTGGCTGCTTTGGTGAGGACAACACCTGGGTCTTGGGGCGCAAAAGCCACTTGGAGCCGGCCATGATTCGATTGCTTGGGGATGTACTGAGGTCACGCCAGTCCACGTCGGCTGAAGGGGACAGACCTGACGTAATCCAGTCTCTGCTGTTGGGAGACTTGGAGCCATGAACGTTAACAAGGAAAGGCCACACTTGTTGATCCTGCCAGAGGACGACGCAGCCCGAGAAGTTGCAAATGGCTTTAGGTTGATGGCCAATGGTGCAATGCGCGTGTTGGGCGTGGCCGGTGGGTGGCCTCGTGTTCTCTCAGAATTTGGGCGTACTTACATTGCTTACCTGAGAAAATACGCGGGAGCACATTTGGTCTTGTTTATCGACTTCGATACGGAGTTCCCAGCCCGTTTCGCTCTGTTTCAATCAGCTATTCCAAGCGATATTGCGGATCGGGTTTATGTGTTGGGTGCGTCAGATGAGGTGGAAACCTTGGTGAAACAGGTCAAACTGAACAAGGAGAAGATTGGGATGGCGTTGGCAGAGGAATGCCGCAAACAAGCCATTCAACTGTGGGGGTGCGCTGAACTTCAGCACAACGCCCCGGAAGTCCAGCGAGTGTGTTTGTCGGCGCATGAATTTCTTTTCTGAGCCAGCTTTTCTCACTATGTAGCCCAAAATCTTACCCATGGCAGCGACACGCTGGTGTGCTGCTCTGCTGTGGCCCTGGGCCACCTTTGCCAGCAGCACCTGCGAGCGGGTCTGGGATGCCGAGCAACAGGCATGGAAACAGCAAACCCGGCACCGGCAACAGCTTACCGGCATTGCGTGCACCACGGTGGCGCTGCTCACTCCCCAGATGGGATGTTCCCATATCCATGCCGAAGTGGGGGATGAGCGCTATGTCTTGCAAGCGACCCACAGCTTTCAGCGTTCTGATCTGGGTGTGCCCGCCTGGGAAATGCCCGTGCGGCTGGCATCGCTTCCAGGCTGAGCCGGGTTGAATTTGTGGCTCTCACCACGCCATGCAAAAAACATAGCGCCTCCCGCTTTTTGTATAAGGCGTACAGCCAGATTTGCCTTGAATTTTGCCCTTCAAAACAGGCCAAGGCGATGCTGATACCGCCATGAGGCATCAAAACGGGCCGTTTTTGGGTGTATTTTCACGGCAAATCGGGCTGCAAGCCTTATATATCAAGCGGGTTCCGCTATTGTATAAGGAGCTATTTGGCTGGACGTATCCCGGAGCCTGTCACACATCCACCCGGAAATCGACGCTGGTATGGTCTGCCGTGTTGTCCCGCTTTAAGTGGGAAGCCTTTCACGCGGATTGAGGACGCTTCCAAGGTGCGATACTTTGCCCCATACGGTTGAAATGCCTTATCCGTGCGCCAGCGCACCGCGCCTGACCACCAAGGTAACATCCGCTGGCGTACGCGGTGGCGGCAATTTCAAACCCTATTAGTTTTTTCAACCCCAAGGAGTCTTTCCATGCAATTCAAACGCCTTATCTCTCTGGCTGCGCTTTCTTTTGGTCTTTTGGGCGCAGCCCATGCGTACGACCCCAAAGCCACGATTGCCGACCTGGATGCCAAGCTGGCCAAAATTGGCGCCCCGAAAATTGAGGGCACTGGTACGGTGGGAGACCAGACCGTGCCGGTCCTGCAATTTGGCGAACGCAAGATCAACAACAACTACGACGTGGTGGACACTATTCGCAAAGAACACAGCGCCACGGCCACCGTTTTTGTCAAAAGCGGCGACGAGTTTGTACGTGTCAGCACCAATGTGCTGACACCCGAAGGCAAACGCGGCGTAGGCACCAAACTCGCCCGCAACCCGGCCTATGAGGCACTGAGCAAGGGCGCAAGCTACTGCGGGCCAATTGATGTGTTGGGCACCGCCTATGACGCCTGCTACAACCCCATCAAAGGCGCAGATGGCAAGATCATCGGCGCGACCTATATCGGCCACAAGAAGTAAGCCGACAAGCACCAGCTCCGTACCGCCCTACGCCAACCAGCGAAGCACCTTTCTTTATAGGAGAAACCCCGATGCATCCGTTCCCACTTGCCTTGAAAGCCTTTGGCCGGCTGCGTCTGGCCACCCAGTTGTATGGTGCGTTCTTGGTCGTACTGGTGCTTACCGCATTGGTGGGTGCCCTGGCGGTGCTCAGTCTGGCCCGATCCAATGCGCAGGCGGAGGTATTGGCTTCCAAGTGGCTGCAGGATGTGGGGCAAATGGCGCGGGCACGGGCGGCCACGCTGGAACTGCGGGAATTTGAAATCAAACACAGCCGCACCAATGATGCGAGCTACCACGCTGAATACGAAGAAAAAATGACCACGGCGCTGAACAAAGTGGCTGCGGCATTCAAGATTTATGACAGCAAGGTCGATTCCGATGCCGAACGCGCGCTGTTTGATCGCCTGGAGAAAAACTGGGCAGCCTATCTTCAGGCGCAGCAAAAGGTCGTCGCCATGGGCCGTGGCAAAAAACAGCAAGACGCTGCGGACATCAGCGATGGCCTGGCCGCCACGGCCTTTGACGACAGCATCGGTGCGCTGGACAAGGTGACGGAGTTTGACTTTGCTGGTGCGGAATTGGCGGCCCAGGCTTCGCGCGATGTCAACGAACAGGCCCGCATCGGGGTGGCTTCCCTGGTGCTGACGGTGTTTTTGCTGGGGCTGGCGTTGGCCTACCTCATCAAGCAATCGGTGGTTGGGTCGGTTGAGCAGGTCGTGGCGCTGGCGCAAAAAATCGCGCTAGGTGACCTGTCCACGGTGGTCGAGGTGGATGCCCGCAATGAACTGGGCGATCTGAAAATTGCGATGCAAAACATGCAGGGCGTACTGAAACGCTTCCAGAACGCCCAGGTCGACATGGCTGCCAAACATGAAGCGGGGATCATCAGCCACTTCATCAATGCCAAGGAATTGCCCGGTGCCTATGGCGAACTCGCCCAGGGCACCAACGCAATGGTCAAGGCACATATCGAAGCCAACCACAAGGCGCTGAATCTGGTCAACGCCTACGTGCGGGGCCAATTCGACGAAACCATGCCCGAACTGCCGGGAGAAAAACGCAAGGTGACCGAGGCCATCAACGGCGCCCGCTCCGCCATGCAAGCGGCTGCCGAAGCCGCCGTGGCCAATGAGCGGGTGGTCCAGGCGCTGAACAAAGCCAGCACGAACGTGATGATTGCGGATGCCAAGAACCACATCCTCTTCATGAATGAAACCATGGTCACCATGATGCAGCGCAATGAAAGCGAGTTGCGTCAGGTGCTGCCCCAGTTTTCGGCGCGCAACCTCCTGGGCCAGAGCATCGATGTGTTTCACAAAAACCCCAGCCACCAGCGCAACCTGCTGTCATCACTTTCTGGCAGCTACCGCACCCAGATTCAGGTCGGCAGCCTGTACTTTGGCTTGGTGGCCAGTCCCATTTTTGCCAGCAATGGCGAAAGGCTGGGCACAGTCGTCGAATGGCTGGACCGCACGGCCGAAGTCGGAGTGGAAAAAGAGGTGGCCGCCGTCGTGCAGGCTGCCGCGCAGGGTGATTTCAGTGCACGGCTGAACCCCGAAGGCAAGACCGGCTTTTACGCCGGCCTGTCCACCGGCATGAACCATCTGCTGGAGACCAACGAGATGGGCCTGACCGACATTGCGAGCTTGCTGCAAAGTTTCTCCGAAGGCGACCTGACCGCGCGCATTGAGCGCGACTACGCTGGCCTCTTCGGCCAGGTCAAGGACAGCGCCAACGCCACCGCCGACAACCTGACCCGCGTGCTGGGCGAAGTGCGCGCCGCAGCCGACGCCCTCACCGGTGCAGCCGGCCAGGTATCAGCCACTGCACAAGCACTCAGCCAGGCCGCCAACAAACAGGCCGCCAGCGTGGAAGAAACCAGCAGCCAGATGGAGAGCATGCAAGCCAGTGTCACCCAAAACAGCGACAACGCCAAGGTGACAGACGGTATGGCCAGCAAAGCCAGCTTGGAGGCTAAAGAGGGCGGAGCCGCCGTTAACCTTACTGTGACAGCTATGAAACAGATAGCTGCGAAAATCAGCATCGTGAATGACATTGCCTACCAGACCAACCTGCTGGCCCTGAATGCCGCCATTGAAGCCGCCCGGGCTGGAGAACACGGCAAAGGCTTTGCGGTGGTGGCGGCCGAAGTCAGGAAGCTGGCCGAACGCAGCCAGGAGGCGGCCAAGGAGATTGGCGAACTGGCCGCCAGTTCCGTCTCCACCGCCGAGCGTGCCGGAAAACTGTTGGAAGGCATCGTGCCCAGCATCCAGAAAACATCGGAGCTGGTGCAGGAGATTGCCGCGGCCAGTGCCGAGCAGACTGAATCGGCAGTGCAAATCGGCGGCGCGATGGGGCAACTCTCCAACGCCACGCAACAAAACGCGTCCGCTTCTGAAGAACTCGCCGCCACCAGCGAAGAACTCTCCAATCAGGCCGATCAACTGCAGCACAGCGTGTCATTCTTCAAGGTGGGCGATGATGCGCCTGCGGTACTGGAGCGGCACGCAGTGCGCCAGGCGCCGCGCCATGTGGCCACGCCCCTGAACCATCGCGCGAGCGCACCGCTATTGACGAGCAAGGTAACACCCACTGGCGTGCGCGGTGGCGGCAATTTCAAGCCGTATTGATGGCTGTCAATCAACCGTATCGGACGATAGAAAACAATGCTGGCTTGAAAATCCGGATCTGCCCGAGCGCACCCACGGACGCACGCAAATGGCACTGGTGCGTGTCGGCAGCCCGGACAGCGTACCGCTGGCCCTGCCGTGCATGGGCGTGTGGACCGTAGGCAGCACACCCACCGTGGCCCCTGGCGCCATGCGCTGGACTTCATCGTAGTCAAGGAGGGCACCAGTTTTACCCAGCAGGGGCGGCACATGGAGGATTTTTATTGCTACAACCTGCCGGTGCTGTCCCCCGCTTATGGACAGGTGTGGCGGGTGGTGAATGACGTGCCCGACAATGCCCCTGGCAACGTCAATCTGCAGGCCAACTGGGGCAACCACGTCACCATCCGCCTGACCAATGGCAAGTTCGTGCTCCTGGCCCATCTCAAATCCGGCGTCCATCACCGTCGTTCCCGGTGCCTGGCTCAAGCCGGGCGACTTTATCGGACTGTGCGGCAATTCAGGACGCTCGCCGCAACCCCACGTGCATCTGCATCAGCATGTGCAGATTTCCGAAGAACCCGGCTCCCCCACCGCGCCTTTTCACCTGTGCAGTGTGATGGTGACGCCACCCGCGCAAGCCACGCAAGCCACATCTGGGGGTGCCCGCCTGGGAAATGCCCGTGCGGCTGGCATCGCTTCCCGGTTGAGCATGGTTGATTCAAATGCAGTGAACGCCGGGTTTGGATTACGTTTTAACAATTTGCTCTACTTTACAGAGCTGCACCCGCTTGTCCTATAAGGCTTACAAGGCAATTTATGCCTTGAAAAATATCCCTTCGGCATCGAAATTCACCCGTAGGCGCAAAATTTGCGGCAGCATAGGCATTACACTCTCTTTTTGAGAGCTGTTTGCGCACGTTCCATAAGCCCTGTAGCTTGATTATTATGCAAGTTGTTACGGTTTTTGGCACCATGGCACGGTGTTGTGCGCCAAAGCCCAAGGCTGCTTCCGCCAGACGCATGCCCCATGTGCTGCTACCCTGCTTGCCGGATGATCCCCACAGGAGCAACCATAACCACGGACCCAGGGTTATGCTCAGACAGCCAGCTCCGAACGATTGTGCCTATCAGCGCATCCGTTGGGAACAGGCAAAACCAGCGATTCAGACCCGCTGTCGGGTAGGAATGTTTCAACGGTTACGCACCCCGTCTGTGTCATAGGCTCACCAGGCTTGCCTTTGAAGCCGGGGACTTGCTTATGCCCTGGATGCCTTGCACCAGCGCTTCAACCGCTTAACGGCTTGGCTTCGGTCCAAGTGCCATTGACGGCGGGAACGAACAATCCCCGGCTGCCCTTGGCGACACAACCCTGGACAAGATAACCGGCACGTCGGGTGGTTCCCGCAAGCCCTGGCGCTGCGGGGCGATGGGTGCCTGGCACTGTGATCCGACTTCGAGCAGCTCGGATTACTCCGATCTGAAATCGGAGAAATCGACGGCAAAGGTCAAGTGCCCAAGGCCTGGCACCTGATACTGTGAGCTGGTGGACTGTGCCAGCCGCAGCACCATACCAAGCGGTTATCAAGCCGCAGCCCTGATCGAGAAAACGCCGGGTCGTGCAGCCGAGATCATTTCCGGGGCGAAGTCGCTTGCAGACGTTACCCGCGAGGCAAAGCGGGCCTCAACCGTTCAACGCCTGGTCAATTACGCCAATGCACGAATTAACCAGCACACGATTGGCCGCTGCTTCATCTTTCAGTCCCATGGATTCAAAACGGTCGGCATTGCAAGTGAGCCTTTTCACGCACGCCTGTAATGCCAGCAGCATGTCTTCTGCGGCATCAGTTAAGTGAGCATCTGCCACCACCCTTTTTTGCGCTTCAAACACTGGCAATTTTTGAAATTTGCCTACAGATTGCCTACAGATTTTTTTAACCGAAAAATCATCAATCACGTAAGTTATTGATTTATATGGTAGGAACTGAGAGATTCGAACTCTCGACCTACGGATTAAGAGTCCGAAAAATCGCACAATTGCGCACTATGCCGGAAATTGCGTTATTTGCAACCCATTGAAAAATATAGGTTTGCTTTCCGCTGTTGTGCGCTGGCAGTCTTAACCATTCGGTTCTAAACTGTCACCAGA
>JAYRRD010000181.1:0-22453 GCA_041910275.1 Rhodoferax sp.
AAACCCGTTGTACGGCTGCGATGGATGCATCAATGGTTTCGCGCGCATCGGTGACTTGCAGCAAGCCGTTCTCCACCTGGTGCACCGAATCTTCAATCAGGGTCTTGATTTCTTTGGCTGCGGCCGCGCTGCGCTTGGCCAGGCTGCGTACTTCACTGGCAACGACGGCAAAACCACGCCCCTGCTCACCCGCGCGTGCCGCCTCGACGGCGGCGTTGAGGGCCAGGATATTGGTTTGAAAGGCAATGCCATCAATCACGCCAATGATGTCGGTGATCTTGCGCGAGCTGCTGGCAATGGATTCCATGGTGCCCACCACATTGCCGATGGCATCGCCGCCATGGGCAACGACGCTGCCCGCTTCTTGCATGAGCTGGTTGGCGCTCACAGCATTGTCGAGATTCTGTTTGACGGTGGCAGAGACTTCCTCCATGTTGGAGGCCGTTTCCTGCAGCGAGGCGGCCTGCTCGGTGGTGCGTTGGGCCAGTGCATCGTTGCCCTGGCTGATTTCCCGCGCCTCGGCGCATACCGCGTTTGCGCTACCCATCACCGTGGTGGCCATGGAAGCCAGAGCCTGCTGCATGGCATACAGGGCGTTCATCAGTTGTGCGACTTCATCGTTGCCTTGCCGGTCAATGCGGTTGGCCAGGTAACCGGCGGCAATCTGCTTTGAAATGGCGACAGCCTCGTTGATCGGTCCCGTGACGTTGCGCTGCAGACGCCAGCCCAGGCCTATGAGCAGCCCCATGCTTGCGAACATCAGCAGCAGGCTGCCATTGCGTGCGCTGGCGTAGGCGTCTGCAATGTTTTCCTGCGCCTGCTTGTTTTCCACCAAGGCCAGGGCTTGCTGCTTGCCCTGGTGCATGCTCCACAGTCCAAAGCCGCCGACCAGGACCAGCGCCAGCATTGCCAGTGCCAGGAAAGCCGTCAGCCGCGCCTGGATGCCTGGATGCAGCAGCGAGTCCATCCACCCCAACAGGCCGGTGCGCACGGCCTGCCCGGACCTGATTTGCAAACCAGCAGCCCTGCCGGAGCGAAAGCGTTGGTAGAGCGCCTCGCAGGCATCAATGGCTTCGCGCGCGGGTTTCATGCGTACCGATGCGTAGCCGACGATACGGCCGTTTTCCCACATGGGCGAGGCGTTGGCCAGTACCCAGTAGAAGTCACCATTCTTGCGCCGGTTCTTGACCATGCCGGTCCAGGTGCGCCCGGCCTGGAGGTTTGCCCACAGGTCGGCATAGGCTTCTACGGGCATGTCGGGGTGGCGCACGATGTTGTGCGGTTGCCCTAGCAACTCCTCTTCGGTGAAGCCGCTGGCTTCGATGAAGTCGGCGTTGGCGAAAGTGATTTTGCCTTTGAGGTCGGTGCGCGAAATGGGCGATTGGTCATCGCGTAGAACATACTCATTTTTGGTGACCGGTTGGTTGTTTCGCATGGCGTTGGGCGCTGAAAAGCACTAGGAACGCGCTATTGTCAACGATTTGGCGCGCCTGTTGCGAGGATGCGAGGATCAGGCGAAGGTGATCCAGGATGTGTACTGCGGGGCGTCGAGATGTGGCAGCGTGTTGTACGTCAGTAGCGTGTGGCGTCTGGGACTGAAGGTGAATTCGGTGACGGAGCTATTGCGAATGTGCATGTTCAATTCGACCGTGGCCTCGGGCGTGGCACCCAACATGTGCCCCACTGCTGCGGAAATGGGACCGCCGCTGCTGATGATGAGCACATTGCCGCTGTACTGCCAGCGTGCGTGGTCCAGGGCCGTCGTGATGCCGCGCACAAACTCGGCGTAACTCGGCATTCCTTCGGGTTGGATCGCACCCCGCATCCACTGCGTCAGCCCCTGGCGCAGCAGGCGGAAATGGTGTTTGTACAAATCGGGCGAGTCGGGTGTCTTGAGTTCCTGGGGGTGGATGGCGGCAATGATCGCCTGGCTGTTGTATTCGTCCAACCCCGGCCAGGTGTTTGCATACTGCTTCAGGCCTGAGCCTTGCGCGATTCCGTGCCAGGTTTGCACATGGCGTTTGAGTGTGCCGGTGAAAACGGCTTCAAAGTCCACGCCACGCGCGGCAAAGTATTCTCCCAGGCGCACACTTTGTTGCGTGCCCAGATCGCTCAATTTGTCGTAGTCGGCGGCTCCGAAGGAAGCCTGCCCGTGACGTACCAGATAAATAGTTCCCATGGTGCGAATCTAACCCAGAATGACAATCAATGCTTGTAAAAGAGGGGACATGGGACAATGGAATGCTATATTCGACGCTCTTGCGCTTACCATGCCGAATTTGCGCTTTAGGGTACGGGTAATTACGGGCGTGGCTTGGATAAATTTTAGAAAGGGACAAAAGATATGTCATTTATCACTAGCAGCATTGTCCGGCTGTTCAATGCAATTGTGCTGTTCAGCATCGTGTTGGGGCTTGCGGCATTTACCCTGCTCATCGGGTATTACAACCATGACGTATCCATGACCGATCTGACCAACAAGGCCAAGAATACGGGCGATCTGGCGGCCATCAGTCTGGGGGAGTCCCTGTGGAACTACGATGATGCAGGCATGCAGGGTATTTTTACCGCCATCTTGCTGGACCATGATGTGGTTGCCATCCGGGTCATGCGGGGGGAGGAGAGTGCCGCCAGTGCGGAGAAATTTCGCGGGGATGTGAGCAAGGTTCCATTTGCTGACTTGCTCAAGAATCCAGCCTACATTGAAACCACTGCGCCCATCATGCGCGAAGGCAAGCAGATTGCCCGCGTGCAGATTCTGACATCAACCGAAAAAGTCAAGGAAAACATCCGCTACACCACCATGCTGATCTCAGGCTTTGCCCTTGGGTTCGTGGTGTTGCTCTCAGGCATGATCTGGATGTTGGGGACGCGCATCATCAAGCGGCCCATCGAGGCCTTGCGTGAGAGTGCTGACCATCTGGCCGGTGGTAACCTGAACCAGGAAATCAATGTCAACCGCCACGACGAACTGGGTAGCCTTGCGGTCAGCTTTGACAAGATGCGCAATGCCATCCGCAAAAAGCTTGCCGATTTGTCCGTATTGAACCAGACTGGTGAAAAACTGGCGGGTATTCATGACCAGACCGAGGCGCTGGAGGCGGCCATCAAGGTGATGAGTGAACAGACCCAGGTTGACCGGGGTTCGATTTACC
Source organism: Rhodoferax sp. (assembly GCA_041910275.1). GTDB lineage: Bacteria > Pseudomonadota > Gammaproteobacteria > Burkholderiales > Burkholderiaceae_C > Allorhodoferax. The sequence goes on from JAYRRD010000181.1 coordinate 3,156, forward strand.
TGCTGGACAAGCAAAAGAACCTTACGCTGCATGCCTACTACCCCGAGATGCGTGACAACGTGGCAGACTTTCCCAAAGCGTTCAAACTGTCCGAAGGGATTGCCGGCAAGGTGGCACAGTCGGGGAGCATCACTTTTGTTCCCGATGTCACGAAAATGCCGGACTATGTTCCACCGGCAAGCCCCGAGCAACCCAAAGCCCTGCTGTGCGTGCCGATGATGGATGACAAGGAGGTGTTTGGTGTCATGAACTTTGTTGGCAAGGTCGGCAAGGTGCGCTTTACCGAAGAGGACGAGGGTTTTGCCCTGACCATTGCCCGCATGGCCGTGATCACGACCAAAAACATCCAGATGCTCGAAGTCATCGAGGAACAAAATCGCACCCTGGAAGAGCGGATTCTGGTGCGTACCGCCGAGTTGCGGCAAAAAACGAACGATGTCAACGCCATGTTGCAAAACATGCGCCAGGGCATTTTCACGATCATCAAGGGAGGTGTCATCCATCCGGAATACTCGGCCTTCTTGTCCGAGATATTCGAAACCCAGGAAATTGCCGATCGGCCTGTGCTGCAGTTCCTGTTTGCCCATAGCAGCATCGGTGGCGATGTGTTCAACCAGATGGAGGCGACCTTTGACGCCATGATCGGTGAGGACAACATGAACTTCCAGTTCAATTCCCACCTGCTGGTGCATGAATACACCAAACACTTTGAGGGGAATCGTTCCAAGATTCTGGAGCTGGACTGGAATCCGGTCGTTGATGTGGATGGCAACATCGAAAAACTGATGGTCACGGTGCGCGATGTCACCGAACTCAAGGCGCTGCAAAACGAGACTGAAAAGCAAAAAGAAGAACTCGACATCATCGGGCAGATTCTTTCCGTCTCCAAAGACAAGCTGCTGGAATTCATCAACAGCTCCAACGAGTTTTTCGAAGAAAACCAGGCCATCATCACCCAGACGCCGGAAAAGAACAAGAATGTCATTGCCACCTTGTTCCGCAACATGCACACCATCAAGGGCAATGCGCGTACCTACGGACTCAGTTACGTGACCGACCGGGTGCACGAGGCGGAGACCACCTACAACCGTTTGCGCTCGGAAAACGATTTCCCCTGGGACCAGACCCAGTTGCTGGAAGAGTTGCATGCAGCGCGTGCCTGTGTGGCGCGCTACGAGACTGTGTTCAAGGAAAAACTCTCTGGCTTTGTCAGTGGCGATGGCATCGACAACACCGTGCTGGAGCGTATTGCACAGGCCGTTGACGATGTGAACGAAATGTCGGCCGTTGGTGCCCTCAAGACCTCCGTGAAGTTTGTCCGGGACTCGATCAATACCGCCCGCTCCGAAAGCATTCATGACATGCTCAACGGCATCATACGGGGCATCCCCTCGATGGCCAGGCAGCTGGAGAAGGAAACGCCGGAAATCGCCATCACCGACAACTTTATCCGGGTAAAAAGGGACGTGGTTCCGATGCTGCGCAATGTGTTCATGCACGTATTCCGCAATTCGCTGGACCACGGCCTGGAGACCACGGAGCAGCGCATTGCCGCTGGCAAACCGGAAAAAGGACATATCGCGCTGGAAACCTCCCTGAGCGAAGACCAGTTGAACTTCAGCTTCCGCGATGATGGCAGAGGCCTGGGACTGGACATGATTCGCAACAAGGCGATTGCCAATGGTCAGCTGGAGCCCGACAGCGTAATCAGCGATGAAGAGATTGCTGAACTGGTATTTCTCTCCGGCTTGTCAACCGCTGCCGAAGTCACCAGCGTTTCTGGCCGGGGGGTGGGTATGGATGCCATCCGCAAGTTCTTGCAAAAATACCAGGGCGATGTGCAAATCGAATTCACCAGCCCGACGCGCTCCAGGAATGGGTACAGGGCCTTTCGCATGCTCATCACCTTGCCGGCGAAATATGCTTTCCAGCGCACCTGACGCACCTGGTGTATATGGCACACATGGCAGCAGAAACAGCTTTTGAAATCCAGCGCCTAGTGCATGCGCCACGGCCTCTGGTGTGGGAGTCATACACGGCGCTGGAGCCGCTGTTGCAGTGGTTCGGTCCCAGCGGGTTCACGGTGCCGCACAGCAGCATGGATTTTCGCCCAGGCGGCAGCTTTCATTACTGTCTGCGTGGCCCGACAGGCTTGGAAATCTGGGGGAAATGGGACTTTGTCGATCTGCGGGAGCCGGAATACCTGGAGGTGATCATCGGGTTTTCCGATGCGAAGGGCCGTCTGAAGCGCCACCCGATGGAGCCGGTATGGCCTTTGCAGACGCTTTCGCGTACCACATTTGTTGCGCAGGGTGAGGCTACGGATGTCACCATTCGCTGGGAGCCGTGGCAGGCGACCCAGGCCGAAAATGCCGCTTTTGCCGCAGGCCATGCAGCCATGCAGCAGGGATGCAACGATACCTTTGCCCACCTTGATGCCTATCTGGCGATGAAAAAGCGGGTCGCGTGAGCAATTACCCGGTGGTGTTTGCCGCAGCACAGGATGCGGATGTGCATCAGGGGGAGGCCGCACTGCACCCTCGTCCTCTGCCGAGCGCGCGTTTCATGTGGTCGCATCCGGCACATTGCCTGGCGTTGGGGTTTGGTGCGGGCTTATCGCGCATCGCTCCAGGCACCATAGGAACCTTGTGGGCCTGGCTTGCGTTCCTGGTGCTGACGCCCTGGATGAATGATGCGCGCTGGGCCTTGGTGATCGGATTGGGTCTGCCCATTGGCTGGTGGGCGTGCAGCGTGACTGCACGTGATATGGGCGTGCTTGATCCCGGCAGTGTGGTCTGGGACGAGGTGCTCGCTTTCTGGCTGGTTCTGTGGTTTGTGATGCCCACGGGTTTGCTGGGGCAGGTGCTGGCATTCGCCTTGTTCCGTTTTTTTGACGCGCTCAAACCCGGCCCGGTGGGCTGGGCGGACGCGCTGGGGCACAAGCTGGAACCCGATACCGACCACAAAGCCTGGGGCAAGGCCGGTTTTGGCATCATGTTCGATGATCTGGTCGCGGCATTTTGCACCTTGCTGGTGTTTGCCCTCTGGAGCGCCATCTTCCGGTGATAGAAAATTCGCTATCGAATGTAGAGCTTCTCCCGCACGATTGGTGCCGGGTTCTGGCTGATTTGCTCATAGAAAAATCCTGGAAGCTGGCCACTGCCGAGAGCTGCACTGGCGGTCTGATTGCGGCTGCCTGTACCGATCTGGCGGGATCGAGCGACTGGTTCGAGCGCGGTTTTGTCAGCTACTCCAACGTGGCCAAGACCGAAATGCTGGGGGTGGATGCGGCATTGATTGCGCAGTACGGCGCCGTGAGTGAACCCGTGGTGCGTGCCATGGCGTGTGGTGCCTTGCTGCATGCACAAGCGCAAGTCGCGCTGGCTGTCAGCGGCATCGCCGGGCCAGGTGGCGGGAGCGTTGACAAACCCGTCGGTACCGTATGCCTGTCCTGGGCCACGCCGCAGGGTGTCGTCAGCGAGGTGCAGCATTTTCCTGGCGACCGCAGCGCGGTGCGTGCTGCTACGGTCAGGCGGGCGCTGCAGGGTTTGTGCCAACTGCTGGCACACGCCCGGAACGCGCCCCAGGCATCGTCCCCGGAACCACATTGATGACCTCGGAGGCCCAAATGATCTGCCACGGCTCCTGGGGCGATGCCCCAGGAACGCGCCCCAGGCATCGACCCCGGAACCATATTGATGACCTCGGAGGCCCAAATGATCTGCCACGGCTCCTGGGGCGGTGCCCCAGGCTGGTATGTGGTCGGGCCTTTGGCCCTGCAAAATCGGACGTGCTCGTTTGCCCGTGTCTTGCGCGCCAACGGCGCAATCGCATACCAGCCTGGGGCAACGCCCCAGGTATGCTCGGTGACGACTGGCTGGCGGTGTGTGCCGCCACCGTCAGGCGGGCGCTGCAGGGTTTGTGCCAACTGCTGGCGCCATTCGGCCCACCAGCTTGTCGCCACATCGGATGAACGTCCGTAGCCGGGCGCGTGCCCCGGCATCGGCCTTGCGCTGCTCTTGCAAGCGCCAGGCAAGACCGCCGCCCAGGGCCATCAGGCCAACGACCAACACCCCGGTGGACAGCACCAGACCCAGACCCGCGATGATCGCAGCGGCAATCAGCAACCGTTGGGGCTGCAACCAGATGGCATTGATGCCGCGCACGTCCAGGGTATGGTCCAGCGCGGCTTGCAAGTCCATGCTGGCACGCGAAAAATTTTCTGCGGCGTTGCGCACGCCCACCAACTCGGGGGTCGGCGCGGCCTGTCCCACCAACCTGAAACACGCCACCTGGGACGGCCCCAGCGCCTCTTGTAACGCCCGCACCTGGCCTTCCGATTCGATTCCCATACGGGCCATGGCCAACACCGTATTGGTCTCGCGCAGGGCTGTGACCGACATGTCACCTGCTGGCTGGTTTGCATGGCTTGCGTGGCCTGCGCTGGCGGCGGTGTCCGATGCACCGGCGGCGGCAAGGTATTTGGCCTCCCTGAGCGTGTCCTCGATGGCCAGTGGCAACAACTGCCTGGCCACCATCACGCCGACGGCATCGAGTTCCGGCAAGGGGCCGATGGCAGCAAACCACGGGCAAAACGGGTCGTGGGGCGCTATGGCCTGAAGAATTTCGGAACGCACCATGCCGACAAAAGCCGGCAGATGGATCGCCAACAGCACGGCCCCATGCTGTTTTTCCACCGTCGGCAAGGCCATGCGCACCGGCTGCAAATACAGCGCATAGTCCACATCCACCACCACACCGCCCTTGCCATGCCAGGGTTTGGGTGCGCGGCTCCAGCGGTCTTCCGCCGTACGGGCCAGGTTCCACAATGCATCAAAGCGTTGCAACCCAGCCAGCCACTGCTGGCGAAAGGCCGACACTTCATGGCGGTTGGCTGTGGCCAGCAACTCCAGCACACCCTCGGTGTGAATGGCGTGCAGCCAGGCAGTAGACCGGGCATCGCCCAGGGTGGATTTGCGCGCCGCAATCAACAAGGCTTCGCGGCTGAGTGGCAGCCCTTGCCAGACGGCAGGGATATCCGGTGCGGCGGCCAGGATGAAGCCCAGCAAACGCCAGTCCGGTGAGACGCCACGCATGTCCTGGATGTCTTGTAACTGGCGCAGCAGGTTGTGGTCGTGCAGCTCATGTTCGATCCACGCCGCCACCGAGCCACGCATCAGGTCTTTGCAGCCCATTTGCCAGTTCTTGGCCAGCGTGGCCGCCAGCTCCACGGCGGTGGTGCACTGTGCATCGGCCACTTTGTAGGGCCGCAGCGCCACATTCAGCGCGCTTTCTTCGGGACTTGGCAGCGTGGGGTCCGATGCCAGCCAACGGCGCACTTCGCCAGCACCCCAGCGCCGCTTGGGATCCCGCAGCAACAGCCCCCGGCACAGCTTGCGCAGATCGTCATGAAACACCACACGGGTGTCAATCGGTTTGGTGGCCAGGTGGTAGTTGACCACCTGTTCGTTGATCCCATCGAAGGGGTGGCGGCCGACGCTGGCCTCCAGCACGATCATGCCCAGCGACCACCAGTCGGCCTTGTCGTCAAGCACGCCGGTCAGAGCCTCGGGCGCGGCGTAACGGGTGGTGCGGGCGCCGCTGGTGAAATGCTGGGTCGCCAGACGCAAGGATGCAATGCCGAAATCGGTCAGCACCAGTGCCAGCGGTTCGCGTGAGCGCAGCAAAATGTTCTCGGGCTTGAGGTCGCGGTGCAGAATGCGCAGCGCCTGCACCTGCTCCAGACCCTGCACCAGTTGCGCAACCATGTCCCGGATGCGGTCCACCGAGACCGGCCCCGCCGCCAGCAGGCCACGCAGACTGCCCAGCGGGCAATACTCCATCACCTCGTAGCGCACGCCATCGGCAATGCCGTGTTCAAAAAAATGCACCACATGCGGGCTGTCGGCCCGCATGATGGTGTCCAGCAAGGCATCATCCCCCGCGATCCCCGGTCGGTAGAGTTTGACGATGCGTTGTGGTGGCAGCGTGGCCGAGGCCGGATCGGCAATCGGGTGCACCAATACCAGATCGGCCTCGGAACCGGCAGTGGGCAGGGTTTCGATCTCCTGGTAGCGCACCCGCAAGGACGCAGGCAACCGGCTGGTCGCGGTGTTGACAGCGTGGGGCGTGTGCGCAAGCGGGCGGTTGCAGTACAGGCAGCGCTCCAGCCCCGGCGGGTTGGGTTGCGCGCAGTCGGCGTGCGGGCACAGCACCTCGTCTGCCAGACTGTCGGTGTGGATGGTGGGGGCGGCGACGGGCTCGGCCACGGTGGGCGCGTCGGCTTCCTTTTTGAAGCTGAAATCAACCAGCAGCAGGGACGCGCCGCACACGCAACGCAGGGTCTGCGGGTCGTTTTCCCGCTCGCAAACCGGACAGATACGAACCTGGGTATCGTGCATGGGTATATCTGGGGATGGATTTCAGGTTAACGCCGCCACGACACGTTTTCCAGACGCAAACCCCGGCTGTGGCACAAGGCTTCGAGTTGTTCCATGTCGCCACGCTGCGGGATACCTATCATCCACACCCGCCCGCCCTCGACGGCCACTTGCATGTGTTTTTCGGTATCGGCCAAAGGTGCTGCCACAAACGCGGCAAAGCGCCGCTGGCCCAGCGGCGACAACGGTAGCAGCGGCTGGTTGGCCGATCCGCGCCACGGTGCCGTGGGTGCCAGGCTATCGACAAACGGCTCGGGAATCAGCGCGTCCAGCAGTGCCAGCAGCTTGGCATGGCGCTGTTGCAAGGTCTTGAGGGGGTAGCCGCTGTAGCACAAGATGTCGAAGTCCAGCCCCGCCTGGGTGCGCCAGGCCCGCAGCGCCTTGAGCAGTTGCCGCAGTCCCTCGGGCTGGTCGAATGGTTCGCCGCCGCTGATGGTGATGCCATCCAGACCCCCAGCAGCCACTTTTTTGCACCAGGCCAGCAAGTCGGGTATGGCAACCACACGTGCGCCGTCCTGGGGCCAGGTATCCATCGACACGCAGCCCTTGCAGCCAATGCTGCACCCCTGCACCCATAATCCGATGCGCCGCCCCGGTCCCAGCACGGTCACCGGGAAATGGGCCTTGTTGATGGCGATGGTGGTGCCTGCCGACTTCACTGGAGGACCACCGTGCTGACACCATTGGCCGCCTCGGTGATGGCCATGACCGTGATCTGCGTGCGCCCTTCCAGCGGAAACAAAAACAGGGCGCGGCTCAAGGGGTTGATGAATGCCGACTCCAGCCGGTTGCCAATGCCCCGGCCACCGTTGGACAGGTCGCGGGTGCACTCGGTGCGCAGTTGCGCGCGCACGGTATCGGGTATCCGCAGTTCGGTTTTGTGTTCCTCGCGCACACGGGCAATGACGTTGGACAACATGCCGTCCATGATCTGCGCGCCAATGTGCGGCGCGATAAACCCGAAAACGACGATGTTGTCGCCCAGCCGGTTCAAAATTTCCGGACGCGAAAGGTGGAACTTGAAATAGTCCTGAATCGCCTGGCGCACCCGCTCTTCCACCACTTCCGGCGCATCGTCGGCCTGCACGTTCTGCACGCGCCGGCCCTGCGCGTCCTCGACGTAAATACCGAGATTGGAGGTAAAAACAATGATGGCCTCCGAGAAATAGGTGGTATCGCCCCGCCCGTCGGTCAGACGTCCGTCTTCCAGGATTTGCAAGAACTTGTCGAGGATGCGGGGGTGGGCCTTTTCGATTTCGTCGAACAAGACCACGCTGAAGGGCTTGGCACGCACGGCGTTGGTGAGCTCGCCCCCGGCGTCGTAGCCCACGTAGCCGGGGGGCGCTCCCAGCAGGCGTGCGCCGGCATGCTCTTCGGAAAACTCGCTCATGTCAAAGCGGATGTAGGCACGCTCGTCGCCAAACACCAGATGGGTCAGCGCCTTGGCCAGTTCGGTCTTGCCCACGCCGGTGGGTCCGGCAAAGAACAACACGCCGCGCGGGCGGTTGCCGCGCCCGCGTGCGTGGGCGCCGGTGAGACCCATGACCGAGCGCATCAAGATATCCATGGTCTTGGTGACAGCGCGTTCCTGGCCGCGTACCCGGCTTTCGATCAGGCTTTGTGCACCGGCAATTTTTTCGCGCAAATAGCCCTTCTTCCAGGGGTTGTCGGTAGCCCCCACCTTGAAGCACTGCACGGCATCGTCCACGTTGCGGATGTCGATCCCCCGGCGGTCGGCCAATTGGGCCACATCGCTCATGGCCGACAGCGCCAGACCATCGGTCTGGTCGGCAAAGGTCTGGGCAAACTGGCTGCGCTGGGCCGCATCTGCACCATCGAAGCCGGGGAACAGACTGGCCAGAAAGCGTGCCGCCTCGTGGCGCGTAGCGTAGTCGGGCTGACCAATCACCATGCTGGCAACCCGCGCACTGTCCAGCGTCAGCCACGACGGCAAATCCTGCGCGCGGTTGACCAGCCACACAACCGGATTGAACAGTGCCTTGCCTATGGCAGTGGTGGCAATGGAAACATCGGCATTGCGTGGCACGATGGGGTTGGCAACCAGGGACAGGCGTTGGGCCGCCAGGAAGAAGCGGTGCTCGGTGCCATCGAGGTGGTCGGGCTGGCGCGTCAGGCGCGAGGCAAAATCGATGACCAGCGCGCAGCGGGCTTCGCGCTGGAACGCAACCGCTTTCATGGTGTCCGTCAGCGTTTCCAGGCTGGCGGGCATCACGCCGCCTTGCAGCTTGAGGTCGAACAGGCGCGTCGCCAGTTCCACACTGGCGGGCTCCCTGGGGTAGGGTCGCAGTCCCTCGATGGGGTCATAGACCAGCACAAACTGGTAGCCCAGGCCCGACAGCGACGACCACAGGCAGCGCAGCAGTGGTGCCAGGGTCAGGGTGTCGGCGCCGCGCACCGGCGTCAAAAAACTGTCGCGGATATTGCCCGACACGACAAACTGCGAGCGTATGGGCAGCAGCCGCTCCAGATCAAGAATCCAGCGTGGTGTCAGATCCATGGTGCCATTTCCTATTTCATTTCACGCAGTTTCTGTGGTGCCTGCCGGTCGGCTTCGGTTTGTACCGCCGGCAAACTGGCGGGGTCCACGGCTTGCACCGGCAGTTCACCGGCGCCCAGCAGGCGTTTGACGTCCAGTTGAATGCCGCGCGCCGCCAGCGTTGCCACCAGCTTGGGAAATTCAGCGCACCATCGGTCTTCGGCCAGATAGTCCAGCCGTTTGCGCTCGGCTGTTTCCTGCGCTCCCCTGGCCCGTACCACATTGAAATTCAGGGTTTTGTCCTGTACGCCCACGCGCATGCGCACAAAGTAGTCGCCCCAGCCGTGGCGCTGAAAATGGGCCACACCGCCTTCGACAAAGAACGTATGCTCCACCCCGTCCACGGTGTAGCCCAGATCGCGCAGCGACTGCGCCAGCACCTGCGCCGCCGCTTCGTTTTCCAGCTGCTTGCGTTGCGTTTCCACCGCTTGCAGCGCCTGGGCAGCCAATGCACGGATGTGTGGCGTCAGGGGCTGACCCAGCACAACGTCTTCGAGCAACTGCCGCAGCGCCACGGGTGATTGCTCGCCCAGGGCATCGAGCAAGGTGCGCGCCTCGGCGGCGTCGGCGCTTTGGCGGGCACGCAGGTCGTTGTGCTGCTGGATGCGCAGACGCACATCCAGCGCCAGGGCTTCGGCCCGCTCCAGGCTGGGCGCCAGGGCAATGGATTGGGCCACAGCATCCAGCTCGGCAGGGATAGCCTCGCCAGGCTCCAGATGCAGGCGTGCCAGCAACCGGGCCACCAGTGCGTGAATCGCTGTGGCCTGCTGCGCGTCGAGCCGCGCGTGCAAGGCGCGCTGCTGCATGTAGGCGTGCAGTGCTTCTTCCACCGGCGGCAATTCGGCCACCGGCAGCGCGAACCCGGCACTGTCGGGCGCAGCAGCCTGCTGTGCGGCAATCGCCTGCTCCAGAACGGTCACTGCGCGTTGCAGGGATTCCAGGTGTTGTTGCTGTGCGGCCTGCCTGGTATCTTGCGGCTGTGGCTCTGCGACCCAACCCGCACGCTCCAGAATGGCCGCGTGCGGCAGGCCCAGCGCAGTACACAGTCCACGCAGACGCTCCAACCGCGTTTGCAGGCGCGTTGCATGGTGTTTGGTGGCCTGGCGTTGCGCAAATTGGGCATTGCTGGACCGGCGCCGGGCCTCGGCCTGTTCTGCCGCGTGGTCCTGCATGGCGGCCAGAACGTCCTGGTACTCGCGCCCCATTTGCCGGGCCTCGCGCAAGGCCGCATCGGCGAGGACGAGCACGCCCAGCGGTGCAAAGGAAAATGCAGCGGTAGCCGGGCCGCTCATGGCATCAGGTCTGCGACCCCGGTCGGGTGGCAACGACACAACAAGCGTTCAAACATGGGGCGACTCTCCTGATTTGGGTGATTCGGGTGATTCGGTATTGTGCACCCGGCCATGACAAGCCGGGTCTATTTTTGCCAAAGCGGGGCATGCGTGCGCCAGAAATGCGCGAATTTCATCAAACCCCTGGCGCGCCTCGCTCAGATCGGGGTCAAAAATGTGCCACACATGCACCATGCGATCCCAGGTTTGCAGTGTTACGGGTGATCCGGCGGCGCGGGCCTTGTGGGTGTAGCGCACGCTGTCGTCGCGCAGCATTTCGCTATCGCTGGCCTGAATCAGCGTTGGTGGCAGCCCGGAGAGGTCACCAAAGACCGGGGACACCAGCGGATGGTTGGGGCGGATGCGGTTGCGCAACCAACTCAGCCACAGCAATGCCGAACGAGGCACCCAGATGAGCTTGCCAAACAGCGGACCCAGCATGGGATCGTTTGCCAGGTTGGTGCGCAAACTGGGGCTGTCCAGCGTACCGTCGGTTGCCGGGGACAAGGCCACCACCGCGTCGGGCGCGCGCAAACGCTGGTCGCGCACCCAGGCCATCAGCGCCAGTGTCAGGTTGCCACCGGCAGAGTCCCCGGCAACAAAGACCGCGCTGGCCGCCTCCAGCGTATTTGGCCCGTGCACCAGCATCCAGTTGTAGGCTCGGCGACAGTCTTCAATGCCAGCCCTGCGGGGGTGTTCGGGCATGAGCCGGTAGTCAATGGCCAGCACAGCCCCGCCGGTGATTTCTGCGAACCGGGCAGTGATGGCCCGGTGGCTGCGCGGGCTGCCCATCATCCAGGCGCCGCCATGGATATAGAGCGTGCGCCGGGAGCTGTCGGCGTCAGGCGCTTGCACCCACTCGGCGGCCATGCCAAGGACGTTGACCGGCGTGAATTGCACCGCAAAGTGGCGATCCCTTGCCATATCGTCCATGTAGCGCCGCAGCAGGCCCAGGTGCTGTGCGCGTGGCGTTTCCTGCAGCAGCGTGGCGATGCCAGCCAGGGATGCAAGCACAGCCTGATGCTCGGCATTGGGCGTGTTGCCGCTCGCAAAGCGCTGCCAGTACGCATGGTCGGTGCCACTGGTCGGATTCGGCGGATTTTTCAGGTTTGTCAGGCTTGCCGGACTATCCGGACCATCAAAGGGACGCAGATCGGCACCGCGCAGCAAGAATGCCCCGACAAACCAGAGCAGCGCCAGTGCTGTAAACACGCATACTACGATCCATTCCGTCACGCGATACCCCCTTCAAAACGTTTCCATCCCATACGCCCATGCACAACCTATCCGAGTTGGTATTCGAGTCAGCGTACCGGGTTGGTATTCGAGCATACCTGGGGCGGTGCCCCAGGCTGATATGAGGCCGGGCCTTTGGCCCTGCAAAATCGGACGTTCCCGTTTGCCCGTGTCTTGAGCGCCAACGGCGCGATCACATACCAGCCTGGGGCACCGCCCCAGGAACGCGCCCCAGGAACTCACCAATTACTCACCAATTGATAGCTGGCCCCGCAAATTCCATAAGGGCCACAGCCAGATTCCGGCATTATTTCCTCATTGTTTCGGCCCATCACACCACCACTTTTCCCCTACCCGGCGGCTGGGGGGCTGGTGTATGGAGTATTTTATTGCGCTAATCGGCTTGCAAGGCTTATGGGGCAAGCGGGAGCAGCTCTCTTTTTGTGAGTATATGCCTTTACTGGTAGGCAATCACCGTGTTGTCGTCCCGTGTCAGCAGCTGTATCAGTTTGGGGTGGATGAAGAGTTTCTCTCGTCCCACGGTTCTTTCCTCCAGCACGCCGATTGCAACGAGTTGCTTGAGATAGCGCGAGGCTGCCTGGCGGGCGGTAATGTCTTTTTCGACGAGGTTCTGGATGCGGCAATAAGGCAGATCAAAAATCAGGTCCACCAACTCACGGCTATAGATTTTCGGTGCGGCCTTCTTCAGATGCGTGACGGTCAGGGCCGACAGATTCCGAATGGCTGAAATCTTCGCCGTCGTCCAGCGTGCCGTATCTTCAATGCCCTGGAGCACATAGAGAATCCACGGTTCCCATGCCTGGCTGCGCGTGACATCGAGCAATAGCCGGTAATACGCGGCCTTGTTCTTGATGATGTAGCGGCTGAGATACAGAATCGGCAGCGTCAGCAAATCTTCCTGGATCAGGTACAGACTATTCAAAACACGTCCGGTGCGGCCATTGCCATCGGTGAAAGGGTGGATCGCCTCGAACTGGTAATGCCCGACCGCCATGCGGATCAAGGGGTCTATATCACGTGCTTCGTGCAAATAGCGTTCCCAGTTGGCCAGTTTCGATCTCAGCACATCCTCTCCCACGGGCGGGGTATAAATCACTTCCCCGGTCGCCTGGTTGGCAAGCGCAGTTCCCGGAACGCGCCGCACCTGCATGTCAACCCCCTTGATGCGTGTGCATATCTGTTCTGCCGTGCGGGTGTTCAGCGGGGTTTGCTTGAGTGCCCGGAACCCCTCCAGCAATGCGCTACTGTGGCGCAGGGCTTCGCGGGTCGCCGGGTCGGCATGCGCAGAGACACTTTGGTATTGAAACAGCCGGTCGCTCGTGGTGATGATGTTTTCAATTTCAGAGCTGGCCTGCGCCTCCAGCAGTGGCAGTGCATTGATGAGCACGCCCTGGTTGGGGATCAGCTCGGCGGCCTGCTTGAGTTCCGCCAGCGCTGCCCGTGCGGCAATACACTGCTTGAGCACCGGGCGCGTTTCCACCTCTGTGGCTGGCGGTAAAGGCGGCAAATCGTTGTAGGGCTGGTCTGGGCGCCAATGGGTCATGCTCATGGTTTGGGGTTTGGGTTGAATCCTTGCAATTTTGCGGCACATGATATGTCGCTGGCGGCGACAGATTTGCGTGATGTGTCGCTATTTTTGCGAAATTGCGACACATTATCTCCGCGTAAGCCAGTGCGCTATTGGGGCTTGAGCACGGGCAACAGGGCCACATCGCGCATGGCCTCGCTGAACGCCAAGGGCGTCAACTCGGTGACGGCCACCTGTGCATCGCTGCCATCGCGCCTGACGAACAGCTTGCCGAATTCGTGGTCCGGCTCGCCCCACTCGGAACCACTGTGGCTATTCAGGACTTTGGCTTCCAGAACCACGGTCAAGCCACCATCGAGCGGCTTGTAAAACGCCGGGCCACGCTCCCGCCGCCAACCCCGGTTTGCCAGGGCGTTGAGGCTGCCACCGTTGACTTTCTTGTCCACGAAGCGGGTGACTTCGCCGCTTTTTTGCTCGGTCTTGTTGGGCCGGTACAGCTCACGCCCAAGCTGCTTGAAGGGCTGGATGATCTCGTAGTCGGCAAATATCTGGCCGAACGCCCGGTACAGCTCTTCGGACAGTTCCGCCGCCATCACCAGGCCGATGGCGCCCGCGTCGGGCAGTGCATAGGCGGCGTCGTGGCGGTCAGCGAGGCTGGAATCCTCCGCCACCCGGAAGGCTTCCAGCAGCTCGTCGTCGCGGTAAACGCCCCACACCAGCCGCCGCGCCAGATGGCACATGACGGGGTGCTCCATGAACAGCATGCGAAAGGTCGCGGGGGTCCAGCGGCGGCGGTTGGTCATGGCTTTGGCAAGGCGTTCGATGTGCTGCTTGGCGATGGCTTTGGCGTCTTTCTTGAGCGCGTTGAAACGCTGGGTGGCGGCGCGGGCCGCGTCGGGGTCGTCGCTCTGGATGGGTTTGGGCAGGGTTTTGAGCTGCACCCCCGCTGCATCCCGCACCCAGGGCCGCAGGGCTTCGTCGAAACCGACCATGAACTGGCGCGGCCCGAAATCCAGGGCCAGCGTGCCGTTGGCATTCAGTTCCAGATCGGGCACCAGCCAGTCGGCCAGTTCCTCCTCCGAGAGTCCCCGATCCTGCGCGACGTCGGCCAACCGTTGCCGCGCCTTGTTCCGCAGCTGTTCCGACGCTGCCTTGTTGTCGACAAGGGTACTGAGCCGTTGCATCGCCACGTCGGTGCCGAGGACGACCAGCATATCCAGTCCCGCCGTGGCGCGGGCGTGGGCGCCGTGTCTGGACCACTGCGCCAACAGCGGCGTCAGCCGCCGGGCGGTCTCGTCATCGCCCAGCAGGGCCAGGGCGGTGAAGGCCCAGTCCTCTTTGCTGGGCGCCCCTGCCGCCATCCATGCCTCGAACACATCCCAGGTGAAGTTGCTCAGGGAGTCGGAAGTACACGCCGCCTTGACCTGCGCCAGCCCGGCGTAGGGTTCATCCAGTCGGCTGATGGCGAGCATCGTGCCCAGGTGCGCGACGGAGGTAAGCGGCAAAGCACCGCCGCCGTTCAGCCGGGGCCGGTGGAAGGCAGCGGGTACGAAGAAGGCGGGCAGCTTGGGCGGCTTGGCCGGGACGATCCACAGCGGATCGGTTTTGAGCAGGGCGTCCACGGCGGCTGCGGCGTCGGCACCATATCCGGTGGCGATGCGGCGCAGTTCCTCTTCCTTGCCATCCTCCGCCAGCCAGCGCAGGGCAGCGCGGGCGTCCTCGCGGGCAGAGCCAGGCTTGCCCAATGCGGGTGGAATCAGCGCGGTGATGGCGGTTTCGGGATGGGCGCGAAGCCAGGCGATGCCATCGGAGCGGACCCTGTGTTTGAGGTTGTTGCGTAAAGCCCAGGCGGCAAGCGGTGCCCACCAGTGCGCCCGCACTGGCAGCAGGATGGATAACTTCTCGAAATTACCATGCGTTTTGTAGTACTCGAGCGAATCAACGTAATCCAAAATGCGGGGTAGGGCAGCCATGTCTCCCTGGGCGAACAGCGCCTGCAATACATCCAGGCTCCAGTTGCGCCAGACCTTGGCTGGAATACCGGCCCATACCGCCTGGGCGGTTTTGGGTCGCATCCACATCAGGAACTCAGGGTTTTTGTAAGCCTCGAAATCCTCGGGGCGGAGTGGCTCGCCCGCGTAGGCGCGGTGGTGGGCGGACTCTTTTACATCCATGCACCAGAGTCCCCACCGATCCATGGTGAAGTCCGGTTCGTGTTCCTGCCGTCCATGCAAACGCCTCTTGATGTTTTGAAAATCTTCACTGTCGAGCCTCAGCCAGCGCTCCCGGACGCCTTTTGACCACACCATGGCTTCGGGTTGCGGCGGGGCCACGAGTTCCAGCACCGGCAGGGGCTTGGGCCTATCCTTGCTTGTCCAGGGCGGGTTGCGGAGCACTTCGGGCAGGGCTTCGGCGGGGGCCTCCTCCGGCGCGGACTGGGGCTTTACCAGGTCGGCACCACGTGCCCGCGCTTCGGGAGAGCACGCGGCCAAGGCTGACTCTACGGCCTGTGGTTGGCGCAGGGCCAGGCGGGTGATCCAGCCGTCTAGTTCGTCGAAACGGCCCGTAGCGGCGCGCTCCAGGGCCGACACCAGACAGGCGGCAGGCCAGCGTTCAGCCAGCTTGTCCAGGGTGGCACGGGTCTGCTTGTTATCAAAACGGGCGACCACTGTCGGGATAAGGCCCGGCGTGCGCAGCTGGACAATCAGACTGAGGAACGCGAGCTTGCGGCTAGCGGTGTGCTGTCGATCAAACATCACCGCAAGGATAGGCAAGGCGGCCTCACCCTGCCGGTAGATGTGCAGCAAGGCTGCTGATGGCGAAATCTCCTCCCATATCCTGCTGTCGTAACCGTCTTTTTTTGCCACCTCGACCAACAGGATCAAGTGGTCCAGCATGTACTCCCAGTGATATGGAATTTGGTGCGCGGCGCTTTGCTCTGCCCAATCCGTTTGATCCGGAAATAGGTAACTGGTGAGCAGGTCCAACTGGTCAGATTGGCCTCGGTAGTCTGCCGCGACCTGCAGGGCGGTGCGGTAATCGTCTTCCGAGCTGTATGCCAGAGCCTCACGCAACCGACTATGACTATCTTTCCAGTTGTAGTAAAAAAGATAAAAAGCGTGTTCGTGGAATTCCAGCCCCAACATCAACAGCCAGCGCGTGGCGAAGACCGGACCATGGAGTTCAAGGGCGGCTTCCAAGGCCCAGGGGAAGTCAGCGCCCGATCTACTCTTGTAGAAAAATTGCAGGGCCAACTCCTGCCAGTATTCCCAGTCAGAGTTGCGCAAGGCGTCGGCGTTGAGTCGAGCTTGCGCCTCGGATTCGGTCCAGGGCTTGGCAGCGGGCGGCAATCCGCGTTTGGCGCGCGAGTCCAGATAATCCTTGATCTCTCCGGCGTAGTAGTCGGACAGAGGTTCCGTCAAACGGGGCGGCTTGGTCCAGGCGCCGGTCGGGGGCTTGGGATCGGTTACCCGGATGCCCCGGATGATAGGCAGCTTTGCCCGCAGCTCTTCGGTCCATTCAAAGCCCCCGGTGGGCCAGTCGATGGGTGGGGAAGTGGTCATGGAAATGTGTCTGTGTTTCCGGGTCTGGTGATCATCGAATAATAATCGCCACGGCTCCTGGGGCGGTGCCACAGGCTGGTATCGGGTCGGGCCTTCGGCCCTGCAAAATCGGACGTGTCCGTTTGCCCGTGTCTTGAGCGCCAACGGCGCGACGACATACCAGCCTGGGGCACCGCCCGAGGGACGTGCCCCAGGAACTCACCAATTGATAGCTGTCCCCGCACATTCCATAAGGGCCACAACCAGATTCCGGCATTATTTCCTCATTGTTTTGGCCCATCACACCACCACCTTTCCTCTACCCGGCGGTTGGCGGTTGGTGTACGGCAGCGTTTTATTGTGTCAATCAGCCTATGGAGCTTATGGGACCTGCGGTTCAATTGGACAGCGGTGGTTGTAAGTCAGGGAATTTCATAGACCGTGAACAACTCGCTCAATCCTTTGAGCGAATGTTTGCGCGCATGCGGGACAAGGTGATGGCTTTCGAGCAACCGGGCCACTGCATCCTGGCAAATCACAGGCTCCGTTGCAAAGATGCTTTGGGAATCGGCCAGTCCCTGCACGCGGGCGGCGATGTTGACCGTCTGGCCAAAGTAGTCGAGCCGTTCATTCAAAGAGACGGCAAGACAGGAACCCTCATGGATGCCAATCTTGACAATCAGGTCCTCGCGGCCATGCGTGTCGTTCAGGTGCCGCATGGCCTCGCGCATGCGTAGCGCACAGGCAACGGCCCGAACGGGCGTGGCAAAGGTCGCCATGACGGCATCACCTATCGTTTTGACGACGGCGCCATGCTCCAGCGTTACGGCATCGGTGAGGACACCGAAATGCGCGCGCACCAGTTCGAAGGCATTCAGATCGCCGACGCGCTCATACAACTCGGTCGAGCCCTTGAGGTCCGTGAACAAAAAAGTCAGGCTCGTGAGCTTCAGGCGCTGGTCGACATCCAGCGTGTCACTGCGGTAAATCTCGCGGAATGCCTGGTTGGTGAGCAGCCGTGCGGCGGACAGGTAGCGCTTGCGGCGCGAGACCATTTCCTTGAACGACGGGCCGCCGATATAGATACCCGGCAGGACACGCTGCTTGGTTCGATTCTCCAGGGTCAAGCGCAGGGGACCTGGCCGCAGCTTGCGCAGCGGAAGACGCAGATCCTCGTTGGTGTAGACGATGGAAAGTTCCTGACGCTGCGGCGGAGGGTCTCCGCGCACGTTGAGGTGCTGCGCGGTATGCGTGACAGGTTCAAAAATGAGCAAGTGGTACGGTGGCAGTACCAGCGACATCTGGCATTTTTCGTTCGGTGCGAGTTCGATTGTGTCGAGCGTTATTTCTGCGACGAGTCGGTCGAACGCCTCGCCATCGGGCAGTTCTATGCCCGAACTCCAGAAAAACTGCCGGATGTATTCCCAGAACGGCAACGAATCGGGCTCGTGTCCCGGAATCTGGCGCGTGCGGCGGTTGACCGTGAAGCTGGCCTCCACGATTTCGTCGAGCGTTGGGGTATAGGCGATGGTGCATATGGCGCAGTGGTATTCATCCTTGCGCATGGTTTTTAGCGTTGCATTCGCACCCAGTACGCCGCCACACCCTGGGCAAAGGAGGTTCCACGAGAGATCAAACAAACCGATGCGGGACGCATGGACAAAGCCCGTCACGGCATCATCTTCGTCGAGACCGTACCGTGCTGCGAAATCGAGCACGTTGACGCGGTTGAGCTCACGATCACTGCCTTCCACGATGAATCGTCGCAGGGAGCTTGTGAATCCGGCAGGCGCGCTCTGCTGCAGTGCCTGGTAGCGGGTTTCCAATTCGTCGTCGTGCACGTCGTCCCCTCCCCATTGAGCCGCAAAGTATATAGGCCATGGCCACAGCGTGCTGCATGCGGTGGCATGCCCCTCTTGACAAAGCGCGTGGGTCCATAACAACCTGGGGCGGTGCCCCAGAAACTCACCAATTGATAGCTGTTCCCGCACATTTCATAAGGGCTACAGCCAGATTCCAGCATTATTTTTGCCTTGTTTCGGCCCATTACACCACCATTTCTCCCCCAATCAGCGGCTGGCGGCTGGTGTCTGGCCGTGTTTTATTGTGCCAATCGGCTTGCAAGGCTTATGGGACGAGCGGGGATAGCTCTCTTTTTGTGAGTGGATAAAATGATCCGCCACGGCATCCTGGGGCGGTGCCCCAGGCTGGTATGGGGTCGGGCCTTTGGCCCTGCAAAATCGGACGTGCGCGCTTGCCCGTTTGCTCATTTCTTGAGCGCCAACGGCGCGACGACATACCAGCCTGGGGCAACGCCCCAGGAATGCGCCGGGAACACGCGCCCGTGGAACACGCCCCCGGAACGCGCCCCAGGCATTGCTCTCGGAACCACATTGATGGCCTCGGAGACCCAAATGATCCGCCACGGCTCCTGGGGCGGTGCCCCAGGAACGCGCCCGGAACACGCGCCCGTGGAACACGCCCCAGGCATCGCTCCCGGAACCACATTGATGGCCTCGGAGACCCAAATGATCCGCCACGGCATCCTGGGGCGGTGCCCCAGGCTGGTATGTGGTCGGGCCTTTGGCCCTGCAAAATCGGACGTGCTCGTTTGCCCGTGTCTTGAGCGCCAACGGCGCGACC
>JAYRRD010000182.1:0-5797 GCA_041910275.1 Rhodoferax sp.
ATGCCCTGTGCCTCAACCGTGGAGAAAGGGTGAGAAGTGGTCCCCGTTATACAGCCAAATATGAAAAGAATAGCAAGAATGAAAACGCCCTATATGCTAACTTGTTGATTTTCAAAGAATTGGTTATTTAACACGCTCTCAATGGCGGCCTGTGGTTTTTGGAAGAAACGCTGGCAATTAGCGCTGCATGGTCCACACAAAATGCGGTTTTCATTTTTCGCAACGGTGCTGCCATTCAAACCACCCTGGCCGGTAGCCAAGAATTCAAACTGACCTTGAATGGCTGCCGTTTGATGAGTGCGCGCCTCGTTTTTTCCGGCAAGGGCGCACTTAGTGTTGACGATTGTGACTTTACCGGTATATACGACGCAGCATGGGAAGCCAGCGCAATCTGGTGCACGGGGGTGCAATTGACCGTGCACAACTGCCGTTTCACGCTCACGCATGCCAGAGCGTTGGGGTGCGAAGGTGGATACCTTAGTGTTTCGTCCAGCCGCTTTACTGCCTGTGGTTATCCAACCGCTAATGGCGGTGCTATCTACCTCTTCGACAATGAAAATTTTTCTGAAGATATTAAGGGCAACCGTTTTGAGCGTTGCAACGCGGCGCACGGTGGCGCGATCTATACCGAATACCTCAACGACATTAAGAACTGCGAGTTCATTGCCTGTTCATCCACGGTCCTTAAAGAGATTCCCGACCTAGCTGTTTATTGCAAGGATCAGGTACGAAATGCCCCTGCGATAAGCGGCTGCACGTTTCGCAATACTTCTTTGTATTTGGGTGGTCTGACTCTGTATCGTAGTGACGGTGTAACATTTGTCCAGGATAGTCTATTTGATGCAGGCAATATTTACTACCCTTGGTGTTCGTACACTAACCAAAAAATTCAGGAAAATTGTGTTTTCAATAAAGGACGGGTGATAGATGGAATGCAACTTTGATATTGCACCCAGTCAAGTCGCCTCAAGCCGATAGTGCAAAAACAATAGCTTCTCCCGCGCGTTCCATGGGGCCTACAGCCAGAAACGCTCTGATTACCACACCCGTGGCTCAAATTTGGCGTCGTTGCGGATTTCGACTTGCTCGCCGCTTTGCGCCAGTACGTACAGGCCCTTGCGGTACGCATAGCGGCCCACTTCATCCGGCAAGACCATTGCCGCCACGCCGCCGTGCAGGCGGTAGCGCGCATATTCGGGCCAATGCTCCTTGAACGATGTCAGACGCTCCAGATGCTCGTTCACATCATCCACGGATAAATGACTCTTGCATTCCACAGCAATCGCCATGTCGCCGTCACTCATCAGCAAATCAACCTGCTCCAGAAATTGCCCGGCGGCGTCGTGCCGTGCCAGATTTTGCATTGTTCTGCGGTTCACTTTCAGCCCGCGCTCCCGGAACAAGCGCACCAGTCCGGGCTTGACCATCTCTTCCGTGAAACTTCCCAAGCGGTTGCCCAGATTGCCAATCTGTCGGCCCACTTCCTTGATTTCGCGGTCCGTCTCCCGGAACATGCGGTCCATTTCCGCTGCGCGTTCCTTGTGGCTGTCTTTGCTTGACTTGGCCAGTTCCTTGATGGTGCGCCATACATCGTCGAAGGTTGGGGCGGGGGTTTGCAAGTTTGGCATGGAATCGTCCTTCTCTCGTGATTCAAGCGATTGTATGGGCGGCTTTCTGGCTTGTCTGGGTAAACTCAACCGGCGCAGAAGGTGCGGCGGCACAGCCTCCATTTTGAAAACATGATCGAAAGCATGACGATGAAAAACCCCCACGATTCCCTGGATGCCCTGGAGCGCTTCCGTAAGGATTTTCCGGCGGACTTTGCCAAGCTGGATGCAATGAACCGTGACTACGATGCCAGCGTTGCCAGGCTGAGTCTGGCGGGGACGCCGCTGTCCATTGGCATCATCGGGCAGGTCAAGGCTGGAAAATCGAGTTTTCTCAATGCGCTGCTGTTCAAGGGCGAGGCCGTGCTGCCCAAGGCGGCCACGCCCAAGACGGCGAACCTGACGCGCATCCGTTACGGTGAGCAAGCCGCGCTGGTGGTCCGGTTTTACAGTGCCGGGGAATGGGGCGACCTGGAGAAACAGGCGGCGGGGACGGACACCGGCGATGCCACCCGCGCCGCGCAGGAACTGGTGCGCCACGCGCGCACACGTGGCACGCCGGTGGCCGAGTGCGTGGCGAAGGGCGAATTGCGCCACACGGTGGATTCTGTGGCCGATTTGCAGGCCGTGCTCAACGAGTATGTGGGCGAAGATGGCCGCCTGACGCCGATAGTGGCGGCTACCGAGATATTCTGGCCCCATCCAGCGCTGCAGGGCGTGGAAATTGTCGATACCCCTGGCGTCAATGATCCCATCCTCAGCCGGGTGCAAAAAACCCGTGACTATCTGGCGGAGTGTGATGCCATTTTTCTTCTCTCGCGCGCCAGCAACTTCCTCGATACGCACGATGTGGAACTCTTCGCCCAACAGGCGCCAGCCAAGGGCGTCAAACGGCTCGCACTGGTCGGCACGCAGTTTGACGCCGTTTTTCTTGAAGCCGGTTATGACCAGGATTCGTTGGCTGAAACCCGTGCCGATGTCACCTGGCGCCTGACACGCCACGCCACCAATTCGCTGGAACCCTTTGCGCAAAGGCTGCGTCTGCAGGACCGGACGGTGCTGGCCGAGCGCATTGCCACAGCGGCGCAGCGCCCGTATTTCATGAGCAGTTTTGCCTACGCATTTGCCCAGCGTGCGCCCGATCAGTGGGCCGAGGACGAGCGGCACACCTACGCGCGTTTTGGCGAGATGGCCGAGGAGGTCTGGAGAGAAACCCCGCCAGATGCCGCACTGTGGCGCGATTTGTCCGGTTTTGCGGCCTTGCAGGAAGCGCTGGAGCAGGCACGCCAGGACAAGGAGGCGATTCTGGCCGAGCAGCGCGCGCAACTGGAACCGGACCGGCGGGCGCGCCTTGTCGAGTGGGGCAACAACACCGCAGCCCTGGCGCGTGAACGCATACAAAACCTGGAGCGCAACGATCTGGCGGAACTGGCGGGGCGTGAAACCGTTCTGGCCGGGCAGATGGCGCGGATTGCAACGGCGCTGGCCGCCTATGTGGGCGAAGCCGCCCAGGCCGCCCGCGCGCGCAGCCGCACCTTGCAGGTGGAATTGCGCGAGGCCGCCACGCGCGCCGCACGCCTGGAAACCCATACCGGCCAGGAGACGCACCATCACTCAAGGTATGTCAGCGATTCGTCATGGTGGAACCCCTTTAGCTGGGACACTGGGCATACCGAGTCGTATAGCACCACTACCACGTACCGTTTTGTGGCGGTATCGGATGCGGTGGATCAAACCCTGGGGTATGTGCGCACGGTCGAGGCGGAGCTTGCGGCAGAAATTGAACGCTTGGTGGCGCCCGCGCAGCTTTCGAGCGGTTTGCGCCGCATGCTGCTGGATGTGATCGACATGCAGGATGAGCGCTACGACCCGCTGGCCTTGCGCGCCCTGGTTGTGCAAGCGCTGGATGCCATCCAGTGGCCGCACTGGGATTTCACCTTGCTGGACCCGACGGGCGACATCATTGCCCGTTTTGCAGGGCAGGGCGACAAGGGAAAAATCCGCGATGAATCGGTCATGGCCGATCTGCGCCGTGCCACCGATGCCCTGGTGGGCGAGCTGAACCAGCGTTTTGCCCGCTTGCTGGACCAGCAGGTCGATACGCTGGGCCAGCAACTGGGCACGCTGGCCAGCATGCTCGAACGGCGCCTGACGGACGCCTTGCAAGCGGAGCTGGCGCAATTGCGCGCCGATCTGCAAGAAGGGCAGGCCGCCAAAGCGCGCTATGCAGATTTTCTTGCATGGGTGAAAGAGCTTCAGGATCAAGGGGAGTAAGAAATCGCGCGAAATTTATCTGGCGCAGGGTGATTTGACATAGCAGCCTTACTGACCGAAGGTGTTTGTCTGTTTGTCAGCGCGCGGCTGCTCAAATGGTCCATCGAGCAGTACCGCGAAGCCCGGTACGTTGTGGCACAGGAGGCTTGAACCATGCGTAACCGGCGGCTGGACAAGGTGCAACAAGCCAGCGAACTCCAGGCCAAACAGCAGCAACTCCAGCGGCTGGAGCTGGAACTCCAGAGCGAGCGCGCCCAGATCGAGCGTCTGGAACAGGCCAAAACAGCCCGCGCGGCGCAATGGCGCCAGCTCACGCAGGAACGCGGACTGCCCGATGTGCCGTATCTGGATGCCCGCACCTGGCTGGAAGCGCGGCAGCTGGCGCTGCAAGCCTCGGATGCGCTGACCCAGGCCCGGCGCGCCCAGGCCACACACGCGCAACTGTGTGCCGATCAGCAAAGCCAGCTGATCCCCGGGAGCTGCGCGCATTGGGGCACACCCCGGCGGATGCATCGCTGTCCGTGCTGGTATTGCAAGCCGATGCCATCGTACAAGCCGCAACCGATGCGGGCGGCCAGCGCCGCACCCTGGCGGCACAGATTGCCGACGCACAGGCCGCGCACAGCCTGCTGGCAGAATCCGCCGCGCACGCCAACGCCCAGGTCGATGCGTGGCAGACGAACTGGCGCCTGGCACTGCAACACGCCGGGCTGGGAGCCACAGACGGGCAGCCCCTGAGCATGGTCCAGGTCACCCAGGTGGAAGAAGCGCTGGCCGTCATCCAGAAAATCGACGCCGCGCTGAACGACATGCACAAAATCCGTCGGGAACGCATCGACACCATGCAAGCCGACCTGCACGCCCAGGCCAGCGCCGCCCGGCAACTGGCCCAGCGCTGCGCCCCGGAGCTGGTGGAGCGCCCCGCCGAGGAGATTGCCGTTGAACTGGCACTGCGGCTGGACAAGGCCAACGCCGCGCACGCCGAGTGGACCCGGCAACAACAGGCGCAAGCCCAGGCCAGAAGCAAGCTGGAGCAGGCCAGATTACGCCTGCAAAAGGCGCAATCCCGCCTGGCGCCTTTGTTTGCCGTGACCGGCTGCCAAACAAATGCAAATGCCGAACTGGCCGAATGCATCCGTCGCTCGGACGAACACCGGCGCCTGCGGCAAATGGCCGCCAGCGCCGAAAAATCCATCCGTGAAGGCGGCGACGGCCTACCCATGGAGCAGTTGCAAGCCGAAGCCCGCAGCATGGACATGGCAGCCCTGCTGACCGAGCTGGAGGAGCTGACCGCGCAGGACGAGCAATTGCTCAACCAGCTCAGTGAACTGGCCGCCAGACGCCAGTCCGCCACACTTACCCTGGCCAGCATTGCCGGGGCAGCGGACGCCGCCAAAGCCGAGGGGCAGCGCCAGGAGGCCCTGGCCAGAATGTCGGCGACGGTGGAGCGGTTTTTGAAGGTGTTTGTCAGCGCGCGGCTGCTCAAATGGTCCATCGAGCAATACCGCGAGGCCCGGCAAGGCCCCATGCTGTCGCTGGCTGGCAGCATCTTCAGCCGCCTGACCCTGGGATCGTTCGAGCGCTTGAGCGTGGACTTCGAGCATGAACCCCTGAAGCTGCAAGGGCGCCGCCCCAACGGAGTGCTGGTGGACATCGAGGGCATGAGCGAAGGCACCCGCGACCAGCTCTACCTGTCCTTGCGTCTGGCCGCGCTGGACATGCACCTGGGCCAGGCGCACGCCATGCCGTTCATTGCCGACGACCTGTTCATCAACTACGACGACCAACGCGCCAAGGCCGGTCTGCACGCCTTGGGCGAACTCTCGCGCAAAACGCAGGTGCTGTTTCTCACGCACCACACGCACATGCTGCCCATGGTTGCCGAGGTGTTTGGCACCGGGGTGAATATTGTGCGG
>JAYRRD010000183.1:0-6652 GCA_041910275.1 Rhodoferax sp.
GCTCATTCGTTATGTCCGAGTCGTATCCAAGTCTTGTCATTTTCCCGTAAATTTATGAATAAAAGTTTAATATTAGCAAAAAATCATTTATTTGGAAAAATCAAGTTAAATCAATGAGTTAGGTTATTTAACACGCTCTGATTCCTGCTTGCAGCGCTTCCAGCGTGAGGCGCTGCGGCAGCCGGGCGGGCCAGTGTTCGCTCAGTATGGCTGCCATGGTATCCGTCGGCTCTGCACCAAGGCCCAGAATGGCTGCGGCGTGGCTGGCTCGTTCGGTGAGTGTGGGTGCATTGACGCCCAAGAAGTCGGCCATGTCGGCCACCAGGGCGGACAGAGGCTCGGTCAGTGGCGCGTCAATGCGTAGCAGTACCAGCACGTCCACCACCAGGGAATGGGCAGCGTCCGCTTGGCGCACGGCTTGCAAGGCCTGAGTCAGCGCGGCTTCTTCGTCCCAGCCACGCACGGTTTCAAATAGCGCGGCGCGTTGGTCGCCCAGTGCCAGGGATTCCAGCAGCAGCAACAGCAGGCGGCTTTGGGTGGCGCTTACTGTTTCCTGCGCGCTCAAGGCTGCGGTCAGCGCCAGCGCATACTGGCGGCGCAGGTGTTCATCGGCTTGTGCCAGCGCGTGCGTTGGCAGGGGATTCAGGCGCACCCGCTCTGCATCGGCGGCGCGTTTGAGGGTTTCAAACAGGTTCATTGAAAAGCTCCTTACGGATTCCGGTTCATTCGGTTAGGCCACCTCAGCCTGCAGGCTGAACCGATTGGCGGTCGCGCGGACTTCCTTCACTCGCCCGTGGCCGGGCAGTACCTTGTCGGCAATGGTCACCAGACCTGCCTGCTCCAGTACATCTACATCGCGCTTTACAGCGCTGCGATCCCGATGCAGCCGCTCCGAAATCTGTGTGATCGAACCGGGCATCTCTTTTACTGCACGAAACAGCGCCAGGCGCGTTGCCGTGACGAGCTTCATGACATCAGCAGGGTCTTCAAAGCTGATGATGCGCTCGGCAGGTAGCTGTTCGCCACGATCTGCGGCTTGGGCCAACTGGCGGCCACGCTTGAAAAAGTCTTCTTCCGTTCCGGTCTTGATGGTGAGCTTGGTCATTTTCTGTCCTTTATAGCAATCCAGTCTTGTTCAAAGCGCTCTTCAGTGTCTTCCAAACTGACAAACTCGACAGGTTCCACGACACCGAAATAATGGCGATGGTGGCCATCGTGGGCATTGTCGTACCCTACGACGCGCCCATTGTCACCTGCATGGATGTTGTGATTGATGTAGGCAAGGTTGTAACGGGTTATCTTCCTGGTGACTTCATCCACCCAGACTTCCCGGCGCAGTTTGCCATTCCCGCGCTTGTCGGAAATCGTGTGGGATTCGTCAATAATCTTGACTTCAGCCATGAGTCATGACAGCCAGCGCTGCCGGGTTTATCCTGTCCAGGCGAAGCAGGCGCAGCGCGTGCTGGGCTACGCTCTCCTGCCGCAAAACGGCCAGCACATCGGGCGGCAGGCGATGCAGGCGCAGCAGCTTCTCGCGCTCGCGCACCTCGGCGTCGCGGCATAGCGCGGCCAGGGATTTTTGGAGCGCGGCTTTTTTCTTGTCGTCTTTTTTGACCAGCTTGGCAAACCATGCACACATGCGGGGTTCGCCGCCAATGTCGATGAGTTCGATTTCATGCGGTTCGGGCAAGGGCACACCGACGGCTTTGCCGGCTTGCGCCAGTTCGGTGAAAAAGCGGCTGCGCAAACCTTCCAGCGCTTCCAGCACGCCTGCGCGCTGGCGGCTGTGGGATTCGGCCCAGTCGCGCAGCGGCAGTGCTTCGGCCACAGCGTCGTCGGGTGCCAGGGTTAGCAGGCGGTTGATCTGGTGGCGCTGGCGTTCGGCGAGCTGTCTTTCGGCTTCCAGGCCGCGCGCATAGCGCACAAACAATGCCTTGAAGCGGTGGGCGAACCGGGCGTCTTTGGCCAAGGACTGCAAACCTTCCAGATGCGCGGCCAGCGGTGCGAGCAAGGCGCGGTATTTGGGATGGCGCGAAACCGGGTAGACGCCTTGCACCGCCAGATTGCGCGTGGCCAGCATCTCCTGCACACGGGCGACGATGCTTACGCGGTCGGCATCGGGAACCAGATCGGCATGGGAGAGCACGACGATTTTCGGTTGCTCGGGGCGCAGCCGGGCCAGGATGCCCAGGTCGTCGTCGGTCAGGGTTCCTTGCTTGATCGGCACCACCCAGACCACGGCCTGTGCGGCGTCGAGTTGTCTGGCTGCGCGGGCAGCGTCGTCTTGCGTACCCTGCGCGCCGCTGTGAAAGCCGGGGGTGTCGATGAAGGCCAGGCGCGGCCAGGGAAAGGCGGCGCGCGTCACGAATGCGGCTTGCAGCAACCGCCCGATCTGGGTTCCATACAACTCGCGCTCGTCGTGCGTGAGGCTGGCGAATTCTTCGTCGGTGAGGGCTATGCGCTGGGAAAACTGGTTCAGCGCCATGACGCCATCGCTTGCACCAGCCAGCACGTAGGCGGGCAAGGTGGTGGTAGGGTCGATTTCCACGGGCAGCACGCGGGCGCTTATCAGGGCATTGATGAGGCTGGATTTGCCCGCGCTGAAACCGCCGCCAAAGGCCACGAGCGCGCAGGCGCTCAGGTCTGGGTAGGCGCAAAAGGCGGAAAACCGCTCCAGCTCTGCGCCAAAGCCCAGGTAGATGTCGGCAAAGTCGTCCGGGCTGCCCTGGCGGGAGAGCGCCAGCAAATCCTGGTCGATGAGGTTTTTGAGCCGCTCCAGGCTGTCGTGCCGCACCCGGTCGCGCGCCTGCGCTGGCCAGGGGTCGGTGGCGCGGATCAAAAGATCAAAACGCCGCTCGCGCTCTTCAGGGGACAAGGCGGGGGAGGTCATGGTGTCTTGCTCCCGCTCAGGCGTTGCGGGCGCGGGCTTGCGCAACCAGGGCTTGCAGCGCGCTCAGGTGCTGCAGTGCTGCGTCACGGTCTTGCGCGGCAACTTCGCGCGCCTGGGCGGCGGCGGTTTCACCCTGATTGATGCGCGCTTCCAGCGTGGCCAGCACTTTTTCACGCTCGCCGCGTTCGTGCGCGATACGCTGCGCCACCAGTTGCTCGGCCTCGGTAATCCGGGCATCGAGTTGCGGGCCGATGTGCGCCAGCAACTCCTGCGTCACCCGTTCGACCGCCGCACCCACCTGGTTGCGCAGGCGCTCACGCGCGCGGGCTTCTTCGATGTTTTGCAGGGTCTTGTCGCGCCCGCTGCCAAAGAGGCTCGCCAGCACGGGCAGCACCAGCGCCACGATGCGCCCCACCGGATGCTTGGAAAGGATGGGAAGCAGCGCCGTGGTCAGTGTGGCCAGGGTGACCAGGACGGTCTGGGCGCCTGGCCCTGCCGGTGGCGTGGCCGCGCCGTTCGTTTTTTCCAGCGACAAGGCCACCGGCAGGTGCTGCGGCAAGGCCTGCTCCAGGGCGCTCAGGTAGCGGCGCACGGCTGGATCGTATTCCTCGCGTAGCGTTTGCGCCACGATGGCGCGTGCGTCAAGCAGCATGGCGTCGCCTACAGAGCCGCCCGTTTCGGCCAGCCCCGCATAACGCTCGGTCTGCGCACGCAAACCATCCAGCAGACGGCGGCGCAACACATCCTGTAGCGGCGCAAGGCTGGTGCGCAGTTTTTGCGTTTCGGTGGCCTGTTGTTGCTGGTAACCGGCAAGCTCGGCTTGCAACTGTTCTTTTTCCGCGTCCTGCGCTTCGCGCTCGGCAAAGCGTTTTTCGGCCAGCAGATTCAGGTTTTGCACCATCCCTTGCAGCCGTGCAACTGCCGGGACGATGGCGCCTGCGGCAAAGCGTTCGTCCGCGCGCCTCTCCAGCGTATCGAGTGCCGCCAGCAGGCCGTCAATATCATTTTTGCGTGCGCTGGTGGTAACGGTGGCCAGGGGCGCTGCGCCGCTGCGCTCCTGAATTTCGCGCACCATCTGCTGGGTGACTGCCTGCACGTCTTGCGCCGTGCGCGTGTCGGTCTTGTTCACCACCAGAATGATGGGCATGGTCAGCGCAGCGAGTTCCGTCAGGGCACGTACTAGGCTTTCACGCAGGCCCCCATCGTAGGCGCCCACGACGAGCACATAGGCCAGGCTTTGGGCCGCGTGTTCGTCAATGACCTGCTCATGCGCTTGCACCCCCGATCCCCAGCCCGGCAAGTCCACCAGAACGAGGCGCCGCCAGCGTGTCAGCGCCGGGTGTTGCACTTCCAGACGGGCCACATTCCCCAGATCACCCAGATCACCCAGATCGGCCAGACGGTTCTGGCGCAGGTCTTCAGCGCCAACGGCCATCAGGCTGCCATCCTTGCGTACCAACCGGGCCGAAAAATCAGCCCCCTGGCGGACGTGGGCGGCGATGGCGGTTTCCGGCGTGACTTGTACTGAAAAGATTTTTTCGCCCAGCAAGGCGTTGACGAGGCTGGTCTTGCCCGCGCTGAATGCGCCAATAAACGGCACTTTCAGGCAAAAGTTGCTGGCGGTACTTTGTGCCTCCTGCCATCCTGCGGCATCAAGTCCGTGGCGCTGGGCAATGGCGATGATGGCCGGTAAACGCGAAAGAAATTCCCTCTGGCCAATGAAATTCTGTTGCATGTGTCTCTCCTTTATTTTCAAGCAACATTCATTCTCCCAGATGCCGTGGTGCGTTCCATGGCCGTCAGCGCTTCCTGGTAGGCGTGGATGGCGCGGCGCAGCAGGTCGGCGCCCAATTGGGAGATTTCCGTTGTAAAGGTGCCTCGCGCTTCGTAGAAGACAGCGCACAAACGGGCCGCGTCCTTTTCTGCATCCTTTTCCATGTCATTGAGCACGTAATCCAGGTCGTCGGTCAGCGCCCTGGACAAAATGCGCAGGGCGCTTGGTCTGGCCTTGTCGAAAAGCTGCTCGAATTTTGGCGCCATGCGCTGGCGGATGCGCAGCCCCTTGCGCACGGTGTCCAGGCTGCTGTGGGCGGCATCGAAATTCCAGCCAGACCCGGCAAAAGCGCGCATAGTGTCACTCAGGGCTTCGATGCGCTTGGTGATCCATTTCTCGCAGGCATTGTCAAAAGCCATGACCAGGGCGGACAACAGGGCA
The DNA here is from genome assembly GCA_041910275.1 of Rhodoferax sp. Taxonomy (GTDB): domain Bacteria; phylum Pseudomonadota; class Gammaproteobacteria; order Burkholderiales; family Burkholderiaceae_C; genus Allorhodoferax. The sequence continues at coordinate 5,106 of JAYRRD010000183.1, forward strand.
CCTTGGATAACAACGGCTACATCCCAGTACAGGCCGTCGGTGGTCATGTTTTCCAGCTCTCGCTCCAGGCTGTCCCAGATGTCCCCGGCAATGAACCCACCAATCTCGTTGGCGTTGTTGCTCCAGGCTTGCAGTTGCCCGCGTTGGTGGGTGATGAGATCGTTGACCGTTTCAAACATGGTGTATGCCCTCCGAAGTGTTCCGCTCCAAAAGTCGAGCGATGGAGGAACTGTAGTGCCACCCTGCGACAAATGGTGGTTGATGCACAACGGCTTGTGCCGCTCACGTGCTGGTCAACACGGCGTAATGCTTACGTTATGAACGGCTTCGCCGAGGCCGCGCAGCCAGGTGTGCAGCAGCATGGAGTCGGTGACGGTGGCCGTGATGGCCAGATATTCGTCGCTTTCGATGACCTGCTGGTCCACAGACAGCGGTGATTCAGTGAGATGGCGTCCGATTTGCTTGTCGATTCTGAAAGCCAGGCGCACTTTTTGCCCCATGCCGAAGGCAAAACGCCCTTCGCCGTCGTAACGGGCCAGGTCAAATTCCTGGGGATAGGAAAAATGTTCGTCGAGGACACAGGCCTTTTCGATGCGAACCAGCGACAGGATGCGCTCGTTGTCGTACTTGTCGAAACGGCAAACCAGGTAGAGCCGTGGCTCCTGCAAGGCAAGCCCCAGCGGCGCTATGACGGCCTGCTTGCGTTTACCCTGGGCGTTGGCATAGTGCACGAGCAGCTTTTGTTCGTAGTAAAGAGCTTCGGAGATCGCCTCAAAAATCCCAGGCTTCAGGTGCACAGGCAGCAAAGGCTGGGTGTTCGGTATGCGCCGGACTTTTTGCAGCCAGCGCCGCTCGACACTAGCCGAAGGGCGCTCGTCGATGGTTTTTTGGGCGGCGGTGAAAAGACCGTCTAGCTGCCGGGCGACGTGCGACGGCAGAAAGTCGGCGATATGCGCCCTGGCAATTTGCAAAAGCAGCGCTTCTGCCGGGGTCAGGCTGGCAAGCTGGAAACCCTGGGTGTTTTCTGCCCAGCGATAGCCGTAGGGCTTGCCGCGTGTGTCCCGCTCAATCGGAAAGTGGTCACTGAGTTGGTCCAACAAGCGTTGCACGGAGCGCAGGTCGCGCCCGTAACCGGCAGCCTGGAGCGCGTTGCAGACGTTGGCGGCCGTGGTGAAGCGCCTGCGCGGCATGAGTTGCAGGATTTCAATAATGATGCGCGCGGTTTCAATGGAAGTGCCACGTGAAGTGCTGGAATTCATTTCTTGCTTGAGATGCACGCCATGCGTCTATCGTGTTGCAAGGCGAATCGTTACATTTGGAGGTTATATCAGCCTGCAGGCTCCGTAAAAATTGCGCAAACAGCTACTGGAATAGTAGCGAATTATCAAACCCCCACACCCTCACAACCGCACAATATTCACCCCGGTGCCAAACACCTCGGCAACCATGGGCAGCATGTGCGTGTGGTGCGTGAGAAACAGCACCTGCGTTTTGCGCGAGAGTTCGCCCAAGGCGTGCAGACCGGCCTTGGCGCGTTGGTCGTCGTA
>JAYRRD010000184.1:0-87796 GCA_041910275.1 Rhodoferax sp.
GAGCAGCTGTAGTGCGGTTTTGGTGCTTTTGATATCACGGGTGATATGAGATTGGCGTCCTCTTGCCATCGTACCGCAACGATCCCGATGACGACCACGTGGTGGCTACGGCCATTGAGCATCCCAACCCCGCGCGCGAGCACGAATACCAGACTCGGGGAGTTTTGTTTCTTGTGAGGCACAAGCGCATTGGATCGTCTCGGGTGACAAGCATTTGTTGCAACTCAAGGACAGTATCCATACCCCGGTACTCAAGGCCCAGGATGCCCTGCTGCGCATCGGAGGCGGCGGCCAAGATCGCGATTTGCCTCCTTGAACTCCCGAAATAATAGCTGCCCCCGCTTGTCCCACGGGGGATGGCGGCGATTTGATGCCTGATTTGAGGCCAAATTGAGGCTGAAAACGTGCCTCGGAGGCTTGGCAGGGGCGCCTGTGGTGCGGCTTGGGTGTTTTTAATATCACGGGTGATATGAAACTGGCCTACCCCTACCCTGGAATTTTTCACAACCAATCAAGCGACCTACACACCGGGAAGTGCCTGTCGCCGATAGCAACCCTCTGTTTCTATTAGCTCCGCTATCGAGAATGGATCGTCTGGAAGGTGTAATGGCAACCCCAACGCGTGAAGCAAGTCGTTGGCCAGTACACGCAATATCTTCCCGTCTTCTTCCGACATCAGCATTTGCGTCCCCCAAAGAATGCCGTCTCTCTGATAGTGCGATAGATGCTTCAACAAAATGTCAACTCCCGCCGCGTCGTCCATGAAGCAACGGATATATTCAATCGTTGCATTTGCAACACCACACAAGTAGTTTGCACCGGGATTGACAGACGCATCCTCCACTACAAACCACGGTTCACATTTACCAATCAGACGCAACTGTTGCTCTGGAAGAGCAGCCCAGAAAGACACCAAATTCCAGGCGATCACTTGCGGGTCAACAGAATTATTCACCAAGAACCTCCATGCCAATGGCAGGCAGGCATCGAGACCCGCTATTCGTATCGCGCAAGCACCGCCTCAATGTCGATCATGCAAACGCAATTGTCGTCTCTGCTGTTCCACTTGATCTCGTCGTAGTGGTCATACTTCCGCGCGCGCCCGGCAACAGCCAATGGCAGGACTTCGTCAAGAAGACCTGGATTAACGCTGGTGATCAACACATTCGCATCGAAGTCCCAATCTGGCCGACCAAACCATACGCCCAACCTGCAATTCGCCGCGATTCGTGCCCACGCATCGCGAAAGAGCAGCCCGCCGTGAATATGTCCACGCTTGGCCAGTCCTTCGTATGCCAAGCTTTCAAGCAACGCATGGTCGCAGTCGCCAGACAACATACAACTGACCAGACCATCACAACTACTGATCGCATTAGTCCACAAGACCTCTATTGCGAGGTTCCGGTCAGCAACCTCCCAAAACGCCACGTGTTCGCCCCCAAAATGGGGTGGCGTCTGAAATACGAGCCTTGCCTCGGTTTCCCAGTGGACTTTTTGTTCCAGTGTGGGATCAACCGTCTTCCAATATGGGATTTCGGCACCATTCTGGTCAAGTGCAGGAGACGCGTCCATCAGCAATGCCAATTCAGATACCGAAATATCTGTAAAACTCGAAATGTGACTCGCGCGTAGATCACGGCAACTTTCCAGGCCGTATTCCGCTTGAAAGTCGTGGGGAAGTTCAACCAACCAGCTGTCCACCAATGCACCCATAACTTCTGCAAAGTTGCAGTCTCTGCTGGGAATCCAAACCAAACCACGTGTCATGATCAATATACCGTCAGTATGTGGAACCCAAATTTCGGGCGGTGTCGTTGGAAAAAGCGACTTTAGAACTTGATAATCGTACTCCCAAATTGTAAAAATGCTTCCGCGCCAAGCATCCGCCACCCTGCGGCAACTCGCCCTTGGCGAATAGAAAATCCAGGTGCACGGCCCCAGGCTCATGAACAGACCAGACATGCCACCCAGGCTTGGGTGATTGCGTTGCACTACGTTTTCAGTAGCTGTACCCGCTTGTCCCACGGGGGATAGCGGCGATTTTATGCCTGATTTGAGGCCAAATTGAGGCTGAAAACGTGCCTCGGAGGCTTGGCGGGAGCAGCTGTAGTGCAGTTTGGGTGTTTTTGATATCACGGGTGATATGAAACTGCTTGGGGTCAGGGCAGGCACGGGGATATGCCTGCTGGCACGGCCCCAGGCGCTGCGTCCCGACCCGGTTATAGAATGGCCAAGACCGTCCAACAAGTCCATACTGGAGCGCATTCGCACCTATGCTTCGGCGTACAAGGAATCAATGATGGAAATCACTTTGAATTTGCCCGATGAATTGGCGCTGCGCGCCCAAAACGAAGGTTTGCTCAGTACAGAGGCGATACAGCGCATGTTGGAGGACACGCTGCGCCGCGCCGCCGGCCAGCGGCTGCTGGAGATTGCCGATCACGTACACGCCGCAGGCGTTGCGCCCATGAGCGAAGAGGAGATCGCCGCCGAGGTGCAGGCCTACCGGGCTGAGAAGCGCGCACAAGACCTGCAATGAGGTTGGTGCTGGATACCAACGTGGTGATTTCGGCTCTGGTCTGGGGTGGTGTGCCTTACCAGTTGCTGCAAGCGGCTGCGGCGGGGACGGTGGATTTGTACACCTCGCCGGTCTTACTGGATGAATTGCGCGGGGTGCTGGCACGGCCCCATTTGGCGCAGCGGCTGATGGGTCAACAGCGTAGCGTTGAACGGGCGGTGGAGTTCTATGCCAGACTTTGCCGCAGTGTCGAACCGCTGCACACGCCACGCACTGTTCCCAACGATCCCGATGACGACCATGTGGTGGCCACGGCCATTGAGGCACAAGCGCATTTGATCGTCTCGGGTGACAAGCATTTGTTGCAGCTCAAGGACAGTATCAGTATCCCGGTACTCAAGGCCCAGGATGCCCTGCTGCGCATCGGGGGCGGCGGCCAAGATCGCGACCGGCCTCCTTGAACTCCCGAAATAATAGCTGTCCCCGCTCTTCCCACAAGGGCCACAAGCCAAATCCCCCACCAGGATTTCGCGCTACGGATCACGCCGACCCAGCATGGTCGTAACGTTTTCCACGACAAAATCCTGGGTGCCCTGCATGTCTTGCTGTGTCCAGCGGCTGAAGAACACCTGCGCACGGGAACTGCGTTTGTCATAGCGCGCGACAAAGCTGCGGTCCGCGCGTGCGTCGCTGAGATTGCCGGCGATCAGGAACCAGACTTCACGCGCGTTGGCGCCGGCCTCCAGCAAGGCTGGCGACCAGTCGAACATCCCGGTGCCCTGGTGCAGCCCCCAGGCTTCAAAGAGCACCCGCGCGGCGGGTTTTTGCCAGCCTTTGGACAAATCCAGCACGTAACGACCGACCGAAGCGGTGCTCGTGGCATTGACATACGAGCTGCCCGAAAACGTGACCCTGTTGCCCAGGGTCATGGCCCCCAGGCTGGCAACGTCGGCAAAGATGGGATGCACGGTGCGGTTGGCGGTGTCCACCCGGAAGAGCGTGTCATAGGCGCTGGCCAGCACCTGGCCATCGGATGCGCGCAGGTTGTACAGCGTGCTCTTGCTGACGGCCAGTTGCAGATTGGCCGACGCAACACTGGCCAGCTGGTAGCTGCGCCCCTGATCCTGGCTGTGCAGGAACCACAAGCCATCGTCTTGCGCCAGCAGTTCAATCGGCGCCAACTTGCCCAGGGGTTTGCTGATCTGCGCCGACAGGCTGGCTGCGCTGCGCTGCAACCGCAGCAAGCGGGCATCGCCACTGGCAAACCAGACCTCGCTCTTGTGGGCCGCCACCTGGGTAAAAAGCGGGGTCGGCATTTTTGTCGTCGTCTGGAGTTGCGCCAGCACCTTGCGTTTCGCGTCAAAAAAGAAAATACCGCTGTCGGTCGCCAACCAGAGGTCACCGGCCACAGTCACCAGCTTGCGCAGGGTTTTGAACGCCCTGGCTTGCGGCTTGTAGCGGTAAATCTTGTGACTGGCGATGTCGTACTGGTACAAGTCCCGGCCAAAAAACCAGGCGCTGCCATTTTTCTCATCCAGCACCACGTCCCTGGGGCGCACCTGGTCCGAGGACAGTTTGGCGCTGAAAGACCAGCGCTGGGTCTTGGCGTCGAACACGCGCACACCGCCCGGCGTGACCAGCCATACCGCGCTGTCGCCCACCGTCAGCGACGCTGGCTGCGCCAGATTGCTGAAGGTGGCGAAGTCAATCTTCTGGGGGTCGTTGAAATTCAAAGTGTCGATCAGCTCCATGCTCCCCGGCACATCGACCAGCGCCGCACCTTCCAGCGGCGCAAAGCCGATGTCGGTGGCCGCAGCGAATTCCAGCGGCTGTGCGGCGCCGACGAACTCCGGCGGCTTGGCCGGTGCCGCAAGCGCCATCTGGCAGATGAAGCGCTCAAACATGGGGCGCTTCTGGGCCTCCAGATAAGCCGGTCCCCAAGCCCTGCCGCCATCAGTACACACATCAGGCGCTGCCGGGCTGGCGGCATGGGCCAGGGTGACTAGGCGAAAGGCCAGGCACAGCAGCAGACCCACGCGCAAACACGCAAGACCAAGGCTGAGAAGGTGCAGGTGAGGATTCAAGACAGACTCCGTTCGTCGGATATTCATGCAAACAACGCCGGCAACTATACTTCCTGCGTCCCTCGATACCCATGTACCAACGTACCAACGATAGCCCCGCGCATGGACTTTCCCCACGCTCTTGCCACTTACAGCTGCCCCTTGATCAATCCACCGGCGCAGCGGCATATGTTTTTGAACAAGCTGCACAATATTGAATTGGCCATCAGCCGCATGCAGGGCCTGGTTCTGGAGATGGGGCAGGAGTTTGACTTCTGGGCGCTGGCGCAAGCCCCCACGGTGGAAAACGGCTACCGGGAAGGCGCCATGTTCATCAACCACCGCGTCAGCTCCTCCGTTGGCGGCGGTCTGTGCCAGTTGTCCGGGCTGGTCTACAACCTGGCGCTGCTGTCGGGTTGCACCATCACCGAGCGCTTCAACCACAGCATCGACGCCTATGGCGAAGACCGCTACATCCCGCTGGGCCGGGACGCCACCGTGGCCTATGGGTTCAAGAATTTGCGCTTTCGCAACCCGCACCGCTTCCCAATCCGCCTGGAATTGCACGTCACCGAGCGCGAGGCCAGCGGCGCCATCCATGGCACGGGCCAATTCCCGCAGACAATCTCGATTCGCACGGAAACGCTGGCGGTGTTGCCCTCACCCCGGCGCTGGCGCCACGATGGCCAGCTGGACCAGGGGATTGAGAGAATCGAGCCCGGACTGACGGGCAAACTGGTCAAGGCCTGGCGCATCCGCCACCACGCCGGTGGCCAGCAAACCAGCGAATTTCTGGCCAGGGACCACTACCACGCCACGCCCACGCTGGTCGTGCGGCGCAGGCCATGGCCGGTGGCCCTACTGTGCGAACTGGCCCGCATCGCACGCATCTGAAAACAGCACGAAAGCAGCACCATGGACACCATGAACTTCCACGTCTCGATCAAGGCCCTGGTTTTTGACGAGCACCAACACCTGCTGCTGGTGCAGGAAGACAGCGGCGTATGGGATTTGCCAGGCGGACGGATGGAGCACGGCGAGAGTTTTCATGCAGCGCTGCTGCGCGAGTGCCAGGAAGAAATGGGCGTGTGCGGCGACATCCTCGACACCACGCCATTTCTGGCCTGGAGCACCCAACACAGTGACGGTTTCTGGAAAGCCATCCTGTGTTTTCGCATGCACCTGCCATTCACAACATTGCAAGAACGCTGGACGCCTTCCAACGAATGCCGGGCCTACGCATTTTTTGCGCCGCACGCCTTGGCAACCTTGAATCTGGCGCAGCAAATGGCTCCCTTGGCCCAGCACTGGCAGGCAGCCATGCGGCCCCAGGCTTGACTGGCACTTTCAGTGATTCCCAGATTCCCAGGTTCCCAGGGTTGCACCCTGGGCTGGTATGCCACGCCCCTTTGGGGCTTTGGGACATCGCCGGTTCACCAACGGGGCTTGGAATTCGTGCCCCAACGGGGCACCGCATACCGGCGAAGGGCAACGCCCTGGAAAGGGTTTCGAACAATTTCATATCACCTGTGATATCAAAAACACCAAAACCGCACCACAGATGCTCCCCGCAAGCCTCCATGGCACGTTTTTAGTCTCAATTTGGCCCCAAATCAGGTATCAAATCAGCCTCTAGCCCCCGAGGGACAAGCGGGGACAGCTACTAAAAACGCAGTAACAAGAACCCCCCCAGCACTGGCAGGCAGCCATGCCACCCCAGGCTTAACGCTCACCATCCCCTTCAAATCCCGCCTCGGACCAGAAAGCGTCGTCGGGTTCGCAGTACCAGGCAAAGTACCAGACAAAGCCAGGAGAGTCAGGGGGGCCACCTGTCGGAAATTGCAGCTCCACGGTGTAGATCGCGGGCATGGACCGCGACGCAATATCCTGGCCGTCAGCCGTCAGCTCATCGAGCTGCAGGGAAAACGACACGGTATTTTTGCGCCCCACCGCGCCATATTTGAACAGCACCTTGCCGGGATGCACCACATACGCCTGCGGCACGCGCGGCTGGATGTCTGGGTAGGGAATCAGCGTATTCGTAGGAAACTCCAGTGGCTCGGACCACTGTGGCGGAACGATGCGCACGCTGGGAAGGCCGTCGGGCGCGTTATAGAACATATCCGCCTCCATCTGGATGTCAAGCCTGGCCTGGGGCTTGAGCATCCACAAAGGGCTTTTCTTGAACAGCGGATCGACTGGCTGAACAGAACGGTGCTCCACCAGCTTGCGCACCGAAACCAGGTAGCTGCCGCGTATCCTGGATCGCTCCTCCACCGAACGCGCCGCCTTCATGGCATGCAGCGTTTCGTTGCGAACCACCTGCAGCGCGACGTGGCGGATGTAGGGGTCTTCATCGTCCATCAAGGTCTGCAACAGTGCCGTGGACGCCGGACGTAGCGCCTCGGTGGCGAGCGTCTCGGCTGCCAGTTGCCGAACGCGCGAGGGTCCCTGTTTCTTCGTTGTCGGTTGCCGCAGCACTTTTGCCAGCGTCTCGCGCAAGCCGGGTTCCAGCGGCTTGCGCGCCAGAATACGCAAGGCATCGGTACGTAGCAGCATGTCGTTGTCCGGTTTCAACAGTACCGCACGCAACAGCGCATCGACCCGCTGCGACGGTGCGCGCAGAACCAGTGCCCACAGCGCCATGTGCTGCGCTGCCAATCCAGCGTCTCTGGCTGCAGCCGCTGTTCCCTCGGCCAGGGCAAAGAGCCGCCCCACATACGGCGCCGCATCCACATTCTTGAGTACCACCAGTGCCAACCCCAGGTTGCCCCTATCTGCGGCCAACGAGACCTGCTTGGCAAGCCCCGCCACCCAGCGCTCCAACTGGTCCTTGCTCAGTGTGGTAGCCAGCAGCTCCAGCGCCAGTTCCACATCACCAACCCGATAACCGCCGGAGTGTTCAACCTGGTTGCTGGCAGCTATCTTCTTCAGCGCCGACACCAGGCAACTGCCAAGCGGCTGGTCACGATGGGTCTGCCCAATGAGCTGCAAATAAAACACACTGGCGACACCGACTCGACCACCAAAAGCGTACTGAGTTATGCCATACGTCTGGTCTTCACGCAACCGTGTGCACAACAGCCGATCCAGCTCGTCCATGGCTCCAAGCGCGCCAGGGATGCGGGGAAAAAATTCCTGCTGCAAAAAGTGCGGCTCTGCCGCCAGGCGATAGGGATCGCGCTCGTCGTAGGACGCGGACTGGTTGAACACAACCCGTCGTTCCCATTGGTCCAGCAAAATCGACAGTGCCAGCTTGAGCTGACGTGTGCGCACCAAGGTCAATGCCGCCAACTCCAGCTTGATGGCATCTTCCTTGGCGACAGCGTAGTCTGGCACACCCCAATTCCGGCTGGCGAACCACGCGGCGAACGTGGCCTGCAAGAGCTGCTGCTGTGCAGGGTTCAATGCCGCCTGCTCGGTCGGGCTGCCAATGGCCCGGACGATGCGCTGGTAGTCCTGCACACTGGCCGGAGTACCCTCGCTCAAGGCCGCGCGCGCAACCCACCCGGATTGGCCACCCGCAGTCACCACCTGGGCATATGGCTCGTCTTTTTGCAGAATGAATACTTTGCTGCCCGCCACCAGGGTGCCTACGACATACGAATCATCCATATCGACTGCATTCAGCAAGTCGGCTTTGTCACCCATCACCTCAGCTCGCAGCGGCAAATCTGCGGCGCTTTTGACTACCGGAAGAAAAGGCACGGGCGCCGCGTTGCCGCTGGCTGCGCACAGAGATGGCGCCAGTCCCAACAGCAAGACCACACACCCTGCCCAGACGACCCAGACGGCCATTGCACGTGCCACGCGAATTTTTAGCATGTTTTCATCCCCTGTTCTGATCCGAAATGCCTGCTCATCGCCCATGCCGATGCCAACACCAAAGGCACGCTGCACGCCAGCAGAAAAAATATCTGCGCCCAGCTGCGATGGTCCGACAGCGCACCTACGCCCCAGGCCGCCAGCGCGCCGCCCAGATAGCCCACGCCATCGACCAGACCCACGCAAGTGCCCGCAGCGCGCGGCCCGGCAATGTCCAGCGACAGGCTGCCCGCCGACATCGAATAAGGCCCCAGCAGAAAAAAACCACTCAAACCCAGCAGGATGATCAGCAAGGGGCGAAAGGCCGCACCGGCATCGACTGCCCAGGCAATGCCCAGCAGCGCGACAAATAGCCCGACCAGCATGGCGCACATCGCCGGAGCCCGGTTGCCGGGCGAGCGCGTGTCGGTGTACCAGCCCAGCGCCACCACGCCCATGCCGCCCAGCAGCGGAAACACCGCCGAGCTGAAAATGGCCGAGGATGCACCCATGCCAATGTCCACCAGGAACTTGGGTGTCCAGAAAATGAAAATGGAGCGCAAGGCCGTGGTCAGGAACGAGAACAACAGCAACTGGCGAAAGACGGGCAACTGCAACAGCGTCTTGATCCTCTCGCCCGCGCGCACCGTAGCTTCGGGCGCCCAGGTGGCCAGCGCCGCTCGCGCGCCTGGACGGTCAAAGCTGGCGCCGCAGACCACGTCAGACGGTTGCGCGCGGGCCGCAAAACAGGCCACCACCCAGAACGCGCACAGCACCAGGGCCGGAACGATGAAGAGCTGCTGCCAACCTTGGCCCAGGCTCACCAGCCAGCCCGCGAACAAGGCCGCGACCACGCCGCCAAAGTGCAGACTCAAACTGGCAAACCCCATGACGCGGCCATTCTTCTCGGGCTCGTACCAATGCCCCATGGTCTTGGTCACGCTGCCCCAGCCCATCGACAGGAAATAGCGGCACAAACACCATGCAGCGATAAACCAGGCCAGGGTACTGCCCGCTGCAAACAGGAAATTGCAGCCAATGCCACCGGCCATGCCCAGCAGGAAGATGCGCTTGCCGCCATAGCGGTCAATCAGGGGGCCGTTCAGGAACTTGCCCACGGCATAGGCGATTTCCGACGTTGCGGCAATCAGCCCCAGTTGCGCGTTGCTATAGCCCAGGGCCGCGTGCATCAAGGGAAAAGCCGCCGACAGGTTTTGCCGGATCAGGTAATAACCGATGTAGCCCAGCACCATGACCAAAAAGGTCGCGGTGCGCCAGCGGTAGAGGGTGTAAGGGGTTCGCAAGCCGTTGCTGTCAAGGTTCATGCTGTAATCAAATCCTGTTTTTTCGCCAAAGCCACTCCTTGCGCCCATGCACGCCACTGCCACCCGATCCGCACCAGCAACCCCCAACACGCCATTGCCAACCGTGCCAACCGTGCAAAGCAGGCGGATCGTGCCAATCGGCGTGGCTTGCCTGGTGTTGCTGGCAACCGGCCTTTTCCTCCCGCAACTGGCCGACGCCTTTCGCGTCAAAAACCATGTTGTGTCGCTCGGCGCTTGCGGTCTTGTCCTGCTGCATCTGGCACACAAACCCGTCGGTCGGACACCCCTTCCTGCGCCGATCCGGCTGGCCTTGTTGGCGTGTCTGGGTGCGATCCTTGGCTCCAGCCTTGCCGCAGCGCAGCCGATGATAGCGTGGCAAGCCAGCCTGGAAATTGTGCCCCTGGGGGGATTATTCTGGCTGCTGACCCAGCAAGCGGATCGCGCTGCCATGGCTTGCTACCTGGAGCGTGCCTGGCTCGCCGCAGCACTGGCCGTGGCGCTGCTCGCCCTGCAACAGGTACTGGCACCGCAATGGCTGGACATTGGCCTTGCGGCACCGGGCAAGCTGGCCGCATTCTCGACACTCGGCAACCCGATCTGGGCGTCTCTCGTGTTGGTCCTTGCATTGCCGCTGGCCGTGAACGCGGCACGCAAAGGGTCCGCATGGCTTTGGCTGATACCCCTGCTGGTGCTGGCGGCGCTGTGGGCCACGCACAGCCGCCAGGCCTGGCTGGCTGTTGGGCTGATGGGCTGGATTGCGCTGGTCTGGCAGGGGGGCGTCTGGCACAAACGCACGGCCTGGGCCGCATTGCTGTTGCTGGTATGCGCACTGCCCTGGCTGGACTTTTCGGCAGATGCCTTTCACTCGCTCCAGGGGCGTTTGCTGATCATGCGCGCCGCCTGGCAAATGTTCCTGGACTACCCTTTGAGCGGCCTGGGGCTGGGCCACGTGGGTGCAGCCTACCCTGCGTACCAGGCGACGTTGTTGGCCGACCCCGCCTGGCAGGCCTACGCAGGCCACGCTGCGGTGGTGGATGACGCCCACAACGAATTCGTCCAATGGGCCGCGACGACCGGCGCGCTGGGCCTGGGCGGCTTCACGTTGGTGTGCGCAAGCGTCGCCTGGATGGGGTGGCGGTCACGGTACGTGCGCACGCACCTGTGGCACTGGTACCTGGGCTACCTGGGGCTATTGCTCACCTTGCTGTTCACCGGCATTCAATCGCAGTCGGCACTGGGTCTGTTGCTGGTGTGCTGCCTGGGCGTGGTGCTGGCAGGCGCACTCCCTGCCACGCAGCCGCAGCCAGCATCCCGCTCCCGCTGGACGGTGCGGCTGGTAGGGGCTATGACGCTGGCCATGGCGGTGCAGGCTGGTCTGTGGGCACAGCAGGATGTGCGCGCCAGCTATTGGGAGGCACAAGGCGACCGCCTGATGCAAGAGCGCGATGCCTGGCTGGCCCAGGAGGCGTATGCACATGCCCTGGCCATAGACTCCGCCCGCAGCCAGTTGCTGAAAAAACACGCATCCACGCTGTACCTGGACGGGCGCTACACCGAAGCATTGTCCGAACTCGCCAATGCCAGACGCTTGGGCGGCGACACCGGCATTGCGTTGCTGGAAGCACAGATTCTGGCCAGGATGGGGCGTGACCAGCAAGCCATCGCTGCCTACCAGGCCATCGTCGCCAGCTTTCCCCAGCTGCTGTCGCCCCGCTTCATCCTGGGGCAGCTGTATTACCGGCAACACCAGCCAAGCCTGGCCCGCGCAGAGTTTCAGCGCGTGGTGGACATGGAGCCATCGCGCTTCAACCGGCAGCTCACGCAAGACAAGATTCACCAACAAAAACAGATGGCCGCAGCGTTCATTGCCATTCTGGATGGGCAGAAATATAAGCAGCAATAGTTGGCCAGACTTCAGTCCAGCAATTGCGCGCTACCGCCCGAACTGATTTATGGTGGTTCAGTCGTGGAAACACCTGGGGATGGACAAGCCTTGACGAGCCCGACGGACGGGGAGCCCTCAACAGCCTTCGTGTTGTGCACCCACACGCCTTCAAGGCCGACAAAATAGGTGTGAAAGTCTGCAACCGTCAAATTGTAGACTTCGACGTTGTCACCCGTTGGATGCACCGCATTAACAGTCAACGGGGCTCCGTCACAGGAGCCCATAACGTCACCGGGCTGCAAGTCAATGGTTGTGGTCCAGCCTTTGCCCTCAACCCAGAACCTGTGCTCTGCAGTCACCTCAATTGAGAAAGCCAGTTTGTCTCTGTTATTCGAATTGCCATAGTAGGAAAGCCAGTAAGTCGGAATGTCGTCATGCTTGAATTTCTTGACGACTTCGCGATAAGCGATTTCACCAGTTTCTTCGCAGCGAGATAGGACCTTGTCACCCACGCCAACGAATTGGATTTCTAATAGGTCGTACCGAAGTCCTGACAGGGTGTACTCTTCCACATGAACCAGGGTATCCCCACCAAAACACGTGTCCTCCAACTTTGCCTCCAATCTTGTAGCCTCGACCACAGAAGTCGGGATTCTCGTTCATCCGTCCATATGCTGCCTTGAAGGCCGAACCCGCCATGCATGTGGGTGTTGTGCCATCCATCTGGCCGTGCGTGTGGCTGGGAAAAGCACCACAACACACTTTGCCAGTGGACGATCCGATTTGGGTGATTTCGTTGTACTACGTTTTCAGTAGCTGTCACCGCTTGTCCCTCAGGGCCTAGCGGCTGATTTGATGCCTGATTTGAGGCCAAATCGAGGCTAAAAACGTGCCACACAGGCTTGGCGGGAGCAGCTGTAGTGCGGTTTTGGTGCTTTTGATATCACGGGTGATATGAGATTTGCGTCCTCTTGCCATCGTACAGGCTTACAATTTGATAATTGTATTTCCAAATTGTAAAAATGGTTCCGCGTCACGCATCCACCACCCTGCGGCAACTTGCCCTTGGCTACCCGATCCTGGCGATCACCGGCCCGCGTCAGTCAGGCAAGACGACCTTGGCGCGGGCCACCTTTGCCGATAAGCGCTATGTGTCGCTGGAAGACCCGGATGAACGCGCATTTGCCGACGAGGATCCACGGGGATTTTTGGGTCGGTTCCCGGATGGTGCCATTCTGGACGAGGCGCAGCGCTGCCCGGCGCTGTTTTCTTACCTGCAAACCAGGGTGGACGCAGACCAGCGCATGGGCCACTTCGTGCTCACCGGGTCGCAGCAGTTTGGCTTGCTCGCCAACATCACGCAAACCCTGGCAGGCCGGGTGGGCATGGTGCAATTGCTGCCTTTTTCACTGGAGGAACTGCAACAAGGCCACATACCGATGCATGGAGCAATCAATGATCTGAACGATCTGATGTGGCGTGGCATGTATCCCCCGCTGCATGACCGTCCACTGGCGCCCACCCACTGGCTGGCAAACTACGTGATGACCTATGTCGAACGCGATGTCCGCCAGACCATCGAAGTGCAGAATCTGGGTCTGTTCCAGCGCTTCCTCAAGATGTGCGCGGCCCGCTGCGGTCAATTGCTCAATATGTCGAGCCTGGCGAGTGACTGCGGCGTGTCCCACGGGACGGTTCGCGCCTGGATTTCGGTGCTGGAGGCCGGTTACGTGGTGTTTTTGCTGCAACCGCACCACCAGAATTTTGGCAAACGGCTGGTCAAGACGCCCAAGTTGTATTTCGTGGATACCGGCCTGGCGGCTTTTCTGCTGGGAATTCGTGACCCGGAGCATCTGTCCATCCATTCAGCGCGCGGGGCGCTGTTTGAAAATTTCGTGATCAGCGAATTGCTCAAGCGCCGCTACAACCAGGGACTGCCTTCCAACCTGTACTTCTGGCGCAATAACACCGGCGATGAAGTCGATGTGTTGATCGAGCAGGGTGACAAGTTGCTACCAGTGGAAATCAAATCCGGCCAAACCTTCACAACGGATTTCCTGGCAGGGCTGCACAAATGGACCCGGCTGGCCGGCGATTGCGCGTTGCCGCCCCAGCTGGTGTATGGCGGCGAAGAGAACATGGCGCGCAGCGGCGTGGCGGTTCAGTCGTGGAGACACCTGGAGAACCTGGAAAATCTGGAGATGGGCAAGCGATGACTTGTTCCTGGCGCGTCTCATTACTACGTTTTCAGTAGCTGTTCCCGCTTGTCCCACATGGCCTAGCGGCTGATTTGATTCCTGATTTGAGGCCAAATCGAGGCTAAAACCGTGCCACACAGGCTTGGCAGGAGCACCTGTAGTGCAGTTTGGGTGTTTTTAATATCACGGGTGATATGAAAATGACGTGGTGAACACGGCCATGCAGAACTCTATGCAGAACTTGCCACACAAGCCAGTGCACGGGGTGCCGCTGGCATTTGAGTATCATCGCCGCCATTCAAGAAAATAAGTCAACTGCATGACACACTTCTCCACCCAGGTATCCGCCCTCATTCTCGGTCTGCTCGTTTTGTCCGGGGATGGGTTTTCTGCTGCAAGCGAGAGCAAGAATCCCGCCGCCCAGCCTGCCAACGCAACGGCAACGGTCGAACCTGCCGATTTTTTGCGACAAGAACGCATCAGCCTGAAAAATATGGGCGCAGGCCGCCCCATTGCGCTACGTGGAACCGAGGATGGTTCCAGCGTCTCCATGGGGGTGCGGCTCGATGAAGTGCCGGTGGCTGCGCGTTTGCATCTGGTGTACACCCTGTCACCCGCCTTGCTGCCGGCCTTGTCGCACCTGAAAATATTGCTCAACGACGAGGTATTGCAGACCGTCCTGGTGGACAAGGACAAGCTGGGGACGCAACAAGCCATCGATCTGGCGATTGATCCACGCTATTTTTCCGGTTACAACCGCCTGCGCTTCCAGCTGATTGGCCATTACACGCTGGATTGCGAAATGCCCGAGCACAGCAGCTTGTGGGCCAGCATCAGCAACGAAAGCTACCTGGACCTGACGCTGCGCCAGTTGCCCCTGAAAAACGATCTGGCGCTTCTGCCGGCACCGTTCTTTGACCGCCGGGACCAGCGTCTGGTGGAGGTGCCCATGGTTTTTGGTGCCCAGGCTTCGATGGGCTTGCTCAAGGCATCCGGATCGCTTGCCAGCTGGATCGGCATGCAGGCGGCCTACCGTGGCGCGCGCTTTCCGGTGCTTGAAAACCGTTTGCCGCAGGGGCACGCCATGGTGCTGGCAACCAACCAGAATCGTCCCGACTTTCTGAAGGACATGGAGCCGGTGCGCCAGCCCACGCTGATGATGGTCTCCCACCCGGAACGTCCGCAAAGCAAGTTGCTGCTGATTCTGGGACAGGACGAGGCGCAGGTGCAGCAGGCCGCCGATACGCTGGCCATCGGCCAGATCGCACTGACGGGCCAGAGCATGGCCGTGGGCGCGCTGGAGCTGGAAAAGCGCCGCGCCGCGTATGACGCACCGCGCTGGATCACGACCCAGCGTCCGGTGCAGATCGGTGAACTGGTGGCCGGTGCGGGCGATCTGCGGGTGCAGGGCACGGCGCTCAACGATGTGGTGCGTGTCAATACCCGCATGGCGCCGGACCTGTTCACCTGGAATGCCAAGGGCGTCCCGATGAACCTGCTGTACCGCTATACCACAACGAACCAGTCCAACCATGGCTCGCTGCACCTGTCGATCAACGACCAGTTCGTCAAGTCCTACCCGCTCTTGGCCAGCGGCGATGCGACCAGTGGTGCCAGCAACATCCTGCTGCCTTTGTTTGACGATAGCGGCATTCAGGCCAAGTCGGACTTCAAGATTCCGGTCTTTTTGATCGGCGGCGACAACCAGCTGCAATTCGCTTTCAATATCCCGCCTGCCGATATGGGACGCTGCCGCTCGCTGCAACCGACCCAGCTCCAGGCGGCCATTGACCCGCAATCGACCATCGATCTCACGGGCTTTCACCACTACACCGCCATGCCCAACCTGTCAGCCTATGCTAATAGTGGTTTTCCGTTCACAAAATACGCCGATCTGGCCGAGACTTCGGTCATTTTGCCCAACAAGCCAGGTGCTGCCGACATCGAGGTATATCTTGCGGCGGTGGGGCGCATGGCTGCTGCCACCGGATTCGCCGGAACGCGCTTTCAGCTGCTGACAACCGAGCAGCTGGATAAGGCCAAGGGCACCGATCTGCTGGTGGTGTCCAGTGCCGATAGCGATGGGTTGCTGGCGCGTTGGAACAGCCATCTGTCGGCTCTCATCGCCAAGGGTTCGCGCTCGATCCGTCCCTTGAACCGGGCCATTGGTTCCTTTGTTGATCTCTTCAGCATGGATGCCGAAGTGCGCCTCAATCCCGAGGGTGGCCGTGCCTTGCTTGAAGGCGATGGGCCGCTGGCGGCGATTGTCGGACTGGAGTCCCCGCTGGACGCCGGACGCAGCGCCGTTGTGTTGACGGCAAGCGATGCCACCGCGCAGAACCTGATTGTGCAAACCTTGAACGATCCGGGCAAGGTTCAGGCCGTCCGGGGGGACTTGAGTCTGGTGCGCGGTGCAGCCGTCGAGAGTTTTCGCATCAACCCCGTGTTCTATGTCGGGGACTTGCCCTGGTGGCGCAAACTCTGGTTTCTGATGCACAGCCATCCCACGCTGCTGGCGATGGTGGGCATTCTCAGTGGCTTGTTCCTGAGCTTTGTGGCCTTTGTGAGCCTGCGCGCCAGGGCCAGACGCCGTATGGGCGATGTGGAACACGGCGCATGACGGCGGCTTGCATGTCCCGTCGCCATCTGCTGCATCTGGCGGGAGGCTTGGCCCTGCCGGTCACTGGTCTGGCTGCCGATGCACCCTGGCCCGCCTGGAGTGGTTTTCGTGCGCAGTTTGTCTCGGAAGGCGGGCGCGTCATCGACAGCTCCAGCGCGCGCAGCCAGACTTTTTCCGAGGGCCAAGGGTATGCGCTGTTTTTCGCCCTGGTGGCCAATGACCGTGCGGGTTTTGAAAAAATCTTGCGCTGGACCGAAGACAATCTGTGCCAAGGCGACATCACCGCCCATTTGCCCGCCTGGCTGTGGGGCAAGAAGGACGATAACGACTGGGGCGTGATCGACAGCAATTCGGCTTCGGACGCCGATCTGTGGATCGCTTATGCGCTGGGCGAGGCGGGGCGCTTGTGGAAGGACCGCCGTTACCTGGCCATCTCCAGCCTCCTGGGTGCGCGCGTGCTGCGCGAGGAAACCGCCGATCTGCCGGGCCTGGGCCTGAGCCTGCTGCCCGCTCCTAAAGGTTTTACTCCGGCGCCGGACCGCTGGCGCTTGAATCCGAGCTACATGCCCTTGCAACTCATGCGCTGGTTTGCCCAGCATGGGCGCGAGCCCGGCTGGAAACCCCTGCTGGCCAGCGCGCTCAAGATCACCATCGGGTCGGCGCCCAAGGGCTTTGTGCCAGATTGGATTATTTACGATGCCAAGCAGGGTTTTCTGCCCGATGTGGGCGGCGAGGAAAAAGGGCAGGGCGCTTATAACGCGATTCGCGTGTATTTATGGGCCGGTATGCTGCACCCCGATACGCCCGAGCGCAAGGCACTGCTGCAAGCGCTGTTGCCCATGGCACATTACGTGCGCGACCAGGGTTATCCACCCGAATCCATCGACATCGCAAGTGGACAGGCTGCACGGTCTGGCCCCAGCGGGTTTTCCGCAGCGCTGCTGCCTTTTCTGGAAGCCCAAAAGGAAGAGCTTGCACTCCAGACCCAGTTGACGCGCCTGCAGGCACGCCCCGTGCGTGCGGATGCCTATTACGAGCAGGCCCTGAGCCTGTTTGCACTGGGTTGGCGGGAGGGTTTTTATCGCTTTGCCGCCGATGGCCGGCTGCTGCCGCGCTGGTATCGGGAGTGACATGGCGGGAATGACATCACGCATGCTCGCCAGCCTGTTGGGCATGGCCATGGGCGTTGCGCTGGCGCAAGGCGGTACCGATGCCGATGCCGACTTGCTGCGCAGTGCGAGGATGTGGGCGGCAAAAAACCGTCCCGATCTGGCGCGTGAGCAGCTGGCCAAGTTGCTGGCCAGCAATCCCGATTCGCCCGATGCGCAGGTGCTGCTCGCGGAGATGGCCTTGCGTGAAAACAAGCTGGCCGAGGCACAAAAAATCCTCAATACCTTGCGGCAACGCCATTTCCAGCATCCGGCGACCCGCGACCTGGAGCAGCTGGTACGCATCTACGGTCCCGACCGGGAAAAACTGGCCCGCATGCGTCTGCTCTCGCGTGGCGGCAACAAGACCGAGGCACAGGCACTGGCGCGCGAACTGTTCCCGCAAGGGCCGCCGAGTGTGGGGGGGCTGGATATCGAGTACTACCAGCTCATGGCAGCCACCGCAGGCGGTGGTGTGCAGGCGAACAAGCAGTTGCAGCGTTTGTACCGTGAAACCGGCGACGCGCGTTACCGGCTGGCCCAGCTGGAGTCGCAAGTCCAGGCGGGCAATCTGTCCGGCGCCGTGTTGTCCGAGTTTGAAAGTCTGGCGCAGCGCGCGGATGTGAACCAGCCCGCGTTGCAGGATTTATGGCGCCGTGCCATCAGTCGCCTGCCGACCAACCGTGCCAGTGCGGTCTGGGTGCGTGCCTATCTGCGCTGGGTTCCGGGCGAGCGCGCCATGCTGGAGCAGTTGGCGGAAATGGAAGGACCGGCCAAGGCGGGCACACTGCCCACAGGCGTGGAACATATGGCCGCCACCCGCGCCGCCGGGCGCAAAGCGCTGGACCGGGAAGAAAACGACGCAGCGGAGAAAAAGTGGCTGGCAGTGCTTGCTGCCCGGCCTACGGACGCCGAGGCGCAGGGCAGCCTGGGGCTGGTGCGCCTGCGCCAAAAGCGCTATGCCGAAGCGCAGGAGCACTTTACCCGCGCCAGCCAGCGCGACCCGCAACAAAAATGGGCGGACCTGAAAAAAACCGCCACGGTGTGGGGGGGGCTGCAAATGGCCGATACGGCGCTGGCAAGCGGCGACACAGCGCTGGCCCTGGCGCATGCCCAGCAGGCTTTGGAGGTGGAGCCGAAAAACACCAGCGCACTGCGCACACTCGCTGGCGTACACGCCAAGGACGGTCAGCCTGCCCAGGGGCTGGCGCTGCTGGAAAAAGCCTACCAGGATGACCCGGAGCTGGCATCCGGCCTGGTGGACATCCGGGTGGAGCTCATGCGCGAACAGGCAAGCATGGATGCCAACGCCAATCGCACGGGGGCCGCGTTGCGCATGCTGGAGACTGCCGTGCCGCTGCAGCCGGATAACCCCTGGTTGCGCCACCAGCTCGCGCGCCTGTACATGCAGCTGAATATGCCGGAGCAGGCGCTGGATGTGATGCATGAAGGCGTGTCCCTGGCGGCAGAGAACCCTGAAATGCGTTTTGCCCGCGCCCTGGTGCTGGCGGCGCTGGATGATCCGGCAGCGGCGCTTGCCGATTTGCAATCGGTTGCCGCAGCGCAGCGCAGCGCGGCCATGCAAACGCTGGAAGAGCGTGTAATGGTCGATCTGTATATCCGCCAGGCATCGTCCTCCGGCATGGATGGCTTGCGGGAGGTGGAAGAGATGGTCGGCAACGATGCCACTTTGCTCTACGCCGTTGCCAATGCCTGGTTCCGCCACGGTCTGCCCCACCAGGGCGTTGCCGTCTATGACCGTCTGGCGCAGCGCGTGGTGCCGTTGCCACCGCAGGCGCAGCTCAACCACGCCGTCCTGCGCAACCGCGCCCAGGATGATGCGGCGCTGGCGCAGCAGCTGCCCGGATTGCTCCAGCGTCCGGACTGGACTGCGGCTCAGGAAGAGGAGCTGTTGCAGCTCACCAGCGCACACCGGGAGCGGCTGATCGAGCGTCTGCTGGCCAGCCAGAACGTGCAGCAAGTGCAACAAGCGCAGGAACTGGCGCGCAAGTCTATGCCGTTCGGACAGCGCAGCCCGCAGCTTGTGGCGCAGAGCCAGAAAGCACAGGCACGCCTCCTGCTGATGGCCGGCGCGTTTGCCGAAGCCCGTGTGCTGCTGGAGCGCGCACTGCCAGCCCTGGCACAGGATGTGGAGCTGCGGCTTGAGCTGGCGAATGCCTACCACCGCACAGGCCACCTGGACGAGGCACTGATGCAGGTGCGCTGGCTACAGGCCAATTCCGACATCCTGAAACCGCACCAGCAACTGGCGCTGGTGCGTTTGTTGCAAAACACTGGCGCGCAGGCTTTGGCAGACGCACGCGCGCAATGGCTGCTGCAACGCTATCCCGATGAGCTGGACGTTGTGCTGTACGCCGCGCGGCAGGAGCGCAGCAAGGGGGAATACGCCAAGGCGCTGGCCCTGTTCCAGCGGGCGTACCAGATCGCACTGGCGCAGGGCAATACGGCCACAGGCACCATCACGGACACACTCCGGTTGCAGCTGGCCTACAACCTGGCCGAATCAGGTAGCGGTGCAGGCATCGGCACAGACGAAACACGCATCGTCAGCGATGGACCGGACGCAGCTACGCTGGCGCTCAGGTTCATGGGTGCTATGGAAAATGCAGAGGGTACGGTCAGTGCAGCAAATACGGTGGGCGCTGTGGGTACCTTGGAAAAAATCCAGGCCGATGTGGATGCCATCGAAGACCGGCGCCAGGCCTGGGTCGAACTGGGTCTTGAGCAGCGTGAGCGCGTTGCCTCCGAGGGGCGCTCGACCCTGCACGACTGGGAGCAGCCCCTGGTTGTTGTGCTGCCCTGGCGCTACGACGGGCGGGTTTTTCTGCATCTGGACCAGGTTGCGCTGGATGCGGGCCGTTTGCCCGACGATGTGCGGGAATTCGGCCAGTTGGCGGCATGGTCGGCAGAGGTTGTCCCAGGTGCATCCATGCCCCAGACGGCGCGGGGCCTCAATCTGGGGATTGGTTACGAGGGTGATTCCTTGCGCTGGGATCTGGGCAGCGTGGGGCAGGGGTTTCCCGTCTCGAATATCGTCGGGGGGCTGCGCCAAAGCGGCGACATCGGCGCCTTGGGCTACAGCCTGGAGCTTGCGCGCCGCCCCATGACCGGAACCTTGCTCTCTTATGCGGGCGCGCGCGACCCGGTCACGGGTGCCACCTGGGGCGGGGTGGTTGCCACCAGCGTGGGTGGGCGCATCTCTGCCGACGTCGGCGCGTTCGGACTTTCGGCCAGCACCAGTTTTGCAGTGCTGGGTGGAAGGAATGTGGACGATAACCAGCGGTTTTCCTGGCGATTGGCGCTTGATCGTGATCTGTACCGCAGCAAAGCCCAGCAGGTGAATCTGGGCGTGTCGGTGTCGGGCGTGCAATTTGCGCGCGATCTGTCGGGCTTTACCTGGGGGCACGGGGGCTATTACAGTCCGAAAAACAGCACGACCCTCACCTTGCCCCTGGAGTGGAATGGGCGCCACAACGCCTGGTCGTGGTTGCTGCGCGCTTCGGTATCCGCCTCCCGCAGCGACAGCCACGCAGCGGATTATTTCCCCGGCAACGCCTTGCTGCAAAGCCAGGCGCAAGCCCTGGTGAGCGACCCGACCTATTCCGGCGGTGGCGGCCCGCTGTCCACGGGCTACTCCCTGCGGGGCGCGCTGGAGTACCAAGCCGGTGCGCGCTGGACACTGGGCGCACGGCTGGAGCGCGAAGTGTCGGACTATTACACGCCACTGAATCTGCTGTTCTATACCCGGTACCTGTTTGACCCGGTGCGTGGACCCCGTGGACTCCAGAATGATGGAGTGCGTCCGGTTCGGGCATATTCCAGTTTTTAAACCACGCTTGCCATTGTTCGTCGCCCCACTGCCATGCCCACCGCCTCCTTGCCTTCGACCTTCTTTCAGCGTGCGCTGGAGCGCCTGGGCTTGTCCGCTCCAGCGCAACGAACAGCGCCGTCTTGCGCCATGGGCATTGACGCACTGCCCCAGGGCCTGGGGCTGCTGCCATCGGGTACACCCGTTGCCCTGGCCTGGCAGAACCGGGACGTTGACTGGCTGTGGGTGCATGGCTTGCTGGCCGGGATGCTGGCAGCAGGGCCGGTCTTTGTTCTGGCCGAACACGCGAGCTGGATTGACCAGTTGTTGCAACATCCCCGGCTGGCGCAAGCACATGCCAACAAACAGCTGAAACTGTGGCTGCTGCGCAGTGGCAAGGCCAACGCCCACCAGAGCATGGCCATGGCGTCCATCCTGGTGGAGCTGGAGCAATTCGGGCTGGACCCGGCGCATGCCCTGCTGGTGGTGGTGTCACCCTACGCGGTATTTGGCCCCAGCGTAGCCCAGAGCCGGCGCTGGGTTTTGCAGGTTGCCAACTGGGTGCGCAAGCGCACGCGGCCACTGGTTTTCGGGTTCACTGCGTACAGCGATGTGTACGACGTGCTGGGTCCGCTGCGCAATCTGGGCAGCGTTTTTGAACACATTGCCATGCTCAACGTCGAAGCCCAGAACACGACCCTGTACCTGGATCGCTGGAATACGTCCGCAGGGCCGCTGTTCGAGTCGCGCTATGGCCTGGAGCCCACTTCCGCGCGCCTGGCCTACAACGGCAGCCATGCGCGTGGCCAGACACAACACCTGGTGGAGGCGCCGGACCAGTTCGAGGTGTGGGCTACGCAAGCCGCCGTGGCAGACCAGCGCGTTCCCCCCGCTGCCTGGAAGACCGTTCCCCAGGCGGACGATGTGCTGGCCGCAACCGAAGGCTCCCTGGCCGCGACCGTGCTGATCGAGTCCGGCCCCAGCGCCCATCTGGACGCCACGCTGCACCTTGTGCACCGCTTGCGCCTGGCGCGTCCACGCACGCTGAAGATCGTGGTGCGCGAAACGCACGACAAGCTGCGCAACAACATCGAACAAGCCTTTCTCCACCTGGGCGCCAACCGTGTGGTTTACCGCGAAGTGGGTTTCACACGGCTGGTACGCCTGATCGAAGACATCAATGAGCAGGCATTCACGCGTACCGTGGATGCGGATTTTGCAACTGCACTGGGTGGTTTCATGCCCGACGCGGTGCGCGGCTATCTGAATCCGAAGGCGTTTTGCACCACGGTGCTCGGGATGCTGGAGCGCACCAGCCACATGGGCCTCAAACACAGTCTGCTGCGCTTGTTCATGCAGCCGCACACCGCGCACCTGGACGCCATCCGCGCTTGCCTGGCGTACCGCGATGGGGACGTGATCACCGCCGACAGCAGTGCTTTGTATGTTTTCATGTTTTCCTGCGCTGAATCGGATGTCGAACCCGCGCTGGCGCGGCTGTTTGCGCTGCCACCGTCCGAACTTTTTGGCTCGCAAACGTCCTACCACACGCTCCAGGACATGCGTGTGGGGCTGCGCACGCTTCAGGACGCCGCTAACAGGGGCTTGCCGGATTACAGCGTGCATTTCACGGCCCGCACTGCATTGACCGCCGCCGCTCCCGCTACCTCGGTCCACCTTGCGCCAGCGCCTGCCCAGGCGGTCTTGCCTGTGCATGATCCGGCGTTGGCTCCCGTCTTGCTGGAATTGACGGTCAAGCCCAGCCCGATTGCCCGCCGCACCACAGGAGCCTTGCATGTTGCCTGATCTGCTGGTGTATATGCTGTTGGGTGTGTTGGTGGCCTGGCCCTTGCGGCACGTGTGGCGCAAGCTGCGTCGGCTGGTGCAGCGCCAGGGCTACTGGATGGCGCGGCCAAAATACATACAACCCTACCGTGGTCGGCAGGAACGCCTGGGTGACACGCAAGAATGATGAGACAGCCATGACTCCTCCCATGACGCCTCCAATGCCAACAGACATAGCCGGTACAGGTGTGCGCACCATCGCCCTGGTCTCTCCCCTGGGTGGAACGGGCCAGACCACCGTGGCCGCCAACCTGGCGTGCATCCTGGCGCAGCGCGGCGCGCCCTGTCTGGCAATCGATCTGTGTGCCCAGAATGCGCTGGGCTTGCACCTCGGGCGAACAAAACCCGTCAAACAGGGCTGGGTGCAGTTGGTCGATGCCGGCCAGTGGTGGGGTGGTGCCGCGCTGGAAAACTCGGCGCGGGTGCGCTGGTTGCCCTTTGGCACAAGCGATGTGGCGCAGCTGGAGCGGCTGCATGGGCGTTTGCGCGACCAGGACGACTGGCTGCAGCAACAATTGGCCGCCTTGTCGCTGGAGCCCCATAGCCTGGTTCTGCTCGATGTGCCCATCTGGCCCAGCCCACTGGCGCAACAGGCCTTGCGCTGCGCCGATCTGGTGCTGGTGGTGCTTGAAGCCTCCTGGCGCGCCCAGCAAATCCGTCCCGAGGTGCAATCTTTGCTGCAGCAGCGCCGCGCCAGTGCGCTGCACGGCGTGCTGCTCACGCGCTTTGACCCGCGCCGTGCGACGCAGCAGACGGCCTTGCACGCCTTGCAGACCGAGTGGCCTGGCCATGTGCTGCCGCATGTGGTGCATGAGGACGAATCGGTCCCCAGCGCGATGGCCGCCACCGATTGTGTCGCCCGCCATATGCCGCAGGCGCAGGCGGCGCACGACTTGCAAGGCGTTGCCAGCTGGCTGCAAGAGCACATGCATACTGCACCGGCTACACAAGGGAAGAAAAACGCATGAATCTGCACGCATCCCTGGTCTGGCTGGCATGGCAGCTGCAAGTGGCGCAGCCCGAGCGCTGGTCTGCCTGGCTGCTGCGCCTCTTCGTCTTGCCGCCGGCAGAGCGGATTTTGCTGGCACCCGATCCGGCGCGTGTACCCAATCCACGCACCTGGGCTGCGCGCACGCTGGGCATTGCCCCGGATGCGCGCTGGCAGATGTGGGCACTGTGCCTGTTCGTGCGGCCCCAGGCAAGGGGGCTGACAAGGGGCCATGCGCTGGTGCAGGACCTGATGGGCCTGGCGCACACCCTGGCCGCAATCCTGAACACCATCGTGTGGCTGGTGCTGTGGCCGCTGCGCAGGTTTACCGCACTGCTGGAGTGGATCGCTGCGCGCTTTGATTTTGTCGCTCCGGCCCAGGCGCTGGAACAGGCCTTGCTCCCGGTGCTCAGAATTCGCAGCATACGCTGGACCTTCAACATGCTGACCGTGCTGCTGGGCCTGGTCGTGGTGACGACGCCGTTCAGCATGCTGGGGCAGCTGCTGTTCTTGCTGCTGTGCTGGGCTTTGGCCATGGTGGTGCGGCGTCTGCCTGGACGCTACCCGTCCTTGCTGCTGGCCGCAGTCAGCATGGTGACGCTGGGGCGCTACCTCTGGTGGAGGGTGACGACCACCCTGGAGTTCGACTCAATTACGGAGGCGATTCTTGGCCTGGGCTTGCTGGGTGCCGAAGCCTATACCTGGTTGATCGTGCTGCTGGGCTTCATTCAGACCGCCTGGCCGCTGGAGCGCAAACGGGTGGCCTTGCACCATGACCCGCTCCAGTGGCCGACGGTGGACGTCTTCATTCCCACCTACAACGAGCCTTTGAGTGTGGTGCGCCCCACGACGCTGGCAGCCATGGGCATGGATTGGCCGCGCGACAAGCTGCGCATTTTTATCCTCGACGATGGCCGACGGGAAGAGTTCCGCGCCTTTGCCCAGTCCATGGGCGTAGGCTACATGGTCCGACCCGACAACAAGCATGCCAAGGCTGGCAATCTCAACCATGCGCTGGCGCACACCGATGGCGAACTGGTGGCCATTTTTGATTGTGACCACATGCCCACGCACGGTTTTCTCAAGGCCTGCGTCGGCTGGTTTCAGCGCGATAAGCTGTGCGCGATGCTGCAAACCCCGCACCACTTTTTCTCGCCCGATCCGTTCGAGCGCAATCTGGGAACGTTTCGGCGCGTGCCCAACGAAGGTTCGCTGTTTTACGGCCTGGTGCAAGCGGGCAATGACTTCTGGAATGCCACGTTCTTTTGCGGCTCCTGTGCCGTTTTACGGCGCAAGCCGCTGATGGAAGTAGGCGGCATTGCTATCGAAACAGTAACAGAAGACGCGCACACCGCGCTCAGGATGCATCGCCTGGGCTACAACACCGCCTACATCAACCAGACGCTGGCGGCGGGGCTGGCAACCGAGAGCCTGTCGGCGCATATCGGGCAGCGCATGCGCTGGGCGCGCGGCATGGCGCAGATTTTCCGACTGGATAATCCGTTTCTGGGCAAGGGGCTGACGCTGTGGCAGCGCATTTGCTACGCCAATGCCATGCTGCATTTCTTTTTTGGCTTGCCGCGACTGGTCTTTCTGACCGCACCCATGGCGTTTCTGTTTTTTGAGTGGCACATCATCAACGCCCACGCGGTGCTGCTGGCCTTGTACGTGTTGCCCTACATCATCCTGTCCAATCTGGCCAATGCCCACGTGCAGCGCGAATTCCGGCATTCATTCTGGGCCGAAGTCTATGAAACCGTGCTGGCGGCCTACATATTCATCCCCACCACCATGGCCTTGTTCAAGCCACGCGCGGGCAGTTTCAATGTGACGGCCAAGGGTGGGTTGGTATCCAGGTCCTATTTCGACTGGGCGATTTCTTTCCCCTACACCATCCTGGTCGTGCTGAACTTTGTGGCTTTTGGCATGGGTTTGCTGCGCTTGTTCGTCTTCAATGCGCAAGAAACCAGCACCGTGCTGCTCAACCTGATCTGGACCAGCTACAGCATCGTGATACTCGGTGCCGCCCTGGGCGTAGCCTCCGAATCGCGCCAGGTGCGCCGCACGCACCGGGTCGAGGCACAATTGCCCGCCGTCTTGTACCTTTCCGGTGGCCAAGCCGTGCACTGCACGTGTCTGGATTACTCCATGACCGGCCTGGGCCTGCGTGTGCCGCACGGCCTGGTACTTTCGCCAGACGAACGGGTCCATGTGGGCCTGTGGCATAACGGGATAGAACACGTTTTCACGGCCCACATCGCCCTTGCCAAGGCCGATTTTGTCGGCGTGCAGTTTGACGCCCTGACGCTGCAGGATGAAATCAATCTGGTGCAATGCACCTTTGCGCGCCCCGATGCCTGGAAGCATTGGAATTCGACCCAAGAGGTGGACAAGCCTTTGCAGGGCTTGCTGGAAATCGCCAGGGCCAGCATCAACGGCTACAAGAGATTCGTCCTGGCCGTGCGTGACCTCCTGCGTGACAATGCCCGCAAACGCCGTGCCGCAAAATCCACCCAGCCCCTCCCGGACAGCCAGCCATCGCCATGAATTATTTTGGTCTTTATTTTTTGCTGAAAACCGGGCTGTATTACACCCAAAGCATCGGTTTTCACTGGGTGCCCAACCTGCTGCTGGCGCTCCTGGCCTTTTGGCCGCTGCAGCCCGGACTCTGGCAACGCCTGCGTCCCTGGGTACTCTGGCCGGCAGCCATTGCGCTGTTTTACTACGACTCCTACTTGCCCACCGTCGAGCGGGTCTGGTCACAAATCGGCGCCATCAGCGGCTTCAGCAACGAGTACCTCCTCGAGCTGCTCGGGCGCATTTTCCAGCCGGCGGAAATGGCCATGCTGCTGGGGATCATCGTGCTCTACACCATTCTTTCGCGCTGGCTGCGCTTTGCCACGTTTGCCATCCTCGCTATTCTCAGCGTGCCACTGGTGGCCGCCATCCACAACGCCTCGGCACCGTCACCACTTGCGCCCACGCCAATCGCCACCACCGCCACCACGGCCACCACCGCAGCAAACGCCACCGAGGCCAGCCCGGATGCCCAGCTGCAAGCCTTCTACGCCAAGGAAAGCCAACGCCGGCTGGTGTTCCCCAAACCCGCCGCACCGCCGCCGTTTGATATCGTCATGCTGCATGTGTGTTCCATGTCGTGGGACGATCTGGATTTTGTCCAGGAACGCAACACGCCGCTGCTCAAGCGCTTCGATCTGGTGTTCAGCAATTTCAATAGCGCAGCCACGTACAGCGGCCCGGCTGCCATCCGCGTGCTGCGCGGCACCTGCGGCCAGACAAAAGAAGAGGGGCTCTTCAAGGAGCGCGCCGAGGAATGCGCCACCTTTCCATCCCTGGCCAAGGCCGGTTACCAGACTGCCGGACTGCTCAACCACAACGGCATTTACTATTCCTTTGCCAAAATTGTGGCGCACGAGGCCGGACTGGACGGGCGGCTGGAGTCCAACAAGGACGTGCCGGTCATCATGAACAGCTTTGATGGCACGCCGGTCTACGACGACTACGCACTGCTGTCCCGCTGGTGGACGCAACGCCAGTCACGCGCCGCACAGCCCGTGGCGCTGTACTACAACAGCATCACCCTGCACGACGGCAACCGGGTGCCGGGCGTGGCCTCACTCAGCAGCCTGCAGACCTACAAACCGCGCATCACCAAGCTGCTTGCCGACCTTGACCGCTTCGTCGCACAACTGGAAGCCAGCGGCAAACCCGTGCTGCTCTTGCTGATTCCCGAGCACGGCGGTGCGCTGCGGCGGGAAAAGGGTCAGCTTGTGGACGGCATCCGTGAAATTCCCGACCCAAAAATCTCCCTGGTTCCCGCTGCCATCAAGCTGGTGGGGCTCAAGACCGCGACACAAGGTGCCCCCATGCTGGTTGACCAACCTGTCAGCTACTTTGGCCTGTTTTCCCTGGTTGCCGACCTGCTGGCCGATAACCCCTACGCCGCAGGTACCATCGCCTGGAACACACGGCTGGAAAAACTCCAGACCACGCCCTTCGTGGCCCAGAACGGCGACATCGTGGTCATGCGCGACACTAGCGGGCGCTACATCATGAAATCCGGCGATGGCACCTGGGTGCCGACCGGGTCCGGGAATAGTGGTTCTGGCACGGTGGTCAACAAATGAACGATGACTATGATCGGCAATATGCCATTGCCGTGGTTTCGGAGGAACTGTCGCGGGCCTGGGCTTTGCTCAGTCAGGAAAAGAGGACTTTTGAATTGGCTTCGGCACAGGACGAGCCACCGCCCCATGCGGAGTTCAGTTTCATGATTCCGATGACGATCAAAAGCGATGCCTCGGAATTTACCGTTGGCGTGCTGATTGAAAAGGCGGATGCATGCACCGTGGCCTGTGCGATGTTTGGTTCTCCACCGGATGAGGTTTCGCAAGATGATCTGACCGACGCCTGTTCCGAGGTTTGCAACATTTTTTCTGCCAGCATTGGCGACCATCTGTATTACGGTCAGACCATCGTCATGGGATTGCCACTGGTTCTGAATGAGGCTGACTACACTTCGCTGTTACCTGACATTGGTTCAGGAGATGTCTACAAAAGCCAGTGCAATGGCCAAATTTTGTCGGTTGTTGTTTTCAGGCAGGATTCCTCTCGATAAAACGAAGTGTGGCGACCAGAAAAGGAACGTACCGGAAAGGGGTAACGAGTCCAGGCAAAATACGCGGTTAAAAATCGGGATCAAGGAGATACTACATGGCAAAAACCCCAAAGATTGCAGTATTACTGGCTGGCTGCGGCCATATGGATGGTGCCGAAGTGCGCGAGTCGGTGCTGACACTGCTGGCGCTGGATCAACACGGTGCGGCATTTCAGTGCGTTGCACCCAACGCATTGCAGCACCATGTGATCAACCATATCACTGGTGAGCCGGTGCCAGGCGCACAGCGCAACATCCTGGAAGAATCCAGCCGCATCTCCCGCCACGCCCAGTGCCTGGACCTGGCACAGGCTCGTGTGCAGGACTATGACGGCCTGTTGATTCCTGGTGGCTACGGTGTGGCCAAGAACCACTGCTCCTTTGCTTTCAAAGGTGCAGATGCCGAGGTGCGCAGCGACGTGGCTGCATTTGTGCGTGGTTTTTTTGCTGCCGGCAAGCCGGTAGGCGCCATTTGCATTGCGCCGGCACTGGTGGCGCTGGCCTTGCACGGCAACAACGAAAGTGCCACGCTGACGCTCGGCAACGATGCGGGCGTTGCCGCAGCCATGGCGCAACTCGGACAACAGCACACCAGCACCCCGAGCGCACGCGAGATCGTGATTGACGAAGCGCGCAAGCTCGTCACCACCCCGGCGTATATGTTTGGCGACGCACGTCTGGGCGATGTGTTCATTGGCATTGAGCGCTGCGTGGCCGAGGTTCTCAAGCGCGTCTGATACGTCTGATACCGACCCGTTATTATTTTCGTTCAACCCAAGGAGCTGCAAAAATGAAAACCGCCTGCACGATTCTCTTCGTATCCACCACTTTGTTGCTCCCAGCGCTGCCGGCCTGGGCCGCAGGCAGCGTTGACGCTGGTCGGGCAGCCTTTCCCCTGTGCCGCAGTTGCCATGCGGACCCGCCCACTTCTGCGCGCTTTGATTCGTACCGCTTCAATGCCGCCAGGTTGACCGCAGCGTTCCAGAGCATTCCGACGATGAGAGGCAATCTGGCACTGGGCGCACAGACGATCAACGATATTGCCAGTTACCTGGGATTGCCGGACGACAAGTCCAATGACACCGACCGGCTGCTGGACTGGGCCGAAGACACCTACCCGCAGCTGCTCTCTCCCCGTCGGCAGGTAACCGGGCAACTCCAGGGCTACACCTACCGCTACTATCCCAATACCGGCATTTACGCCGGTTCCAAAGATGGTTTTGCCTGGTTCTATGACAGCAAAACACCCGGAGCTGCCATTCTCAACCTGGGTACCTTGCGCAGCTTCCTGGACCAGATGCCCAACGGCAGATAGGCATGGAAAAACTTCGTACACAACGCTGTGTTCTGGCTTTGGCGGCCTTGATTGCGCTGCCCACCACAGCCATCGAAGTGGGTGACATGGCACCCGGCTTTGAGCTGGATGGACCCCAGGGTGCTGTGAAACTGGGCGACTACCGGGGAAAAACCGTATATCTGGATTTCTGGGCTTCCTGGTGCGGCCCGTGCAAGCAGTCGTTTCCGTGGATGAACGCCATGCAGGCACGTTATGCGTCCAAGGGGTTGTACGTTGTAGCCATCAGCTTGGACAAAAACAGGGCAGATGCCCAATCGTTTCTGAAAAACAACCCGGCACACTTCGACCTGGCGTTTGACCAGGCGGGCAGCACCCCGAAAAATTACGCCATCAAGAGCATGCCAACATCGGTGCTGATTGGCCCGAATGGCAAGGTACTGGGCGTGCACCGGGGATTCCGGGACGATGAGCGCGCCCAGCGCGAGCAAGACATCCAGAAGGCCCTCCACCCATGAAAAAAAACATTTTGCTGCTGGCACTGCTGCCATGGCTGGGCGGCTGTGCCGACCTGGGGGTGGTTCATGCCTGGGAAAAAGGCAATCTGGCCAAACCGGGCATGGCCCTGAACGAGGACCCGCTGGAGCAACGCTACTTGCAGCACATCTACACCAGCAAGGAAGCCGCCAACGGTGGCAGCAGCGTCGGCGGCGGCGGTTGTGGCTGCAATTAGGAATCCTCCACACATGCAAACACCTCCGATCACCACCCCACGGGATGCCACTGGCGTGCTGCTGGCATCCCTTGTCCTGCCCGGACTCGCCGCCCTGGCCTGCGCCGCACCTGCCATGGTTGCTGCCGAAAATGCCCCGGAAAAAACCACCATCGCCATCCAGTTTGGCCGCTACAGCGACGAACAACCAGGCTGGGAGCGCGTCACGGCAACGTCACCCCAGGTCTATGTGCAAATGCCCATTGCGGGTGACTGGGCCATTGAAGCCTCGGGAACCGTGGACGCTGTCTCCGGCGCCACGCCACGCTGGCATACCCAAAACACGGCAGTATCAGGAGCCAGCCGGATGGGCGATATGCGCAGGGCAGGGGATATCAAGCTCACCCGCTACCTGTCACGCTCGGCCATGTCCGTCGGCATTGCCCACTCCAGCGAAAACGACTACATCTCCAACGCGCTGGGCCTGGATGCACGCTGGTCCGACGAGGACAACAACCGCACCTGGTCGGCAGGCTTTGGCCATACCAGTGACCGCATCGACGCCAGCTCCAGCGGTGGCAATGCGGTGGATCAGCAAAAAACGACCAACGAATTCCTGCTCGGCCTGACACAGGTGCTCACCACCAACGACATCGCCCAGTTCACCCTGACGCGCAGCCTGGGCAGCGGTTATTACAGCGACCCCTACAAGACCCTGGACCAGCGGCCAAGCCAGCGCGACGCCTGGATCGCCATGGCCAGATGGAACCACTTCGTTGCCCCCTTGAACGCCTCGGTGCGCAGCAGCTACCGTTATTACAGCGACAGTTTTGGTGTGCAAGCGCATACGCTGGGCATGGACTGGGTGCAGCCAAAGGGTGTCTGGACCTTTACGCCGGGCGTGCGTTACTACAGCCAGAGCGCGGCGCATTTTTACCTGGACCCGATTCAGGACGCACAAGGCCAGTACGACCAACTGGCCGTCCTGACGCGGGCGATCAGACAATTTGGCAACGACCAATCGACCGACCAGCGCCTGGCGGCCTTTGGCGCTGTGACGCTGTCCCTGAAAGTCAGCTACGCATTCACGCCGGACACGCAAGCCGACATCAAGTTCGCACTCTACCGCCAGACCGCAGGCCTGCGCCTGGGCGGCAACGGCAGCCCTGGCCTGGACCCATTCGCCGCCAACTTCACGCAAATCGGCCTGAGCCACCGCTTTTAGGATTTTTTGAGATTGTTCCCTGTGGGCGGCTGGTGCACCTTGCGATTTGAATTTTCAGCCATGGCGTCCCCTTGTAGCCTGCAAATGGACGGTGAGGATGAGCCCGCCATGCGCCACGCCGCAGCGCGAGCAATCACCGAAGTTGAGCGGATTGAGAAGAAGTTTTCCCGCTACACCCCTGATAGCGTCGTGAGCCGCATCAACCACGCCGCTGGCCGCCATACGGTAGACATTGATGAAGAAACCAGCAGCCTGCTGGATTTTGCCGATGCACTGTGGCGGCAAAGCGAAGGGCTGTTTGACATCACCTCCGGCGTGCTGCGCCAGGCCTGGGATTTCAAAGCTGGCATACCGCCACAGCCCGCGCAGATACAAGGCCTGCTTGGCAAGGTTGGCTGGAACCATGTCGAGCGCGGCAACACCCTGGTTTACCTCCCCATACCCGGCATGGAACTGGACTTTGGCGGTTTTGGCAAGGAATACGCCGCCGACCGCGCCGCCAGCGTGTTGCACAGCCTGGGGCAGGCCCACGCGCTGGTCAACCTCGGGGGCGACTTGCATGCGCTGGGCGAACGCGGCCTGCCCGAACTGGCTGGCACGCCCTGGCACATCGACATCCAGCATCCCCGCCAACCCCATCAAATGCTGGCCCGGCTG
Source organism: Rhodoferax sp. (assembly GCA_041910275.1). Classification (GTDB taxonomy): domain Bacteria; phylum Pseudomonadota; class Gammaproteobacteria; order Burkholderiales; family Burkholderiaceae_C; genus Allorhodoferax. Next base: position 32,790 of record JAYRRD010000184.1, read on the forward strand.
CCACTGGCGCGCGGCGGGTTGGCCACCAGCGGCGATTACGAACGTTTTTTTATCCATGCAGGCCAGCGCTATTGCCACATACTCGATCCGCGCAGTGGTTGGCCGGTTTCGCATTGGCAGTCCGTCAGCGTGTTGGCGGCCAATACCACCACGGCGGGCGCCCTGGCCACCATCGCCATGCTCAAGGGCCACGACGCCATCTCCTGGTTGGAAAGCCAGGGCGCACGCTATCTGGCAATACGGGAAGACGGACATGCATTTACTCGTTGATATTTCGGCCCACGGACTTGGGCATCTGGCACAAACCGCGCCGGTCATCGCGGCCCTGTGCGCCGAGCTGCCAGGGCTTGATGTGACGGTGCGCAGCGCCTTGCCGCTGCACCAGCTGAAAAAACGCATCGGCGTCCGATTCACGCACATCCAGGAGGCGCGTGATTTTGGTTTTGTCATGCACAGCGCCGTTGATATTGACCTGGAGGCCAGCGCCCGTGCATACCGGGAGTTCCACCACGACTGGCCCGAGGCAGTTGCCGCAGAAAGCCATTGGTTAAGCGCTCATGGGGTGAACGCCGTACTGAGCAACGTGGCGTATCTGCCCTTGGCCGGGGCGGCAAAAGCAGGAATTGCAGCCGCTGGCCTATGCTCGCTGAATTGGGCCGATGTGTTCTCCCATTATTTTTCTCCCTCCTTTGCACATGCACCCTGGGCGCAGGAAATACACGCGCAGATGCTTGCTGCGTACAACAGTGCCGCGTGCTTTGTACGCCCCACTCCAGGCTTGCCCATGCAGGAGCTGGAGCGTCTGCGCGAGATCGCTCCCATTGCACACCTGGGACAGCGCAATCGAAGCACCATTGCCCAAAAACTCGGCATTGCGCACGGCCTGCGCTGGGTATTGCTGGCAATGGGTGGCATGGAGTTTCGTTTGCCCATCGAAAGCTGGGCGCCGGTCCAGGGTGTGGTCTGGCTGGTTCCTGCTGCCTGGGGGGTTGAGCGCCCCGACGTATGTGCGTTCGAGCACCAGGAACTGACGTTCTCGGACATACTGGCCAGCGTGGACGCCGTTGTCACAAAGCCCGGCTACGGCACGTTTGTCGAAGCTGCCTGTGCGGGGATTCCCATTGTGTACGTGGAGCGCCCGGACTGGCCGGAAACCACGCCATTCGCCATCTGGCTTGCCCGGCACGCCCGCAGCCGGGAACTGTCCCGCGAACGTGTCATGGATGGTGATTTCATCGACGATCTGGCACAGTTGTGGCAACAAGCACCACCGCCAGAACCACAGCCGACCGGCGCCATCGAGGCCGCCAGAATTTTGCAGACGGCGCTTGGGCTTTGACTTGGACTTGCAAGTTAACATCGCACAACCGTTTATAAGGAAAACCATGCAAACGAAACCCTTTTTCATGCTGGCACTGTGTCTGGCCCTGGCAATCCTGCTGCCTGGTTGCAGTTCCACATCGCATCGGCTTGGCGGCAAGGCCATCGGCGTACCCAGCAGCAGTTCCGCCATGGAGGCCCTGCTGATGCAACCCGGCCCGGTAGAGTTTGAATCTGTCAACAGCGCCGACTGGTCCGGTCCACTGGCAGGCCTGCTGAACCTGAACAGCCCTGCCGCCATTGAAGCGGGACTGCGTAACCGTGAGGAGCCGCTCCAGGTCTATGCCCATGTTCTCAAACACCCCCGGCACGGCAATTTTCTGGTGGATACCGGCATTGCGCAGATGGTCAATGACGACCCGCAGAAGGCGGGCCTGAGCTGGATGCTGGTCCAATTCATGCGCAAGGAAAATCTGGTCCTGAGAAAGAGCACCGCAGCGATTCTGAAGGATTTGCCGGGCAAACTCTCGGGGGTATTTTTCACCCACCTGCATTTTGACCACATCACCGGCATGCCGGACATTCCCGCTGACGTGCCGCTGTACGTCGGTCCCTCGGAATCCACCGACAAATACTGGCTCAATATGTTTGTACAGGGTTCCAGCAACCGGCTGTTGCACGGCAAGGCCCAGCTGCAGGAATGGGATTTTCAGCCCGATCCGCAGGGCCGTCTGGAAGGCCTGATCGACGTGTTTGAAGACGGCTCCGTTTTTGCCATCAGCGTCCCCGGCCACACCGCTGGCAGCACAGCCTATCTGGTGCGCACCACCAAGGGGCCGGTGTTGCTGACCGGCGACACCAGCCACACCCGCTGGGGCTGGGACCATTCGGTGGAACCAGGCGCCTTTACGCACTACCAGGAGCGCAACCGCAAGAGCCTGCTGCAACTGAAGAATCTGGTCAGCCGCTACCCCAACATCACCGTCCGTGTCGGCCACCAGCCATGAACAGCCATACATTCCATTACTACGTTTTCAGTAGCTGTCCCCGCTTGTCCCACGGGCGCTAGAGGCTGATTTGATACCTGATTTGGGGCTGAATTGGGCCAAATTGGGGCTAAAAACGTGCCATGGAGGCTTGCGGGGAGCACTTGTAGTGCGTTTTTGGTGTTTTTCATATCACGGGTGATATGAAACTGAGCAAACGCATCATTTTGAATCGCCCTTCCCCTGAGTGGGTGGCGTGTTAGCATCCCAAACGCCCGTCTTGCGCTTGCCGCTAACCAAAACCAAAACCAATCATCAGGAGATATCAATGAAGAAGCTGTTGTTCCTTGCCCTGTTCGCCTGCCACTGCGCGTGGGCCGAGGAGACCATGATTCTGACCACGGAAGATGCGCCCCCGACCAATATGCTTGCTGCGGATGGCAAGACCATTATTGGCAGTGCGACCGAGCAGATTCATGAACTGTTCAAACGCGCGGGCATTCCCTATACGATCACCATGTACCCGTGGGTGCGCGCCATCACGATGGCAACCAATGACCGCAATACCTGCGTCTACTCCACCACCCGCACAGAGCCCAGGGAGGAACAATTTCGCTGGGTGGGTCCGGTTGCTCCGAATGACTGGGTGTTGTTTGCCAAGGAGGACAGCAAAATCACCCTGACCGCTCTCAATGACGCCAGGAAATACCGGGTAGGGGGTTACCGTGGCGATGCGGTTGCCTTGTACCTCGAAGAGCATGGTTTCAAGCTGGACAATGCAACCAACGACGAACAGTCTCTCAAGAAATTGCTCGCTGGCCGGATTGATCTCATGGCGAGTGGCAGCACCTCCGGTGCCTGGGTCGCCAAAAAAGCCGGGGTCAAAATCAAACCCGTCTTGAATTTTCAGAAAACCTCGCTGTACCTCGCGTGTAGCCTGAGCGTGACCGAGTCAACCGTGAACAAGCTCAATGCCATACTGCGGGAGATGGAAAAAGACGGCACCACGGAAAAGATAAACAGGAAGTACCAGTAGTACCAACCATACCCGGACAATACCAGTAAAAAGACCTGCCTCGCGCCGGTCTTTTTTTGCGGTGTGCACTGCTGGTATAACCTCCCCATGCCCAGAAATAAATCACTTTCATCTTCTTTCCCTCCTGCCGTCACTTTCTCGGACCAAGGCCCCATACGCCACCTGCACCTGGACAGCATCTGGGTTCAGGGCTCCATGCGGCGGGATGCCCCGACGGTATTGGTGCACCAGTACATCCAGAACATGATGGCCTGGCTCTTATTTGTCGAGCCGGCTTCTGTCTCAAAGCGCCAGGCGCTGCAACTGGGTCTGGGCGCGGGGTCGCTGACCAAGTTTTGTTACCAGCGGCTGGAGATGAAAACCTGTGCCATCGAGATCAATCCGCAGGTGGTGGTAGCCTGTCGCAGCTGGTTCAAACTGCCGCAGGACAATGCGCGTTTGCAGGTGGTTCTGGCCGACGCCGGAGAGGAAATCAGGCAGCCACGCTGGCAGGGCGCAGTGGATGCCTTGCAGGTTGATCTGTATGACCAGGATGCAGCCGCGCCGGTGCTCGACAGTGAAGCGTTTTATGCCGATTGCCGCAAGGTCTTGACCGATGACGGCTGCATGAGCGTCAATCTGTTCGGCAATCAATCGAGCTTTGAGCGCAGTGTGGACAAGATGGCTGCCGCCTTTGGACGGGATGCCCTCTGGGCCTTCAAGGCGACACGCGAAGGCAATACCGTGGTACTGGCGCAGCGCAACGCCACACGCCCGCCGCGTGTACTGTTGCAGGAGCGTGCTGCTACCATTGCGCGTGATTGGGGCCTTGCATCTGAAAAATGGCCCCGCTTTTGTAATCCGCTTAATCCATGATCCATGATCCATGAATGTCCCATCCCAACAGCCGTCCAGCCCTAACCCTAGAAAGTCCCATCCGGGGCCATCCGGTCCATTGGAGTGGCGCAGGCTGGTCGAGTGGTTGCATTCCGATGGGGTGATTTCCGAGGAAGAAGCCACGCGCACCATCAAGCGCTGTGCCCAGGCCGAGAGTGTGCTGCATCCCCTGCTGCGTCTGGCCAGTGTGTCGATGCGCCGTGCGGCGGACAACAAGGCCCTCGATATCGAACTGCTGACACAGTGGCTGGCAGCACGTGTCAACATGGATTATTTGCGCATTGATCCGCTGAAGGTGGACGTCAGCCGGGTGGCCGATGCCATGGGGGCGGTGTATGCCGAGCGGCACCGCATCCTGCCGGTGGTGGTCACGGCCAGCGAGATCACGGTGGCGACATCCGAGCCTTTTATCATTGACTGGGTGGCCGAAGTCGAGCGCCAGTCGCGCCGCAGCGTGCGCCGGGTTCTGGCCAGTCCGCAGGAAATTCACCGTTATACCGTTGAGTTTTTTGCCCTGGCCAAGTCGGTCAAAGCCGCCAACAAGGCCGGCAACAATACGGGTTCCAGTTTTGAGCAGTTGGTGGAACTGGGCAAGTCCAACAAACAGCTCGATGCCAATGACCAGAATGTCGTGCAAGTGGTGGACTGGTTGTGGCAGTACGCCTTTGACCAGCGTGCCAGCGATATCCACCTGGAGCCCCGGCGCGAGCAGGGCGTCATTCGTTTTCGCATTGACGGTATCTTGCATCAGGTGTACCAGATGCCCATGGGGGTTCTGAACGCCATGACGGCACGTATCAAGTTGCTCGGGCGCATGGATGTGATCGAAAAACGCCGACCGCTGGATGGCCGCATCAAAACCCGCAACCCGGCAGGCGATGAGATTGAAATGCGTATCTCGACGCTGCCCACGGCTTTCGGCGAAAAGATGGTGATGCGGATTTTTGACCCGGATAGTGCGACCAAAAACCTCGACGAGCTGGGCTTTTCCAGCCACGATGGCCAGCGCTGGGAGGCTTTGGTCAAGCGTCCCCATGGCATCATTCTGGTCACCGGCCCCACCGGCTCGGGCAAGACGACCACCTTGTACTCCTCGCTCAAGCGCATCGCCACCGAGGAAGTGAACGTCAGCACGGTGGAAGACCCGATTGAAATGATCGAGCCGTCGTTCAACCAGACCCAGGTACAGCCACAACTCGATTTTGGCTTTGCCCAGGGCCTGCGGGCCTTGATGCGCCAGGACCCGGACATCATCATGGTGGGGGAAATCCGCGACCGTGAAACAGCCGAAATGGCGGTGCAGGCGGCCCTGACGGGACACCTGGTATTTTCCACGCTGCACACCAACGATGCGCCTTCGGCTGTCACCCGACTGCTGGAGCTGGGTATTCCCCAGTACCTTATCAATGCTACCTTGCTGGGCGTGTTGGCGCAGCGTCTGGTGCGTACCCTGTGCAAAAAGTGCCGCGTGCGCGACGAGGAGGCCAGCCGTGAGGATTTGGCCGAGATAGTCAAACCCTGGCAAATCAACGGCGGCTACAAACCCTATAAAGCGGTCGGTTGCGTGGATTGCCGCATGACAGGCTTTCTGGGGCGTATGGGACTGTATGAGTTGCTGATCGTCTCCGAGGCGTTCAAAACCTGTGTCACCAGCGAACCCAGCATTGATCCGCTGCGCCGCCAGGCCATTGTCGATGGCATGCGTCCCTTGCGTCTGGCCGGCGCCTTGCGTGTTGCCGAGGGGGTGACGGTGATCGAAGAGGTGCTGACTTCCACCCCGCCGTTGAGCTGAAAAACACAGCAGAAAAATAAAGCAAGAATAGGCCTTGAATCAGGGGGCTTTTCTGCCGATAGCCTGGGTATCATGAAAATCGCCCAATCCACCGTTTCGCTGCAAAGCCAGCACGCCAGTGCGGCTTCGCGTTCACAACAAGAAACCGTGCGCGCCTGGGTGGGCGCACGGCGACCGGAGCGCCCGGATACGGGTGGCAACGTCAACGACAGGGCGCAAGAAGGGGCCGGGGTGCAGTTGTCGCTGTCCATGCAGGCGCGCGCGGCGCTGGCGCAATCGGCATTGTCTGAGCAGACGGCACAGGTCCGGCGATTGGCCGACACGGGGGCTGCCGCCGATGCCAGTGCAGTTGCCGATAGCGAAGACAGCATTGCCAACGATCCCAAGATTCAGCTGGTGATGCGCATGGTCGAGGCGATCACGGGTCGGGCTGTGCGCATATTCGACGCGCGCGCACTACAGGTGCGTGCAACTTCGGGTGCTGCGGCAGCTGCGGTGAACGGCAATCAGGCGGTGCAGACAAGCCAGGCGCCCGGTGGTGCAGCCGCCCCGCGCGCGGGCTGGGGGGCGGAAGTTACGCGCACCGAATCTGTGTATGAGTTTGAACAAACCCAGGTTGCAGCGCGTGGTGTGGTGCGCACTGCGGACGGGCAGGAAATCCGTTTTGCCATGCAGCTTGCCATGCGCCGTGAGTTTGCACAGGAAACACAAGCCTCGGTGCGTCTGGGGGACGCCGCTGCGCCGCAGACCGATCCGCTGGTGATCAATTTCAACGGCAACGCTGCACAACTCAGCAACACACGCTTCAACTTTGATATCAATGCCGATGGCCAGCAGGAGTCCATTGCCACATTGGCTGCAGGCAGCGGTTTTCTGGCGCTGGACAAAAACCAGGATGGCCGTATCAACGATGGCAGCGAGCTGTTTGGTCCGGCCAGCGGCAATGGTTTTGACGATCTGGCGCGCTATGACAGCGACGGCAACAACTGGATTGATTCCAACGATGCGATCTTTGCCCAGTTGCGTGTGTGGCAGCGCAGCGCCGATGGGCAGGAAAAACTTGGCACTTTGGCTGAAAGCGGTGTGGGCGCCTTGCACCTGGGCCAAGTGGCAAGCCCATTCTCCGTGCGCGACGCCAATAACCAGAGCCTGGGCCAGGTACGCAGCAGCGGAGTGTTCCTGTACGAATCAGGCCAGGTTGGCAGTTTGCAGCAGGTTGATTTATGAAAACGAGGAGCCGCAGCCGCAGGTTGTGGTGGCATTCGGGTTCTTGATGACGAACTGGGCGCCTTGCAGGTCTTCCTTGTAGTCGATTTCAGCGCCCACCAGATACTGGTAACTCATGGCGTCAATCAGCAGGGAAACCCCGTTCTTGGTCATGGTGGTGTCGTCTTCGTTGGTGATTTCATCGAAAGTGAAGCCGTACTGAAAACCGGAGCAACCGCCACCTTGCACAAAAACGCGCAACTTCAGGTCGGGATTGCCTTCTTCGGCAATCAGGTCAGCCACCTTGGCCGCCGCACTGTCGGTAAACAGGATGGGAGCAGGCATTTCGGTCTGGATGTTTTCGGCTAGCGCGTTCATGGATGGTCTTTCCCTCAGAGGTCAATGGATGCGGCAATACTACAGCAATTTTCTCGGGAATTCCCCTGTCCGTCTTGTTTGACCCTACAGGATGCATGGGTGGCACAGGTTATTATTCGCCCCCCATGGAGCCTCGGAGCCTGATTTATGCACATGAAAATGGAAGCTGCGGCAATTCTCACCGCAGCACTGTTGCGTGACTACAAGAAACCAACAACAGAACAGATGGTTGAACTGCTCACGCAGTCATTGGAAGCGATTGATGAGGCCATAGGTCTGGAAAACCGGCGCCACGCCAAGAAGCAGGCGGAGTTGAAGACGCACACAGTTGCCGCACGCCGTTAGTCTTTCATCTTTCATCGGGTCGAAAAAAAACCACCCTGACAAAGCCAGGGTGGCCGACCAATAGTGTGGATAGCAGGGCCGCTTGGACCCGTGTAGTGTTTTAGCGTTTGGAGAACTGTTTGCGCCGGCGTGCGCCGTGCAAGCCGACTTTCTTACGCTCGACCTCGCGTGCGTCGCGCGTCACAAAGCCTGCTTTGCTCAACTCGGGCTTGAGCGTTGCGTCGTAGTCAATCAGGGCGCGGGTGATGCCGTGGCGCACGGCACCGGCCTGGCCCGACTCGCCGCCGCCGGACACATTGACCATGATGTCAAAGGTTTCGGCGTGGTTGGTCAGCATCAGCGGCTGTTTGCAGATCATGATGGAGGTTGCGCGGCCAAAGAATTTATCAATTGCCTTGCCGTTGACGACGATCTGGCCGGAGCCTTTTTTCAGAAACACGCGCGCGACGCTGGATTTGCGCCGGCCAGTGCCATTGTTCCATTCTCCGATCATTGGGCGGCCTCTTGTTTCACTGCGTTGGAAGAAATACCGGGAATATCCAGCACCTTGGGCTGCTGGGCAGCGTGGGGATGCTCGGCGCCACCGTAGACCTTGAGCTTCTTGATCATGGCATAGCCCAAGGGGCCTTTGGGCAACATGCCCTTGACGGCTTTTTCCAGCGCACGGCCTGGAAACCGGGTTTGCATATCGCGGAAATTGGTGGCGGTAATTCCGCCGGGATAACCTGAATGGCGGTAATACACCTTGTCCAGCGGCTTGGCGCCGGTGACACGCAGCTTGGCTGCGTTGGTGACGATGATGAAATCGCCGGTATCGACGTGAGGCGTGTAAATGGCCTTGTGTTTGCCGCGTAAACGGAGAGCAACTTCGCTGGCTACTCGTCCGAGGACCTTATCAGTCGCGTCAATCACAAACCACTCGTGCACGACCTCAGCGGGTTTTGCGCTGAAAGTTGGCATACGTTTTCTCTCAAAAAGGGAGGGTTTGGCGGGCTCTTTTCCACGGTCGGCGCTCCTCTTGCGGGAATCTCTTAGGTGGGGGATACCTTGGGCAATATGCCAAGGCCTTTTCGCTGCGGAGCCACAAAGGCGCTGCGAAGGGCGCGATTATACGGGTGTGCGGCAATGTTACGATGCGCCCATGTTCAGTTATCGACACGCTTTTCACGCCGCCAACCATGCCGACGTGCTCAAACACACGGTATTGCTTGCCATTTTGCGGCATTTGACGCAAAAGGATACGCCGCTCACCGTTTTTGATACCCATGCCGGCGCGGGCTTGTACCGGCTCGACGGCGACTTTGCCCAGACCAGCGCCGAGGCAGCCGAGGGTTTTTTACGCCTGGTAGCCCCTGGTGCGTTGCCACAGCCCCTGGCGCCGACCTTGCAGGATTATCTGGAGTTGGTGGCCAGTTTCAACACGCCGGGCAGTCACAAGATTTATCCGGGATCGCCGTTCATTATTCAGCGGCTGTTGCGTGAACGTGACAAACTCAAGCTCTTCGAGTTGCACCCGACGGACAGCAAGTCCTTGAACGCCAATATCGCGCAGCTCGAAGCCGGGCGCCAGATTGCGATTTTGCGCGAGGATGGTTTCGAGGGGTTGAAAAAATTCCTGCCGCCGCCCACGCGGCGCGCACTGGTGCTGTGTGACCCGAGCTATGAGATGAAAACCGACTATGCACGGGTCGTGGATATGGTGGCCGACTCCTTGCAGCGTTTTTCCACGGGTTGTTATGCGATCTGGTATCCGATCATTCCCCGCCCAGAAGCGCATGACCTGCCCAAGCGGCTCAAAACCCTGGCCAACAAGGCGCACAAGGACTGGCTCTCTGCCACCTTGAGCGTCAAATCCAGCAAACTGTTGCACGACGAGATGGGCAATACCGTGCGTCCCGGCCTGCCAGCCAGCGGCATGTTCATCATCAACCCACCGCACACGCTCAAGGCCGCACTGGCGCAGGCACTACCACAGATGTTGGCAGTGCTTAAGCAGGATCAGAACGCCGCCTTTGCACTCAGCTCTTGAAATAAGGCGCTTCGCCCATAATTCAGGGCTTCGCGCGCCGCGTTGCGGTGCACGGATTTTTTTCAGGCATTTCATTCCAATACCTATACCTATTTGACCCATGAGTAACAAGAAAACCCTTTCTTTTCAGGCCGAAGTCGCACAACTCCTGCACCTGGTCACCCATTCGCTGTATTCCAACAAGGAGATCTTTCTGCGCGAATTGATCTCCAACGCCTCGGATGCCTGCGACAAGCTGCGTTTCGAGGCGATCAACAATCCCGCACTGTTTGAGGGTGACTCCGATCTGAGCGTCAAGGTCACGTTTGACAAGGATGCCAGAACCCTGACGATTAGCGACAATGGTATCGGCTTGTCGCAACAGGAGGCGATTGACAACCTGGGCACCATCGCCAAGAGCGGCACCAAGGATTTTGTGAGCAAGCTAAGTGGCGATCAAAAGGCCGACTCGCAGCTCATCGGCCAGTTCGGCGTGGGCTTTTATTCCGGCTTCATCGTTGCCGACAAGATCACCGTGGAGTCGCGCCGTGCCGGTTTGGGCGCCTCCGAGGGCGTGCGCTGGGTGTCCGATGGTGGCAGCAGCGGTGCGGGGGATGCGTTCGAGGTCGAAACCATTGAGCGCCCCCAGCGCGGAACCAGCGTCACCTTGCACTTGCGCGATGACTCCCAGGACTACACCCAGACCTGGAAGGTCAAGAGCATCATCAGCAAGTATTCCGACCACATCAGTTTGCCCATTCTGATGGAAAAGGAAGAGTGGAAAGACGGCGAACTGATTGATCCTGATGACGAAAAAGCGGGCCGCAAGCCAGGCTCCATGGTCAAGACGGGCACCTGGGAAACTGTCAACAAGGCCAGCGCCATCTGGACGCGCCCCAAGAAAGACATCACCCAGGAACAGTACGACGAGTTCTACAAGCAAATCAGCCACGACTACGAAGCGCCGCTGGCCTATACGCACAACCGCGTGGAGGGCAGCACCGAGTACACGCAATTGCTCTACCTGCCGTCCAAGGCGCCCATGGACCTGTGGAACCGCGACAAAAAGGGCGGGCTCAAGCTGTACGTCAAGCGTGTGTTCATCATGGACGATGCAGAAGCCCTGATGCCGGTCTATCTGCGTTTCGTCAAGGGCGTGGTCGATTCGGCGGACTTGCCGCTCAACGTGAGCCGGGAGCTGTTGCAAGAAAGCCGCGATGTCAAGGCCATCCGCGAAGGCTGCACCAAGCGCGTACTCTCCATGCTGGAAGACCTGGCCAAGAACGACACATTGCCCAGCGATTCCAAAGATGGTGTAACCGACGTCCTGAGCGCCGAGGAAAAGGCCGAGGCGGAAAAGAACGCGGGCAAATACACCAAGTTCTACGCCGAATTTGGCGCCGTGCTCAAGGAAGGTTTGGGCGAGGATTTCGCCAACCGCGAGCGCATCGCCAAGCTGTTGCGTTTTGCCTCCACCAGCAGTGACACCACCAGCGTCAGCCTGGCCGACTACAAGGCGCGCATGAAGGAGGGGCAAGAGGCCATCTACTACATCACTGCCGACAATCTGGCCGCTGCCAAGAACAGCCCGCAGCTCGAAGTGTTCAAGAAAAAGGGCATCGAAGTGCTCCTGATGACCGACCGCGTGGACGAATGGGCGCTGAACTACCTGCATGAATTTGACAGCACACCGCTGCAAAGCGTGGCCAAGGGTGCGGTGGACCTGGGCAAGCTGCAAGACGAAACCGAGAAGAAAGCAGCCGAAGAAGCGGCTGAGACCATCAAGCCTTTGCTGGCCAAGCTCAAGGAAGCGCTCAAGGACAAGGCCGAAGACGTGCGCGTGACCACGCGGCTGGTTGACAGCCCGGCCTGTCTGGTGGTGCACGACCACGGCATGAGCACCCAGCTTGCGCGCATGCTCAAGCAAGCCGGGCAAAACACCCCCGAGGTCAAGCCGGTACTGGAAATCAACGCCGAGCATCCCCTGGTGAAAAAGCTCGACGGTTCGGTGCACTTTCACGATCTGGCGCATATCCTCTTTGACCAGGCGCTGCTGGCCGAAGGCGGCATGCCAGCCGATCCGGCAAGCTACGTCAAGCGGGTGAACGCCCTGCTGGTGTGATGCGGGTGTGATGTGGGTGCAAGCTGTGGAGTACGCTCTTGTTTTGAGAGCTTCTCCCGCTTGATACACGGTCGCTACAGCCCGATCAGGTACTATCCGATAGCAGGTACCAGATAAAGGACAGAACCCGGTCTGTCTTTACGTAGCGGGAAAGCATGGCGCAAGAGGGCGGCGCTTGACATTATGGGATGATGCTCACTTTTTAGAAGCTGCACCCGCTCATCCCATAAGCCATTCAGCCTGATTTGACAAAAAACCAGGTTTTCTCGCAATTAATCCCGCAATACCTTGGCCACAGGATTGAAGCGCAAGCGGAACGCATCGGGCATGTTCGCACCCAGCAGGGGACGCAAATACAACCTGAAGGCATCGGTTACGTCCGTGCCGCTGGCACTGATGAACTCGTCATCCATGACACGGGTCTTGCCGGCCACGGTTTCAACCGGAAGCAGCTCGTAGTCGGCCGAGTAGAAACCCGTGCGCTTGATGGCCACCGAACCGTCCCGATCACCCCACATTGCGAATTGCACGGCCTTTTCGCCCACCTCACGTGCTTCGCGCTGGTCCACGTCGGAAACACAACCGATGAACGAGCGCTGCATATAGCCCAGCGTGTCGCCACGCACGCGCTTGATGCCCAGTTTGCTTTTGATTTCCTCGCAAAGCAAATCGGCCAGCGCTCCGCTGCCCGAGAGCTGCACGTTGCCGTGTGCGTCATGCTCCATACTCTTGGCCAGCTTGGCAAGAATGGGCACGCCTGAGCTGTCGTGAATACCTTCGGAGACGGCGACCACGCAGCGGCCCAGGCGGTCGTAGGTGGCCTTGACGTCGGCCAGGAAATTTTCCAGCACAAAGGTGCGCTCCGGGATGTAAATCAGGTGCGGACCATCATCGGGGAACTTCTTGCCCAGGGCCGATGCCGCCGTCAGGAAGCCAGCGTGGCGGCCCATCACCACCGCCACGTAGACGCCTGGCAGGGCTGCATTGTCCAGATTGGCACCGGCAAAGGCCTGCGCCACAAAGCGTGCTGCCGACGGGTAGCCGGGTGAGTGGTCGCTGCCCATCAGGTCGTTGTCGATGGTTTTGGGAACGTGTACGCAGCGCAGCGGGTAGTTGGCTTTGCGTGCTTCGGCGCTGACGATGCGCACCGTATCGGACGAATCGTTGCCGCCAATGTAGAAGAAATGCCCGATTCCGTGTGCCTGCAGCACCTTGAAAATTTCATAGCAGTATTTCTCGTCGGGCTTGTCGCGCGTCGAACCCAGCGCCGACGCGGGTGTGTTGGCCACCATTTCGAGGTTGTGGCTGGTTTCCTGGGTCAGATGCACAAAATCTTCATTGACGATGCCACGCACGCCGTGGCGGGCGCCGTACACGTGTTCGATGTTGCGAAAGCGCCGTGCTTCCAGCGCCACGCCCACGAGCGATTGGTTGATGACAGCGGTCGGGCCGCCACCTTGTGCTACAAGAATTTTTCCAGATGACATGGTTTCTCCTACCAGGGATGGGTTGTTGTAAAGGATTTCGGGCCAATCGTAGCATCCACGGGTTTGATTTCACTTTTCGATGTTGTTTTTATGATGAAGAAAAATATTTTTCAAAAAAAGTTGACACTTTAGGGCAATAACTCTAGAGTTAATTAACTGCGTGAAATTTGAAGAGTTCGAAAAGTCAGATTCCATAAAGGGCAAAACTGGTGAAAGCCAGCGACGCAAAGCTTCCGGGCTTCCATTTCGTCAAGAAATGATGCCAGCGGGGTTACCGTGGTGCCGAGATGCCTCTCGGTTCCAAATTTATTTGTTTGGGTTTGGTTCGAGAGGAATTTTGAAATGAGACATTTCGGCATTGTCCTTGTCGTCATGCTGCTTTGCATGATTTTTACGTCGGCCCATGCGCGCAAGGCCAGGGCGGTGTCCGCTGAAATACCCGAAGAGTACGTCAACAAGGTGCCGCCCCATAATGCGACGGTCTGGTACTGCTGGTACGACGGGCATGTGCATGTGCAGTGCAAGTTGGGGGAGGTTGCGCAGGGGGAGGGCGCCAACAGCGTGGATGCCCAGGCGGTCAGCGCTGTTGACCCGCGTCTACCCGGTATTGTGCGAAAAGTCTGGCATCAGGCTGCTTCGCTGGCCGGAGTGCTGATTGGCATTCCGCTGCATTCCATCCCGTTCGATATGTCGATGACGGGTCAATTGGCTGAATCGGTGATGTGCGGGGGATCAAGCAAACCCTGCGGGATTATTTTTGCAGGCAGCGCGACTTTACTGGCGAAACTGGTGGACGCGCGCAACGACATGCTTGCCATTGCGAACCTGGGTAGCTTGGCGCAGATCGATTGATTGGCGTTTCCCCGGTTTTCCCGGTTTTTTTGCGCAACGGTGGACGTGTGGGCGGGCGTGCGGTGTACATTCATGCATCCATCCAAGACACTCCTTTTTACCATGTTGCGCAGCCCGATCAAACATTGCAAAGCCTGTGGTGCGGTGGTCGTCTACCGTCTGCCTGATGACGGCGACACCAAGGAACGCGCCGTGTGTCCGGCCTGCCATACCGTGCATTACGAAAATCCGCTCAACGTGGTAGGTACGCTGCCCCACTGGGGCGATCAGGTGCTGCTGTGCAAACGCAATATCGAACCACGTCGCGGCAAATGGACTCTGCCAGCCGGTTTCATGGAGCTGGGGGAAACCACAGCACAGGGCGCGGCACGCGAAACCCTGGAAGAAGCTGGTGCACAGTTCGAGATGCAGGGTCTTTTTACCCTGCTGAACGTCGCGCGTGTGGGGCAGGTACACTTGTTTTACCGTGCCCGCTTGCTCGACATACAGTTCCAACCTGGCATCGAGACCATGGAGGCGCGTTTATTCGCCGAACACGAAATTCCGTGGGAGGAAATTGCATTTCGCACGGTCAGGGAAACACTGGAACGTTATTTTATGGACCGCCATGCCGGACAATTCGGTATTCACCTGATTGATATTGCCTGAAATATTGTTTGAATTTTCTATGAATGAACATTCCTCACCCGCTGATGCTGATAGCCCATTGACGGATGCCGTGCTGGAGCTGGTTCTGTACATTCCCGACAGCGCGGAGCCCATGGGGGACGATCCAATGGCACGCGCACAGACCATTGCACGCAATGCCGCGCGCAATGCCAGCTTGCTGTCTGGTTCATTGGCCTTGCCCCCAGGTGTGCTGGGGTGGTTGACCGTGGTTCCTGAACTGGTGGGGGTATGGAAAATTCAGGCGCAAATGGTCGCCGACATTTCCGCCGTCTACGGAAAACGTACCAGCCTGGGGCACGAGCATATGCTGTATTGCCTGTTCAAACACATCTCTGCCCAGGTGTTTCGTGATGTGGTGGTGCGTGTGGGCGAGCGCGTGGTCGTGCGCGAGACCGCGCTGAAATTCCTGCAAATGGAAGCCCAGAAGCTTGGCATCCTGGTCAGCAAAACCGTGTTGCGCAAAAGCGTCACACGCTTTGTTCCCATGCTTGGCGCACTCAGCGTTGGCGCCTTTGCCTACTTCGACACCCTGGAAGTCGCCAAAACAGCGGTAGAGCTGTTTGAGCGCGATTGCATCATAGAAGCCGATACGGTGCGGGCCTATTGACTGCAGCGATTGCGACGCGCCAGGATTTTGAAAAACTCCCGGTCCAGCCAGCTGGAAATAACCTGAACGAACGAGTAGCGCTGGCGCCAGCTCCAGGCCATGGAAATGGCAAGCATGGTCAGCGTGATGGCGGTATTTTGCCAGGCGTGAAGCTCCCATTGGCCCGACCAGACCCATTGATACTCCGGGTCGAAGGGGTACAAATACAGGATGGGCCATTGGTAGCCATCCGGTCCTTTGGAGCCCACCAGGTCACAGAGCAGGTGCAGGTGCACAACACCGATAGCCAGGAAAAACACCAGCCGCTTTCTGGTTTGTGCCAAGGCGGAGCACGCACCTGCAATGACAAAACTGGCCAGCAGATTGTGCCCAAGAACGTGGTGGTATTGAAAGAAATAGTCGCTGCTACTGCCCAGTAGCGTATTGGCGCGGTCAGCAAACCAGCCGATACCATCAATATCCGGACTCAATCCGGCGATGGTGACGATACGCCGCTCGCGTTGCCCGAGCTGGAAACTGTTTGCCAGCAACCAGCTCGACAACAAATGCGCGCCGGGGCTCACTCCAGAACCCTTATCCCTACAGCGCAGCCGGGGGTATCAGGCCCACTGCACCTTGGCATTGTTGCCGTACCAGGTAGGCACCTGGCCACTGACCTGGTTTTCAATGCGGTTGCGCTTGATCTTCATGGTGGGTGTCAGGCAACCATTGTCAATGGTCCATGGCTCTTTGGCTATCACCAGCATTTGCAGCCGTTCGTAGGCTACCAGGGCCTCATTCACCTCATTCAGCAATTGCGACAGCTCTTTTTCAACCCGGGCGCGCACTGCAGGGTCGTTTTGCTTGGGACGAATGTCTTCTGCCAGCACCACCATGGCGTAGGCTGCTGCCTGGCCCGCACCGGACACCATGCAGGATTCAACCAGCGGATGGGCATTGATGCGGTTTTCGATGGGGGCCGGAGACACATACTCGCCCTTGGAGGTCTTGAAAATTTCCTTGACCCGTCCGGTAATTTTCAGCAAGCCATCGGCACGGCGCTCGCCCCGGTCGCCGGTGCGGAAGTATCCGTCCTCGGTAAAAACTTCCGCGTCCAGGTCAGGCCGTTTGTAGTAGCCGATCAACTGGCCAGGCGATTTGATGAGAATTTCACCTTCTTCGCTGATACGCACCTTGACGCCGGGCAGCGGCACACCAACGCAACCGGGTTCGTTGATTTCGACGGTGGAATTGTGCGAGTAGGCAAAATCCTCTGACATGGCGTAGCCTTCGATCAGATTCAATCCCAGGTTCCGATACCAGGAAATCAGCTCGGCCGGAATGGGGGCAGAGCCACTGCCAGCCAGCAACACCTTGTCCAGACCCAGATTCTTGAGCACCTTGCGCTTCACGATGCGGTTCAGCAGCGGGATGCGCATCATTTTTTCGAGCTTCTCGGGCGGCATCTTGGAGAAAACGCCCTGCTGGAATTTGAGCCACAAGCGTGGGACGGAAATAAAGGTCGTTGGCCGCGCCCGGTTCAGGTCTTTCAGGAAGGTATCCAGGGAGTCGGCAAAATAGATGTGGGTATTGCCATCGACAAACGAGGCGCATTCGACCCAGGCACGCTCGAACACATGGGCCAGCGGCAAATAGGAAAGAATCCGGTTTTCAGAAACGTTGCCAATCTGGCCGCCAATGGTCTTGGCAATGCTTTCACTCACCCGCGAGATGCGCTCAAAGCTGTGCATGACCCCCTTGGGCGTTCCCGTGGAGCCGGATGTGTACAGCAAAATGGCGATGTCGGTACCCGCACGCGCGATGCGACCCGTCAGGGCGGCGCGGCGTACAACAGCATGCCAGGGCTCGTAGCTGGTCTTGGGTGCCAGGGGAAAGGCAATGCATGGCAAATCGGCAGGAACACCGGCCTTTTGCTGCTCCCAGGTGTCGAGTTTGCCGACAAACAACAGCCTGGCGCCGCTGTGTTCCAGCACGTACTTGATGGTGTCGGCTGTCTCGGTCGGGAAAATGGCGACTGTGGTATAGCCCGCCATCCAGATAGCCAGCTCGGCGATGATGAAATGTGCACAATTCTTGGACAGGATGGCAATCTTGGCGCCAGGTTCAAACCCCTGGGCCTTCAGGTGGGCCGCCATGCGACGGGCCTGATCCATTGTTTGGCGCCAAGTGTAGTCAATGACCTGACCGCCGCCGGTTGGCTGGGTCAGGTAAACCTTGTCCTTATGCTTTGCTTCATTGTCGTAAACGTAGTCAAGTATCAGTTTGGGTGCTGCCACGAGATTCTCTCCAGTCAGATCGGTTAAGTAAAACCCCGAGGATACTCGATTGCATGGCCATCTGGAAAAGACCATGCGCGTCTTATATGGAACTATTTCACGGCAAATGGGTAGCAAGAAGTAAAGCTTAGTTGCCGATAAGGCTTATAAAATATGCGGGAAGAGCTATTGTTTTTGCAGCAGCATCCCAGCTTGGGTGCATGTGATACTTCGGGCTTTGCTGCTTGTATCCCCGCGCTTTTCTCTGATTTTTTTGCGTGCATGGTCTTTCTTTTTGTTCATGCTACGTTTAGCACCCGGATATTGCCGATTTACCGACTTGATGGGGTGCGGTTTTTTCGTTTGACTGGTGCTCAACGCCCTGGTGCGCCGTCGTCCAGCGCATGGGGAATTGATATAGCTCTCAATTTAATAGCTGCACCCGCACATTCCATACTGGTTTCAGCCATATTTGCCCAATGCAGCGCGCTGGCTGCTGGAGCCATTACCAGGTTTTTAGCCAAGTCCATGTCGGCATAGTCTGCTGCATTTATGCCATTTCGGGCTGTAGCGCTTGTGGGGCGTGCGGGAGCCGCTTCTGAATTGAGAGTAACGATCCAGATCGAGGTGCAGGTCGCCTGAATACCCGTGAGGCAAAACGGCTCAGGCTGTCATCCGCCTGAGCCGTTGTTCAGTTGTCGCCCGCTTATCGTTTACCTACTTCGCCGGGCGTGCGTCCAGGCGCAGTTTGGCGAACGATCCCGGTGCATCGTCCAGCACCTTGAATTTCCCCTTCAATGGGTCGCGCGCTGGCACCTTGCTGCCTTCAAGACCCGTCACCCAGGCCTGCCAATCGGTCCACCATGATCCGGGTTGCTGTTTGGCGTTGGCAAACCACTCGTCCGGATCGGCTGGAAGCTTTTTGGTTTCATTGGTGTAGTAACCATATTTTCCTGCGGAGGGTGGATTGACGATACCGGCAATATGGCCCGAGCCGCCGAGCACAAAACGGATCGGACCGCCCAAGGCTCCGGCGCCCAGGTAAGTGCCTTTCCAGGGCGCAATATGGTCCTCGATGGTCGAGATGAAATACGACGGTGTTTTGACTTTGGACAAATCAATCGGCGTGTCGAGCAAAGTGATGCCACCGGGAACCCGCAACAGGTTGTTCAGGTACATGTTGCGCAGGTAAAAGCTGTGCATCTTGTAGGGCATGCGGGTCGAATCCGAATTCCAGAACAGCAAATCAAAGGGGAACGGATCCTTGCCCATCAGGTAATTGTTGATGACAAAGGACCAGATCAGATCATTGGAGCGCAACATATTGAAGGTGACAGCCATTTCGTGCCCTTCGAGGAAGCCGCGTACCGCCATCTTCTTTTCCAGGCTGGAAATCTGCTGTTCGTCGATGAACACCCCCAGATCGCCAGGAATGCTGAAGTCCAGCAGTGCCACAAAGAAGGTGGCCGACGCAATACGGTGGTCCTTCTTGGCCGTCATGTAGGCCATGGTCGAGCCGAGCAGGGTTCCGCCCAGGCAGTAGCCAATCAGGTTGAGTTCTTTCTCGCCGGTTTGTTCGCACACTTTGTCGATGGCCGTCAGCGCGCCTTCGGACATGTAGGCATCAAAACCCCTGTCGGCCAGCTTTTCATCCGGGTTGACCCAGGAGATGACAAACACGCTATGCCCCTGGTCGGTGGCCCATTTGATGAAGGAGTTGCTCTGGCGCAGGTCGAGGATGTAGTACTTGTTGATCCAGGGCGGGATGATGAGCAGGGGGCGCTTGAGCTGTTCGTCCGTGGTCGGCATGAACTGGATCAACTGCATCATCTCGTTCTGAAAAATGACCTTGCCGGGAGTGACGGCAACGTTCTTGCCCATTTCAAAGGCCGAGGCATCGGTCATGCGGATGCGCAATTGGCCATCGCCATCTTCCATATCGTGCAGGAGGTTATTGAAACCATGAAGCAGATTCTGGCCACGGGTTTTGATGGTTTCGCGCAGAACGCTGGGGTTGGTCAGGGCAAAGTTGGTGGGGGAGAGCGTGTCGATGAACTGGCGGGTGTAAAAAACCGTTTTCTTGGCATCGATTGCATCCATACCCTGGACGTTGGCCACGGCATCGTAAATGTGCCGTGCGGTGATCAGGTAGCTTTGCTTGATAAAGTCAAAAAGGAAATTCTTTTCCCATTCTTCGTCCTTGAAGCGGCCATCGCCCTTTTTCGGCACAGCCACAGGCACTTTGGGCGCACCCAACATCTGCATGACCGAGCTTTGCCACAGCGATACATAGTCCTGCACCAAGGCCATTTGTTGTTGCATCAACTCAACCGGGTTGGAGAGCATCTTTTGTGACATCTCCATGAAAGCCTTGGCAATGCCCAGCTCATCCGAGGGAATGGAAATACCATTCTTCATTGACCGCTGCATGTGCCCGGTGAGCAGCTTGGATGCGTGTTCGGCAATTTCGGCATACAAACGGGCAACCTCCTGCGGGTCGGGCAGCGGCTGGTTTTCGGCTTGTTCGGGTGCCTTGTTGGCGGCATGCTCGCGCCACGGGGTGCGGCGTTCCTTTTCGGGCGCGGCACTGGCCACGGTTGCAGCAGCATCTGTGGATGTGCCTGGTTTTTCTTGTGGTGCACTTTTCATGGGGTCTCCTTGAGGGTTAAACAACGTTCAGCATAGATGATGGCATATGGGCGTTGGCTGCGGCTTTACGTCAGCCAAGTATCCCAAGTATCGCACTGTGTTTCGCCCGGTACTGCAAGATGCAAGAAAGACAACAGTTTGCCGTTTATCCAAACTACTGTTCCGTTTATCTCCGGGCAGTTCCAGACTGATCCGAGCTTGTATATGATGGCGGACATGAAGACATTTCCCCGCATTACCCGGCATGCCAGCATCAAGGGCTTCACCATGGTTGAGTTGATGGTGGTGGTCGCCATTGTGGCCGTCGTTGCCAGTGTCGCAGTGCCCAGCTTCAAGAAAATGGTGACTGGTAGCGGTGTTCGTGCAGCCGTCAACGACTGGACATTGGCCATGCAAACGGCACGATCCGAAGCCGTACGGCAGCGTACACCTGTGATCCTGTGCCCGAGTGCCGACGGTGCCACTTGTGCAACAACCTCAGTTGGCGCATTCGCACAAGGCTGGATCGTGCAGGTGGTCGGCAGCGCAACCATCTTGCAGGATTATCCCCCGGTGGATCGGGTCACCATGACTGTCGTCAATGCGGCTGGGACTGGTGTGGCTGGGTCAATAACCTTCCTCCCCAACGGATTGCCGATTGGCACCTTTGGTGGGTATCGCGTGATCGTCGCGGAAAATTCCGCATCGCCGGACTCGACTTTGACACGCAACATCTGCGTTGCCAGGAGCGGAAGAGTGCGAGTTTTCAATGAAACCGACTATCTGGCTCTGTCTGCTGGAAAATGCTTGTTATGAACCGCCCCCAAACACCGTTCTCTATACCGTCAACTTCGTTGATGCGCGCGTCGCGGCAGCGTGGTTCGTCCTTGATCGAGGTTTTGATCGCCATGCTGATTGTGGCTTTTGCCCTGCTGGGAATTGCCGGTCTGCAATTGGCTTCGGTGCGCTCCCAGCAATCCGCCAGCTTGCGCAGCGTAGCTGTCAATCAGATTCAGGTCATGGCCGAGCGCATCCGCACCAATTCCAGTGCACTGCTGGGAGCGGGTGTCACCGGTTACATTGCTGACGATGCTTATGCTGCTGCAGCCACCATTCCAGCCGATCCAAATTGCAGTCCATCTGCAGGCACATGCACTGCGGCGCAATCTGCACAGCAGGATTTGCGCGAGTGGCGGCAAGCGTTGGCTGCGGAACTTCCCGGTGGGCGTGGTGCGTTGGCAGCCGTCGTTACAGGTGGTATCACCGCAGCGCGGGCACGTACTATTACGGTCATGTGGATGGAAAAGGCGCAGGACTCCGATGACAACCTGACTAGCGCGCCAGAGGACGCTACCTGTCCGGCCCCGAGGGTTGCAGGTGTGCGTTGCTTATCAATGGTGGTATCCCCATGAAAATCACAAATTCAAGACGTGTTGCGCAGACTGGTTTTTCGCTGGTCGAACTTCTTATCGGCATTGCCATTGGCCTGGTCATTCTCACTGCCATCGGTTTGGTTTATGTGAGTAGCAGCAATATCAACCGTCAGAAAGAGGACATGACGGATGTTACCGAGCCGGCCAAGATAGTCGCAAACTTGCTCCGGGCCAACATTTCCTCGGCTGGGTATATTGATCCGTTTGATTACGCGACGGCTGGAACAGCGGCCCAGGGCGCCAATTTTTTCACACCTGGCAATCCGAATCAGGCCAATATGTTTGTGCGCAATGCATCCGGGGCTATCTCGACGCCATTGGAGCAGATATTTGCGGGCTTGCGGCCTGTTTTTGGTTGCGATGGCGCCATGATGAGTACCACCCCCAATGCCCTGGCAACCGCAGCACCTCCGGTTACATTGACATGCGGTACGGCGAATGCCACCCAGAACTCCTTGCAAGTGGCCTACCAGATCAGGCCATTGGGAGGCACGGGTGATAATTCCAAGACATTGCCCAGTCTGCGCCCAGCCTCTGAAACTGCAAATACGGGTGAAGACACCGACTGTCTGGGGCAGGCACTGCCTGGCACCACCTCGATTGTCGTCAACCGGTTTTACGTGGCAAGCAATGACGGTGTCAATGAGTTGTATTGTGCCGGCTCCGGAAACGCAACCCCGCTACCCCTTGCACGTGGGGTGGAAGAATTTGTGGTTCGCTACCAGATGACACCCGTTGCAGCGGCCCCGGCCAATCCGGCATCTGAGGTCTTTGTGTCCGGAGATGTCAAGGCCCAGTACCTGACAGCAACCCAGGTGGCCGCGTCCGCAATTGGTTGGGCTGGAGTCACTGCAATCGAAGTTTGCATGGTTACGGCCACCGCGCCAAGTCGGGGTGGAGCTGCTGCGGGTACGGTTCAGTTACAGTCTACACGCCCCACGTGCGAACGTGAGGCAGCAAGCAATGCGTTCAAAAGCAATATTGCGCGTGCCAGTGGCGATGCCAGATTGTGGAAACGTTTCACTTTCACCTATTCCGTGCGCAGTGCCATATTCTCAACCCCGGTTTCACCCGTATGAGACACTCCTCCATCCCCCGTCAAAACCAACATCGCCCACGGGGTTTCGTGTTGGTCACCAGCTTGATATTTCTGGTGGTTCTTTCGACGCTGACCATCATGGCGCTGCAGCGTTCCTTCTTTGAAGAGAAAATGAGCAGCAATGATCGAGATAATGGCATCGCACGGGAAATGGCTGAACTTGCCTTGCGTGATGCCGAACGTGACATTGATGGCATGCGGATTGATGGCATACGTTGTGCTGCTGCGCCGCCTGGCCCTGGAGTAGCGATTGCC
Organism: Rhodoferax sp.; assembly: GCA_041910275.1. GTDB lineage: Bacteria > Pseudomonadota > Gammaproteobacteria > Burkholderiales > Burkholderiaceae_C > Allorhodoferax. Next base: position 56,144 of record JAYRRD010000184.1, read on the forward strand.
ACATGTGGAGGCAATCGTAGACCGGCTGGCAATCGTCCCGCAAACGGTGGCGATGCCGCAACTTTCTGGAGTGCTTCCAATATCCAGTTTCCGAGTATCGGACTCACAACCGTTAGCAATGCTGCGCGTCCCGCTCCGGTCAGTAATACCGAAAATGGGGTGTACACCCAGGCAGCAACCATCGCCTGTGGCAGGCAACTGTGGCAAGCTGCAGACTGGGATGCCGATCCACCAACACAGAGATGTACGGGTGGCACAGCCTTTGCGCGTACCACCATCTATGGCGAATTCACGGGAGCGCCGAATCCATTTGGCGGAGCCGCATGTACGACAGCTTCAGTTCCTCGTTGTCCGCGTTACCTGATAGAAATCCTGACCAGCGATAACATGGGAATCACCGTAAGTTCTAACAAGATTTTCTTTCGTATTACTGCTGTTGGCTTTGGCCGCTTGGCCAGCGATGCTACTGTTCGTGGCGGTGGAGCATCTTCAGTAACGCTTCAGTCAGTTTATTCCCCTTTGTGAAGCCTTTTTCTCCATATTTCAAGCGAGGTACCATCATGAACGTTGTATCTTTTTTCTCCCGTTTCAATCTCAAGGCGTACGGGGTGCTCGCAGGCGGTTTGCTGGCTGCCGTAACACCGCTCTCGCAGGCGTTTACACCCAGCACTGCACCGGCTGAAACCCAGTCGGTGCCGGGCAATATGCTACTGGCCTTATCGGTAGAATTCCCGACAGGGTTGCAGGTGTCGTATACCAGTACCACTTACGACACTACGGTGACCACCTATTACGAGGGTTACTTTGACAACAAAAAGTGCTATACCTACGACACAACGAATCAACTTTTTGTCCCGGCAACCAATCGTCCGACATCTGGAGCGGGACACGGAACATGCACATCAAGCTACTGGAGTGGCAATGTGCTCAACTGGCTGACCATGACGAACCTGGACCAGTTCCGCTCGGTGATGACGGGCGGCACGCGGGACAATTTCTCCGATATGAACGCCAGCAACCCTGGTGACGATGCGTCCCGTACAGTGCTGATTCGTTCCTTTAGTGATCGCAACAGTTACAACCCTGATAAAACATTGCCTGCGGCTGCTCAAGGCGTGCCTGTTGGCGCTGGATTGACGGCGCGTTCCGGTGGCTATGGTTCAAAATTCTTTATCAACTCGGTGGCCTTTCCGGCTATGGCCGACAACAATGCGAGAAAGGCGAAATGTACATCCGGTACCAACGGGACTTCCTGCTTCAATATCCGGGTGGAGGTGTGCAACTCCACCGCTGGGCTTGAATCCAATTGCGTTGGGCCGTATGGCACTTCACCCAACACTTACTACAAGCCCCAGGGGTTGATTCAGGAGTATTCCAACTCCATCCGCTTTGGTGCCATGGGCTACCTCAATGAGTCTGGCCAAAGTCGTAATGGAGGTGTTTTGCGTGCGCGCATGAAAAGTGTCGGTGCTAGCCTGATTGGCCAGGGGGGAGGAAGCAACTCTGCTAAAGAATGGGATGCAAACACGGGTTTTTTATTTACCAACCCCGATGCTGCGGATGCAACTGCAACCAATACCCTTGTTTCGGGTGCCGGGGTGACAAAATCTGGCGTCATTAACTACCTCAATCAGTTCGGCTATACATCTGGCTATAAGGGAAATGACCCAGTAGGTGAACTGTATTACGCATCACAATTGTATTTTCGAAATATGTCTTTCCCGTCTAATTACACCAGCAGCGCAACGGTTGTAGGTGTGGATGGTTTTCCAGTGATCACCAGTTTTTCCGATCCGATTATCAAAACTTGCCAGAAGAACTTCATTTTGGGGATAGGCGATATTTATACGCACTGTGATGGCAATTTACCGGGTGCATCGACGAACACGAAAGGTTCAGCGTATAACACGGGGACTTGTGGTACCAGTTTTCCCACCGATAGCAGCGTTAATGTGGAATCCTTATGGAGCAGCATCACCAGCATGGAAGGGAGTTCCTCATGGACCGGAGGTTCGACCCAAGGAACAGCCTTTATGTCAGGTCTGGCCTGGTGGGCCAATACCAATGACATCCGCTCGGATCTGGCTGGCAAGCAATCCATTGCCACCTATTGGGTTGATGTGCTGGAAAATAACAATGGCGGCTCTGGTATCGCTGCCAAGTCGCAATATTGGTTAGCCACCAAGTACGGTGGTTTCCGGCAAGAGTTGCTCGCCAGTGGCAGCGACCCCAATACCAACAGGTTGTCATGGGATAAACAAACAAGTGGTCAGACCGGATATAACCAACCCGACACCCTGTTTGCAGGCAGTACGCCTACGCTGCTCAAGTCCAGTTTGCGTGCTGCTTTTGATGACATCCTCTCGCGTTCGCAAGACAGTTCGGCATCCAGCGCGGCAGTGACATCGAATCGGCAGACATCCAATAGCCAGATCATTTATGCAGGCTATAGCCCCAAGGATTGGACGGGCAGTGTCAGTAGTTGCGGCCCGACCCAATCGGCAGCGCAATGCCAGTCGTCGCCAGTTTGGGAGGCCTCGCGCTGGTTTGACACCACCTACACAGCAGGTGCCACGCCAAAATTGAATAACACCAACCGCAAGATATTCACTTCCTGGCTCAGTGGTTCCACATTTACTGAAATGCCCTTCCTCTGGAATAGCCTCAACACCAGTCAGCAAACCATTTTGAATAGCACCGACAGCCTTGGCTCGAAACGGGTTGACTATTTGCGAGGCAGCCGTGCCGATGAAACATCACTTTTCCGGGTGCGTGGTGCGGCCTTGATGGGCGATGTCGCCAATTCCAATGTCACCTACCTTGCCGGACCTGGACCACTGTACCCCGGATCGAACTTCTCTGGCCACCAGACTTACCGCACGGCCAATGCCTCACGTCCACCTGTTGTGTATGTAGGTGCTAACGATGGCATGCTCCATGCGTTTGATGGAAGCAATGGCAAAGAGCTGTGGGCTTATATCCCTGGGTCGGTGTTTGCTAACCTGCCAGCACTCACCAATCCATCCTTTAGTCACAAATATTTTGTCGATGGCACAGCCATGGTGGCCGATACCCAGACAGGCAACTCGTCAACTCCATGGCGTACCATGCTAGTGGGTGGGCTGGGCGGCGGGGGGAAAGGGTACTTTGCCTTGGACGTTTCGAAACAAACGACCAGTTCTGGTGTCGACTTTTCAACCATGACCGAGTCGGAGTTGGCCAATATCCCGATGTGGGAGTTCACCAGTACCCAGGATAGCGACCTTGGCTATACGTACAACGAACCCTCGATAGACCCGGTGACCGGCAGTTTCCAACAAATTGCCAAGGTGGCGGATACCAGCAGCGCAAGCGGCGCGTGGCGCATTGTTGTCGGAAATGGCTATGGCTCCAGCGCCAACAAGGCAGCACTGTTGTTTTTGGATTCGGAAACCGGTTCCGCATCGACCAAGCTGGTAGCCAGCACCAGCTTATCACCAGACAATGGCTTATCCTCGCCTGCTCCTGTTGATACGGATGGCGACGGCCTGGTTGACACGGTGTATGCAGGTGATTTGCAAGGTAAATTGCACAAATTCCAGTTTTCAAAATTGGCAACCAATGGCACTGACTATGTGGTGGCAAATTCTGGTGATAGCAACGGGGCATGGCGTTACATTGGCGTGTTGTACGACGCTGGCGCGCCAATTACGGCTGCGCCGGTGGTGACAAGATCCTGCTCAGGCTTTACCGGCTGGACGGTGCTTTTTGGAACGGGAAAACTGGTCGAGGACTCAGACTTCACCAATACATCGACCAACAGTTTTTACTCGGTGGTGGACAGCAATGTGTCGTCGTCGCTTACAGTGCCCAGCAGCTTGATCGCTACCATCACCTACACATCGAGCACGGTGTCGCAGGGCAATATTCGCAGCTGGACTGCGCCCGATCTTTCTGGCAAGAAAGGCTGGAAAATCAGTTTCACGGGTGGTGAGCGCATCATTTCCAACCCCACAATACCACCGGATACCGGTTCCGTGTTGTTTGGTACCGCCAAGCCCAGCGGCGATCTGTGTGACCCTGGCAGCGCGGGTTTCTTGATGGCGGTCAACATTTGCAAAGCCTCCACTGGCGACATGATCATGACCGCTGCGGATGGCACCATGATTACCGTAGGCGGCTTTGGTGTGTCAGCCTCGGGTATCCTGAAGGTTAGCACCACGTACACGAATTCCGGCAACAAACAGCAAGTGGTATGCAACCAGGCCGATTGCCAAGGTGGAGCACCCTCTGGCTGCGTTGGCTCTGCCTGCACGTGTACCGGTAGTTGCGTCAACGGAACTTGTGTGGTGGGTACTGGCACATGTCCTGCTGCCGTTGGTGGAAAAGGTGCTACTTTCAATAGCAGCGTAGCGCCCCGAGGCCGGTATTCATGGCGCGAACTGATGTCCCGCTAATTTTTACCAAAAGAAGCTGAACCATGATGTACCAGTCCAAAGGTTTCACCCTGATCGAGGTGATGATTACGGTGGCAATCATCGCCATGTTGGCTGCGGTGGCCATGCCAAGTTACACATCCTATGTGCAACGCGGCAACCGTGCCGATGCACGCAATACGCTATTGGCAGCCGCGCAGCGGATGGAGCAGAACTACAACCTGGCTGGTCGTTATGACTTTCTGCAAGATGGCACGACCGCCGTCAACACTGCGATGTTGACAACCTGGGGGCTAAACAAGTCACCCTCTTCAGGAACGCAGCTCTACACCATCAGCTTCAGCACCGCCCCCAGCCAGACTGCCTACATACTGGCGGCTACGCCCGTAACCGGTACTGCGCAAGAGAACGATACATGCGGGATTTTGCGTCTGAACGAGCGCAATCTTAAGGCTGCCAAGGGTGAGGACCCCAACACAGCGGGTGTTTCCAGAAACGCCAATACGCTTGCCTGCTGGAATAAGTGAGCGTTGCACCGGTGCGGTGCCCGTGCAGCTTGGCGGGCGGACTTGGCACAATCAGAAAGTTCGAAAAATATTTTCTGACGGTGCCAATTTTGTTGGCGAGGTATGCTAAAAAGCCATCATTACTAGATTGATGTGGCCCGTGCAAGAAGCTGGTTTCGTGGCCTGTGATGGTTGCGCTAGAACTTGGTTGAGATTGTGCGCGTGCTCGCCAGGGGACAAAACTTGCAGAAAAGTCATTCAGCCATTCACTGCACGCAAGCAGGTTTTAACATCGTTGAACTGATGGTGGCTGTGGCTATTCTCGGTGTTTTGGCGGCTCTGGCTGGCCCCAATTTTTCCGAGTCCATCCAACGTTACCGTGTCAATGCGATACGCGATGACTTGGTGAGCTCTATTCAATTCGCTCGTTCAGAGGCGATACGGCGCGGGGCACAAATCAGTGTTGCCCGCACAACCGGCTGTGGTGGGGTCGTGTTGTCTGGTAATGACGATTGGAGCTGCGGCTGGGAAGTCTTTCTGGATCGCAACGCCAATGGAGTCAGGAACACCAATGCTGATCCGACCCTCGACGACACCTTGCTGCAGCAAAGTGTGGTGACGGCTGGTTATGGTGTCATGCACACCGGCCTGGGGGCATTTTTGACGATCAATGTGTGGGGGCAGATAACGGGTGTGGGACGAAATTTTCGGCTTACTCCTCCATCAGGGGTGGCGGGGAAATCAACCTCTACGCTATGCATCAACAGTGGTGGAAGAGTTCGAACTCTGCAGAATGACGTAGTATGTCCAGCAAATTAAATTTCAGCCTCATAAAACAGATACGTTGCGCCAGGAGCAAGCAAGCGGGCGTGAGTCTGATTGAATCCATGGTGGCGTTGGTGGTTCTGGCGCTTGGTGTCATGGGATTGGCGGTGGTGCAGACGCGCATGATGGTCGAGACACGCACGGCCAACTACCGCGCAACAGCCATTGGTCTGATTGATGACCTGAACAATCGCATCCTGCTCAATCGCGATGCCGCCTTCGCTGGAAATTATGCACTGGCCTGGAGTGCAGCCACCGCTGCGCAGGATTGCACAGCGGCCGTTTGCACTGGTGCGCAGCTGGCACAGTCGGACCTTCATGTGTGGCGAACCGGTCTGGTTGCGGCTCTTCCTTCAGGCAATGCGCGGGTCTTTCGTTCCGGTACTGATCCACGACAGATAGGCGTCATGGTCTCCTGGGCTGCCAATGAAAGCAGCGCCAACACCAATCTCTACACGTCTGCCGATGCCACCATCTACAACCAGCCGTTTACCGTTGCGAATGCACTGGCTGTTGAAGCGCCAACTACTGTCTCCTGTCCTGCTGGGTCTATTTGCCATGTCGCGTATGTTCAACCTTAAGCGATCCGTGTCCTGCGGGTCTGTGCGTTCATCGCGTGTGATGCGGCGTTCGCAGATGGGCATCTCGCTGACGGAAGTGATGGTGGGGTTGACCATCGGCATGCTGATTGTCCTGGCCGCCATTGGCAGCCTGATATTCACCCATAGGTCTGCAACGGGAATGGGCGATAGCGCGCGGCTCCAGCAACGGGCCGATGCGGTGTTTCGCAATCTGAGCGTGCACCTGGTCCAGGCGGCGGCCATCAATATGATTCAAGCCCCGAACGGGGTGGTGTTTGATGCTGCGTATACCGGCCTCAATCCGGCCATCACGGGGATTGCAGGTCAGGTGATTTCCGTGCATGGTGTGGAAGGTTCCAGCAATGCTCCCGATACCCTGAGCGTGAGCTACCAGGACAACATGCTCAATACGGACAGTGCGGCCGACAGAACACGCTTTGGCGTACGCGATTGCCTTGGTGAGCGTCCAAACCCCGAGTTCGTCAATGTGGACAACCGATTTCGTGTTGTTGGCACGAATCTCATGTGCCGAGGTGCAACGAACGCAGCAGAACAGTCGATTGCCGATGGCGTGGAGGATTTTCAGGTCACGTATGGGGTTTTGACGGTTGTCGGAGGGGCTAATCCTAACCGCTACCAGTTTTTCAACGCATCGCAGGTAACGGATTGGACCAACGTTCAGGCGGTTTCCATTTGCCTGCAATTGATCGGCGAAATCGGAGGCAATCCGCAACCCGGTCTTGTCACCAAGGGGTGTCGTGACCAGACTCTTGCGAATGATGGGTTTTTGCGCCGTGTCTTTCGACGCACCTTTAGTTTGCGAAATACGTTGTTATGAAAAATCATCCAACTATTTGTCGTTGTGACGCTCGGCAGCGTGGTAGTGCGCTGCTGACGGTTCTGGTGTTGCTGGTTTTGTGTCTGACTGCGGTGTTGGGTGCATTTCGGGTTTCCAGTCTGAATGAGGCCATGCTTGGTAATAATAGTGATTACAACCGTGCGTGGGCGGCTGCAGAGGCTTTGATACGCGATGCAGAAATGGACATCCGGGGTCGCAGGCCACCTTACAACGTGGTGCAAGCCGATGGAACACTGGGCTTTCCATGCCGCCCTGTCCCTGCCAACAACCCCGCCAGTACTGTGGTTGAGACGGGATTTATCGGTTGCCGTAATCAGGCAGCGGCCAATACGCCCTGGTTTCCCAGGAGCAGCCAGGATTTCGATGATGTGGGGGACATTACCCTGGCCAGCAGCGCCATTTCCCGGTGCAGCCAGGGGATTTGTGTTCCACAGAACCTGGCGAGTCTGGCGCACCTTGAAAATGAAAACGCCATTTCAGGAACCAATCTTGTCAATCTGGCTTCGATGATTCCCTTCGGTGCTACCTATGGCCAGTTCACGCGCAATGGGCTAGCGGCGCCAGGAGTTTCTGGCAATCCGATTCTTACCGCTAATCCGGCCGGGGCGTGGTATTGGGTGGAAGTTTTTCGCTACTCGCAGGCTGTAGGTGGTGCTGGAGTCCCACAGAGTGCTGCCGCCATTCCCGATCCTTCTGCACCTTTTGTGTACCGCATCACCGCCGTTGCCCGAGGATTGAAAGCTGGCACCAAGGTGGTTATCAAATCGGTATTTGTGCCATATCCGGCAAGCCAGAACCCATAGTGGAAGGCTTATTGATCGCTATGCCCAAACTGAACCCCGCAAGAAGCTGTTTTTAATATGGAGATGTCACATGACCATCACACGTGTTTCCGAGGATGTTTCGGCTGCTTTTCACCTGCGTCAGTATGAGGCGCCCCTGGCAACAGTCTCCAGCTTGAGGCAGTTCAAGAGGTCAACACTTGACTTGGCGTGTTGTGCAATGCTGTCGTGGATGGGTGCTGCAACAGCCGCTCCTTTGAGCTTTACGCAAGTTCCAGCAGGCACTGGCGGCATGGAGCCTGCTCCTAACGTGATTATCACGGTGGACGATTCTGGCAGTATGGATTGGGATGTGGACACAGATCAATCGACCAGCAACCCGGCGAAAAAAAAGATGACCCTGTTGAAAAATGCATTGAAAACGCAGTTTGGCGATGGCACTTCCAATTCCGGACTGATTCCGGATGGGCGTATCCGTCTGGCATGGCAGGCTATGCACGACAACGGGAATTTCATTGCGAATAATGGTGCAAAAAATATCATCCCCGGCAAGAAAAATTCGATGAAATCGTTTGCGGGTACGCACAGGGTCGATTTCAACGCATTTGTCGATAGTCTGAAGACGGGTAATGGCACGCCGTCGTTGACCATGATGAACAATGTGTACAACTACATGCGTACACCAGCAGGCACCGATAGCCCATGGGCGAACAATCCGGGTACTGCCCAGGCAACGCCCTACCTGAATTGTCGTCGCACCTACCACGTGTTCATGACTGATGGAGCCTGGAACGCTCATTCGGACGCGCAAAGGGTCAACAAGGGGGATAGCACCACACAGACCCTGGGCGATGGCACGACTATTTATAACGTTACTTCGGACCAGACCAGGGTGTATCGGGATGCCTATGGCGACTTCGGTAACAACACCAGTACCGCACATACCCTGTCTGATTTTGCTTTCAGGAACTGGGCAACCGATTTGCAGGATGGAACTGGCGGGACACAGGCCATGGCCAATTCCATTCGTCCTTTGATCAAGCAGCCAGGTGTCGAAAATGTTTGGGCGAGTACTCCCGCCTCTCAGAGTACTCCTTGCACTGCAGCAAATAAATGTACCCCATTGCAAGAATTCTGGAACCCGAAAAATGACCCTGCCACTTGGCAGCACATCATCCAATACACCATCGGTTTCGGGCTTGGAGCTATTAACTGGCCCTATGCCGCAACGAATCGCACCACCCCTGCAGACTGGACTTTCAACAATTACAACGCAGCTACAGGTACCTATGGCGGAACCTACGGCGGCGACTATGCACAACTGGTGCTTGGAAAGAATGTTGCTACCAATCAAGATTTTTCCTGGCCCGATGTTTTTGCGTATGACACTTCTCCAGATGCCAATCAGCAAAAATACCGCACAGTGGAACTGTGGCACGCAGCAATCAATGGCAGGGGTAAATACTTTCCAGCCAGAGATGCGGCCGCGTTGACCGATGCGTTCAAGTCCATCATGGACACGGTGATTGGTGACACCTCCAGCCCATTGGTGTCGATTGCAACCAGTTCCAGTTATTTGCGCTCAGGACTTTATGCCTATATTGCCGGTTACAACGCTGATAAATATTCGGGTTCACTTTATGCGCGTCCTATCGATGCCAGCTCAGGTGCCATTGGAGCCACCGAAGCCTGGAATGCAGCAAGCATGCTGGATGCCCTCACTACAGCCAACCTGAGCAATCGCTTTATTCTGTCGTACAACGGCACTGCCGGGTTTTCCTGGAGCAACTACAACAGTTTGCCAACCGCACAGAAAACCCCTTTGACCAAAAATAGCAGTGGAACCGTGGATCACACAGGTCCCAACCCCACCGGAGAATACCGCATGGCATTCATCCGTGGTGATCGTAGCAAGGAACTGAGCACCAGCAACCCCAGTGGCATCTTTCGTGAGCGCGCATCGCGTTTTGGTGATGTGGTGAATTCAAATATCTGGTACTCCGGCAAACCTGCGAGCGGTTATTACGAAAACGACTACGCCTCCTTCAGGGGCACAGGGGTCGGTGGCATGGGTGGTCGTACCCACATGCTCTATGTCGGCGCCAATGATGGCATGCTGCATGGAATCGTGGCGGCCAACTGGCCTAACGACGCTTCTGTTACCCATGCTGCCGGTAAGGAGCTGCTGGCCTATATACCCCAGGGCATCGCGCAGGGTAACTTGCGTAAATTGACGGATACCTCCTATACCCACCAGTATTTTGTGGATGGCTCCCCATTCACGGGCGATGCGTATATTGGGTCCACACCGACATGGAAAACGGTTCTCACGGGTACCTTGGCTGCGGGTGGCAAGGGTTACTTCATACTCGATGTGACCAATCCGGCCCAATTCACCGTTGCCAATGCAGTCAACCTGGTGATTGCGGACACCACCGCAACGACCGATCCTGACATTGGCCACATATTCTCCCCGCCTGTGGTGGACGATGCGGTCGCCAATAAGTCACGCCAGGTCGTCAAAATGAGCAACGGACGCTGGGCCGTGGTGCAAGGCAATGGTTACAACAGCACCAACGAGGCGCCAGTTCTGCTCGTGCAGTACCTGGATGGTGATAAGGCCATCAAAAAGGTATCACCCTGCAATTTCCCGACATCCGGTGCGTGCAGTTTCAAGGGTAGCAATGGGTTATCCGCCCCACAACTGATTGATCTGAATGGCAATGGCACAGTGGATGTGGCTTATGCGGGTGACCTGAAAGGCAATCTCTGGAAATTCAACCTGACCAGTGCAGCTGATTCGGATTGGTCGGTTTCATTTGGGGGCCAGCCTTTCTTCGTGGCCAAACCAAGCGCTACACTGACCCAATCCATTACCGCTGCACCGTTCTGGATGCCTCACCCCATGGGCGGTGTCATGGTGGCAGTGGCAACCGGTCAAAACCTGACCAATGCCGACCAGTCATCCACCACAACCGAAAGCGTGTACGCCTTGCGTGACGATAGTACGTTCACCATATCGTCCGGCATCGTCACATTGACTGATTCGACGCCCATCAACACGACAGCCAGCACCAGCGTGCCCAGTTCACTGGTGCAACAAACCATCTCTGCCACACCCCTGGTGGATTCGGGCACCAGTTACTACACTTCGAGCAACAATCCTGTGGATTACAAGGGAAGTCCCGCCGTGGTTGGGCCACCTGCAATTGCAGCCGTTCCACCCAAGCGTGGCTGGTACCTCAATTGGGTTATTTCCGGGCAGCGTGTTTTGCAGAATATCCGGGCATTTTCCGGTCAGAAAATTCTGGTTCAAAGTACGGTGCCGAAGTCTTCAGGTGGTGGCACCGGGGAGACATGCTCCATGTCCGTGACGCAGGAACGCAGTTTCCAGAGTGTCTTCAACATGTTTACCGGAGCACCTGCCGAAGACCCGGCTTTTTCATTTGCGGATGCTGGAATATTTCCTGACAACATTGCCAAGACGGTTACCACGGTTGAAAGCAGTGCAGGCGATACTGCATTGATTCGCACAGACACCCAGATCAAGCTGCTTTCATCCAATTGCCCTACGGGTCAAACCTGCAATGCAAAAAACTTTAACCCTGGTCAGTTTATCGGTGCGCGGGGCAACTTCCGTCAATTGCCATGAAATCCATGTTCCAGCCACCGAAAAAACTCGCCGGTTTCTCACTGATTGAAGTCCTGATCGCTATTGCCATCGTGGGTATTCTGGGAAGCATTGCCATGCCCAGCTACCGTGAGTATGTCCAGCGCACACAGCGGGCCAATGCGCGCAATACCTTGATTCAGACTGCGCAATGGATGGAGCGGGCAGCCACTGCCACTGGAACATATCCCTTGTCAACGGCTCCATCGCAAATTCCCGCTGGATTGCTCATTGTGGAAGGTGGGCAGTACACGGTAACTGTTACTTCAACCAATGGCACGACATATACCATTACAGCAACCCGCAAGGCAGGCTCAGGACAGGCGGCTGACAAATGCGGGGATTTTGTCCTGAATCAGGCAAATAGCCGAACCGTCATCAATTTTGCTGCAAGTCTGGGTACGGCGGCGGCTGCGGCAGCAAACTGCTGGAACCGGTGAGGGTGGCGGCGGCGAGGTGTTTTCCTCGCTTTTGCTATTTTCCTGGTTGTTTGGTAGGATTTAATCCTACTCAATTCAGGCCGAGGAATACCATGCAAACGACACAAAAATTCAGCATCACTTTGCCAAACGACATGGCAGATACTGTGAAAAATAAAGTCAAAACAGGGGAGTATGCCAGCGAAAGTGAGGTCATCCGCGACGGGCTACGGGTGTTGATGGCGCGGGATAGAGTCGTGGAAAGTTGGCTTAAAAATCAGGTTGGCCCCGCTTACGATGCTTTGAAGGCTAATCCATCCAGTGCAGTTACTGCTGACCAGATTCGCTCCCGTCTTGCTGCCGAGCATGCCAAAGTCCGATGATTGGCCATCACGAAAGGCACAACCTGGCGCAGGCACTGACCCTGGCCAATTCCGCCATCGGACTCAGCAATCCAAACCCGGCTGTGGGTTGTGTGCTCACGACGGAAGAGGGCGTTTTGCTAGGGCAGGGGCATACCCAAAAGGCAGGGGGGCCGCATGCGGAGATCATGGCCTTGCGTGATGCGCAGTCGCAAGGAAACAGTGTGGCAGGTGCCACGGCCTTTGTTACTTTGGAGCCTTGCTCGCACCACGGACGTACTGGCCCTTGTTGTGATGCGCTCATTGCAGCGGGCATTGGCAAGGTGGTTGCGACCAATGCCGACCCGAATCCCTTGGTTGCCGGTCAGGGTTTTTCCCGTTTGCGTGCTGCCGGTGTGGTGGTCGAAGTTCTGGAGCCGGATGACGCGCTGGCGCAGCAGGCGCGCGCGCTCAATATCGGGTTTTTCAGCCGCATGGTACGCAAGACGCCCTGGGTGCGCATGAAGATCGCCGCAACCCTGGATGGGAAAACGGCTTTGAACAATGGCAGCAGCCAGTGGATTACCACACCCGAGGCACGCGCCGATGGCCATGCCTGGCGTGCGCGTAGCTGCGCGGTGCTGACCGGCATCGGCACGCTGCTGGCCGATAGTCCCCGGCTGGATGTGCGCCTGGTGCCAACGCAGCGGCAGCCGCATGTTGTCATCGTCGATAGTTGCCTGAGAACTCCGGTGGATGCTTCTGCTTTAATAGCTGGCCGCGCTTCATTCATCTATGCTGCAGCCCGAAACGAGCCTAAAAAAGCCGCGCTCGAAGCACAGGGCGCGAAGGTGCTGTATCTGCCGGGACCAGATGGCAAGGTCGATCTGGCCGCCATGCTGCTGGACCTGGGCCAGCGCGAGATCAATGAGTTGCATGTCGAAGCTGGAGAGCAGCTCAATGGTGCCCTGCTACGGGCTGGGTTGGTGGACGAATTGCTGGTGTATCTGGCGCCCAAGCTGGTTGGCCAGGGGCGGGATATGGCCAGCCTGCATCCCTTGCGTCCCCTGGAGCGGCTGGAGCAGGCTTTGCAACTGGAGTTTTCATCGGTTGATCGAATTGGTCAGGATTTGCGCGTGGTGGCCCGTATCATGGGCCGCGATGTTTTTTAATCCGTATTTTTTGAGAGAGTGCGCTTTCCATGTTTACAGGCATCATCACCGGCACAGGCCGTATCACCGCCGTCCAGGCTCTGGGCGACTCCAGCACCCACGGCAAACGCCTGACCATCGCCTGCCCGCAGCATTATCTGGACGATGTGGGGCTGGGCGACAGCATTGCGCTCAATGGCGCTTGCATGACGGTGACCTCGCTGGATGCGGCACAGCAGCAGTTCACCATCGACATCTCCGCCGAGTCACTGGCAAAAACGGCTGGATTGGGCACGCCAGGGGGCACCATCAACCTGGAAAAAGCCTTGCGCGCCAATGACCGTCTGGGCGGGCACCTGGTATCGGGCCATGTCGATGGCATTGGCCGCGTGACCCACTTTGCCCAGGTCGGCGAAAGCTGGGAGTTGCGCATTCTGGCGCCACAGTCGTTGGCCAAATACCTGGCTTACAAGGGTTCCATTACCGTCAACGGCGTCAGCCTGACCGTCAACCGCATCACCGACCTGGCCGATGGCTGCGAATTCAGCATCAACCTGATTCCCCACACTATTGAGAATACTGCCCTGGGCAGTTTACAGTCTGGTACGCTGCTGAATCTGGAGATTGACCTGATCGCGCGCTATTGTGAAAGAATGCTTGGCTCTCAACCATCCGTCGTTGCCCATGTCGCATGATCCCCCTCGCACTGAGTCGCTGATTGCCTATCCTTCGCTGTTCCCGATCAAGGTCATGGGAATCCAGCAAGACGGACTGGTGGAGGCGATTGCCGCAATAGCGCAGGAATTTGATCCGGATTTTGATGCAGCGCGCACCGAATTGCGTGCCAGCAGGACCGGCAAATACCTGGGCGTTACCATCACCGTCATGGCCACCAGCCGCGCGCAGCTCGATGCGCTGTATCTTGCGCTCACGCAGCATCCGCTGGTCAAAGTGGTGCTGTAACAAAATACACAGCGTATGTTTACCCGCAAGACCGACGGACTGCCCAGGCGGCACATCGTTACGCTCGCCGTAACGGCTGCCGTGCTGTGGGTCGCTATCCTGCTGGTTTCGGCGTTCTGGAATATGCGTTCGCAGCACGAAAGCGTCATCGCCCTGGCCCGTACCGAGGCACTCTCGCACCTGAACAAGGACCGGGCGTTTCGGCTGTGGGCTACCAGCCAGGGGGGCGTTTATGCGCTCAAGGGGCCCAACCGGATGGTGAGTCCCGTGCTGGCCCATATGCCCGACCGTGACCTGGTTGACCAATTTGATCGGGAATTGACCCTGGTGAATCCGGCAACCGTGATCCGCGAGGTGGGCGAGCGCTTTTCCGATCTGTATGGCGTCAAGACGCGCATCACTGGCCGTGTCTACCTCAACCCGATCAACAAGCCCGACGAATGGGAGCTGGCCACCCTCGGTCGCCTTGAACAGGGGGAAAAGCAGGTCGAAGCGATTTCCACCATTGACGGCAAGCCCTACATGCGCCTGATGCGGCCCATGTGGATGGAGGCCGATTGCATGCGCTGCCACGCCATTACCGGGATCAAGGTGGGCGAGTTGCGTGGCGCCACCGGCGTTGCCATTCCCCTGCAACCTTATTTTGATACCCTGACGGGCACACAGCAAAACATCGCTTTCTCCCACACCGCCCTGGCTTTCCTTGGCCTTGGCCTGATCGGTTTTTCCGCCCGCCGCAGTCTGAAAATGGAAGATGTGCGCGCCGTAGCCGAGCAAGAGCTGCGGCGCTTTTCCCTGGCCGTGGAACAAAGCGCCAGCCCGACCATGATTTGCGATCCGCAGGGCCATATTGTCTATGCCAACATCCGTTTCTACGATGTCACTGGCTATGCGCCAAAGGAGGTGATCGGCCAGACGCCGCGCTTGCTCAAGTCTGGCGAAACCCCGGAAGCCGTGTATACGGAAATGTGGCAGTCGCTCCTGGCTGGCAAGGAATGGCGCGGTGAGTTCAAGAACCGGAAAAAAAACGGTGACTTGTTCTGGTGTATGGAAACCATTGCCTGTGTGAAGGACGACCATGGCGCAACGCACAACTACGTAGCGGTCATCGAAGATATCTCCGAGCGCAAGTTTGCCGAAGAAACCATTCGCCACCTCGCCTATTACGACGCGCTCACCGACTTGCCCAACCGCCGCTACTTCCAGGAGCGTCTCGACCAGACCTTGGCCTGGAGCCGCCGCAGCGCTGCGCGTATGGTGCTGATGCTGATGGACCTCGACCGTTTCAAGACCATCAACGACAGCCTGGGCCACCTTGCCGGTGACAGCCTGCTCAAGCAAACCGCCCAGCGCCTGACCGAGAGGCTGCGTGAAGGCGACACCGTGGCCCGGCTGGGCGGTGACGAATTCGCCATGATCGTGACCTCCATCAACGATGAGCAGGATGCCAGTTTTGTAGCCCAGAAGTTGATCGAAGCCATGCGCGCACCGATGAACGTGCTGGAGCACCAGCTGCGGGTCTCGGTCAGCATCGGCATCGCCATGTTTCCCAGCGACTCGGAACAATCCGAAGACCTGATCCGCTATGCCGACATCGCTCTTTATCAGGCCAAGGAAAATGGCCGTGACGGCTACCATTTTTTTTCGGCCTCTGCCAATCAGAGCGTCCATGACCGGCTGTTGCTGGAAAACGACTTGCGCCATGCCGTCGAGCGCAACGAGATTTTCCTTGAGTACCAACCCAAGGTCATGCTCTCCAACGGCTGTGTCATGGGCGTGGAGGCGCTGGTGCGCTGGAACCACCCGACACGCGGGCGCGTCCCACCCAATGATTTCATTCCGCTGGCCGAAGACACCGGCGCCATTCTCGCCATCGGTGACTGGGTGCTGCGCGAGGGCTGCCGCCAGTTGCGCCAGTGGGATGCTACCGACCTGCCGCCGCTGCATATGGCCATCAACGTTTCCGCCCACCAGTTGCGCAAACCCGAATTTCCCAGGCAGATCGCGGCCCTGATCGACGAATTCGAACTCGATCCATCCCGCATTGAACTGGAGGTCACCGAGAGCCTTGCCATGGCACAGGGCGACGCCGCACTGTCTCGGCTGGACCAGCTGCGCCAACTGGGCCTTGGCATTGCCATTGACGACTTCGGCACGGGTTTTTCATCCCTGGGCCGCCTCAAGCGTTTGCCGGTGACGGTACTGAAAATTGACCGCAGCTTTGTACGCGGCATTGCCGAAGACCAGGAGGACAGGGCCATCGCCAAGGCGGTGGTCACGCTGGCCCGCACCATGCACCTCGATGTGGTCGCCGAAGGTGTTGAAACCGAGGAGCAAGCAGCCATTCTGCGCGACATGGATTGCGACATGGCGCAAGGTTACCTGTTTGCACGGCCCCTGGCGCCGCAGGCACTGGCCGAGCTGCTGCAAGCCCAAACCGCATGATTGCATGGTTGCGTGATTGACAGGCAGCATATGGAATTCAAACCGCTCCTGACCCTGCTGGCGATTGTGAATCCGTTGGCCATCGTGCCATTTTTCATCCACTACACCCTGGGGTTTTCCGCCGAGCAGCGCCAGCGCACCGTGGTGATTGCGTCCTTGAGCTGCTTTCTGGTGATTGCCATCAGCGCCCTGGCCGGGCTGCACATTCTGGGGTTTTTTGGCATTTCCCTGGCCAGTTTCCAGGTGGGCGGTGGCATGCTGTTGCTGACTTCGGCGCTGAACATGCTCAACGCCAAACCCGCCGAGGCCAAAACGGGCGCAGAGGATTTGCAGGATGGCGCTGAAAAAGCCGCCATGGGCGCCAGCATTGCCGTGGTGCCGCTGACCATTCCCTTGCTCACCGGACCCGCCACCATTTCCACGGTCGTCATTTACGCCGAGCGGGCCAAGACGGTGGTTCAGCTGATGACCCTGGTGGTCTACGGCATCGTGATTGCATTGGCCACGGCCCTGTGCTTCTGGTTGGCGCAGCCTATTGCGCGCGGGCTGGGGAAAACCGGCATCAATGTCATGACCCGCCTGATGGGCCTGATCCTGGCCGCACTGGCCGTCGAGGTGATGTCCGATGGCCTGCTCAAGCTGTTCCCTATCCTCGGGAAATAGTTTGCGGTTTTGTGATGCCTTGGCTCTTGTTACTATGTTTTCAGTAGCTGTCCCCGCTTGTCCCACGGCGGTTAGAGGCTGATTTGATGCCCGATTTGAGGCCAGATTGAGGCTAAAAACGTGCCACGGAGGCTTGCGGGGAGCATCTGTGGTGCGGTTTGGGTGTTTTTGATATCACGGGTGATATGAAACTTGTGTGATTCCATGTGATACATGCTTGAAAAATTCGGCGCCGAATACGCCGCATACCAGTCAAGGGTCAGAAGGTGGCTGTGAGGTATGCATGGCATGGCGTGGACCCTTCGACTCCGCTCAGGGCACGTTTGTCGAATAAACCATGCCCGTTCGCTTACCTGCGAATCAGGGTTTCCTGGATTTTGAGGGCCAGCTGGGATATGGCCATCGCGGCAGGGCAGCCTGGAGTGGCCTGCATCAGAAGCTGGCGCCGCATGATGGCCTGGCGCACAAAGCCGTCGGCAGGAATATCTCCCATATGGATCAATTTGATGGCACGGCCCGTATCTGTCACAACGAAACGGTCCAGCACCTGCTGCAATTGCACGGTAATGGCCCGGCCATCGCCCAATCGGGCGGTCTGATTGACCACCAGACGGATGATCTGGCGCTTTTGCTGGCCCACCAGCACCTTGATGGTGGCGTAGGCGTCGGTCAGCGAGGTCGGCTCGGGCGTGGCCACCAAAATGACCTCGGAGGCCAGCGAGACGGCAAATAGCACGACATCCGAAATACCAGCGCCCGTGTCGAGCAGCACAATGTCGTAATGGGGCGTCAAACCATTCATGACACGCAGAAAATCGTCCCGCACCTCGGGCGTCAGGCGCGAATACTCGACCATGCCCGAGCCAGCCAGCAACACGGAAAACCCGCCAGGGGCGCGGATGATGGCCTCTTCCAGCTTGGTTTTTCCCGTGAAAACGTCGTGCAGCGTGACCTTGGGGTACAGGTTGAGCACCACATCCAGATTGGCCAGGCCAAGGTCGGCATCGAGCACCAGCACGCGCTGCCCCTGTTTGGCCAGAGCCGCCGCCAGATTGGCCGATAAAAAGGTTTTTCCGACACCTCCCTTGCCGCTGGTGACAGCCAATACCTTGCCCAAAGGTTTGATCGTATTGGTGGGGGTGGGGGTGGCTACTGCCTCAGACATCAATTAACCCCTTGCATGGCGCCACTGCCCGAACTGCCCGGTAAGTCGTTGCCGGGAATGTTTTCGATCCAGGCTGGTTCGCCCAGCGCAAGATGGCCAAACAGGAGATGTTTTTCTTCTGCACTGACATAAATTTCCTGCTGTTGATCCAGAAACACGCGGTTGCGTCCCTCTCTTTTTGCCCGGTAGAGCTGCACGTCGGCACGCTCGGTCCACAAAGCTGCGGTAGAGCGCACCCACTCGGGCGCATAAGCACCACCGACGCTGGTTGTCACCCGGATGGTGAGGCTGGGTGAAATGGTGATGACCATGGCTTCGATGGTGGCGCGGATGCGTTCGGCAACCGTATTGCCAAAAGAAGGATGGCAATTGGGCAGTATGACCGCAAACTCCTCACCGCCATAGCGTGCCACGGTGTCCAGCGGGCGCACGCAACCTGCGACGCATTTGGCAAAGGCTTGCAACACCTGGTCACCAGCCTGATGGCCGTAGGTATCGTTGACCCGCTTGAAATGGTCAATATCGAGCATCAATAACAATGCCGGATCGCCGGAGCGCGCCACGCCGTCAATCGTGCGTTCCTGCACCGTGCGAAAGTGGCGCCGATTGGCAAGGCCGGTCAGCGGGTCCTTGAGCGACAACTCACACAAACCATCAATGATGCTTTGCAGATAAGCGCTGGCAGACTGCTCCGGTGGAGGCAGGGCCGGCAACATGCTGTGGTCCAGCAGCGCGCGTGCATCGTTCAGCTGCAGTTGGCGCAAGTCAATGGAGGTGCTGAAGAAATCGGTTGCCACGGTGCTGGTCAGCAAGTGTTGGGAACGTTATTGTGAATATTGGCATGGATTGTCGCTGCCAGAATGCCCAATTGCAGGCTATAAACCCGGCATTTTTGCAGATTTGACAGATTTGACAGGTTCATGCACCTACACGCCAAAACCGTCATCGGCCGAAATGACCGCGCCATTGATGAAGTGGCTCTGGTCCGAGCACAGCATGACAATCAGGGCATCCAGGTCTGCGGGATGGCCGACACGTTTGCGTGGCAGCATCTTTATCAGCTTTTGGCCGTTATCGGTTTTCCAGTGGTAATGGTTCATTTCGGTGTCGATGTAGCCCGGACAGATCGCATTCGTATTGATGCCAAACTTGCCCCATTCCAGCGCCATGGCCTTGGTCATCTGAATGAGGGCGGCCTTGCTCATGCAATACACGCCGATTTGCTGCAATACCCGCAAACCCGCCACCGATGCCACGTTGATGATGCGCCCCCCCGTATAGGTGCCAGGCGCAGACCCGGTGGCGCGTGCAAGCATGCGCTTGGCAACCTCCTGCGCCATGAAGAACGCCCCCTTGACGTTGACGTCGAACACATAGTCAAAATCGTCCACGGAAGTCTCTTGCAGGCGCTGCGTGGAGCTCACCCCCGAGTTATTGACCAGAATGTCAATCGAGCCCACTTCGGTTTCGGCATGCGCAACCGCCGATTTGATGGAATCCACGTCGGTGACATCAAGCTCGATGACGTGGGCATCGCCTCCCTCGGCATCAATGGTCGCGCGCAACTCCTTGAGTTTGTCGATGCGTCGGCTGGCCAATACCACTGCGGCGCCAGCATTGGAGAGGGTGCGTGCAAATTGGGCGCCCAGGCCACTGGATGCACCGGTAATAAAGGCCACGCGGCCTGATAGATCAATGCTGTATGCCATTTAGAGAACCTCCACAAATCAAAAGAAACCCATAATCGACGCAATCGACGATAGCTGTTCCGCGAATAAAATCAGCACCTTTGTCCAAGACGCACCATTATTCACTATTGTGTGTTGTGTGTTGTGCGATTGGCCAAACCGTGTAGCCTCTCAAGCTCCATTTCAGCCCCATTCAAGTCCCATTATCCAGCGAGACGCAGTATGACAAATCAAGAAATTCTGGCACAGTTCGGTCCCCGTGAAGCAATGGAGTATGACGTTGTGGTCGTAGGTGCCGGCCCAGCTGGCTTGGCCACCGCCATTCGACTCAAACAGCTGGCGACTGAAAAAGGCAAGGAGATTTCGGTGGTGGTGCTGGAAAAGGGTTCGGAGCCTGGTGCGCACATCATTTCTGGCGCCATCATGGACCCCATCGCCCTGACCGAGCTTTTCCCGAACTGGAAAGAGTTGGGCGCGCCCTTGAACCAGCCGGTAACCGACGACGCCATACTGTTCATGGGAGAAAAATCGGCTTTCAGAATGCCCAATTTTTTGCTGCCGGAGTGCACAAAAAACCACGGCAACTACATCATCAGCCTCGGGGCGTTGACGCGCTGGCTGGCCGCACAGGCTGAAGGCCTGGGGGTCGAAATTTTTCCCGGTTTTGCGGCTGCCGAGGTTTTGTATACCGACAGCGGTGCCGTCAAAGGCGTGGCCACCGGCAATATGGGCATCGGCAAGGATGGCGAGCCAAGCGAGAATTTTCAACTGGGCATGGAGCTGCTGGGCAAATACACCGTGTTTGCGGAAGGTACACGCGGCCATCTGGGCAAACAGATCATTGCCCGCTTCAAACTCAGCGAGGGCAAAGACCCACAGAGTTATGGCATCGGCATCAAGGAAGTCTGGGAGATTGACCCTGCGCGCCATGAACCCGGTTTTGTCATTCATACTGCGGGCTGGCCCATGGATGACAGCACCTACGGTGGCGCGTTCTTGTACCACATGGACGGCAATCGGATTTCGCTTGGTTTCATTACCGGATTGGGTTATTCCAACCCCTATCTCAGCCCGTTTGAAGAGTTCCAGCGCTGGAAGACACACCCCAATATCCGCTATTACCTCGAAGGCGAAGACAAGGGTTTGAAGCCCGCCAAGCGCGTGGGCTATGGCGCACGCGCCATCACGGCGGGTGGTTTGCTGTCCCTGCCAAAAACCGTGTTCCCCGGTGGCGCCCTGGTGGGTTGCGAGGCTGGTTATCTGAACGTCAGCCGCATCAAGGGCAGCCATGCAGCGATCAAGACCGGCATGCTGGCTGCCGAGGCGGCTTTCGACGCCCTGGTCGCCGGGCGCCAGCACGACGAGCTGACGGCCTACCCGCAGGCGTTCGAGAAAAGCTGGTTGTACGCCGAACTGTACAAGGCGCGCAACTTCAAGTCCTGGTTCCAAAAGGGTTTGACCGTGGCCACGATCATGAACGGCCTGGAGCAGTTCGTGATGCGCGGCAATATTCCCTGGACGCTGCACCGGGACAAGCCCGACCACGCCTACCTCAAACCCGCAGCCGAATGCAAACCCATTGTGTATCCCAAACCCGATGGAAAACTGACCTTTGACCGCCTGAGCAGCGTGTTCATTGGCAACGTCAACCACGAAGAGCAGCAGCCGGCACACCTGACACTCAAGGACGCTTCGGTGCCCGTGGCTGTCAATCTGGCCAAGTTCGCCGGGCCGGAGGCGCGCTATTGCCCGGCGGGTGTGTACGAATTCGTGAAAAACCCGGACAACACCGACAGATTGCAGATCAATGCGCAAAACTGCGTACACTGCAAGACCTGCGACATCAAGGATCCCACCCAGAATATCGTCTGGGTCACACCGGAAGGCGGCGGCGGGCCGAATTACGCAGCAATGTGAAAAAGTGACAAAATGGGCTGTAAGCCGCATGTAACGTGCGGGAGCAGCTATTAATATTGATACAGGAGTTGTTCCATGTTAGGTCTCATGCAAAGCCAGCCCTTGCTGATTTCGTCCCTGATCGAGTTTGCACAGCGGCACCACCCCGAGGCCGAGATCGTCTCACGCCGGGTGGAGGGCGATCTGCACCGCTGCACCTACAAGGACATTGCGTTGCGTTCGCGCCAGGTCGCCAAGGCACTGGATGGCCTGCAATTGGCGTTTGGTGACCGGGTGGCAACGCTGGCCTGGAACGGCTACCGCCATCTGGAACTGTATTTTGGCGTCAGCGGCAGTGGCCGTGTGTTGCACACCCTGAACCCGCGTCTGCATCCCGACCAGGTTGTATGGATTGCCAACCATGCCGAAGACCAGGTTTTGTGTTTTGACCTGAGCTTTTTGCCCATCATCAAGGCCGTGCACAGCCGCTGCACCACCATCAAGCACTACATCGCCCTGTGCGATGCCGACAAGTTGCCTGCGGACACGGGAATTGCGAACCTGCACAGTTACGAAGCCTGGATGGGCGCGCAGTCCGCCGACTACGCCTGGCCGGTTTTTGATGAAAACACCGCCTCCAGCATGTGCTACACCAGCGGCACCACGGGCCACCCCAAGGCCGTGCTGTACAGCCACCGCTCGACCATGTTGCACGCCATGGCGGGCGCACTACCGGACGCCCTGAGCATGAGCGCGCGCGATTGCGTGCTGCCCGTAGTGCCCATGTTCCACGTGAATGCCTGGGGCTTACCCTATTCGGCGGCCATGACCGGCGCCAAACTGGTGTTTCCCGGCCCGGCCATGGACGGCAAGTCGATTTACGAGTTGATCGAGTCGGAGAAAGTCAATTTTGCAGCGGGCGTGCCCACCGTCTGGCAAATGCTGCTGGCGCATGTGCAAAGCAACCAGTTGCGCTTTTCCACCCTCACGCGCACCGTCATTGGCGGCTCGGCCTGCCCGCCGGCCATGCTGGCGGCTTTTAACGACCAGTATGGCGTGGAAGTGTTGCACGCCTGGGGTATGACCGAAACATCGCCCCTGGGCACCGCGTGCACGCTCAAGAACAAGCATTTGGCGCTGGATGCGGCTGACAAGATGAAGGTGCGCATCAAGCAAGGGCGCAGTGTCTTTGGCGTGGACATGAAAATCGTCGACAGCAACGGCCAGGAGTTGCCCTGGGATGGCAAGACCTCGGGCGATCTGCTGGTCAAGGGGCACTGGATCATCAGCGACTACTATCGGGGCGAGGGCGCGGCGCCCCTGGTCGATGGCTGGTTCCCGACGGGCGATGTGGCGACCATCGACGCCGATGGCTACATGCAGATCACCGACCGCAGTAAGGACGTTATCAAGTCCGGCGGCGAGTGGATCAGCTCCATCGACGTGGAAAACATCGCCATGGCGCACCCGGCGGTTGCCATGGCCGCCTGTGTCGGTATGAAGCACCCCAAATGGGACGAGCGCCCCATTGTGATTGTGGTCAAAAAACCGGGTATGGACGTATCACGCGAAGAGTTGCTGGCTTTTTATGAAGGGAAGACGGCCAAATGGCAGATTCCCGACGACGTGGTATTTGTCGATGCCATTCCGCTGGGTGCCACCGGCAAGATGATGAAGGTCCGGCTGCGCGAGCTGCTCAAGGACTACCAGCTGCCGACGGCCTGATTAACGGTCATTGTATGGGCCAAGAAACCGTACCCCATTGAAGTGAATGAGGTGCGACGGTGCATCCGCTACCCACACCTCCGTTTCCCATGCGATTTCGCCAATGTACCGCCCCATGACGGAGCGGTTCGGAAAAGCAGTCACATAGACCAGCCCGGCTTTTGAACCTACAAACAGTTTGGCGAGTTCGGCGTGGCGCTTGCCATCAACCGGGCCGTGGCTGGTGACGGACTCTACCAGCAGCAACCAGTTCTTCTCGGTGAAGTGCACAACCACATCGGGCATCTTGCCGTGCGAGTCCACATCCACACCCAGCTCGGCCAGCAGCGCGGCATTGAAGTAGCCCCACTTGTCGCCTGTATCCCCGACGTAGACCAATACGCTACCTGGCGCAAAGCGGGGCGCAAAGTCCTCGATGATGGCCCGGATCAACTCGCTATGCTCACCGGGGCTGAGGGTGATTTTCTTGCCCGGCGCAATCTCAACCGGGAGGCGGTTCTGTTCGCGCTCCTTGGCGTACTTGGCGACCAGCGTTTCACGCTCGGCCAAGTGGGCGGTGAGGTTGCCATGCCACTGTGGCGTGCCGAAGGTGCGTAGCAATTGCAATGCAGCGGGTTCGATCTGATAGACCGCCTTCGGACTGTTCACCGGGCGGTCGGGTTTGTCCGGGTTGTAGAGGGCCACACCAGCATCGCAAAACTGGTGCATGGTCTGGCGGCGGAACGTCTCGCGGGTGTTCGGCGCGTAATCCTTTCCGTAGTGCTCCCGTGCCCAATTCATGATCGGTGTAATGCCTACAAGCGGATTTTCCGCTTTGGTCCACGGCTTGCCCGGCGTAAGATTCACCAGTGCAAGCAAGGACAGGGCGGATCGCTCGTTTTGCTGCGCTCTCGGTAGGCCCAAAGAAATAATGATCTGATGGGCGGCCTTGATGTTTTTGTTCTTCTTGTCGGTCATGCAGCCAGTTTTCCAAGTTGTTCGTCAATCATGTCTTGCGTGATTGCACGGTGCTGTTTGGCCCACGTGCCCAGTTTGATCAGCGCGGAGCGCGAGGGGTACTTCATCAGCTTGAGGTCGGTCGCATTGACCTGCGTGTGGCCGTTGAAGCGCCGGAAGTTCTCATCCACGGCAGTTGTATTCAGGAACACGGCCAAACCCCTTGCCAGCAACTCAGGCAAACTGTGCTTGTCCTCGTGGAGAATGTTAATGTGGTTCTCGAAGCCCAGAACAGCATGGTTGCCGAAGGTTGAAGGCTCAACCACACTCGCCACCACGCGGCGCCTCTCTTCCTTCGATGAGAATCGGCGCACCACGCAGTAAAAACCATTGGGATAGAGCCACTTTTCGGTCATCTCGTTGCGCAAGATCGCGTTCGGTTTTTTCAAGCCCGGCACCGGCCACACCGTCCCGGTGGTGCTCAAGTGACCCGGATAGATCAAGGGAACGGCACCTTCTTCGGGCATGTCCCGCAGGTGCTCTTTCAGCCGGAAATCCACCACAGGCCCAGTCGAAACCTTGATACCTAGATCGGCCAAGGTGTAGCGCACGGCAGCGACAAGCTCAATGGCGCTTTTCTCGGGTGACGTGGGTATATGGATAAAACGCTCCGAGTCGTCCGGGAACACGATCCGGTCAAACGGATGTTCGTGTGTGGAAAGGTCGGTGAAGCTGTCATCGGTTGATGTAGTGATCGTCACAGGCTTTTGCTGGCCGCAGCGCTCAAGGCGGATGATGACATTCTCTTGCAGCACTTCATCGTCTTTGAAAGCCGTGCTGCGCGACTCGAAAAGGTGCATGTGACGGATGGCTGCACGATCAAGGATGAAATCGCGGAACGGGCGGTAGTACGGTCCATTGCAGAAGCTGCGCGGGATGATTGCCACAATCTGACCACCTGGCGCGGCTTGCGCCACGGCCAGCGCGACAAAGGCCGAGTACAGGTTCACCGTCTCGATACCGACCGTGCGCAAAGCCAGCCGGTAGGGTGAATTGCTGTTGATTTTCTTGTAAGGCGGATTGAGGATTGCGTGGGTGTACTGAGGCGTTGCCGCAGCGAAAAAACTACCAGAAAGTGCTTCCGTGGCGGCCTGAATGTAGTCATCCCCTCGGATTACTGCACAAAGCTCTGACCGATTTTGGTGTTTCTCCAGTGTCTTTCTTAAATAAGTGTGTAGGGAATCATCAATTTCGAACACATCCAATTCCACCCGCTGGAAATGAAAGCCACCCGACTGCCACCTTTCCAAAAAGGCATCCGAAAGAGAACCAATCCCGGCTCCGGCATCGAGTAAATAGCAGATACCATCGGCATCAGGGAAAAGGTCGGCCATAAACATTGCGGTTTTCGCGGGCGTAAGAAACTGGCCGAATTGCGATTTTTTATTTGCCGCAGTTTTTTTTGATACCTGCAATCTTGTTTGCTCAATTGACAACAATGTTACGTCCTCTGGTTTGCACTCTATTCCTGATTTTCTGATTTTCTGATTTCCTGCTGCGCTATTTCCAGCGCATCGGGTCCACATGCACGTGACCTGAGTCGCTGCCCATGGTGATGGCGCCGTCTTGTACCGTGACTTGCAGCTGCATGTTGCGCGCGGCCAGCTTGGCCAGTTCCTGCGACGCCTGTGAAGGAATACGCCATACCTGTAGTTTCTCCATCCGCGACAGTTTGTTCTCGATACCCTTCCACCAGACCTCGGCAGCGTGGTGGAAGGCGTAGACAAGCACCGCATCGGCTTTGCCACAGGCTTTGCCAAGGGGCTTTTCTTCCGGTTGACCGACTTCGATCCACAAACGCTTTCTGCCGGTAAAGTCGGTCAATGATGCGTCCGGGTCATCCGGGTCGGACAAGCCTGCACCAAACGCCAGTGTGCCGTCGCCGTTGCACGTGTCCTGCAACGCATGGGCGTTGAGCGCCAGGGCAGTCAGACGCACCATCATGCGCTCATCGGTCTCGCTGGGATGGCGCGCCAGCGTCAGCAGGTGGTCGGCGTAGTAGTTGTGGTCAATGTCGGCAATCTGAAGACTTGCCTTGTAAATGGTCGATTTGAGGGCCATGCCTGATCGCCAGCTTTACCGCTGACCTGCATTGCGGTGCGGTACGGTTTTCAGGTAAGCGTACAAGGCCTTTGCATCGGTGTCGTTGAGCTCCCGCAGCGATTCAAACGGCATGACCTTGATGGCTGTGCCATCGGGGCGTTTACCGGAGCGCAACATGGCGACAAAGGCATCCGCATTGCCGTAGCGCACCATGGCGCTATCCTTGCCAGCCGTCAGGTTGGCAGCTGCCGGCCAGTCCGGCGGCCCGCCTGGAATCATGCCGCCCGACAGGCCAGGACCGTGGCAACCTATGCACATATTGGCCACATAGGCACCGTACTGTGCGTTGACCGCTGCTTCTATCGGTTGTGCTGGCGCCAGGCTGTGGTCGATTTTTTCCGAAGCATCGCGAATGCCACCCAAGCCGTACAAGGTGTTGACCAGCAGCGGTAATTCCACGACCGCTTCGCCTCCCTGGCGCGGTGCCAGTGTGCGTACATAGCCTACCAGGGCTGCCAGGTCCGCGTTGGAAAAGCGGTTGTAGTCTTCGCTGGGCATGATGAGCGCCGCGCGGCCATTGGCCTTGACACCGTGGCGAATGATGCGCTCCCAGTCTTGCGCTGTGTATTGGCCAACCGGGCCGCCCACAGTGATGTTGGGTCCGCTGATACGCATACCCTTGCCATCATTGATGAATTCGCGTCCACCGCCGTCCCGCCCGTGGCAGTCGGCACAGCCGCGTGAGCGAAACAGATAGCCTCCGTGTTCCAGGTTCGCTGCGTCGCTCGCCCAGGCCACGCCCTGTACGGGTATGTTCACGTGCCGCTGGCGTTTGTGCTTCCCCAGCGTGTTGCCTACAAGCAGCAAGGCCGCGCCCAACACAAGCAACAGTCCGAAACCCAGTCCGATGCGCTTACCCCATGTGTTCATGCTGACTCTCCAATGTAAAGTGGATAATATGCAGCATGATAGAGGATCGCTTTACGTGTTTGATCACGTGTCTGATAACTGCGCCTAACCTGAGGTTTATGCATGACCACTGCACCTGCCACCCCCCCGTCTTCGCCCCATGTCATGAACACCTATGGCCGCTTGCCGCTGGCCTTGTCGCACGGCCAGGGCTGCCGCGTGTGGGACGTGCATGGCCGTGAATACCTCGATGCGCTGGGCGGCATTGCGGTCAATACCCTGGGCCACAACCATGCACAACTGGTGGCGGCCCTGCACGACCAGCTGGGCAAACTGATCCACACCTCCAACTACTACCATGTGCCGCTGCAGGAAGAACTGGCACGCCTGCTGGTTGAACGCTCCGGCATGTCCAATGTATTTTTCTGCTCCACCGGACTGGAAGCCAATGAGGCCGCCTTGAAGCTGGCGCGTAAATTTGGCCACGACAAAGGCATTGAGCGCCCGCAGATCGTGGTCTATGAAAAAGCCTTCCATGGCCGTTCGATTGCCACCTTGAGCGCTACCGGCAACCTCAAGGTGCAAGCCGGGTTTGGCCCATTGCTTGAGGGTTTCATCCGTGTGCCGATCAACAGCATCAGCGCGCTGGAAGAAGCCACTGCCAACAATCCCGATGTGGTCGCGGTGTTTCTGGAAGCCATCCAGGGCGAGGGCGGCGTCAACCCCATGCACGCGGACTATTTGCGCAGCGTGCGTGCCTTGTGCGACGCACGGGACTGGTTGTTCATGATCGACGAAGTGCAATGCGGCATGGGCCGCACGGGCAAATGGTTTGCACACCAGTGGGCAGGCATTCAACCCGATGTGATGCCCCTGGCAAAGGGCCTGGGTTCGGGCGTTCCGGTGGGTGCGGTGGTTGCTGGTCCCAAGGCAGCCACAATCTTTGGCCCTGGAAACCATGGCAGCACCTTTGGCGGCAACCCCTTGGCCATGCGCGCCGGGGTCGAGACCATTCGTATCATGGAGCAAGAGCACCTGCTCGATAACGCCGCCCAGGTTGGCGCCCATCTGAAGGCCGCTTTGCACCAGGCATTGGTCCCCGAGCTGGCCAGGGGCGCGGTCAAGGAGATCCGTGGCCAGGGCCTGATGCTGGGAATCGAGCTGGATCGCCCCTGCGCTGCGCTGGTCCAGCAGTGCGCGGACCATGGGTTGCTGATCAGCGTCACCGCCGACAGTGTGGTGCGTTTGCTGCCGCCGTTGATACTCAACAAAGCCCAGGCCGAGCAGATTGTGGCCATTGTGTGCCCGCTGATTGCCAACTTTGTGCCAGCTTTGTGAATGTGTGAAGGACGCAGCATGAATCCCAACTATGCTGGCATTCCCAGCACCTTGCCCAAGGGAGCCCCTCCGGTGCGCCATTACCTGCAATTTGCTGATTTCAGCCGCGAGGAATATGTCTACTTGCTGGAGCGCGCGGCCTTTATCAAGCACAAATTCAAGACGTTTGTGCGCCACCACACGCTGGTTGATCGCACGTTGGCGATGATTTTCGAAAAGGCATCGACCCGCACCCGCGTCAGCTTTGAAGCCGGCATGTACCAGATGGGCGGCAGTGTCGTGCATCTGACCACCGGGGACAGCCAGCTGGGCCGCGCGGAACCCATAGAGGACAGCGCTAAAGTCATCAGCCGGATGACCGACATCGTGATGATACGCACCTTTGAACAGACCAAGCTGGAGCGTTTTGCCATGCACTCGCGCGTGCCCGTCATCAATGGTTTGACCAACGAATTTCACCCCTGCCAGATTCTGGCGGATATTTTTACCTACATCGAGCACCGTGGCCCGATTGAGGGCAAAACCGTTGCCTGGGTGGGGGATGGCAACAACATGGCCAACACGTGGCTGCAGGCTGCGGATTTGCTGGGTTTCCATCTGCGTGTGAGTACACCCAGCGGATATGAACTGAAGCAGAATGTTGCCCTTGGCGCACACGGAATGCGCGCGGGTAGCTATAAAACATATAGTAATCCCCTGGATGCCTGCACAAACGCTGATCTGGTGACCACCGATGTCTGGACTAGCATGGGTTTTGAAGCCGAAAACGAGCAGCGGCGCACAGCCTTTGCCGCTTGGTGTGTGGACACCAGAATGATGGCTGCGGCCAAGCCCGACGCATTGTTCATGCACTGTCTGCCTGCGCATCGGGGCGAAGAAGTACAGGCCGAGGTGATAGACGGCCCGCAGTCCGTGGTATGGGACGAAGCCGAAAACCGTATGCATGTGCAAAAGGCATTGATGGAGTTTTTATTGCTTGGCCGTCAGGAAATGTACTGAAAAGGAGTGGAAGTAAGGAGCGGACATGGATGATGATGATGAACCTAAATTCTGGGTTACCTGCGTCAAATTGCTCATCATTGCGGTAACCATCATTGGCGGCGTGGGTCTGACGCTGTGGTACGCCGAACGTCTGGGGCTAGGGGGGGATCTGATCACGGCTCCGCAAGATTCCTGGGGTATCGCGAACGATTCACCGCTGCGCAATCGCTGATTTTTAATTCAACTGATTTCAACTAATTTCAACTGATGGAGAGTGCGATGATTGGATATGTGACATTGGGAACCAATAATCTGCCCAAGGCAGCGGTGTTTTACGACGCTTTGCTGGGAGAATTTGGTGCCAGGCGTCTGTGGGAGTTTGACCGTGGCATTGCATGGGGTACGGCGCCCGATGAACCCAGTCTGGCCATCATGACCCCGTTCGATGGCCAGCCGGCAACGGTAGGCAATGGGGTCATGGTCGGCTTGCAGGTCAGCTCACGCGCACTGGTGGACAAGATCCATGCCAAGGCATTGAAACTGGGCGGCAGTGACGAAGGCCCCACAGGACCACGCAGCGAAGGTTTTTACGTGGGATATTTCCGTGACCCGGAAGGCAACAAGCTCTGTGCGTATTGCGCAAATTGAATCCCTGCCCGTTTCCATTACGCAACAAATTTTGCACGAGTACCCACAGACAGCAGCGGCGCAAATACTATTAAATATATAATGGCGGACTTTTCTGGCAGACCCCCATCGGCCAATACTAGTTACGCATAACGGATGGGGGAACACCGCTGAACGTGGTCACAGGTGCCCGATCTTCACCTGTGGTTGGCGACAGCACAATTTGGACACCCTTTTTAATGACCACCATCCGTGTAAAAGAAAACGAACCCTTTGATGTCGCCTTGCGACGCTTCAAGCGCACCATCGAAAAATTAGGCCTGTTGACCGACTTGCGTGCGCGCGAGTTTTACGAGAAGCCCACCGCCGAGCGCAAGCGCAAGAAGGCCGCCGCCGTCAAGCGTAACTACAAACGCATTCGCAGCATGCAACTGCCCAAGAAGCTGTTTTAACGCGTTTAACGCATTACTGTTGCATGCAAATGCCCGCTTGGGGACGCTCAGGCGGGCATTTTTTATTTACGTTTATTGTAACTACCAACCGTCCCCTTTGGTACCATCAGACATCTGGTCGAAGTTTGCCCTTCTGATGCAGTTACTTTGAAGCGCATAATGCTCCCTCTGATCGATTTGTAGCGACACTACCTCACAGCAGATTCGTGGAAA
>JAYRRD010000185.1:0-17545 GCA_041910275.1 Rhodoferax sp.
CGTCACAATACTATGACGAAGGGCATTGCAACCGATCCTTTTCTCATCCATTGTGATGACCTCAAAACCCAATATGAGCCTTCTTTTTTTCCTGCGACCACAGGGCTTTCAAATCCACGGCCTGCTCAAAAGGCCGATACGCCGTTTTGTGTGGATAGGAATAAAGATAGCTTTGGAAACGATTCGTCTCTTGTAAATAGTGGCGAAAATTCATGGCGACGTCTGTCATGAACGGCCCCTTTGCGGCAACAAAAACTCCGCATAAGGAACCGTCCATACCTTCTCATGTCCGAGTCGATGCCCGGTATATCCGTCCTCACCATACGTTGTTCCGTGGTCAGAGCAGAGAATTACAAACGTACTGCCCCGTTGCTCCAGTGCCGCAAACAACGGCGGCAACTGGCTGTCAATGTAACGCAGCGCTGCGGCATGGCTCGCCAGACTATCACTGGTCGCGCCAGGAAGGTAATGACAATTGGGTTGGTGCAATGCGGATATGTTCATAAATAAGAAGATTTTCTGCTCTGGCTTTTGCTGCAATAGCTGCCTAGCATGTGCAACCTGCTGCTTGGTGGAATCAGGATCCGTCACACCGAACGCTGGTTCCCAATAGCTTTCTTGAAACAGCGATGGCAAAACACACGACAGCGGATTTTGCTTTTTGAAAAAGCCCACACCGCCGATGCAAACCGTTCGATACCCCAATTCCGAAAATCCACTGACGATATCTGGCGTGTCAAAGCAATAGCTGTTAGCCCCCGTGGTTTCACTCCCTGCAAACCTTAGCGCAAACAGTCTCTCATGCTTGCCAGGCCGCGTCGGGGTTGGAAGAAAGCCAGCAAAAAATGCGCAATGTGACGCATAGGTGAAGGAAGCGGGTGCATGGCGCTCCTCCCAACCTGCAGGCAATATACTGGCCAGAAAAGGCGTGCCGCCCTGCTCCAACTCCTGCCGTGCGACATCGTAACGCAAGGTGTCCAACGTGATGAAGAGTACATTGCTGGCACCAACGATCTGGCTCATATCATGCATGCCAGTGCCTCCTCCAGACCGTGAATGCTGGCCAGCACCCAGTCTGGCTTGATTGCGGCAGATATTCTTTCCGGATTGATATGAATGGTTTTTAACTGCATGGCTATCGCTGGCTGTATGTCATTGAGGTCATCATCCCCCACCACTACAACCTCTGTCTGACTGCAGCACGCCAAGGCGTGCAAAAAGAATCGGTGATCAGGCTTTTGAAAGCCAATTTCACCAGAAATAAGTATGTGCGCAAAGAAATCTGCAATACCTGCATGAAAAATCTTTCCACGCTGCATGTTTGCTGAGCCATTCGAGATGACCACAAGCTGGTACTCCAATGCCAAGCGCCCTAACAAGGCATGCACCGCAGGGTCTGGTTGGACAAACTGGGGTAATTTTTGATGATCTGCCCACAAGCCCTCTTCCGTGTAGGGTAGTTCAGGAAAACGCTGCAACACCTCTCGGCAAAAAAGCGTTCTGCCTTTTCTGCCCCGGCAATCCATCGCCATGATCTCCGCCTGAACCTGTGCTGTATCCCCTCCCCCGAATACGGGGCCATTTCTGAGCATGAAGTCTTGAAGATAGGCATAAAACGCAGCGTCTCTATCAATCAGGGTATTGTCCAGATCCAAGAGCAGACTCGCACGCTTCATGCTGCGCACACTCCTGCGAAGCCCCTTCGAAGGATGGCCCTGATTTCAGCCAGATAGGTATCCTCCCCCCGGTCCAGCAAGTTAGGTAATAAATCACCAAACGCATTGGCTTCCAACAACACAGGAGCCGCCCCATTGCGAGGCAGCAGAATGTCAAGCCCAGCATAGAGGGAATGAGGAAATGCCTGCATGGCATGCGCAACCAATGCGTCCAAAGCGTTCCACATCGCGGAAGATAACTCCAGATCCTCTACAGAGCAGCGCCGATTTCCCAAATGCAAATTGGTCATGGGGCTGCGGCTCAATCGGGCTGTGGCGTGGCGACGCTGCCCTGCGATACCCACAATACGCAAGTCATAAGAACAGTTTTCATGCCGGGCTTTGGGCACCCAGGTTTCTACCATGGCGCCTTGCGCAAAAAGGAAATCCAGAATATTGCGTAACACGTTGCGATCGGTATACCTTTTGATTTTCAGCGTGTTGTAGTACCGATCACCGTCCGGTCCGCGCACAAGCTCGACGGTGGAATGTGCATGTTCTTTGCCACGGTGCTTGTTGTACGCATAGGCAACAATACCCGACGCCGAAGAGCTGGAATTCAATTTGATAAAGAAGCGACGGTAAGACTGTTGTTCTACAAAGGAGAAAAATTCGTCATAACAAGAAAAGCTTGGCAAACTGGGCAAGGTATGGGCTTGCAACAGGTGTTTGCACAACGGCTTGTCAAACATGCGAACAATGTCCACAGGATGGTTGAACCAGCTGACGTGCGCCGCACTGTGGGCGATGGACTCCATCAAGCGGGTAAACCCTTGAAACCATAGCCTCGGGTAATAAATGCGTCCGCGCTCGTCTTGCAAAGACTGTGCATTTTCCAACCCACCCAGAGCAAGTATCTTTTTTTCGACCTCGAAGCTCTCTCCCGGTGACTCCACGCGCACGATGGCACCATCGCACAATACATCGTGGAGTCTGCACGCACCATTCAGAAGGTTCAGATAAGGAACCAGCATGGCCGCTGGCTGCCTCGCCTGCCGCAATGCCTCTTGAAAAAAATGCACACGGCGATTTTCTGGATTGCCGATCACTACAAAACGAAAAGCCTCTGGCATATCTCCACTATTCAGTCACAGCTGGATAACGCCAGTCATCATCCACATCTTGCTGCTGGCTCACGTCAACGGTGATGGAGAGCTTTTGAAACTGTTTGACCATGTCGTTTGACAGATAGTGGTAATGCAAATCCAGCCGCTTGAGTCCTGCTATTTTGGGGCTGTCCAGCAATGCACGCCCACCTTCGTCACTCAGGGTTCCCAGGGACAAGTCCAAAGTCTCCAACTGTTCCAGCACCGGGGCCTGGGCAACTTCAACGGCAATGTCATTGGCAATTTCGCTATCAACCAAGCCCAAATATTTCAGTGCTGGAAACAAACCTTTTTGCATGAATGGACGCAGATCTTCCAACGTGGCATCAAAGCCGTAATCTTCTACACCGAGATACAGCTTCAGATATTCAAGTTTGGGTAGCTGGGCAGCTGCAATGGTTTCGATAATCCGTTTGGGTAAACCGCCACACTCTATGGTCAATGCTGTCAGATTGTCATGTCGCAGCGCGGCGCCAGACAGGACCAAACCGTCCGAGCCTTTGATGTGCAGGCGCTCCAATGCGGGAAAGGCGACAAACACATTGCTATAGTCTGCCTGCTTGATCCAGGAAATTTCGCACTCTTCAGAGTCCATATCGCCAACAAATAACTCCCTCAACTTTGGCAACTTGCCTGCGTTGGTGCACAGCAAATCCAATGCTTCCTGGGGCAGATTTTCATGGGGCTCTTCCCATGCGGCAATCACCAAAGACTCCACTTCCGCAGCCGGAGATGTCTCCAAAAAGGCGGACACTTTGTCTACCAGGGTTTTCCCTTCGTCCGCCTCGTCGTAATCGACAGAAATGCGCTTTGTCATCTTCTTTGCACTGGCATCGGTTTTTTCGACATAACCCTTTTTTGTCTTTTCGGCAATCAACTTCTGCATTTCTTTTTGTGCTTTTTCGGGCGAATCAAAGCTGCTCACCTTTTCCTGTCCGGCGGTACCAATCTTGCCGTATTTCACATTCAGCGTCTGACCTTCGATTTCAACTTGCCAAAATTTGTAAGATTTGGAATCCTGGTATTCAAAATAATGTTTCATCACGCAACGCCTTATGTTTACTGTGGCTGGTCCACAATGATCTTGCCATCCGAAATGCAACTGCGCGACATCAAATATCGCATCCTGACCCATTCTCAGAATCCCCATTCTTGCACATTGCGATCCTCGGTTTGGCCGGATTTGGCAGTCGATGCTGCCTGCTCCAGCCTGTCTCGCCGTTCGAGTGCCATTTTTGGTTTCACGGGGTTGGAACACCATTGCCCTGATGCTATCCAGAACCACTCCCAAAAACATAGCTTTCCCCGCTCGCCCCACAAGCCCCACAAGCCCAAACGTCTTCAAATTCTTGCGTAAAACGCCAAGGGCGAGGCAACACCACCTGCCAAAGCTGTGCCCTGGGCGGGTTTTTCGCCATCCAGGGCCTTCGTTTTGCACATGATTTCGGCTACAGCCCCATGGAACGAGCGGGAACAGCTATCAAATCAGGATAAAAATCAAGACAATCACATCGGGAATGACCGGCAACGCCAACACTTTGGTCTTGGAGCGGCTTTGCTGGCGAATGGCGCGGATCAGCAAGCCAATCGTGCCGTGCGCTGCAACCCTCGCCAGAACGCCAAGGGGCTAGCTTACCGTGTGGCGGCGTATGCGCTTTATTTTCAACCTTGATGAATCCTTTTGTTGCCTGGCCGCCTCCAGGTAAGTGTCATCAACTTCAAACAAGGACTTCACAATGTTTCATATCAAGCGTAACCTCCCCGGCTGGGAGCGCGGTCTTCGTATCGGTGGCGGTGTTGCCGTCGGTGCTGCGGTGGCTGCCGGAATGGTCCCCCTGGGCCTTTTCACCTGGCTGGCACTGGCCACTGCGGCCACCCTGGTGCTGACCGCGTTTGTTGGCTTTTGCCCCGCCTGTGCCATGGTGGGACGCCGTTACCTGGAGGAATAGACATGGTTCGATCCCGAACGCAATTGATTGAAGCTGCCCGTCAGGGCGACTCCGGTGCCATTTCAGAACTGCTGGCCGTGTGCCAGCCCGACCTGAAACGGTTTGCCCGGCGCACCTGCTCCACCAGCGAGGATGCAGAAGACGCAGTGCAAATTGCGCTTTGGCAGCTGTACCGCAAAGTGGGTTTGCTGCGCTGTGCAGCCACCTTCACCACCTGGATGTTCCGGATTGTGGAGCGCGAGTGCTACCGCTTGTACCGCAGCGCCAGGGGCACCGAACCGCTGGACGAAGTGCTGGAACACGACCTGCCCCAGGCCCCCCAGGTGCCCACCGATCTGCGGCTGGACCTGGTGCGCGCCATGGAACGGCTGACCCCGCCCTACCGCGAGGTGCTGCTGCTGCGCGATGTGCACGAACTGACCGCCCCCGAAGTGGCGGCACAATTGGGCCTGAGCCTGGAGGCTGTCAAAAGCCGCCTGCACCGCGCACGCGCGCAGGTGCGCCAGTACCTGGTGGCCAGTGGCTACTGGTTGAAGGATGGCGCGCCAGAACCCTTGAACCCCGTGACGGAGTGACCCATCGACACCATACTGCTAAAAAACTTTGCTCCCCTTGCCTTGCTGCTGCCCTTGTCTATCGCCTTTGCCGGGGAGAACGCGCTGTTCAAGGCCTCGAATGCGTGCCTGAAGTATCCACCGTCGGATGCACGCACAAACTGCATGAAAGAGGAGCGACAAGCCAATGCGGCCTTCGCAAGGGAGCGCCAGCGGGAAGAAGCTGCGTCAAGGAACGCAGAAAGTAATCGTCCCAGGCAGAACGATCTCTGCTTCACGCGCAAGGCCACCGGGGAGCTCCTTTGCCCCAACTGACGCCAGAATGATGGACTGGCGTGCACGCCGACGGCTGGTTGCCGCACTGCTGGCACTTTCCCTGAGTGGCTGCAGCAGCTTGCGCGGGGGCAAACTGTGGGCGCCTGAGACATTTGGCCTGGTTCCCATTGCCCCCAACCTGTACATCGAAGCGGGTGCCGACGAGACTACCCGCGAGCAATTGCAAGACGCCATGCGCCAAGCCGAACAAGCCATGCACACCGTTTTTGGCGACGTGCTGTCGCGCCGGTGGTACACGCCTGCCTGAGCGCGCAGTGCCTTTACGCCTTTGGCGGGCAAGGCACGTTTGCCAAGGTGTATGGCAACCGCGTGGTGCTGTCGCGCCGGGGGCTCAACTGGCACTTCATCGCCCATGAGTGGTCCCACGCAGAAATGGTCAAGCGCCTGGGCCTGGCCGCCTGGCGTGAAATGCCGCAATGGTTTGACGAAGGCCTGGCGGTGGTGGTGAGTCAAGCCCCGGAACACGCCGAGCAGCACTGGCAGTATCTGAACGACCAGAACATTGCCATGCCCAGCCGCGACGATCTGCTCACGTACAAAAAACTGGATCAGTGGCATGCAGCGGGCGAACGCTACAGCGACGGCAAAAATGCCGAGCGCCGCGCACGGAGCGAGCCCGAAATTCACGCCCTGTATGCCGCTGCGGGCCATGAAGTGCGCCCCTGGTTTGCACAAGCGGGTACGGCGGGGCTACTGAAACTGATTGCCGGATTGAATGCGGATGCTGAATTTGCATCCGTTTACCCCAATCGTTGAATCCTTTTCGGTATCTGGCGCCTCCAGGTAAGTGTCATCCACTCTTCACCAGGTTTCACCATGTACTGCAGTCGTTCTGTTTCGGTTCATTTGTTGCGCGGCGCTGCCGCCATTGCCCTGATTTTTGCGGCGTTCTTTTTCAGAAGCTATGGGCTGGTGTGGCCAGCACTGGCAGGCATTGGCGCGGTGCTGCTGTTGCGCGGCTGCCCCATGTGCTGGCTGGTGGGGCTCTTTGAAACCATACGCCAGGGCCGCGACAAGAGCAGGCTGACCAGCGGATAGGAAATCCAACCGCACGACGTCAAATATCGCATCCTGAGCCGTCCTCAAAATCCCGATGTTTGCACATTGCGATCTTCGGTTTGGCAGTCGATGCGGTCTGTTTCACCGTTCGAGTGCCATTTTTGGTTTTCCTGGCATATCGCCGGGTTTGCCGGGCTGTTGCTGGAAGCTGCCGCACCCGAAGGTCTGCTGCCCTGGGCACTGACTTGTCATGCACCAAGCCTGGTATCCCCGCGTGGTGGTGCGCGGGGGCTCCGTGCTGCTGGTGCTGCCGGCGGTTTGGTGGTTTTGGGAACGGGTGCGCTAACCCATTTCAGCGGGAATCAGCACCAGCGGGCGCGTCCACACCCACCGATCTCCAGGCCGCTTCAGCGAATACCTTTACAAAATCGGCGGGCCTGGTCTTGACTCTTCCCGACAGCCAGGCCCGGCAGTAGTTGTCGGATTGTCCGATCAACAGCGGTGCATAGGTTTCGCGCGGTAGCGGCCGGACAGAGCCATTCTTGACGCCTTTTTCCAGCAACTCCAGCAGTTCACCGTAACGCCGTTTGTTGCGCTCCGTCAGTTCATTGGCAAATGGTCCGTCGGCCACCGAGGCGCGCGCTTGCGACAGAAAACGCGCCAGCTCTGGCCGCTGCGTCACCCATTCCAGATAGGTCCGCACCAAGGCTTCTATGGCTTCTTTTGCGCTGGCTGCCGCCTGGACGCGAGGCTGTGTCAGCGTCAACTGGTCATCCAGCGCCGCAAAGAAAAGCGCGGCGATCAGACCATCCTTGTTGCCAAAATGGTGGTAGATCGACCCGATGCTGCTGTTGGCGCGCTCCCGGATGGTCTCGATCGTCGTAGCCTGGATACCCAGCTCATTGAAGCAGCTCAACGCACAGTTCAGGATAAGACGCTTGTGTGCCTTGCGGGGGCCGGGCTCGACGCGTTCAAACAGGTCTGGATCGGGCAAATTTGGCATGACTGGATTTTAATAGAGATTTGTTCTAGAATAATGTTCTACAAATACCGGTGGTTTATGCATTCGCCAAGACGCCGTCCCAAGGAAAGAAAAAATGAGCAATCCCGTGAACACCCTGAAACTTTGGCAGCGCTTTGCGTCCGTACCCGGTGGCAAATGGGCCTTCTCCCGGCTGCTGTGCTTCAAAGCCCCCTACTTCGCCAGTATCCGCCCACGGTTTGAAGAGATCAGGCCGCAGCACTGCAAGCTATGGATACCCAAGCGACGCGCGGTGTTCAACCACCTTGGAACGGTGCATGCCATCGCCATGTGCAACATGGCCGAACTGGCGGGCGGAACGATGACCGAGGTGACGATTCCCGCAACGCACCGATGGATTCCCAAGGGCATGACGGTGGAGTACCTCAA
Source organism: Rhodoferax sp. (assembly GCA_041910275.1). GTDB lineage: Bacteria > Pseudomonadota > Gammaproteobacteria > Burkholderiales > Burkholderiaceae_C > Allorhodoferax. The sequence goes on from JAYRRD010000185.1 coordinate 8,071, forward strand.
AAAGGCGACCACGGACTTGGTGGCTGTTGCCATGCCTGTGGACCAAAATGACTGGTCCGTCGCTGGCGAGTACAAGGTGAAGGTGCAAGTGCGGGATACATCGGATGAGCTTGTGTTTCAAGCGTTGATAACGATGTGGGTGTCGCCGAAGAAGAAAACTGCCTGATTCAAGTTCAACCCCGACCACCAACCCACCAGGAACGCCCATGACAACCGCAAAAACCGCCTGCATTCTGTGCTCCCGCAACTGTGGCCTGGAGGTCGATGTGGTCGACGGTCACCTGAAAAAAATTCGCGGGGACGCAGCGCACCCCAGCTCCAAGGGCTACCTGTGCAACAAGGCGGCGCGTCTGGATTTCTACCAGAACCATGCCGACCGCCTGACCCATCCGCTCAAGCGGCAAGCGGATGGCAGCTTTGTACGCATCACCTGGGAGCAGGCACTGGCGGAAATCGCCCAGCAATTGAACACCTTGCGCGACACCCACGGGGGCGATGCTTTTGCCTTTGTCGGCGGTGGCGGGCAGGGCAACCACCTGGGCGGTGCCTATGGTCGCCAACTGCTGCCGGCCATGAAAAGCCGCTTTGTCTACAGTTCGCTGGCGCAAGAAAAGACCGGCGACTTCTGGGTGAATGGCCGCCTGTTCGGCGCCCAAAACTGCCACCCGATGGAGGACGTGGAACATTCCGATTACGTCCTCTTCATTGGCTGCAATCCGTACCAGTCCCACGGCATCGTGAACGCCCGTGATGTGTTGAAGCACCTCAAGAACGATCCCGAGCGCACCATGGTGGTGATTGATCCGCGGCGCACCGAGACCGCCGAGCAGGCCGACATTCACTTGCAACTGCGCCCAGGAACCGACGCGTTTTTGCTGCTGGCCCTGTTGTCCACCATCGTGCGCGAAAACCTGCACGATCAGACCTTCATCGACAAGCATTGCACTGGCTTTGAAACGGTCAGGGCCGAACTCATGGCAGTTCCCGTTGCCGACTACGCGCGCCGGGCTGATGTGCCGCTGGCGCAGGTGGAGCGGGTCGCGCGCGGCTTTGCGAAGGCGAAGCGCGCGTGTGTCCGGGTGGACCTGGGAACCCAGCAGACGCTGCACACCACCCTGAACGCCTATCTGGAAAAGCTGCTCTACCTGATCACCGGAAACTTCGGCCAGTCGGGCAGCAACAACCTGCACACCGCCTTCCTGCCGGTGGTTGGCAATACCGACGAAACAAAAACCAAACCCGGCAAGTCGTTGAAACGAACCGCTTTTCACAAGATGATGCCCATTGCCGGCATGTACCCTCCCAATATCCTGCCGGACGAAATCCTTAAAGCGGGCGAGCAACGCATCAGGGCGGTGATCTGCGAAAGCGCCAACCCCTTGCTGACCTACCCGGACAGTGCAGCGCAGGAAGAAGCCTTCAAGGCGCTGGAACTGCTGGTGGTGGTGGAAGTCGCCATGACGGAAACCGCACGGCTGGCGCATTACATCCTGCCAGCCGCTTCCCAGTTCGAGAAGGCGGAGGCCACCGGCTTCACGCTCGAATTCCCCGAAAACTACTTTCACCTGCGCCAGCCCCTGCTGCCACCGCTGGGTGAGTCCCTGCCGGAGCCGGAGATTTACACCCGCTTGCTGGAAGCGATGGGACTCATACCACGCACGTTTGCGGTATTGGGGGCCATTGCGCGCAACGAGCCTGCGGTGACGGGGCATTTTGCCTACATGGCCGCTTTGGGAGTCACGCTGACCCGCAACAAGCATTGGGCACCGTTTGCGGCTTCCATCCTGTACCGGACTTTGGGCACCGCCTTGCCACAGGCGGCCGCCGCGCCCCTGCTGCCTATCGCCATGGGCTACGCCAAACAACACGCGGTCGCCGTGCGGCGCGCCGGGCACCAGGGCACCTCTCTGACGCTGGGTAGCAAGCTGTTTCGCGCCATCGTGGCGGGCGCATCCGGTGTGGTCACCAGCCAGCACGAACATTCCGAGATGTGGTCGCTGCTCAAAACGCCGGATGGGCGTGTGCATTTGCAGGTGCCGGAGATGGTGGAGGCCATCAAGGCATTGGTCCACGAGCCATTGCATGCCGACGGGTTCCCCTTCATCCTGATGGCGGGGGAGCGGCGCACCTACAACGCGAACCAGATATTTCGTGACCCCGCATGGCGCAAGGTCGACCACGACGGCGCGCTGCGCATGCACCCGCAAGATGCCCATGCGTTGTCACTGGCGAACGGCGACCTGGCACAGTGCAAGACCGCACGCGGGATGCTGGAGGTGACGGTCGAAATCGACACCGCCCTGCGCCGTGGTGTTGTGACACTGCCGCACGGCTATGGTGTTCGCTTCCAGAACAGCAAGCCGATGGGACCACCCATCAACCAGCTCACGTCCAAGGACCATTGCGAGCCGTTTTCCAAAACGCCGTTTCACAAGTACGTGCCAGCGGCGGTTGGCAAGGTGTCCGCCACCAGGGTCTCAAGCTGATCCATCCCACGGCCAGGAGACTGGCCTTGACAGGCGCGTTTGCGAACTTTCAGACATTTACTACACCGATAGGAAATCCAACCGCACGACCCCAAATACCGCATCCTGACCCATCCTCAGAATCCCCATTCTTGCACATTGCGATCCCCGGTTTGACCGGATTTTCACCTGATTACGGCTACAACCCCCATGGAACGAGCGAGAGCAGCTATCAAATCAGGATAAAAATCAGGATCAGGAATTGATCACCCTGTCCCATGCGCCATAGCGCTCGCGTATCGGCCCGCGCCGTACCGACAGGGCCATCAGCGCAGCACCGGCCAGCACGCTGACCAGCGTTGCGGTCGTGTCTGCGACGAACAGGAACGGCGTGGCCATCAGGCCAGCGCCCAGCAGCAGGTTCAGCCAACGCACCGGGCGGACGACCTCGGCAGCGGCCACCGACACCACGGTGAGTACCAGCGAACCAATGACATGATGGGCGTGGGCCAGGTTGCCCTGCACGCCGGGCCATAGCCGTGTGAACAGCAGCGCCAGCCCGATCAGCGCGGTCAACCCCAGATTCCAGGGCATATTGACGCCACCGCCGACCATGGGCGCCTTGGCTTGTTTTGACATGCAAAAACGGCCCCTGACGTGCCATGGCAGCTGATTTGGGTGGTTTTTGGGCCGTTTTGGGCCGTTTTGGGCCGTTTTGGGCCGAATGGGATGGATTTCGGCGCTGAAAAGGCATTTTTTAAGGTACAAATTACCTTGCAAGCCTTATGGGAAAAGCGGGAGCAGCTCTGTAAAGTAGAGCAAATGATGCGGCGCCGGTGTTCGCGCTGTGCTTCAGCTCCATGGCTGGAAAACACCTGCGTCAGATCGGATGCATCCACGCTACGGTCAAACCACGCTTCAATCTGAACGGGTCGATTGTTGGTCGGCAACATGGTATGCTGAATACTTCTTTTCCGATGGCTGGCAGCTGCGTCGGCATGGAATGTTGAATGGAGGCTGGTATGTTGCGTTTGTTTGCGGTGTTTGTGTTGCTGTTGGGGGCATTGTCATCGGTGCAGGCCACCCAGAAATTCACGGTCGGCCATACAGGAGTCGGTGTCAGTCCAACGCTGTACGCGGCGAATGCTTTTACAGCCACGTTGAAGCAGCGGCTTCCGGGGCGCTTCAACATTGATGACCGTGGCGGTAGCACACGCGGTGGCGACGCGAACCTGTGGGATGGCGTCAAGGTCGGTGCGATTGATCTGGCAATTCTGGCCACACCCAGTATCGTGTCCTCGGTGCCCGAGTTGGGTGTGCTGGACGTTCCCTACCTGTTTCGTGATGCGGAGCATGTGGCCAAAGTGCTGGATGGCCCGATTGGTCAGGAATTGGGCGAAAAAATCAACAGCCAGGGTGTGGTGTTCCTGGGGTTTGCGGATTACGGTTTTCGCCAGTTCACCAATTCCCGGCGTCCCATCGTCAAGCCGGGCGATTTGCATGGACTCAAGATCCGTGTGATTCCCAATCCGGTGATGGAGATGATTTTCAAGACCATGGGTGCCGATGTGGTGCCGTTGCCGTTTCCCGGCGTCTATGGTGCTTTGGATGATGGGCGGGTTGATGGCCAGGAGAACCCGTTGCCGACCATTGTGGCGTACCAGTTTGACAAGGTACAGAAATACGTTTCGTTGACGGCACACATTTTTACCCCCCTGGTGGTCGTGATCAACGCCGAAACCTACAAGGCATTGAAACCGGAAGAACAGGCGGCGATCCGTGCAGCGGTGCGTGCTGCCACCCTGGCAACGCGGCAGGCGGTGCGCGACCACGAGAAAGACATCATTGACGGCTTCCGGAAAAAGGGGATGGTGGTGACCGAAACCGTGGATCGTGCAGCCTTCGCTGCTGCCGTTGCCCCCCTGCAAACAGAATGGGAGAAACGCTTTGGCGCCGGTATACTCCAGCGCATTGCTGCGACCCGGTAGCGTTCCTGGGGTGATGCGGTTGTCGCCGGACCACCGTGCGGGCGCAACGGGCGCGACCGGTCTGATCTCGTGTCAGGAGACGGTCGGACTGGATGCATCGAAGCGCATCTGTGGCCGATCTGGTTGCAGTCTGAGCGCCTTTCCTGACCACCATTTTCAGTTGCACCCGTGGGGATAAGTCTTTTGCTCAATCGTCTTGACCTGTTTCTCTCACGTTTTGGCATCCATGGCCGCACATTGGGTGGGTTTTCGGTGCTGGTGCTGCTGCTGGCGACGCTCGCAGCCTTTTCCTGGACACATTTGTACCGCATCGAGGTCGGGGTGCGGTCGATTGCGCAGGCGGCGGATGCCGAGGCGGCGGTTGGACAAATTGCGAACCAGCTGGATCGTCTCAACAGTTCCGCCCGGCGTTTTCTTCGCTCGCGCGATCTGGCCGACATCACGGCGGCCCGCAAAGCCGCCCAGGAGACCGGATTGGCGCTGGATGAGGCCATCACCCGTTTTGGCACCATTGCCGTGCTGGCCCAGCAGGAACAGGCCATCCGCGCAGGTCTGGCACGGCACGGCATTGCCATGGAAGCGGCGGCCACGACGACCGAGGCGCAAAGCCGTGGTCTCGATGAATTCCTTGCGGCGAGCAACGCCGTTGGCAACGTGGCCCAATTGCTGGGTGAAACAGCGCTGGAGGCGGGCAATCTGCGGGCGGCGCACATGGTTGGCAAGCTGGAAACCAGTTTCCACCTGAGCAAGGCGGCCTTGGCCCGTTATGTGATGACGCTGCAACCAAGCGACCGCGACAGCGTGGCGCAGGAAATGGCGCTGTTCGATGCAGCGCTGGCCGCACAAGGTCCGACCGGCATCTTGCGACTGGACCGTTTTTTGCAGGCCATCCGCGACAAGGCGCCCCATTACCGCCACAGTGCCGATGCATTGCACCAGGCCATCGCTGCCAAAGCGGCAGCAGAAGCCCAACTGGCGCGGGCGACCAGCCATCTGGACGCGATCATCGCTGCGCTCAAACAGGATTTTGCCCGATTGCGTGCGCAGGCCACCGCTGCCCAGTTGGAGACCATCGTCGGTCTGAAAAGCCTGTCCTTGCTGGCGGCCAGCGCAGCGTTGCTATTGGCCGGGGGACTGGCCTGGCTGATTGGAGGCTCCATCACGCGCCCGATCCGGGCCATGACGGCAGCCATGCAGGGGTTGGCGGCGGGCAATCTGGACTTGCAGGTGCCGGTGCGCGGCCACCGCGACGAGGTGGGGCACATGGCCAAGGCGCTGGAAGTGTTTCGTGACAATGCCCGTGCGATCCGTGCGGCCCGCGATGAAGCGGAGATTGCCAACCAGACGGTGCGCCAAACCTACCAGGAATTGCAGCACACCAATGAAGAATTGCAGCTTGCCAAGGTGCGCGCTGAAGCCGCCACGCAAACCAAGAGCGAATTTCTGGCACGCATGAGCCATGAGATTCGCACCCCGATGAATGCCATCATCGGTCTGTCCAACCTGGCCTTGCAGACCGTGCTGACACCGTTGCAACGCGATTACCTGAGCAAATTGTCCGGCTCTGCCCATGCCTTGCTGGGCATCATCAACGATATTCTGGATTTTTCCAAGATCGAGGCTGGCAAACTCGACATCGAGCAGATTCCGTTCAGCTTGTGCGAGGTGATCGACAATCTGTTCAATGTGATCAGCTTGAAGGCAGAGGCCAAGGGATTGGAGGTGTTGCTATCGCAAGCGCCGGATGTGCCGGATTATCTGGTGGGGGATCCTTTGCGCCTGGGACAGATACTGCTCAATCTCACCGGCAACGCGATCAAATTCACCGAACACGGCGAAATCACCTTGCACATCACCGTCACGGCTGCCGACCAGGACAAACTCGGATTGCGTTTCGTGGTCAGCGATACCGGCATCGGTATGACACCATCGCAAGTGGCCGGGTTGTTTCAGTCGTTTCACCAGACCGATGGCTCGATCACGCGCCGTTTCGGTGGTACCGGCCTGGGCTTGGCGATTGCCAGACAACTTGCGGAGATGATGCAAGGGGGCATCTCGGTCGAGAGCCAGCCCGGTCAGGGCAGCCGTTTCACGGTGGACATCGTCTGCGGTGTCGCCAAAGACATGCCAGCGGTACACAAACTGCTGCCGCCAGCGCTGCAACAGCAGTCGGTGTTGGTGGTTGATGACAACGCAACGGCGCGGTTGATTTTGTCGGATATGTTGCAGCGGATGTCTTTGCGTGTTACCACGGTTGACAGCGGGGAGGCGGCGTTGGAGCGGTTGGCGCAACCGCAGGCGTCGTTTCGTCTGGTGTTGATGGACTGGAAAATGCCGGGCATCGATGGTATCGAGGCTGCCCGGCGCATCAAACGTGACCAACGTCTGGCTGGCGTCACCGCCGTATTGATGGTCACAGCCTTTGGCCGGGAAGAGGTCGCCAGTGCGGCCAGCGCGGCCGGTCTGGATGGGTTCCTGACCAAGCCGGTCAGTCCCTCGCAACTCTATGACGCCATCGTCAACGCTTGTGGCCTGGGGATGTTGCCAGCGGTGACGCAGCGTCCTGCGGGCGGTGTGCCAGGCACCGACGCCATCCGTGGTGCCCGTGTGCTGCTGGTGGAAGACAACGACATCAACCAGTTGGTGGCCAAACATTTTCTTGAAAAGGCCGGGTTGGTGGTCGAGTTTGCGGTCAACGGCCAGGAGGCGGTGGCGAAAGTTGGCAGTGGCACGTACGATCTGGTGCTGATGGATGTTCAGATGCCGATCATGGATGGCCTGGAGGCCACGCGGCGCATCCGCGCCATGCCCGGTTTTGCCACATTGCCCATCATTGCGATGACGGCCAACGCGATGGTGGGCGATCACCAACGCAGCATCGCCGCCGGAATGAACGATCACCTGACCAAACCGATTGACCAGGCGTTGCTGCTGGACATGTTATTGCGCTGGATTCCCGTCCGAACGGCAACCGCCGCCGCAGTCCAGACCACTGCTACCACTGCTACCACGGCTACCACTGCTGACAGCGCGGTGCAGCAACCCCTGCTGCTGGACGGATTCGACACCGCAGTGGGGGTGGCGCGGGTTGGTGGATCGGTGGAACTGTATGAAACCGTGTTGCGGCAATTCCTGCAAAGCCATGGCGCCAACCCGGATGGTGCCGCCCAGGCATTTGCTGCCGGACGCGCAGCCGATGCCCAGCGCATTGCGCACACCCTCAAGGGTACTGCCGCCATGTTGGGGGCGACACATCTGACCGCCGCTGCCGGGGCGCTGGAAACGGCTTTGCGCGCGGTGGACGACGCACGCACGCCACCGGCGTTGACCGCATTCACGGCGGCATTGGTGGCTGTTTCGGGCACGCTGGCGCAGCATTTTGCACACGCGACTCCGCCAACGCATGCACAGGCTGCAATGGTGCTGGATGCGCCACGACTCGCTGCCGAATTGACCCGGTTGCTTCCTCTGCTTGCGGTGGGCGACGCCGAGGCCGAAGATTGCATTCAGGCGTTGCAGGTGCAGGCTGTCACCAGTCCGTGGGCGGCGGCCATCGCCGCCATCGCTGCACAGATTGATGATCTTGCGTGGGCACAGGCGCAACGATTGACCGAACAACTGTTGGTTCAGATCAGCCATTCCGCGCCCGAGCGCGCACCACATTCTTTCGGAGGCAGCCATGGAACCGATGCTGAGTGAGCGCCAGACCATTCTGGTGGTGGATGATGAAAAGATCAATCGCACCGTGCTGGCCGATCTGTTGAAAGCAGAGTACCAGGTGCTGATTGCCAAGGACGGCGCACAGGCGCTGGAGCGGGCCAGGCAGCACGGCGCCATCGACTTGATCCTGCTCGACGTGATGATGCCGGACATGGATGGCTACGATGTGCTCAAACAGTTGAAGGATGATGACAAAACCAAAGACATTCCGGTGATTTTCATTACCGCACGCAATTCGGTTGACGACGAGGAAATCGGCTTGAACCTGGGAGCCAGCGACTACATCGGCAAGCCGTTCAGTCCGGCCATCGTCCGCGCCCGCACCGGCAATTTACTGCGCCTGGTGCGGCAGCGCAAACTGCTCGAAGTGCTGGCGGGTCGTGACGGGTTGACCGAAATTCCCAATCGGCGCAGTTTCGACGTGACGCTGGAGCGGGAGTACCGTCGCTGTCAGCGCGAGGCGGCCCCCTTGTCGTTGGCGATGATCGATGTTGATTTCTTCAAGCAATACAACGACCACTATGGCCATGCCAAGGGGGACTGGGTGCTGAAGTCGGTTGCCCGCGCGCTGAATTGTGCACTGGGTCGCCCTGGGGACATGATTGCCCGTTATGGCGGCGAGGAATTCGTGCTGGTCATGCCCGTCACTGACGCCGCAGGTGCACGCAAGGTGGCGGAAAACGCACGTGTCGCGGTCGAAATGCTGCAGTTGCCCCACGAAGCCTCGTCTGTTGCGCCGTATGTCACCATTTCCGTTGGTGGTAGCACACTGCTCGATACCGTACACGACACGCAGCAACTGCAAGAGCAAGCCGATCAACAACTCTACCTGGCCAAACAAAACGGACGCAATCGGGTGGTCTGGCACCAGGCAAACGGGCAAGCGTAAACACGTTCCTGGAACGTGGTCAGTAATAACTTCTATGTCGGTTTCGCGTGATTAGTCAAAGCCCGGCGTGCGCATTCTGCTGTGGAGTGTAGGTGCCGCGCTGGGGAACGGCCACGTTTGACGGGCATCTTTGAGGAGCACGCGGGTTTGCAGGACCGTTGGATCAGCCGCCGAGCTTTTTCTGCAAGGCCTGGGCGTGCCTGCGCAGTTGCTGCACCAGTTCGGGCTCGACCTGGGCGAAGCGCTGCGCTGGCACCGGCACTGAGATGGCCGCCAATTCACCGGACGGGCTGTGCACCACGGTGGCCACGGCGCAGATGCCATCGGAGTTTTCTTCGCGGTCATAGGCTATGCCGCTGCGCCGTATGGCGGCAAGCTCGGCGTCCAGTTGCGCCCAGCTGGTGAGCGTGTGC
>JAYRRD010000186.1:0-243764 GCA_041910275.1 Rhodoferax sp.
ATTTCATCGAATATCCGTGGCGGAATTTTGACCCCGCCACTCTGTGGATCGTATACCCAAGGTGCCATGTTTCGAACGTTAACACACCCCAGGTTTCGGTTGATCACAAAACCTCAGATTGTGACCGCGCAAGGTATAGCGTCCTGATTTTTAACCCTTTTCTGAATTTCCGTCACGATTTCCACGCCATAACCCGTGGGCTTTTTGTCGGGTCCGGTCAGGCTATAGGGCGGATCTTCTTCGGTGAGAATTTGCAGGCCTTGTGCCCCGACGGGGAAAACGGGCAGTGCCAACATAAACAAAAACAACCAACGCCCAAGCAGATTTTTCATGATAGTCAATAGTCTCCAGAAGTACGCAATTGTTGTGAGGGAAGAAAGTACGCCAAAAAGCGCGCGAAGAGTATCGCACGCCCTCAGCTATGAGCGGCCCAGTCAAACGGGTCTTGTTGCAAAACGGCATCAATATCGAGTTCCAGCGCAACGCCCACGGCGTCGGGAAATGTGACGGCCATGGCGCGTTCGTTCAAGCCCGCCTCCTTGCAACGGGCACGCCAGGTGGCCAGATGGATAACGCCCGCCAGGGGTTCGTACACATTGTTTTCAAAAGGGGCGTACTGGTGTTCCAGCGCGTCGATCATGAATTGCGGAAAACGCCACATCCGGGCAAAACCGGCGCTGACGGCGGCATAGCAATAGCCAAAATCACGCCGCTCGACCCTGGCGCGGCGCAGGTCCAGCGGCGCAATATCCTGGTTCAGCCGGGCAATCTCCTCGGGCATGCCCAGGTGCATGGCCAGCTCGCCAATGGCATGGATCAAGCCGCAGGTAAACGCCGCTTGCTGGTTTTGCCGCACCAACCCGGCCAGCGCGCGTGACACCTTGGCCACGTTGAGGCTGTAATCCCAGAAACGTTGCAGGTTGATACCGGGAACGGCCTTGGGTGACGCGGCGCTGGCTGCCGCCTGCGCCATGGATTTGACATGGCCCAGATTGAGGATCGCCAGGGCTTCGGAGACGCTGCTGATCTTGCCCGAGAGTTTGAAAAAGCCGGAATTGGCCAATTGCAGCAAGCGTGTCGTCAGGGCCGGATCGGTACTGATCAGCTGCGTGATCTTGCGCAGGTCCGCCTCGGGGCGGTCAAGCTCCAGCAACAACAGGGCAACCACTTTGGGAATGCTGGGCAGGTTGAACTGCAGTTCCAGCAAGGCAGGGAGTTTCATAACAGGCAATCTCCACTCACTAAAACAGGCAAATCATTCGTGACTCACCAACGCATCGCGCGTGATCTCGACAAAACGACTGGACGCAAAAGCCGCCTCGATTGCAGATAGATTGGCACGCACCAACTTATCCAACTCTGCGTTGGTGATGTTACCAGTGGATACCAACAGCAATGCTGGTTCGCCAGTCAACAAAAAAGACTGCACGAAATCATCGTCTTTGCTGACCACGATCCGGCCATCTTGCCTGGCGCGCGCAACGACCTCATGATCCGTTGTCAGATTCTTGTGCGGTAGATCCAGGGTATGCAGTGCATCATGCCCCGCCTCGTTCAACCAGGAAGCAAAACGCCTGGGCAGCTGCGCATCAACCAGAAATTTCATGCCACCAGGCGTTCAAGACGCTTGATGTGCGTCAAACGTGCAGCATAGGACAGCGCATCCAGGATATCCTCGCGCTCCAAGTCCTCGTAGTCGGTCAGAATTTCCTCAATGGTCATCCCGCTAGCTAACCACGCCAGTACATTTTCGACCGGGTAACGCAACCCACGGATACATGGTTTGCCATGGCAAACCGCCGGGTCTATCATGATGCGATTGCGCATGTTCAATGCCTCCTGAATCTAGGTTTGGGTCTGGGGATTTAACGCTTGAGTTTAGCGAATGCAGCAGCCATGGCCGAGTTGCCCGCAAAATCCTTGCCGGCGCTGCGATTGCCTGGCCGTTCGTTGCGGTTGGGTGCTTGGTAGCGGTTGGCGCCAGCACCTTGGGCTGCACGTGCGGGTGCGGCGCCGATTTTCATGGTGAGCGATATGCGTTTGCGTGCAACATCCACCTCCACGACCTGCACCTTGACGATGTCGCCGGTCTTGACCACTTCGCGGGCGTCGTTGACAAACTTGTGCGCCAGCTGGCTGACATGCACCAGGCCATCCTGGTGTACGCCCAGATCGACAAACGCACCAAAAGCCGCCACGTTGCTGACCGTGCCCTCAAGCACCATGCCTTCTTTCAGGTCGGCAATGTCTTGCACACCGTCGTTGAAGCGCGCCACCTTGAAATCCGGTCGCGGGTCGCGCCCCGGCTTTTCCAGCTCGACCAGAATATCCTTGACGGTGATGACGCCGAACTTGTCATTGGCAAAAAGTTCCGGGCGCAAGGTTTTGAGCATCTCGGCGCGCCCCATGATGTCTTGCACCGGCTTGCCGGTCTTCGCCATGATGTTCTCAACCACGGGATAGGTTTCGGGATGCACGCCGGTCATGTCCAGCGGATTGCTGCCGCCGCGAATACGCAAAAAACCTGCGGCTTGTTCAAAGGTCTTGGCTCCTAAACCACTGACCTTGAGCAAATCCTGCCGGCTGGCGAAAGCGCCGTGGGTTTCGCGCCAGCGCACGACCGCCTTGGCAACGGTATGGGACAGGCCCGACACCCGGCTGAGTAAAGGCACGCTGGCGGTATTCAAATCCACGCCCACCGCGTTCACACAATCTTCCACCACGGCATCCAGCGCGCGGGCCAGTTCGCTCTGGCTGACGTCATGCTGGTACTGGCCCACGCCAATCGATTTGGGATCAATCTTGACCAGCTCGGCCAGCGGGTCTTGCAGTCTGCGGGCGATGCTGGCGGCGCCGCGCAGGCTGACGTCGATGTCGGGCATTTCCTGGCTGGCGTATTCGCTGGCGCTGTAGACCGAAGCACCGGCTTCGCTGACCACCACCTTGTCGATGGCTGGCCCGTCTCCTTTGGCCAGCAACTGGATCAGTTCGGCGGCCAGCTTGTCGGTTTCGCGGCTGGCGGTGCCGTTGCCAATGGCAATCAGGTTCACCCCGTGGCGCAGACACAAAGCGCCCAACACGTGTAGCGCCCCGTCCCAGTCCCGGCGCGGTTCGTGCGGATACACGGTTGCCGTGTCCACCAGCTTGCCGGTGGCATCCACCACGGCCACCTTGACCCCGGTGCGGATGCCAGGGTCCAGCCCCAGCACCACGCGCCGCCCCGCAGGCGCTGCCAGCAGCAAGTCGCGCACATTGTCGGCAAACACCTTGATGGCCACCTGTTCGGCCTCTTCGCGCAGCCTGGAAAACAGATCGCGCTCGGTGGACAGGCTGAGTTTGACCTTCCAGGTCCAGGCAATGCATTTGCGGATCAGATCGTCCGCCGCACGCCCCTGGTGGCTCCAGCCCAGGCGCAGTGCGATGCGCCCTTCGGCTTGCGACACAACTCCTGTTTTAATAGCTGTACCCGATTGTTCCATCGGGGATTGCACTAGTTTTGCGTCCAGGATGTCCAAAGCGCGCCCTCTAAAGACCGCCAGCGCGCGGTGTGAAGGCACGCGGCCAATGGGTTCTTCGTAGTCAAAGTAATCGCGGAACTTGGCCACCTCGGCCTGGGTTGCATCCTTGCCATCCAGCAGCGTGGCCTTGAGCAGTCCCTCGTCCCACAGCCACGCGCGCAGGTCCTGCACCAGCGCCGGATTTTCGGCCCAGCGTTCGCTCAGGAGGTCGCGCACGCCATCGAGCACTGCCGCTACGGTGGAAAAGTCCGGCTGCTTGTCCTCGCCCGGAACCACCGGGCGCAGCGGAATCACATACGGCAGCGCGGCCTGTGCAGGAACCAGTGTCGGGTCGTTAAAGAGCGCATCCGCCAGTGGCTCCAACCCGGCTTCCCGCGCCAGCTGTCCCTTGGTGCGGCGCTTGAGTTTGAACGGCAGATAAATGTCTTCCACCTCCTGCTTGGTCTGGGCTGAAGCGATGGCGGCCAGCAGTTCCGGCGTCAGCTTCCCCTGGTCCTCGATGGCCTTGACGACAGCTTGCTTGCGCTCCTCCAGTGCGCGCAGGTAAGCCAGCCGGGTTTCGAGTTCGCGCAGCTGGACATCATCCAGAGCGCCAGTGGCTTCCTTGCGGTAACGGGCGATAAAGGGCACCGTGGCACCGCCGTCAAGCAGTTGCACAGCGGCTTCGATCTGGTTGGGGGAAACACGGATTTCTTGCGCCAATTGCGCGATGATTTTCTGCATAAGGTGGCATGGGGCATGAACAAGGGGCCGAAGTGTGCCACAAGCGTGCCCGCGTGCCCTGAATCCTGAGCATCAGCGCCTTGGCCAATATCTGCGCACGACACACGTACGGCACACCCTGCAGCGCACGCAGTTTGTACGGGTAGCACTTGCAGTGCTTGTAGTGCCTGTAACTGCCCCTGGTTCCGGGGCTGGGTCCACCGTTGTTGGCATGATCGGTGCGGGCCATTGCACAACCAGACGGTGGGTGTGTTCGGAAAGGGTCTGCGTGCTCAATTGCAGCTCGGGCAGTGCGGTTTTCATAGCAAGCTCGATCCGAACAGCAAGCGGATCGCGCTGTTTTACCTGCACAGCGGCAATGCCGGGGTCGTCGGCTGGCAGCTTGTTGGGCAGGATTTTCAAGGCCGGGCTGACAGACACACCATCTATCTCGACCACGATCTGGTTGGCAGCGGCCACGGTAAACACCTTGTACGTGTTGCGCGTTGGCAGATCGAAACTCAAGCGCGTCCCCTGCGCGGTGGTGAGCAGCCTGGCCGCCGTCACGCCGCGCGCGGCATCCGCAGCCGGATCAACCACATCAACAACCATATCAACCAGATTAGACGTATCAGACCATTGCAGGCTCAGGCGCTGGGTCTGATCGGACAAAGCCTCGTGCGCTACCTGATAGCCTGGCAGTGCAGTCCTGATGTCCAGCACGATCCGGGTGACGTCGGTTTTGAAGCGCCCGATGCGGATGCCAGCCAGCGTGGCGTCGTTTGCCGGAACTTGCGCGGGCAGGGCTTGCAAAGCCGGGCTGATGGCCACGCCTTCCAGGTCAATCACGATGCGCTTGGGCGCTTCCAGGCTGAAAATCCTGTGTTTGCCCTGCGCGGGAAATTCAAGCCAGAGCTGTGCATCCTGGTTGCTACGTGTGAATCCGGCAGCACTGACGCCCTGGGCCGCACTGACCGGGCTCGATAAAGCCAGCAAAATCGTCAAAAGAAGACACCAGCAGTGTTTGTTCATCATGGGAATTGTGCACCGAAATGCAGCGTCTTAATCCTTGGGTATGATTCGCGTGCACAAGGCTTAAGTCGGGTTCCGATTGGGCCTGATCGCATATTTAATCCTTGGGTATGATTCGCGTGCACAAGGCTTAAGTCGGGTTCCGATTGGGCCTGATCGCATATCCATTGACATTTTGAGAGGTTTCCGATGTATTTAGTGTGGCATGACTCCTACAGCGTGGGCTACGGCCCCATTGATGCGCAGCACCAGAACCTGTTCGCCATCAGCAACAGGTTGACCGATGCGACTGAAAAGGCCAACGGTGCCAACGATGACGACCTGCGTCCCATCATCGCCGAGTTGCTGGCCTATACCCGCACGCATTTTGCCGAAGAGGAGCAATTGATGGCCAAGGCGGGCTACCCCGATCTGGCACAACACCAGGCGGTGCATGCCGTGTTTGAAAACCAGATGCGCGAACTCGAAGCGCGGGTCAGCAAAGGCGAGGTGCACGCCGTCGCCTCGATGTTGCCACAACTGCTCAACGACTGGCTGCTGGACCACATTGCAAGCACCGACCAGCGCTACAGGTCGCACGTGCACCCGGAGATGGCCAACGCCTGAAAATGGCCAATAATGGCTCATAATGGTTAATCCCGACACCCATGACGCAGCCGATGACGACCTGGTTTTTGCCCAGGAGTCTGCGGATAACGCTCCTGTAGCCAAGGGTCTTGCACCCTGGCGCGTCATGGTGGTGGACGATGACGAGGACGTGCACGCCGTCACGCGCATGGCATTGGCCAACGTCACCTTCAAGGACCGGCCAATTCAAATCATCTCGGCAACTTCGGGCGCACAAGGCTACGAGCTGCTGGCCAGGGAGCGCGATATTGCGTTGGTGCTGCTCGATGTGGTCATGGAAACCGACGATGCCGGTTTGCGTCTGGCGCGGTGCATTCGCGAAGAGCTGAAAAACCATCTGGTGCGCATTGTGCTGCGCACCGGCCAACCCGGCCAGGCACCCGAACAGCGGGTGATTGCCGACTACGACATCAACGACTACAAGACCAAGAGCGAACTGACGCTGCAAAAGCTGTTCACCACGGTGATTGCGTCGTTGCGCGGCTACGAGGGCCTGCAAACCATCGAACGCAACCGCCTGGGGCTGGACAAGATTCTGGCTGCCACCAGCAACCTCTACCAGTTCGACTCCCTGAAAGCCCTGGCCAGTGGCGTACTGACCCAGGTGGGCGCCATTCTGGACTTTGGCGCCGAAGGGGTGTTATGCGTCATGAGGGACAAACCCCAGGAAGCTGCGCCCGCCCCTTTGGTCATCGCCTCTGCGGGCGGGGCTGCTGCCGGTTTGCACGAACAGGTGCGCCTGCCTGCCAACCATGCATGGTCCGACGCCATTGCCCAGGCATTTCGCACGAAGAAAAGTATTTTCTTAAGCACGGTTTCCGTGCTGTTCATCGAGGCCACGCAGGGACACCAGTTCGTGCTGGCCTTTGCGCCCCCCTGGCCGCTGAACGATATCGAACGCAATCTGCTCCATATTTTTTGTGACCGCATCGGTGCGGCGTTTGACAACTTGCAGATGTTCACCCTGCTCAAGGCCACCCAGGAAGCCACGGTGGTGGCCATGACCGATCTGGCCGAAACGCGCGATGTCACCACGGGCGGCCACGTGCGCCGGGTGTGCAAACTCACCGAGGCCATCGCGCTGGAGTTGCAAAAAGCCAACAAATTCCCGCAAGAAACCACTCCGACCTTCATGGCCTGTGTGGGCCTGGCCAGCATCCTGCACGATGTGGGCAAGGTCGCCACGCCCGATGCCGTGTTGCTCAAGCCAGGACGCCTGACCCAAGAGGAGCGTGTGGTCATGGAAGAACATGCGGCCATTGGCGAAGCCGTGCTGGCGCGCGCTTCGGATCAGTTAGAGGGCATCAACGCCTTGAGTATGGCCGCGCAGATTGCTGGCGGACACCATGAACACTTTGATGGCCACGGCTATCCACGCGGGCTTGCGGGTACCAAAATTCCCCTGGCGGCGCGCATTGTGGCCGTTGTGGACGTTTTTGACGCGCTGCTGCACACCCGCCCCTACAAGGCACCCTGGGCACTGGAAGGAGTGCTGGCGTATCTGCAAGAGCGCAAGGGCACACAATTCGACGCCGCTGTGGTCAACGCCCTGGTGGCCTTCATCGACACCCAGAAACCCGACTGGCTCACTGCGCAGGAGCCGCAGGAGCACTAACTGTGCTGCTGCAGCCGCCCGGCTTCAATCGTGATCCGGCGCTGGCAGCGGCTGGCAATGCTGGTGTCGTGCGTGACCAGAACCAGCGTCGTTCCGTGCTCGCGGTTGAGGTCAAACATCAGCTCCATGATTTTTTCTCCTGTGGCAAAGTCCAGACTGCCCGTCGGCTCGTCGGCCAGCAACACCGCCGGCTGCACCACAAAGGCACGCGCCAGCGCCACACGCTGCTGCTCGCCACCGCTGAGAACCTTGGGATAGGCGTGCAGCCGCTGCGACAGCCCCACGCGCCCCAGCATATCGGTGGCAACTGCCCTGGCGTCCTTGCGCCCCAGCAGTTCCAGCGGCAACATGGCGTTTTCCAGCGCGCTGAGGTTGCCCAGCAACTGAAAGCTCTGAAACACAAAACCCAGCTTGCGCGCGCGCAGTGCGGCTCGCTGGTCCTCGTTCATGGCAAACAAATCCACGCCGTCAATACGCACCGTGCCACGGCTGGGCGTATCCAGCCCGGCAATAAGCGCCAGCAAGGTGCTTTTACCCGAGCCGGACGCGCCGACAATGGCCACTGTCTCGCGCGCACGAAGCGCAAAATCAATTCCGCGCAAAATATGCAAGGTACCGGTTGAGTCGGTTACGGTTTTATCAAGATTTTCAACAGCAATAATGGCTTCACCCATGGGACCCTCTTTTATGATTCGCCGCCACTGTATCGCGCTTATGGCCCAGGTGTGCTTGTCAGGGCCAATAGCCGCACTGGCCGAGCCCGCGCGCCCCCCCAAACTCTCCAAAAACCCGAAATTACTGGTTCTGGGCGACTCCTTGAGCGCCGAATACGGCCTGGCACGCGGCAGCGGCTGGGTGGCCCTGCTGGAGCAGCGTCTGGCGGCGCAGAAAATCACGGCCACCGTCATCAATGCCAGCATCAGCGGCGACACCAGCTCAGGCGGACGCTCGCGGCTGCCAGCGCTGCTGCAGCGGCACCAGCCCACCATCGTCATCATCGAGCTGGGAGGCAACGACGCCTTGCGGGGCCTGCCGCTGCAAATGACGCAGGACAACCTGCTGGCCATGGCCCAGGCCGCGCAAGCCATACAGGCAAAAGTACTCTTGCTCGGCATGCAGATGCCACCCAACTATGGGCAGGAGTACGCCGAGCGCTTTACCAAGGTATATGCAACGGTTGCCAAGACCAGCGGTGCTGCGCTGGTGCCCTTTTTCCTCAAGAACGTCGCCGACGTGCCGCAGGCGCAGGAACTGTTTCAAAGCGACCGCCTTCACCCCAACGCCAGCGCCCAGCCCATAATGCTCGACAACGTCTGGCCCAGCCTCAAAAAGCTATTGGTTTGAAGTTGCCGCGCCGCGTTGCCGCAGCGCCTCGTACAGGCAGATGCCGCTGGCGACCGAGACATTCAGACTCTCCACTGCGCCTTGCATGGGAATACGCACCAGCGCATCGCAGGTTTTGGCGGTGAGCTGGCGCAAACCCGCGCCTTCGGCACCGAGCACCAGCGCGACAGACCCGCGCAGATCGGTCTGGTACAGCGTGGTGCTGGCTGCATCGCTGGTGCCAATGACCCAGATAGCGCGCTCCTTGAGTTCGCCCAGCGTGCGCGCCAGATTGGTCACCATGAAATAGGGTACCGTCTCCGCTGCGCCACTGGCCACCTTGGCTACGGTCGCGTTAATGCCTGCCGCATGGTCCTTGGGCGCGATGATGGCGTGTGCGCCCGCGCCATCGGCCACGCGCAGGCAAGCACCCAGGTTGTGCGGATCGGTCACGCCATCAAGCACCAGCAGCAAGGGCGGCGTGCGTTGCGCCAGTGGCACAGCCGCATTGGCCGCTTCCAGGTCTTCGAGCAATTCATCCAGCGAATGCACCTGCGCCAGTGCTTGCACGCGCGCCACCACGCCCTGGTGTCCGTGGCTGCCGCACAGTTTGGCCAGGCGCGCGCCATCGGACTCCATCAGGCGCACACCGGCAGCCTGCGCGCGCTCCAGAAACTGGCGCATGCGCGCATCGCGGCGGGTCGTTTCAAAATAAATTTCGACAATGGACTGCGGCGCCGTTTTCAGGCGCACGCCCACGGCATGAAAGCCAAACAGGGTTTTAGGAGCGGACATAGGGCCGCATTATCGCGGCTCCCGAGGTCCACGCCCCTCACCCTGGGTGCGATGCAATGCGATGTGATGCATTGGCCCTTTTCACTATGTTTTCAGTAGCTGTCCCCGCTTCTCCCACGGGGGCTACAGGCTGATTTGGTGCTGAATTTTGGCTAAATTGAGGCTAAAAACGTGCTACGGAGGCTTGCGGGGGGTGCCCATAGTGCGGTTTTGGTATTTTTAATATCACGGGTGATATGAAAATGAATAAACACATCACTTTAAGTCGAGCCCCTCACCCCATCATCGGAACTACGAAGCCACGGCTTCTTCGACGGGTGCAGCATTGCGCTGGGCATCCCGCCTTTTCGCACCACGGCGCCGGAAGCAATAGTCCACCAGCCTGGCAAACCGGGAGCGCTTTTTCGCTGGCGTCAATATGCTTGTGCTGGCAGGCGTATCCTCCAGCACCACGACCTCCAGCGTGCTGGCCTGTTCTGGCGCTGCAACGGCCTTGGCGAGCCGCTTCGGTGCACGCTTGCGCGCCACTTTGGTGGTTTTTGGGGTTTGGGGGGCGCTGGACGGTTCAATGTCCAGAACGGGAACTTGGGCTTCGGTTGTCATATCTTCTCCTGTAGAAAGTTAGGCCGCCACCGGCATCTGGTGGCTGACTTAATTGTGTACAGTTGTGCACTGATAGTAAAGAGAAAATCATGTCATTAGGGGAAGCCTTCAAAAAATCACTTAATTTACTTTGCATTAGCATACTTATGCGTTTATTTGTAATTTGTACATTTGTATCGGAAATTCATGTCGTGTTGGCAATGGCCACGGGAAAGACGCCCAAACTGCACACAAGGCTGCGCGCAGGGCCGTTTTGAGTGGTAAAAACGGCACCATGCCTTATGGATAAAGCGGGAGAAGCTATCATAATAATATCGGATTGGCCGTTCCTTTTCCCCTTGCCCTCTCCACCCTGATACTCTGGCTATACTGTACAGGTTAGCTATTTTTAACAAAAAGGGGTAACCATGCTCACCGTCACTTCGGTAGAAGCCCAAAACCGCTTTGGCCAGTTGCTGGACACCGTGCAACGCGAACCGGTCACCATCACCCGGCACGGACGCACGGCGGCGTTCATCGTCTCGCCGAAAGATATGCAGGAGTTACAGGCCGCGCGCAGCAGCAAACGGCAAAGCGCCGTCGAAGCCTTTGAAGAATGGAGTCGGCAGGCCGCTGCCAATGCGCTGCCTGCGGCTGCCGAGCTGACCGATGAGGACGTGGTGCGCATGGTGAAAGAGTCGCGGTGAGCGATTCTGGGCGTTGGGTAAGGTCAGGACGCCCGGTATGACACGCACCGTAGGCCAGCAACAACGCACCGAATTCATTCTGGACCCCGCCCAGGCGCTGCGGCGCTGCCGCGTACTGGATGCCATGCTCGCACAGGCCATGCCTGCAATCCCCAGGGGGGTGATACGGGCACCCCACCGGATACTGAATCAGCTCGACGACGCACGCCAGCTTGCCATCGCTCGACTGCTCAACGCACCCCACACCGGCCATGAACCCTGATGCCTTGCTGGACCTGATGCGCCGCTTCCAGGCCGAAGGCGTGCAATACATCCTGATTGGCGGGCAGGCGGTGCGGCTCAACGGGTTTGTCCGCGCAACCGAAGACATCGACATCCTGCTGCCCAGTTCGCTGGAAAACGGCCTCCGGGTAATCCGGGCGCTGGGTTTTCTGTCTTCCAGTCGAGAGCTGGACCCGGCATGGTTCGAGGTGGCGCAGGACGCACCCGAAAATATCCGGGTCGCGGATGATTTGCTGATTGATCTGCTGTTTGCTGCCAACGGGCAGAGCTACACCAGCTTGCTGCCCCATGTGCGCACACTGGAAGTGGACGGCGTATCCATTCGCACGCTCGACATCGAAGGTCTATTGAAAACCAAGACCGATTACCGGGAAAAGGATCGCATCGACACCGAAGCCCTGCTGAGGCTGAAGAGGCTATTGTGAAATCTGTGGATGTGGCTCTCAGCAGCCATCCAGGGCGATTTCGGCCAGCAGTCGGATCATGTGTTCGTTTTCACTTACCGCTGGCTGGAGCGTGAAGGCAATGGATGGGTGTTGCTGGCGCATGCTGGCGACCAGGACGGGCAAGTCCTCACGGGCGTGCCGTCCCAAACCCAAAAACATGGGGACAACCTGGATGGCCTGCACCCCGGAGTGGATGAGGGTGGCGCAGGCACTGGCCAGGTCAGGTGTGCTGATTTCAAGGTAGGCACACAGCACGGGGGTGGAAGGGGACAAGGCGCGTATGTGTGCCGCAACGGCTTCCATGGGTTTGTGCCAGAGCGGGTCGCGTGAGCCGTGTCCGAACAGCACCACGCCTTTTGTTGCTTGATGGGTTTGTTGATGGGTTTGTTGAGAGTTTGTCATCGTCGTAGCACCAGCCAGGTAAATGCCGTCAGGGACGCCAGGGAGTAGATGATGCCGGGGAGGGCGGCTGTGAGCCAGGCTTGCCAGCCGTGCAAGGAGCCCAAGTCCCCCAGGACATTGTTGAGCAGCACAAAACTGATGCCGGCCATCACCCCCGCGAAGACATAGGACGCGATGCCGTCCGAGCGGAAATGCAGGTAGGCAAATGGCAGGGCCAGCACCACCATGACCAGACAGCTCAAAGGGTAAAACACTTTTTTCCAGAACTGGAATTCGTATTTCTGGGTCGATTGTCCGTTGGCTTGCAGGTGTCCGATGTATTGAAACAGATCAATCGTACCCATACGCTCGGGGCGTAATACCGCCGTTGCCACCATTTCAGAATTGATGTGTGTGGCCCAGCGGAAACTGGGAACCAGGGTGCGGTCCACATGCGCAGAGCGGGTGTCGGCGCTGATAAATTCGGTCCGGTCCACATTGCCAAGCAGCCATGCCTTGTCCGCTGTGAAGTGTGCCGTTTGCGCCTGCGTCAAGGACACCAGCAAGCCCTGGCCGTCAAATTCAAAGATTTGCACGTCGCGCATGCTGGTGTCGGGTGTCAGTGCGCCCACATTCACAGCGTAGTGGTTTGCTCCTTGTTTTTCCCTGAGCCAAGCGCCGGTTTTGCCCACGGTGATATGGCCTTGGTAACGGGATTTGAGCAGTTGGGCGGCCTTGCCGGTCCAGGGCGCGAGGTAGTCACCCACCGCAAAAGTAAGTAGCACAAAGCCCAGTCCCAACAATAGCAGCGTGCGCAGCGCCCGCCAGGGTCCCAGGCCGCTGGTGCGCAAAATGGTGAATTCGGAGCTTTGGGCCAGGCGCGCCATCACGAAAATGGTGCCAATCAGCACGGTGATCGGCAAGAGCTCGTAGAGGTGGCTGGGCAGCAGCAGCGCGCCATGCACCAGGGCCTGCGCGACCGTATAGCCGGTGGCGCGGTATTTGCCCACGGCTTGCAGCTCTTCCACCAGATCGAAGAAATAGAACAGGGCGAGGAAGCCCAGGGTGATCAGCGCAACGGCCAGAATCACCTCGCCGTATAAAAGACGCCGTACGGTTTTCAATGCACAACTTTCTGTTCGGGGCCGGGGAGGGGGGAGGGGCGCAAGCTTTTGATTCTCCAATGGTTGTGGCGTTTGGCCAGCCACAGCAAGGCCAGGGTCAGCGCGCCGCCATGCAGGGCCAGGAGGAACACGTCAAAGCGCACTTGCGTGGACTCGATCCAGCTTTTGCCCAGAACCAGAAAGTTGAAGTAGACAATAAAAGCCAGAAAGGCAAAAGCGATGTTCACGCTACGCCCCACGCGCGGATTCACCCCGGCGGCGGCCAGGCCGATGAGGACGAAATTCACTGCCACCATGGCCAGACCGATGCGCCAGGACAGCTCCGACAAATGGGCAGGGGTAGGGGCGGAAAGCAATTCCAGGGTGCTTTTGGCATGGGTGGGCACAAAGCTGCGGGCGGACTGGTCGTCGGCATGGATGATCGCACCATAGGACGCAAACATGCTCAGGGTCAGCTCGGGCTGTTTGGCCGTTTTTTCCAGCCGTTGGCCGTTTTCCAGCACCAGATAGCGATCCGAGCCAATTGTCTCGATCCGGCCACTGCGCGCCGAAGTAACGGTTTCCTTGTCCTGTTCGTGCGTGGCAATAAATACGTTGAGACCTACCTGCGCGCCACTGCTATCTTTTTCGATGAAAAAAACCCGTTTGCCGTTGGCGGACTCCTGAAATTGTCCTGGTTGGATACGGGCTATGTCGCCGCGTTTGTCGTAACGGTCACGCATGTCCTCGATGCGGCTGAATGCCCAGGGCAGAATCAGGAATGCCAGTGCGGCGTTCACCAGCAAGATGGGCCAGGCAAAACGGAACAAGGGTTTTATCAGCGCGGTGAGTCCGCGCCCTGCACAAAACCAGATCACCATCTCGCTGTCCCGAAACATGCGGGTCAACACGCTGATGATGGCGATGAACAAGCTCATGGACAATATGCTGGGCATATCGGAGAGCACCGTGTAGGCCATGATGAGCATGACATCCGAAGGATTGAAGACCCCGCGACTGGCCTCTCCGAGCGTTCGGGTCAGGGTCATGGTCATCACCACCGTTACCAGAACCACGAAGGTGGCGCCAAAGCTGCGGGCGAGTTCCTTGCGGATGGAAGAATGGAATAACATGGCGGAAATATGGCAGAAATATGGCGTAGAAGGAAAACCCGAATTATGAACTTTGAAATCAAATCCATGGCCCTGGCACAGGCCGCGAAAGAAAAGTGTGATGCGCTGATTGTCCTGGTTTCGCAGGACTTCAAGGCTGGCAAGGACGAATTGTCAGGCTTGGTGGCGCAAGCGCTCAAATCTGCCGATCTGGAGCCCAAGGCAGGTAAATTGTTGCCGCTATACCGCGCGCCGCAGTCCCATGCCGTGCGTGTGGTGTTGGCGGCGACCGGAGACGGGTCGGCGCGCTCGGTGCGTACAGCCGTTCTGGCCGCAGTGGCGGCAGCCAAATCCCCTTCCCTGAAAAAAATGCTACTGTGTTTTGCCATGCCAGCGCGGGAAGATGCCGTGCGCTCTGCCGTGCTGGCCGTAGCGGATGCCACCTACGCCTATACGCTCACCAAATCACAGCCCGAGCCGCGCACGGTACAAAAGCTTATCCTGGCTACCAGCAACGCCGACGAATTGCAAACCGCGTTTGACCGCGCCGTTGCCATCGTCGCAGGCGTGGAACTGGCCAAGGAGTGGGCCAATCGACCCGCCAACCACGCCACACCCACCCTCTTGGCCCAGGCGGCCCAGGAGTTGGCCGAAGTACCCAAGTTCAGCTGCGAGGTGCTCGGTCCCAAGGACGTTGCCGAGCTGGGCATGGGCTCTTTTCTGGCGGTGGCGCAGGGGTCGGATCAGGCCTTGCGGTTTGTGGTGCTGCGCTACAGTGGCGCTGCCAAGTCCCATGCGCCCACGGTGCTGGTGGGCAAGGGCATCACATTCGATAGCGGCGGCATCTCGCTCAAACCCGGTCCCGAGATGGACGAGATGAAGTTTGACATGTCAGGCGCGGCCAGTGTTCTGGGCGTGTTTCGGTCACTGGCGCTGCTCAAACCGGCCATCAACGTTGTGGGCCTGATACCGGCCTGCGAAAACCTGCCCAGTGGCCGTGCGGTCAAACCCGGTGATGTGGTCACGAGCATGAGCGGCCAGACGATTGAAGTGCTCAATACCGACGCCGAAGGGCGGATGATCCTGTGCGATGCCTTGACCTATGCCGAGCGCTTCAAGCCCAAGGCGGTGATCGACATCGCCACCTTGACGGGCGCTTGCATGATCGCCCTGGGTGGGGTGCGCAGCGGTCTGTTTTCGACGCACGACGCCCTGGCCACCGCGCTGCTGGAAGCGGGAGAAACTTCGCAGGATGCCTGCTGGCGAATGCCCTTGGACGAAGAATACGCCGAAGGTCTGAAAACCAATTTTGCCGACGTGGCCAACGTGGCCGGGCGCGCAGGCGGGGCCATCACGGCAGCCAAATTCTTGCAGCGTTTCACCGAAAAATATGCCTGGGCCCATCTGGACATTGCAGGAACTGCCTGGAAAACCGGCACCAGCAAGGGAGCCAGCGGGCGTCCCGTTGGTCTGCTGATCGAGTATCTGCTGCAACAGGCACAGGCCAAGTGACCGCTGTAGCCGAAATGACCGCAGTGGCGTTTCATTTTGGTGTTGCCAGCAAGCAGGACTACACCTGCCGCTTGTTGCGCAAGGCTGTCGCCAGTGGCGCCAGGTTGGTCGTACTGACGGACGCCGCCCAGCTGGAGCAACTGGACCGTGCGTTGTGGGCACTGTCGCCGGTGGATTTTGTTGCGCATTGCGTGGCCGGTGCACCCACAGCGGTGCGCAGCCGCTCCCCGGTCGTATTGGCAACACACACCAGCCATATTCCCGATCCTGAACTGCGCCAGATTCTGCTCAATACCACCGACACAGTCCCAGAAGGTTTTGAACAATTCAAACGCCTGATTGAAATTGTCAGCATGCAAGAGCCGGATCGCCTGCTGGCGCGCCAACGCTGGCGCCACTATGCCAGTAAGGGCCACTCCATAGAAAAACACGAGGTAAACAAAGGCACGCCAACCCATGCTGACGACACCCAAACCCCTGGCTAAAAATCTCCCCGTACTGACCGAAGTGGTGGACCCCGGCAGCTTGTCGCTCCTGCCGCAGACGCAAGGCGATCTACGTGACGTGACACCCCGGACAGAACCCGGATTTTCCATCACACCCACCATTGACAAGGAGCAGCTGGTTGCGGATATTCTGCACAGCATGCTGCCCCGGCTGGAACAGCAATTGCGCGCATCCTTGCTGGCGCTGGTGGAGGATCAGTTGAGCTTGCATACCGGGCGCATGCGTGAGGAAGTGGAAGCCGCCGTGCAGGTGGCCGTGGATACGGCAGTAATGGGCAAATCGTCTTGATACGTGAAGGAGACAAAATGAAACAAATGCAACAAATTGCACTTTTATTTGTTGCACTATTTGCAGTATTGGTTTCGATGCCCGCCCGTACCGAAACCGTCAGCGGTGGGTTGCGTTTCACCTACACGGGGCCTGCGGAGTTTGTGTACCCCTATGACGGCAAGCAGCAGAGTATCCGTTTCAACGTGACCAATACGGCGACGACCGCAAGCGCGGTGTATGCGTTGCGGGTCTCGGTCAACGGCTCGACCAACGAATATCCCGGATACTCACACTTCCCGAATGGCTCCAATTTTTCGCTGGCTGCCGGTGAGTCGTCCGTTGTGTCGAGCTGGGTGCAGGGTGTGTATGAAAACCTGGGGCCGACGGCACCGCCGGTGGTGGGCGAGAGCAAGGAATATACCTTTGGTTTTGTGTTCACCGATGCGTCGAAACCTATTGCACAGATTACAGCGGCTGATTCGTTTACGGTATCGCAAAAAGTCACATTCACCAATCTGGGCGATACGCCAACACTCACGGGTGGACTTGCGCTCGGTGGAACAGTGCGCTTTAGCGGGGCTACCACGCTGCCGAATAACGCGCTGGTGGAGGTGGCCACGCCCTATTCACCCAGATGGTACGTTGCGACAACCTCTGCTGCGACCACTACCGCAGACGGCGCGGGGCTTACGGTAACGCAGTCGCTTCCCCTGCGCAGCGACTGGTTGGTACGCATTTCTGCGTCGGGCTACGCTTCCAAAGTAGTGGCATTGGCTGACATCACAACCGGAACGACTGCGACGCTTAACCATACGTTGGGAAAGCGCGCTGCGCCTACGCTCGCCTACAAGCTTGCCCAGCAAATTGCGACACCGACCGGATTCTGGCGCGGGGCGGTTTCTGAGAGTGAGGGCAGCTTTGTTGCAATTCCCGGTCAGGAAAACTGGAAAACGGGTTCAACCGATACGGAAACACGTTCATATCGGGAGGCCAGCAAACTCTATAAATTCAGGTTCGACGGCACGAAGGTTTGGGAGCACGCGCCTGGCTGGGAAATATGGGGCGGGGACATGACGCCGGACGGAAAATACGTGGCCTACGCACTGAATCCGACACAGACGAGTTTTTACCAGCCCACAGAATACAAACTTGTGCTGCTGGACGGCGCAACGGGTACGCCGTTGTGGACCAAATCCGGTCCGACCTCAAGCTCGGACTTCGCAGTCGCCAGCGAGGCCAGAAAACTCGCAGCCCTTGAGGTCGCACTCTCACCCGACGGAAAGTATGTGGCCGTAGGCAGCGTGGGCAGCGGGCAGGTTTCGGTTTTTGACCGTGCGAGCGGTGCCTCGCTCTGGGCGACAAGCAGTGCATTGGGTGCCAGTTTCGGGCAAGTAAGGAATATCAAATTTTCCAGTGACTCGCAGTTTCTCTACGCCGGCAGTGGCGACAATTTCTTGCGCAAGTTTCTCGCAAGCGACGGTACGGTGATCTGGAAGGCGATGGTAGGTGGCTGGCCGTTTGTGAATGGCCTGAACTTTTCACCCGACGGCACACTTGTCACAACGGGAACAAAATCTTTCGATACAGCTGCCGTGCGCGCCAGCGACGGGGCCGTGTTGTGGTTGAAGAACACACAGTTTTTCGACTCGGTACCCTCACCCGACGGCGCGGTGACAACGAGCTTCAATGGGGTGATCTATCGGCTGGCCGACGGTGTGATATCCGGAATGACCAAGACGCATGCACTCAGCGCGTACACGCCGGATAGTGCGTATCTGTTGCGTATGAGTTCGGATCTTGCGCTCTACGATCTGACGGGCGTCAAGCTGCTGACGTTTGATAAATCGGGTCTTAACGCAAATCCGGGCGAACAGCCGCAGTGGAGCTACGCAACAAAGGATGGGCGCTATGTGATCGGGCTTGGGCGTGACATGTCCACCCCTGGGTCCACGGGGATTGCCATCTGGGAGCGCACATCCGATACGACGGCCACCGTGCCGGTGTGTACCCTGAGCGCCAGCCCAGCTGCCATCACGGCAGGGAACACATCCACACTGACTGCAAGTTGCACTCCTGCGGCAACGGGCTACACATGGACAGGTGGCACGTGTGCGGGCACAACAAGCGCCACATGCACGGTGACACCCACGGCAACGACCAGTTACTCTGTCACCGGAGTGAATGCTGCGGGCACCGGAACTGCGGCGAGCGCAACCGTCACGGTGGCATCTGCTGGTGCCCCCACCCTTAGCGTGGGCACTTCGGGCACCGGGTATGGCAATGTTGCTTCCAGCCCAAGTGGCATTGCGTGTTACGTGCCCCAGCCTGGTGTCGCTTATCTTGTTGCGCCTGATTGCTCGGAAAACTATACCAGTGGCACCAGCGTAACCCTCACCGCCACCCCCGACACCGGCAGCAGCTTTACCGGCTGGAGCGGCGCATGCAGCGGCACGGGAACTTGTACGGTCAGCATGACAGAAGCCAGGAACGTGACCGCCACGTTTTCCCTGAATGTGACGGCACCGGTCTGCACCCTGAACGCCAATCCGTCCAGTATCACGGTGGGCAGCAGTTCAACCCTCACGGCCACATGCACCCCGGCGGCGACCAGCTACATCTGGACCGGGGGAAGCTGCGCGGGCACATCGGCCCCCACCTGCACGGTCAACCCCACGGCCACAACGACCTATACCGTGCAGGGCAGCAATGCAGGCGGCACCAACCAGGCGGCCAGCGCGACCGTCACGGTCTCAACCACAACCAACACCACGTCCTATACCGTACCTGGCACCCTGGGCAGTGATGTATTCGTACCCACAGCCGCAAACAGCTACTACGGTGGCGGTGGCAACGACACCTACATCATCAGCCCCAACACCTTGCGCGGCAATGTGACGGCGAAGATCATTGACACCGAAGGGGATAACCTCGTCCAGTTAGTCGATGGCATGACCCTCACCGCCAGCGCTTTCTACGATGATGCCGCACAACTCACGCTCTCGGGCGGAGCCAAAGTGGAGATACTGGGGGCCTCGAAGTTCAAGTTTCAGTTGGGCGCCAATGCACTGGCGGGTGATGCGGCAGTCCTTTTGGGCTATTCCGACTTTGTCACCAGCCTGGGTGCGTCCCTGACCAGCGGCTTGCCACTGCCGGTATCGGGCACTGCGGGCTATGTTGTGCCCACGGGTTTCACCCAGGCCGAAACCCCCACACCCGCTGTGGCAGGCACTTCGTACACCGTGCCGGGTACCCTGGGCGATGATGTCCTCGTGCCATCCGGGGGCAACAACTACCTCGGCGGTGGCGGTAACGACACCTATACCATCAGTCCCTACACTTTGAGCGGTGCGGTAACCACCAAGATCATTGACACCGAAGGCAGCAATGTGATCCAGTTGGTAGGTGGCTTGACGATTGCATCCAGCAGCTTCTTCAGCAATGCCGTGCAACTGACGCTATCCAATGGCGCCAAGGTGCAAATCCTGGGTGCATCCGGCTTCAGCTACCAGTTGGGTGCCAATGCGCCCGCAGGCGAGACGGTCAGCAGTCTGACGTTTGCACAGTTTGCCGCTACGCTAGGTGCCAGCGTCCCGACGGACACGTCTGCAGTGAGTGGCAGCGCCAATTTTGTGGTGCACGGCAGCAGCCACTAAAGCGGTTTTGACCTCTTGGTGCGACTGACCGGAATCGAACCGGTACGCCCTTACGGACACAAGATTTTAAGTCTTGGGCGTCTACCTATTCCGCCACAGTCGCCTGGGTACTGGACCCATTGGGTGCACGCATTATCTCAATATATTCTCCAGCCATCACAAGAATCGGTCCAGAATTTTGCGGCTGTGCGGGTCCAATGCCAGGTAATTTTGGACCGCAAACTGAATGCCGTGCGAATCGGCAATCAGCAAGCGGCCATGTGCATCGACCCGGCGTATGTCCTCATCGCCGCGCAGGATAAACGTGGTAGGGCCGCGATCAGTCCATACGCTCCAGGTGCACGGTGTTGAAAAACTGCTGACCGACACAATTTTCTGCACCACCGGCATGCATTCGCGTACGGCTAGTTCGGCGCGGATCAGGCTGCGTTCGGGCTCGCCCAGTGCATCAAGCTGGTCTATCCAGGCAAGCTCCTTGCTCTCGGTATTCATGAGCGAGATGCCCTCTTCGGGCGCATGCACGGGGAAGGCGCGCACAGGCACCACGCCGACAAAAATCTCACCCGAGGCAGTGGTCAAGACCAGCTTGCCAAAGGCGTCGCGTTGCAGTGTAAAGCCCGCAGCAGTATTGGCGTTGTTCATTGCAGACCCTCCACATCCATCTGGGCATTGCGTGCCTGTGCGGTGTACAGGTTGAAATACGCACCCTCCTGGGCCATCAGCGCATCGTGCGTTCCTTCTTCCACCACGCGGCCCCGGTCGAGTACCACGAGGCGGTCGGCACGGTGCAGCGTGGAGAGCCGGTGTGCAATGGCGATGGTGGTGCGACCCTGCACCAGATTTTCCAGGGCGCGCTGGATTTCCTTTTCGGTTTCGGAATCAACCGATGAGGTGGCTTCATCCAGGATCAGGATGCGCGGATCAATCAGCAGGGCACGGGCAATGGAAATACGCTGGCGCTCGCCACCCGACAGCCCCTGGCCGCGCTCGCCCACCATCGAGTCATATCCGTGCGGCAAACGCAAGATGAACTCATGGGCATGGGCCGCACGTGCGCTGGCGATGATTTCATCGCGCGTGGCATCGGGCTTGCCGTAGGCGATGTTTTCGGCAATCGTGCCAAAAAACAGGAAGGGCTCCTGCAGCACCAGGCCGATATTCTTGCGGTAGTCGGCCAGCGCATAGGAGCGGATGTCCGTGCCATCGACCAGAATGGCGCCCTCGGACACATCGTAAAAACGGCAGATCAGATTGACCAGCGTGCTCTTGCCCGAGCCGCTGTGCCCGACCAGGCCGATCATTTCACCCGGACGGATGTTCAGGCTGATGCCACGGTTGACTTCCCGGTTGCCATAGCGAAAGCCCACATCGCGCAGCACGATATGCCCTTGCACCTTGTCCATGGGCACCGGCTTGGTCGGTTCGGGCACGCTGGACACGTGGTCCAGAATGTCAAAGATGCGCTTGGCTGCGGAGGCCGATTTTTGCGTCACCGACACGATGCGGCTCATCGAGTCGAGCCGCCCGTAAAAGCGACCAATGTAGGCAATGGCCGCGAGCAGCATGCCCACGGTGATGTCGCCCTTGGAAACCTGCCAGATGCCAAAACCCCAGACCACCAGCAGTCCCATTTCCGTCAGCAAGGAGACGCTGGGAGAAAACAACGACCAGATTTTGTTGATGCGGTCATTGACCAGCAGGTTGTGTTTGTTGGCTTCACGAAAGCGCCGGGCTTCGCGTTGCTCCTGCGCAAAAGCTTTGACCACCCGGATGCCGGGAATGGTATCCGCCAGCACATTGGTCACTTCGCCCCAGACCCGGTCGATTTTTTCAAAGCCGGTACGCAGCCGGTAACGCACGAAATGGATCATCCAGCCAATGAAGGGCAGCGGAACCAAAGTGACAAAAGCCAGCCACGGGTTCATGGAAAACAGGATCACCGCCGTCATGACGATCATCACGACGTCGCTGGCAAAATCGGTCAGGTGCAAGGAGAGGTAGACAGCAATGCGGTCGCTCTCGCTACCCACCCTGGACAGCAGATCACCCGTGCGTTTGCCACCAAAATACTCCAGGGACAGCCGCAGCAAATGTTCGTAGGTGGTGGTGCGCAGGTCGGCTGCGATGCGCTCGGACACCAGGGCCAGCACATAGGTTTTTCCCCAGCTCAAAATCCAGGCCAAAAGGCCCGAGGCCAGCAGACCGCAGAGATACCAGGCAATCGTAGTCGGCGCGATGTACTGCCCGTTTTGCGACGGAATCAACACCTTGTCCACCAGCGGGACGGTGAGGTAGGGTGGCACCTGGCTGGCAGCCGTTCCCAGCAGCATGAGGATGAAGCCCAGCAACAATTGACCACCGTACGGTTTGGCAAAACGCCACAGACGAAACAGCGTCCAGGTTGATGGCGATGTATGAACGACCTTGGTGCAGATGGGGCAGTCTTCCTGGTCTGGCTCCAGCGGTGCCTTGCAACTCGGACACACGTTGCGCAACTCCTGCTGCACGGGTTGACCGGAGAGATGGCTTTGCAGTTGCGCCTGAAAATGGTTCACCAGCCGAATGGCGTACAGGTTTTGTTCCAGGGTAAAGTGCCAGGTCGCCAACAGGCCGTTGGCATCCACCAGATCGAGGTGCCCGACGCCGGAGTGGTCATGGTGCAAGAGATTCAGCCCCTCCCGGTACGGCCATTGCTGCCATTGCGCCGAGCCATCCGTGCGACCGAGCAAGCGCAAATTGGTAACGACCAGCAATCCGGCGACAAAATGCAAACGGCTATCCAGGTCAACCTGCAAGCTGGCCAAGACGTTCTCTTGCGGGTGGAGTCGGGCTTGCAGATCGTCGCACCAGAGCGTGGAAAGGTCCCCCGGCACAGGGTTTACAGCAATAACAGCAGCAGTCATTTGGAATACGAGATTTTCATTTAGGATACCCGGCCCGATTGGGATAAAGGTAAAAGGCAAAGGGCGAACGAGATTACACAACGCGATCAGTACCACAACGGTGGACGGATACAAGCAGAATCAACCGAATCAACCGCATCAGCATGACAGACCAGAAAAAAATCGACATTCTCCGGGTGACTTACCTGCGTGGCCCCAACATCTGGACGTATCGCCCAGTCATCGAGGCCTGGCTGGACATCGGCACGCTCGAAGACCAGCCGTCCAACACCCTGGACGGATTTTATGAACGGCTCACGGCGCTGCTGCCGGGCCTCATCGAGCACCGTTGCAGCCCTGGTGTGCGCGGCGGCTTTTTGCAACGCCTGCGCGAGGGCACCTATATGGCGCATATCGTCGAGCACGTCGCGCTGGAGTTGCAGACGCAAGCGGGCATGCGCACCGGCTTTGGCAAGGCGCGCCAGACCGCACAACGCGGCGTGTACAAGGTCGCGTTTCGCACCCGCCAGGAACAAGTGGGCCGCGAGGCGCTGGTGCTGGCGCGGGATCTGGTCCTGGCCGTCATCCACGCTGCGCCGTTTGACGTGGCCAGCCACATTGCCCGTTTGCGCGATATGGTGGACAGGTTGTGCCTGGGGCCCAGCACCAGCAACATCGTCGAAGCCGCGACCGAGCGCAGAATTCCGTCCATCCGCCTGACCGATGGCAATCTGGTGCAACTGGGCTACGGCATCAGCCAGCGCCGCATCTGGACGGCGGAAACCGACCAGACCTCGGCCATCGCCGAAGAAATCGCCAGCGACAAGGATCTGACCAAATCCTTGCTCAAATCCTGCGGCGTGCCGGTGCCCGAAGGGGAACTGGTTCGCAGCGCCCAAGAGGCCTGGGAGGCGGCGCAGGACATCGGCCCGCCGGTGGTCGTCAAACCCTACAACGGCAACCACGGGCGTGGCGTATCGCTGAATCTGACAACGCAAGAAGGCGTGGAAGCCGCCTATGCCCTGGCGCACCGCAAGGGCGGCGGCAGCGCGGTGATTGTCGAAAAATACATTCCCGGCAACGAGCACCGCCTGCTGGTGGTGGGCCGCAAGCTGGTGGCGGCCGCTCGGGGAGAAACCCTCTGGGTCGAGGGCGACGGTGTCTCCACCATCGACCAATTGGCCGATCTGCAAATCAATTCGGACCCACGCCGGGGTGCGGGGGAGGATTTCCCGCTCAATGTGCTGCACCCGAGCGAATCGGGCGAAATTCTGCTTGAACTGGAGCGCGCCGGATTGACGCCCACATCCATTCCAGCCCAGGGGCAAAAAGTGCTGATTCAGCGCAACGGCAATGTGGCCTATGACGTGACCGACATTGTTCACCCCAGCGTTGCAGCAGCTGCCACTCTGGCAACGCGCGTCGTGGGACTGGACATTGCCGGTGTGGACATGGTGCTCGAAGATGTAAGCCAACCGATTGACAGCCAGTGTGCTGCCGTGGTCGAAGTCAATGCCAGCCCCGGACTTTTGTCGCACATCCGCCCCGCCCAGGGCCAGGGGCGCCCGGTTGGCCGTGCCATCGTGGACCACCTCTTTCAGGCCGACAAGGACGGGCGCATCCCGATTGTGGGCATCACCGGCACGAAAAAAACCGGACGCATTGCGCGTCTGGTCGCGTGGCTGGCGCATATCAGCGGGAAACACGTGGGCTTGGCGTGCAGCGAAGGTCTGTACCTCGACGGACGCCAGGTCGATTCCCGCGACTGCGCGCACTGGGAGGCTGGGCAGCGCCTGCTTATCAACCGCTCGCTGCAAGCCGCCGTGTTTGAAAACGGTAGCCGCGCCATCCTGTCGGAAGGCCTGGCCTACGACAAATGCAGCGTGGGCGTCGTCACCGACGTCAGCGCAGACCCCGCCCTGGTGGAGTTCGATATCCACGACGCCGAGCAAGCCTACAAGGTTGCACGCACCCAGGTGGACGTTATCCTGCCCAGTGGCACCGCCGTGCTCAACGCTGCCGATCCCTTGGTGGTGGAAATGGCTGATTTGTGCGATGGCCGGGTCATTTTTTATGGCATGAACCCGCTCCAAGACACCATCGTCGCGCACCGCAACAAAGGCGAGCGCGCGGTGTTTGTGCACGATGCGCATATCGTCCTGGCCCAAGGGCAGGAGGAAGCCGTGCGCTTTGCGTTGGCCTCGCTCAAGCCGGTCAAGGCCGCGCAACCCGAAATGGTCATGGCAGCCATCGCCGCCGCCTGGGCGCTGAACATTGCTCCCGAATTGATTGCCGCCGGCTTGCACACCTTCGAGTCAAACCCGAAGAAGACACCCTACTGAAAGTAAAAGACATATGGAAGTCACCCGTATCCAGGCCCTGCGTGGCCCCAACCTGTGGAGCCACCATACTGCCATCCAGGCGATTGTGGCGTGCGAACCGCAGGAACTCGCCATTGGCGACATTGACGGCTTCGAAACCCGCTTGCGGGCACGGTTCCCGGAAATCAGCCCGTTGCAGCCCACCGGGCACGATGACTCCATCACCATGGCGCACGTGCTGGAACTGGCCGCGCTGGGCTTGCAGGCGCAAGCTGGTTGTCCCGTGACCTTCAGCTGCGCCACGGCAACCGTGGATGCGCGTGTATTTCTGGTCGTGGTGGAGTACAGCGAAGAGGCCGTCGGGCGTCTGGCCATGGATTTGGCCCAGGCCTTGTGCCGCTCGGCGCGGGACGATACGCCGTTTGATCTGGCGCAAGCGCTGGCACAGCTGCGCGACCTCGACGAGGATGTGCGCCTGGGGCCTAGCACCGGCTGTATTGTTGATGCGGCGCTGGCGCGCAATATTCCCATCAGCCGCATGACCGAAGGCAGCATGGTGCGCCTGGGCTGGGGCAGCAAGCAGCGCCGCATCCAGGCCGCCGAAATGGACTGCACCAGCGCCATTTCCGAAGCGATTGCGCAAGACAAGCAGTTGACCAAGAAACTGCTGGCCGCCGCCGGAGTTCCGGTCCCCACCGGGCGCGCCGTGTCCGACCCCGAAGACGCCTGGGTCGCCGCCTGCGACATCGGCCTGCCGGTCGTGGTCAAACCCAACGACGGCAACCAGGGCAAGGGCGTGACGGTCAACATCACCAACAAGGAACAATTGCTCAAGGCCTACGCCACCGCCACCGAGTTCCGCGACGACATTCTGGTCGAGCGCTACATGCCGGGCAACGATTACCGCTTGCTGGTGGTCGGCGACAAACTGGTGGCCGCCGCGCGGCGTGAGCCCCCCAAGGTGGTGGGCGACGGCATCCACACCATCACCGAACTGGTCAACAAGATCAACCAGGACCCCCGACGCGGCAGCGGGCATTCGACCTCGTTGACCAAAATCCGCATTGACGACATTGCACACGCCTGCCTGGCAACCCAGGGTTTTCTGGCTGATGCCATTCCCCCCAAAGGGCGGCGCGTCAACCTGCGCAACAACGCCAATCTGTCCACCGGCGGATCGGCCACCGACGTCACGGACGATGTGCACCCCGATGTGGCCGCCCGCGCCGTCGCCGCTGCGCACATGGTCGGGCTCGACATCTGTGGCGTGGATGTGGTCTGCGACAGCATCCTGCGGCCACTGGAAATCCAGGGCGGCGGCATTGTCGAAGTCAACGCCGCGCCGGGCCTGCGCATGCACCTGCAACCCTCGTTTGGCAAAGGCCGCGCGGTGGGAACGGCCATCATTGCCAGTATGTTCAAAAATGGCAACATTGGCAATAACGGGCGCATTCCCGTGGTTGCAGTGACCGGCACCAACGGCAAGACCACCACCGTGCGCCTGATTGCGCATCTGCTCACCAGCAAGGGGCTGTGTGTGGGCATGACCAATACCGACGGTGTCTACGTCGGCGGCCAGTGCATCGACACCGGCGACTGCAGCGGCCCCAAAAGCGCGCGCAACGTGCTCTTTCACCCGGATGTGGACGCCGCCGTGCTCGAAACTGCGCGTGGCGGCATACTGCGCGAAGGCTTGGCGTTTGACCGTTGCGATGTGGCCGTGGTGACCAACGTGGGCAGCGGCGACCATCTGGGACTCAACTACATCACCACGGTGCAGGACCTGGCCGTGCTCAAGCGCGTGATCGTGCAAAACGTCGCCTCCACGGGGGTTGCCGTCCTCAATGCCGCCGACCCCAACGTGGCGGAGATGGCCAGCAAATGCCAGGGAAGCGTGACCTTCTTTGCCCTGGACAAATTTCACCCGGTCATGGCCACACACCGCGCGCGCGGCCAGTCCGTGGTGTATGTGGAAAATGGTGCCATCGTCGCCGCCAAGGGCACTTTCCGGGAAACCATCGCCCTGGCCGACATCCCGCTGACCCTGGGCGGCAGCATCGTGTTTCAGGTCGAAAACGCCATGGCCTCGGTCGCCGCCGCCTGGGCACTGGGACTCGACTGGAACACCATCCGCCAGGGCCTGGCGAGTTTTTCCAACGACACCGACAATGCCCAGGGGCGCTTCAACCTGTTTCAATACCGGGGCGCCACGGTGATTGCCGACTACGGCCACAACCCGGACGCCATGCTGGCACTGGTGCAGGCCGTGCAGGCCATGCCAGCCACCAAACGCACCGTGGTCATCAGCGGCGCGGGCGACCGGCGCGACCAGGACATCCGCCAGCAAACCGAAATTCTGGGCGATGCCTTTGATGCGGTCATCCTCTACGAGGACCAATGCCAGCGTGGCCGCCAGGACGGTGAAGTGGTCGCGCTCCTGCGCCAGGGGTTGGCCAATGCCAAACGCACCACCCACTGCCTGGAAATCAAGGGCGAATTCCTGGCCATCGACACCGCCATGGACGCGCTGTCCCCCGGCGAACTCTGCCTGATCCTGGTGGACCAGGTGCAAGAGGCCATGGCGCACATCGCCAAACGGGTTAACGGGGTCAACGAGGTCAACGGGGCCAACGAGGTCCACGGCGCTTGAGCGATCTGCCCTTTTACCTGTGCCTGGCCGGTCCCACCGCCTCTGGCAAGAGCGCCGCTGCACTGGCCATTGCGCAGGAGCTGGACTGCGAAATCGTCAGCGTCGATTCGGCGCTGGTGTACCGGGGCATGGACATCGGCACGGCCAAGCCGACCCCTGCCGAGCGTTCCCAGATCACTCACCACCTCATCGACATCCGCGACCCCCTGCAGCCTTACAGCGCCGCCGACTTCGTGCGCGATGCCCGCGCGCACATCCTGGCCATCCACGCACGCGGCAAGCGCGCGCTGCTGGTGGGCGGCACCATGCTGTATTTCAAGGCCCTGTTTGACGGTCTCGACGCCATGCCCGGCGCCAACCCGGAGCTGCGCGCCCAGCTTGAGCAGGAAGCCGAGCACAAAGGCTGGCCCGCCATGCACGCCGAGCTGGCACAGGTGGACCCCGTAACCGCCGCGCGCCTGGCACCGCTGGACAAGCAGCGCATCCAACGCGCGCTGGAGGTGTACCGCATCTCCGGCATTCCCTTATCCCAATGGCACGCCGCAAAGGATGTAAAGGATGTAAAGGATACTAGCAAATCAATAGCTGCTCCCGCATATCCCACAAGCCATACAAGCGATAAAGCCATTATTTCCCTGGAACCCGAACGGCGTGACTGGCTGCACGCACGCATTGCCCAGCGCTTTGACGCCATGCTGGCAGCAGGCTTTCTGGACGAAGTGCGCAGCTTGCGCGCACGCGGCGACTTGCACCCTGATCTACCCGCCATGCGCTGCGTAGGCTACCGCCAGGCCTGGGAGTCGCTGGACATGGCGGACGTACCCGATATGCCCACCCTGCGCGAGCGCGGCATCGCCGCCACACGCCAGCTCGCCAAGCGCCAGCTAACCTGGCTGCGCAGCATGCCGCAGCGTCTGGTGGTCACTTGCGACCAGCCTGGGGCGCTGGACAAAGTGCTGGAGCTGGCGCGCTCGGCTGTGAAAACCCTGGCCTGAAGTTTTGATGCAATCAGGCAGATAAAACCAAGGGTTCGACAATGGGGCGCGGTTTCTGTTCTGCCTGCCACAGATCGTGGGCGCTTTGCATTCCAAGCCACATCTCGGCACTTGTACCGAGCAGCGCTGACAGCCGCAGCGCCATATCCGCACTGATGCCAGCTTGACCATGCAAAATGCGCGACAAGTACGCCCTGGTGATTCCAAGTCGGGATGCGGCCTGCGTAACAGTTACCTCTGCAAGCCACTCTTGCAGCAATTCTCCTGGATGCGGAGGGTTGAACATACGGCTCATTTTGAATCCTTGGCGTTAGTGGTAATCCTGATAGTCAACCAGCATGGCGTCAGTGCCTTCAAAGGTAAACGTCATTCTCCAATTCCCATTCACAGTGACAGCCCAATGTCCGGCAAGATCGCCCTGCAACGGATGCAGCCGCCATCCGGGAACAGCCATATCCTGCGGCTGTATGGCTTTGTCAAGAGCAGCCAGTTGAATCCGCAACCGGTTGGCATGGTCTGGCCGTATGCCCGCCTTGCTTCCTGTGTTGAAAAAGGCTTCAAGTCCCTTGTGCTGAAAACTGCGGATCATGCAACCATTGTATACAAATGGTATACAGAATTTAACCAAAAACCACGAAAGGACCGCGCCAACCCATGCACCGATAGCCGGAGACGGTTGGCAGTTCGTACCTGAACTCACCAATTAATAGCTGCTCCCGCACATCCCATAAGGGCTACAGCCAGATTTCCCTATTATTTTCCCCCTCGCACCCACCCCTTGCGCCCCACCAGGCGGTCAGACGGCTGGTTTATGGTCAAATTTGTGCAGTTTTTGGGTGCAAATCGGCCTGCAAGGCCTATGGTACAAGCGGGGACAGCTATTGAATCAGGAGAATCATGGTTTTGGGTGGACGTACACCCCGAGAGCAAGACCGGCGACTCAGACCCGCTGTCGGCAGGGTCGTTCCGGCGATACGCCAAGAAAACCAAAAACGGCACACGAACGGTCAAACAGACCGTTCCGACCGCCAGACCGAGGATCGCAATGTGCAAAACGCAAAAAGCACTGAGAACCAGTGCTTTTTTGGGTGACTGCCGAGCAGTGAATTACCGGGATGCCTGCTTGCGGCGGCGGACAGCAACCATTCCGACCAAGCCCAGGCCGAGAAGTGCAATGGAACCGGGTTCCGGAACGCCTTGTGGGGGCGGCGTAACTTTGGTGGCAGTTCCAGCAATCGACAAGACCTTGAAATAGTCATTGCCACCCTGAAGTCCTGTTACAGCGTTGGCGGCGGTGTTGACAGTCCCCTGATCTGCAGCAGGAGCTGCGCCATACGCAACGTTGTAGGCGCTTATCAACCACCAACTCGATGAACTGTTCGTTGAGTTCACAGCTTTCGCGGATGAAGTTGAAAGGTCGGCGTAGTTCCCGACCAACACCCACCCGTCCGCATTCAACGCCGATGTGACAAGGTTTGTTCCAACCGGCGATGGAGCAGCCTCGGTTCCCGTATAACGAAAGACGCTTATATCCGCGTCAGCATTGGTAGTGCCGCCCGTACTATTGCCTTTCCAGCCAATTTTGATTGCATCAAGATCAAATGTGTAGCCAGTAAAACCCAACACGATAGCGTCCGTGTAACCCGAATTGTCTGTCGAGTGTTGAGGGGAACCGCTGTCACTTATCGTGCCGTTTGCTTGTACACCCAAACCACCTGAGTAACTCATTAGTGTTGCGTCTGCAAAGGCCGGACCGGATGCTGTAGAAGAAACAGCAAAGCCTTTCAAGTTAGGAGCACCAGGGTCGCTGATGGTGGCGCTGCAAGTCCCAGATGTCACCTCGCCCGCCGTGCACTCCGACACTGGATTGTTATCGCCAAACACCCAAGTTGATGCGGCGAACGCGGATGAACCAACCGACACAACGGCTACCCCCGCCAACACACGGGCACTCCGTAGAAAGAAATTTGTACTCATGGTCTCAATCCTCAAAATCCGAACTCTTCGCAGTCACCAAAAGTGGTGTTCGACATCAACGCAACGTTACGAAGCGATTTTTGTGCCAGGGCAATACTATCTATATATATCAACCAGTTAGATTCTGGCCAGTGAAGAATGGCAATCGAATTGTAAAGTCCTCCGACAGTCAATTTTAACTTTCAGGTCATTTCAATGATTTGAGCAGGGTGGCTGCCTCACCAGCAGATTCAAAGCTTTGCCCACTCTTCAAGGCAGCCTCCAACTCCCCACGCGCCTCCGTTATCCGCCCTGTTTTGGCTAACACCGTGGCCAAATGAAAGCGGATTTCGGGGTGTGTGGGGTCGCGCAGGCGGGCATCGCGCAGCAATTGCAATGCTTTGTCGGTCTGACCGCTGAGATAGAGCGCCCAGCCCAGGGTATCGATTGCATTGGCATTGCCGGGGAATCTGGCCACGGCCTGCTCGGCCACTGAAATGGCGCCGGGGTCTTTGAGACGCAGCAGCACGTTGGCAAGGTTGTTTAGCGCAGCGCCGTCATCGGGCTTGAGTTTCAGCAGGGATTCATAGGCCTTTTTGGCAGCGGCAAAATTCCCGGTGCGGGCATAACCATCCGACAGCGCACGTTGTATGCGGGCATCGGCGGGGTGGGATTTCATCCACTGCTCGGCCAGTTGAAGGGCGGGTTTGCCACCGTCCTGATTGCCCATGGCACTGAGCAGACGCAGCAGGGTGTCGGACGAGGGCTCTGTCTGGTGTGCCCGGCGGTAGGCCTCCAGGGCAGCAGCCGGCTGGTTGCGGGCAACAGCAACATCACCCAGCAGGCTGTGACCAATGGCGCGTTTGGGGTGCTTGACCACAATCTCTCTGGCACGCTTTTCGGCCTTTGCCGGGTCGCCCCGGCGCAGGTCAACCTCGGCCATCAACGCCTGTGCAGGTAAAAACTCTGGCTGGGTGGACAGCGCTTTTTCCAAACTGTAGGCCGCACCCGGTACATTGCTGGCCGCCAGTTGCAGCAGGGCAATTTGCACTTGCAAAGCGGGGTTGTAGTCGGCCAGGCGGGTAGCGCTGGTGAGGGTGCCTTTGGCGCCGACCATGTCGCGGTTGGCAATCTGGGCTTTGGCATAGGCTAGTAACACCGTCAAATCGTCTGGCAGCTTGCCGGATACACGCTTGACGGCCTCCAGCGCGGGCGCGGGCCGGTCATGGCGTAAATGAAAGTCGGACAACGCCAAGCCCCAGCGCACTTCTTTGGGTCCGGCAATATCCGTGGCTTTTTCCAGCCAGCGCTGGGCCTCGGCCTGCTGGCCACGCCGTTCGGATAACACCGCCATCTCGCCCATGGCCTCGGTGTTTTTCTCGTCGGCTTTCAGGATGGCACCCAGGCGTACGGCAGCCGCGTCATAGGCTTTGGCAGCAATTTCAAGCCGCGCCAGATTGATTTTGGGTGCTACAAACGTGTCGCTGAGCTTGACCGCTTGTTCAAATGCCGCTTTGGCGCCCGGCAGGTCACCCGCCTGGCCCT
The DNA here is from genome assembly GCA_041910275.1 of Rhodoferax sp. Classification (GTDB taxonomy): domain Bacteria; phylum Pseudomonadota; class Gammaproteobacteria; order Burkholderiales; family Burkholderiaceae_C; genus Allorhodoferax. Next base: position 32,517 of record JAYRRD010000186.1, read on the forward strand.
TGGCCATGCCAAGCACGTTGAAAAAGCTGGGATTATCGGGTTGCTGCTTGACCAGGTTTTCAGCCACCGCCACCGCCTTTGCCGCGCGGCCCGTGCGCAAATACACACCCACCAGCGACACACCGGCCTGGGTTTGGGTTGCATCCTGCTTGTAGGAGGCTTCCAGCTCCGCCAAACCGCTGCCACCTTGTCCGCTGCGAATAAGGCTCAGGCCCAGCACGGTACGGTGCGCGGGGTTGTCTTTGGATTTAAGGGCCTGCTGCATCAAGGCAGTGGCCTTGGCGTTTTGCCCTTTAGACAAATAGGCGGAGCCCAGCAGGGTCATGGCCTGCCCATCGGTGGGGTTTTCTCTGAGGTAGTTTTCCAGCACCTCAATGGCGCGGTCCACATTGGACTCGCCCATATAAATTTGCGCCAACAGCTTGGATGCCGGGGTATTGCCTTGCTGGCGTTGAAATGTCTCCAGGTACTGCTTGGCTTTTTCAAGCTCGTTCAATCCGAAGTGCGCCAGCCCATTGAGCATGAGCAATTGGGTGCGATAGCGAATAAAGTCGATCGGCACCGGGTCGATCAGATGCGTGACCTCCTTCAGCGCAGCCCGGGCTTCTTCGGACTTGCCGTTGCGTTCCGACAGCAGGGCTTTCAGGTAGGCAGCGCGTGGTTCACCGGGGGCAATGCGACCCAGCTCGGTCAAGTCGGCCTCGGCTTCGGTTGCACGGTTCAAGTCCAGCAAAAGGCCAGCGCGCGCCACCCGTGTTTCCACATGCCCAGGCTGCGCCTTGATAGCCTGGGAGTAGGCTGTCAATGCGGCCTGCAAGTCACCCGAAACGTGGGCCACAGACCCCTTTTGGTACCAGACCTCGGCTGCCTCCGGGGCCAGACTCAAGGCGCGGTCAACCGCCGCCGCTGCCTCATTGAACTGCCTCGCCCGGATGCGAATGGGTACCTCGGCCAACCAGACGGCCGGGTTACGGTTGTCAATGGCGCGCGCCTCTTCGACCGACTTCATGGCGCTGCGCACATCGCCCAGATCGGCACTTGCAGAGGCACGCAACAGTTGCAGTTGCAATTGCACGGCACCAGGTAGACCGGCCACATTGAACGTGGCCTGCTCAAAAATCAGCCGGTGTTTGCCCTGTGCCATGTAGACCTGGCCCAGCGGAACAACCACTTCAGCGCGGTTGACCCCCAGGCGAATAGCCTCCAGAAACGCAACCTCGGCGGCAACCACATCACCGTTTTGCAACAGCGCCTTGCCCAGCAGCATGTGCACCGGCAACATGTTTTTGTCGATCTGCAACGCGTTTTTCAACTGGATCACTGCACCATCCAGATCATTCTTCTCGTACCGGATCAATGCGTCTTCGTAGTATTTGGACGCTTTGGCATCCGCAGCCACAGCCAAAGAGCCACCGGACAATGCGGCAGCGAGCATGGGCACCAACACCCACAGTGATTGCAAACGGAAGGTCATAGGGTCAGTCTTCAAGGAATCGGGTCGCATGGGCCAGGTCTTCGTCGGTGGTTCCGGCTTGGAGGGCACCTACAAATTTCCGCCATGCCAGGTCTGGTGCATCCAGCTTGAATCCATACGTGCCACCTTCACCCTTGCGTCTGGAACGCACCACCATGGCCCGCACGGCGGATTTTTCGTGATCGCCAAGCTGGACGATGGCCTGGCCCCACACCCGCACTGGCAGGTCTTGCCTGGCGTACGCAAGGAAACCCGTGTCCGACAGTTCGATCACCCGAAGGCGGGCAGTGATGGCCCCGCCACTACCAGGATACAAAAACTCCGCAGGACACATCAGGGAGTATCGTGGGTGTTTACGTCGACCAGCTTGCGAATCCGGGCTATCGTCCAATGGTGGCAGTATTTTGGCATAGTCCTCGTTGTTGTAAATGTCATGGAGCAAGCGCTGCTGGCGGGAGTTGAGTTTCGCAAAACCGTTGGTGCATTGGTTGAAAAAGTAGTCCAGCAATTCCGGTGTCATGACCGGATCGTTGGTGGTGAAGTACCTTCGGTTTGGCTGGATGATGTTTTTCAGCCGGGACTTGTCGAAATAGATGTGCAGGTTCTTGCGCCGGGTGCGATTTCCGTAATACTTCTTGAACATTGCACTGGATGTACGCATATTCAGACACGCACCCACAGCAGGCGCTCCGTTGGCAAAGTCGTAGTTATCAACTTCGGCCTGGTCGAGACGTTCAAAGCACAGCAGGGCCTCGTACATTTCGATTCTGTCCGGGTTGACTGCGATGACCAGATTGGCGGTATCAAAGTAGTCCTGGCAGTAGTCATACATGAACTTCATCAGTGGAAACATGACGGAGCCACTCGTTTTTCTGAAGTCGGGGTGTACCGCAAGCGCCGAACCCTCGGCAATTCTGCCGCCACGCGCACGAATTGCGTGCAAATCAAACGCGGACTGCAATGGAAAACCAAATGTACTTTCCCGGATCAGCGACAAGGTTCCTACTACCTTGCCATCAAATTTGGCACACAGGGTGGTGGTGGTCGGAAGCGCATGATAAATCGTCGCGCGCATCCCGGAGGGATCAGGTTGCATATAGCCCGCCCCCACGTAGGCATCATATAAAAGCCTGAAGCAGGCTTCCAGTTCTTCTTTGGTGTCGGCAATCTTGAGGACTATGCGCGCATCGGGGTGTGGTTCTACATCCACCAGCCATCGGGTCAATGCAAAACGCAGGGATCGGGGCAATATGGAGAACACCGCACGCATGCTGCGGTGCCATTGCCGTTTCAGTGTGGACGCAAACGAGTGTTTCATGGAAGTGCTATCAGGAACAGGAACGAGAAACCTTCGATCATCTGATCGTTTTTACACCTGTATTAAACTGCGGGAATGGAAAATGATGCAAAGCTTCGTGCCCGTCTAACGAGCGTTTTGCGTGCTAGCAGCGTGTTCGGCACGCTGGATGACGCCGTTATACAGGACTTGACCGATGTATTGTCGCTCCAGACGGTTCGTGGTGGGGACGCGGTGGTGCGGGAGGGCGACACATCCAACAGCATGCTGTTTGTCATCAGTGGGGCTTTGCGTGTCTCGCGGCGCGATGAATCGGGGCGATTGTTGCTGTTCAATGAGTTGCGTCCGGGTGCAAGTTTTGGCGAGGCAGGCCTCATTCTTCATCAAGCCCGTGCCGCCGACGTCAGTGCCTTGCGCGACTCGACCCTGGCAGTCCTCGACCGAAGAGACTATGAGGCGCTGCTTATCCGCCATCCCTTGGCATTGAATCGGGTCTTTGTTCAAACGATATACAACTACCTGAGACATACCGTTCATACGAGCCACCGGCATGCAGAGTCGGTAGTGGTGATCCCATTGAGTCACGATGGGGATGCGATGCAGGTCGCGAAAGGTTTGGCCGACGCGTTTGGAAAAATGGGTTCAGCACACAGGCTGTCACTGGCCGAAAATGGCGCGTTTTTTCATGCTGAAGGAGACTATTACAGTGATGGGGACGCACTGCAAGAAAAGCTTGAGAGCGAGTTTGACTACCTGGTGTACGAGACGGGTGTAGGTTCTTCTGCCTGGAATCAACGTGCGTTTCGTCAGGCCGATCAGGTCGTCTTCGTAGCTTCCACGCAGTCGTCGTACGATTTGGGAGTGATCGAACGCCAGCTGATCAACGAGCCTGGTTACGCCATGAAGCGGCGCCATCTGGTGGTTCTGCACCCTGCGGATGCTGTCTATCCATCGACCATGCGAAGCTGGGCCGATGGCCGTGATGTCGAGCGGATATACCCGACGCGCTGCGACCACCCAGGGGACTATGAACGCCTGGCCCGATTTCTGACGGGCAAAGCCGTGGGCATTGTCCTGGGCGGTGGGGGCGCGCGCGGATTTGCGCATCTGGGGGTGCTCAAGGCGCTGCATCAGGCTGGCATTTCCATTGACCTGATCGGGGGCAATAGCATGGGAGCCCTGATTGGCGCGCAGTACGCCTGTGATATTCCGCTGGACATGATTCGTGAGCGTACGCAAACCTTTGCGGCCGGTGGCGAGCACCCGACACTGCCACTCATTTCATTGGTTTCCGGCAATCGTGTCCGCCGCGACCTCATCAAGATGTTTGGCGATTTACAGGTTGACAGTCTTTGGCGCCCCTACTTTGCGGCGGCTTGCAACCTGACCAAAGGATGCACCACGGTGCAGGACTCCGGTCCGTTGTGGCGAGCCGTGTTGGCAAGCAACTCGCCAGCCGGGTTGTTTCCACCGGTCATCATTAACGGTGACTTGCTGGTTGATGGCGCTATCCTGGAAAACGTTCCAGTTGCTGCGATGCGCGCGCGTCTGGGAACAGCGCTGGAGCGGCGCCGAGGCAATGGAACGATCATCGCTGTGGATGTCGATGTGCAGGAGGAATTGGCAGCTCCCAAAGACCTGGCCAAGTTGTCGGTATGGGGTGCGCTCAAAGGATTTGCCTCACCCCAGGCAAAGCGTACCCCGACCATTGGCCAGATCATGTACAGAGCGGGCCACATCGGTGGACTCAATAAACGCGCGCTGGCGATCAGCCAATCGGATCACTACCTTGAACCACCGGTAGGCCATTTCCCTTTGATGGACTACCGCAGCGCGGCCGCAATTGCCGAAGTGGGATACCGCTACACCATGGAACAGATGAACAAATGGTTCAGTACATGAATAATTACGCACCATGCCAACCGTGATCAAAACCTTGCTGTTTTCCAGTCTATACCCCAGCGCGGTGCGGCCCATCCACGGTATTTTTGTTGAGACCCGCTTGCGCGAGCTGCTCAAAACCGGGAAGGTGCAAACCAAGGTTGTGGCGCCGGTGCCATGGTTTCCGTTCAAGGGTGAGCGCTTTGGTGACTATGGCCTGTTTGCTGCCACGCCCCGGTTCGAACACCGCAACGGGCTGGACGTGCACCACCCGCGCTACTTTTTGCCACCCAAGGTGGGCATGAACATCGCACCCCGCACCATGGCCATGGCCGCCATGCCGGTCATTGAAAAGCTGATGCAAGACGGTTTTGACTTTGACCTGATCGATGCCCACTACTATTACCCTGACGGGGTAGCCGCTGGCATCATCGCCAGGAAACTTGGCAAGCCATTTGTGGTGACGGCCCGTGGTACCGACCTCAACCTCATCCCCGAATACGCGTACCCGCGCAAGCTCATTCTGCAAACCGCCCAGGCGGCCAGTGGCTCTATCGGTGTCTGCAAGGCGTTGATGGACAGCCTGCAGGCGCTAGGCGCTGACCCCACCAAACTGCACACCCTGCGCAATGGCGTTGACCTGCAGCGCTTTGTGCCCGAGCCGCGTGCCGCCGCGCGCCAAAAGCTGGGTTTGCCCGCTGACGGCAAACTGCTGCTCAGCGTAGGCCATCTCGTAGAGCGCAAGGGCCATTACATTGCCATAGACGCGCTGCCGTTGCTACCGCCTGATGTACGCCTGTTGATTGCCGGTGGCGGACCTGATCGTGCTGCCTTGCAACAGCAGGCGGACAAACTGGGGGTGGCGAACCGTGTGCAATTTGTCGGCGTGGTGCCGCAAACCGATTTGAAATGGTGGTACAGCGCTGCTGACGCATTGGCGCTGTGTTCCAGCCGCGAAGGCTGGGCCAACGTACTACTGGAGGCGATGGCCTGCGGCACCCCGGTGATTGCAACCAACATATGGGGCACGCCTGAAGTGGTCAGCACACCACATGCGGGTGTGCTGATGGAAAGTCGCACAGGGGAGAGCCTTGCCAATGCCTGGGGCAAACTGTTTACGAACTACCCGGACCGAAACGCCACCCGTGCACACGCCGAAACGTTTTCGTGGGACGCCACCACACTCGGGCAGCTCAATTTGTTTGATCGCTGCCGGTCTTGAGGCGGCGGCAATGAAATGACTATGACGCACACATATGGTCTGAACCCATGCTGCTCTCACTTACCGCCGACCTGCATGCTGCATCGCGTGACCCAAATCGCTGGCCTCGGGCATGGGCGGCGCTTTGCCAATGGTTTGACTGCCCTGAAGTATTTGGCAGTGGCGAATTGGCACATGCCGACCTGCAAAACCAACTGAAAGGCATCGCAGCGTGCAGCACCACGGCCAGGCAGTGTGCCCAGAATGCCAGTGGACGATGTGGTTCTGGCTTGTTCCTTGACGAGAACAAGCGGCAGTCTTGTATGGCGCTTGTGGATCATATTGACCATGCGCTTGCGCCCTATGCGCCGGTGGCGCAAAGTCCGGCTCCGTTGGCAAGTGCGACGGAGCCGGGCTTGCTCGCAGACACTGAACGGGCAGTTCTTGTCCTTGAATCCTTGCCCTTCGCCATCTTTGTCTGCGATACCCAGCGCCGCATCCTCCTGACCAACAGGCTTGGCGCGTCTGAATTGGCTAGCGCCACCTGGTTGCGTTGTGTCGATGAGTGCATCGTTGGTGCCAGCCACTTGTTCGAGCGCCGAATAACCAGCGCGCTGCATGCAAGCATAGAGCAAAATGGAGAGCACCGGCTACGGCTCATCGGGTCGAACCAGCAAGAGATCGACCTTGTCTGGATCAGGGTGACAGACGATACCTGGGGAGCGCACTTGGTCATACGATTGGCCAAACACGGTCACCATGACCAAGCCAACATGACAAAACTGGCCCTTACCCTTGGCCTGAGTACGCGCCAATGCGAACTTGCCGAGTTGCTTTTGGTCGGCCATACCCTCACCGACGCAGCCGAGCGCCTGGGGATCGCGCGCGGCAGCGCCAATGAACTCCTCAAGCGCATGTTCACCGCCACAGGCACACGCCGCCAGACGGAACTACTCGCCTATCTCAGCCGCAGATTGGCTGGCTAAATCCACAAGAAAGGCATTGACCCTTACAAATGTCAGGGTCGATTTGTTTGCCTTTTGGGCGGCTTGAATTCTGATTTTTCTATATAAGTTGTTGAAATATATGGATTTTAATTACATGGCATGCGTTTTGCTTGACAGGTTGCGCTTTGTAAACATTCCCATGTTACTTTCATCAATCAATAAGATTAAATTCAGGAGTTAGTCAAATGAAACATCTTGTCAAAAAAATCACCCTTGTCATCGCCACCGCATTGGCTTCTGGATCCGCCTTTGCAAGCTTGCAAAATCTAACCACCTGGAGTACCACTAGCGGTCTTAACAGCAGTGTCAGTGTGGGCACCAACAGCGCAACATTGTCCGGTACAGCAAGTATCTACCAGTCTTTTGTACTTGGCGCAGGCAGCACTTTCTCATTTGATTGGCTATTCCAAGCGAACGACTACATGCCATACAACGATTGGTCTTCGGTGTTTGTAGATGGCAATCTGAATCTGACTCTGTCTAATGTGGCCGCTGTCGGCGACTTTGGATCCAGTGGTCTGCAAACTTTCACTACCGAACTGACAAACCCCGTCACAGGCAATATCACATTTTCTGTGAGCAATGCCCTTGACAGCGGGTGGTCATCCACCCTGACCATCAGCAACGTGAATGTTGGCAACAACGTCCCCGAACCCGCATCCCTCGCCCTGGTTGGTCTTGGTCTAGCTGGCCTGGCAGTGTCGCGTCGCCGTAAGAGCTGACACGCAACCCTTGCCCCCTCTCATTTTCATCACGTCACGGGCGTCGCTGATGCAACTGAAGGGGCCGGGTCTCCTTTGCGGTTTCCGGCGATGATCTTCGCCAAATAAAGCCACGGTGATCATCATGCCATGATCATCCCTGCGGCCATCGAGCACCAGCTCGTTCTGGCTACTTGCGATGTGCGAGACTTCACGGGCTGTGAGATGCAAATCGTCAACCCGTTTACGCCTTTTAAGCCTCAATCCATGCAACAGTCCCACCCACCCCGCACCCTGCTCCACGCCTTCTCCACCTTCACCCTGGGCGGTCAGCAGGCGCGGTTTGTGCAGCTGGCCAATACTTTTGGGCCACGCTACCGCCATGTGATTGCCGCCATGGACAACTGCTTTGACGCGGGCGAGCGCCTGGGGCCTCAAGTCAATTGGCAGCCGCTGCCACTGCCCGTGCAAAAAGGCGGCGCACTGGCCAACCGCAGCGCGTTCAGGCAGGTCATTCAAGCACAGCAACCTGACTTGCTGTTCAGCTACAACTGGGGCGCAATCGAATGGGCTGCGGCCAACTTGCCGCAAGTGGTGCCCCACATCCACGTCGAAGACGGTTTTAGCGCTGCCGAGGCCACCCGGCAACTGCCCCGGCGTGTCTGGACGCGCCGCGTACTGCTGGGCTGGGCCGGCAAGCGCGTGGTGGTTATCTCACACAACCTGCAGCGCATTGCCACACAGGTCTGGAAGCTGCCCGCAGCGCAAGTCAAGTTCATTCCCAACGGCGTTGCCATACCCGATTTCCATATGCAAAAACGGGCGATAGCCCCGGTGGATAAAGCGAGGCTAACTATCGGAACAGTAGCAGGCTTGCGGCCAGAAAAAAACATCGCACGCCTCATCAAAGCCTTTTCGGCAGTGCGTGCCCGCCAAAGTGCGCGCCTGGTGGTGGTGGGTGGCGGGCCGGAACTGCCTGTACTCCAGGCACTGGCCGCCAGTTTGGGGCTGGCAGAAGATGTGGAGTTTGCCGGTTATCTGGCTGACCCCATCGCCAGACTCATCGAGTTTGACCTGTTTGCCCTGTCGTCGGACACCGAGCAGTTGCCCATAGCCATGCTGGAAGCCATGGCCTGCGGCATACCCGTGGTGGCAACCCGTGTGGGGGATGTGGCCCATATCATGCCCACGGTGGCGCAGTCTGCGCTGGCCGAGCCCACAGACGCGGCCTTTACCGCCGCCCTGCTGGGCGCCATAGACCAACGCAGCGCCTGGCCCCAATGGATTGCGGCGGGCGAACGCACGGTGGCCGAGCATTACGCCCTGGGTCACATGCTAACCCAGTGGCAGAGGTTGTTTGATGGCGATTGAGGGCACAACACACAAAGAGTAAGCTTGCCGGCTTCCCACTTAAAGCGGGACGGCACGGCATTGTGACAGGCTTCGGGATACTCTCGGTCAAAGCAAAAACGCTCCTGATACAATAGCTGTTACCGCTTGTCTCATAAGGCTTATAGCCCGATTTGCCATACAAAAACACCCGAAAACGGCCCGTTTTGATGCCGCATGGCGGTATCAGCATCGCCTTGACCCGTTCTGAAGGGTAAAATTCAAGGCAAATCTGGCTGTACGCCTTATGTAACAAGCGGGAGTAGCTATTTTTTCTATAGAAAAAGCGCCACGGACGAATGCGCTTGTTCAAACGCACTATTCGCGCCTTCCGGCGCTCCCACAGGAATCACATCCAGCCTGCACGGAAATGACAATGTAAACTTGCCGCTTGAGTCTCAAAGGCAAAAAATCGCATGGCCAACCCTCCAAAAATTCTCATCGTCTTTGGCACCCGCCCCGAGGCTATCAAGATGGCCCCCGTGGTCAAAGGTTTTCAGGCCGCTGCGCCGTACTGCAAAACCGTGGTCTGTGTCACAGCCCAGCACCGCGAGATGCTGGACCAGGTTCTCCAGCTGTTTGACATCGTGCCCGAGCATGACCTCAACATCATGAAACCCGGCCAGGACCTGTATGACATTACCGGCAACATCCTGTCCGGTCTGAAAGGTGTGCTGGCTGCACAGCAGCCTGACCTGGTGCTGGTGCATGGCGACACCACCACCACCCTGGCCACCAGCCTGGCGGCATACTACGCCCGCATACCAGTGGGTCACGTTGAAGCGGGCTTGCGCACTGGCAACAAGCACGCGCCGTTCCCCGAAGAAATCAACCGCAAAGTCACTGGAGCCATTGCCGACCTGCACTTTGCGCCCACCGAAGCGGCCCGTGCCAACTTAGAGCGCGAGGGGGTTGATCCCGCCACCATTTTTGTCACCGGCAACACTGTCATTGACGCCCTGCTGTCGGTCGTACCCAAGCTTCAAAACGACGCGCACCTCAAAGCCGAGCTGGACCGCAAATTTGCCTTTCTCGATGCCAGCAAAAAGCTCATTCTGGTCACCGGCCATCGGCGCGAGAATTTTGGTGAAGGCTTTGAGAACATCTGCAACGCCCTGGCTGACATTGCGGCAAGCTCACCCGATGTTGAAGTGCTGTACCCCGTGCACCTCAACCCCAATGTTCGCAAGCCTGTGGCCGACATTTTGGCAGCACGTCAACTGGCCAATGTGCACCTCCTCGATCCGGTGGACTATCTGCCATTTGTGTATCTGATGAACCGCTCCCACATCATCATTACCGACAGTGGCGGCGTGCAGGAAGAAGCCCCCTCGCTGGGCAAGCCTGTGCTGGTCATGCGCGACACCACCGAGCGACCCGAGGCGCTGGAGGCTGGCACTGTCAAGCTGGTGGGCACCTCGCGCGAAGCCATCGTCGCAGAGACGCTGAACCTGCTGCAAAACCCTGCCGATTACGTTCGCATGTCACAGGCGCACAACCCCTATGGGGACGGCAAGGCAGTGGGTCGTATCACCGAAGCTGTTTTAAGTAACAAGAGGAATTAGTCATGTCAAGATTGAGTCAAAAGATCGTCGTCATGGGCCTGGGCTACATTGGCCTTCCCACAGCCTCCATGTTGGCCACCAAGGGCCATCAGGTGCTGGGAGTGGACGTCAGCGAGCACGCTGTCAGCACCATTAACGGCGGACGCATCCATATCATCGAGCCCGATCTGGATGTCCTGGTGCGCTCCGCCGTCAACAGCGGTAACCTCAAAGCATCGCTGACGCCCGAGGAAGGCGACACCTTCATCATCGCGGTGCCTACCCCTTTCATGGAAGGTGACGACAACCATAAGGTGCCCGATCTGTCCTATGTTGAGTCGGCCACCCGAGCCATCGTTCCCTATCTGCGTCCAAACAATTTGGTGATTCTGGAGTCTACCTCGCCGGTAGGCACCACCGAGTTCATCTACAAAACCATTGTCGAGATGCGCCCCGAACTGGAGGGCAAAATCCACGCCGCCCATTGCCCGGAGCGCGTACTGCCTGGTCATTTATTGCGCGAGCTGGTTGATAACGACCGCATTGTGGGTGGCCTTACCAAAGCGGCCAACGATCAGGCCAAAGAACTCTACAAAAGCTTTTGCAACGGTGCCATTTTGCTGACCGACAGCAAAACTGCAGAACTGTCCAAGCTGGTTGAAAACGCGTTCCGTGATGTCAACATCGCCTTTGCCAACGAACTCTCGGTCATTTGCGACCACCTGGGCATCAATGTCTGGGAAACCATTGCCCTGGCCAACCGCCACCCGCGCGTCAACATCCTGCAGCCTGGCCCTGGCGTGGGTGGTCACTGCATTGCGGTTGACCCCTGGTTCATTGTCTCCAGCGCGCCTGAGCAAGCGCGTCTGATCAGAACCGCCCGCGAGGTCAATGACGCCAAACCACACTGGGTCATCCATAAAGTCAGGGCAAAGGCCGAACGGTTCAAAAACCCGGTCATTGGCTGTCTGGGGCTCACCTTCAAAGCCGATATTGACGATATGCGCGAGTCGCCCGCTCTGCACATTGTCCAAGACCTGATGGATCAAAACGTCGGCAGGATACTGGCGTGTGACCCCAATGTGCAAGCCAGCAAGCTTGACTTCCCCCTGCACGCACTGAAGCAGGTTCTTGAGGAGGCAGACATTTTGCTGCTCCTGGTAGACCACGCCGAGTTCAAGGAGATTGACCTGGAAACGATCAAAGACAAGGTGGTTATCGATACCCGGGGCGTTTGGCGGTGATCAAAGTCAAGTCATAATGGCCTACATGGTCATCAAATTGGAGCAACATGATTACCGTCCTGACAGCGTTGTCACCAACAAGGACGATAAGCTCGTGGCTGCCTTGATACCTGTAGCCAGCGCCCAGTAGGCTTGTAACGCTACCAAATTTGAATATAAAGACCCATGAAAATCCTCTACCACCACCGTACGGCATCCAAAGATGGTCAAGCGGTTCATATTGAAGAAATGATCGATGCCATGCGCGCCAATGGGCATCAGGTGCGGGTGGTGGCCCCCACCATGGGGGCGCGGGCTGACCAGCAAGGTGCCATGGGTGGCGAAGTGGGTTGGGTGCACCGGCTCAAGGCGGCACTGCCCAAGGCGGTGTACGAACTGCTGGAGTTGGCCTACTCGCTGGTGGCCTACCGCCAGTTGATCAAAGCCGCACAAGAGTTTGAGCCTGACTTCATCTATGAGCGCTACAACCTGTTCCTGCTCTCTGGCACCTTGCTCAAGCGCAAGCTGGGCATCCCCTTGCTATTGGAAGTCAACGCCCCGCTGGTGGACGAACGCCTCAAGCACAGTGGTGGCCTGAGTCTGGTGCGACTGGCCCGCTGGGCCGAAGGCACTGCATGGCGCAGTGCAAACTTTGTGTTGCCGGTGACCCACGTGCTGGCAGGCTACGTCAAGGCCTACGGCGTTGCGCCGGAGCGTATTGTGGTCATTCCCAACGGCATCAACGAAACCCATTTTGTGACGGCCCCTGCGCCTGATCTTGCCAAAGCCCGATTGGGGCTGCAAGGCAAACTGGTGCTGGGTTTTACCGGTTTTGTGCGCGACTGGCACGGCGTTGACCGCGTCATCACCTGGATGGCCAAGCCACAAGCCCCCGCCAACATCCACCTGCTGGTGGTGGGCGACGGCCCGGTGCGCGTTGAACTGGACGCACTGGCCGCTTCGCTGGGCATTGCCCAGCGTGTGACATTTACCGGGGTGATAGACCGCCACCGCGTGCCAGAACACGTGGCTGCGTTTGATGTCGCCTTGCAGCCCGCAGTGACGGCCTACGCATCGCCCCTCAAGCTGATGGAGTATCTGGTACTGGCCAAAGCCATCATCGCCCCACGCGAGCCCAATCTGCTCGAGGTGCTGACGGATGGGGACAACGCGCTACTGTTTGACGACAAAGTGCCCGGCAGCTTTGAAGCGGCGCTCACCCGGCTGTGCACCGATGCCGATTTGCGCATCCATCTGGCAAACGGCGCGTACAAAACCATTGCGCGCTTGGACCTCACTTGGCTGGGAAATGCCAAAAAGGTGGTGCGCCTCGTTTGATGATGCAGATCAGTCCCGGTAAATGGTTGAAGCACTCCTCCTGACGGTTTTTGTTGGCGCCATCGTGCTGTTGATGCGCAGCATCAGCCGCCCCGTCGCGCCTGGTGCACGGCGGAGTCTGGGGCTGTTTTCCTATAGCGAGATGGACATGACTGACACCAACGCCAGCAATCCTAAATCTACGTGACATGCGCGACCTGATGTTTGCCTTTTTGTTTGCACCGCTGGTTTTTATGAGCCTGCGCAATGGTTTTGTTGCGTATCTCTTGTGGTGCTGGGCTGGTTTGGCCGCAATTCAGTTTTATCTGTACGGCTTCATGGTTGGCATTGCTTATGTGCAAATGTTTGCCATCATTGCGCTACTGCACTTTTTCCTACGCAAAGATCCGGAGCGACAACCCTATACGCCAAACGCGACAACGGTGCTATTCGTCATTTTCACCATCCACATAACCCTATGCGCCACTTTTGCATTTGATGGGCACGCCAGAAACTGGGAGATGGCCACCAACATGGTGAAGACCGTTTTGTTTTGTGCGCTGATGCCTTTGATCGTTACCAACCGCTATCGGGTACACGCACTGGTGCTGGTCATCACCATCGCAATGAGCTTTCACGGCGTGGTCGATGGTTTGAAATTTTTTTTAAGCGGCGGTCATCATCTGGCCAGAGGTGTTGCAAAGTTTGGTGACAACAACTATTACGCCATGGTGCTTGTCATGACCATACCGTTACTCGCGTACTTATACAACCACTCGGCAGTGAAGCTGGTCAGGCTTGGTTTTCTGGCTTTGATACCGTTGTTGGTTTTTTCTGTGATTGCATCACAGTCCCGTGGGGGGCTTTTGTGTATGGCCGTGGTAGGCATGTGGTTTTTGATCACCAGTCGGCACAAGTTTGCTAGCATCGTGGTCATCGTCATTTGCGTATTGCTTGCGTCGCAACTGGCGTCTGACGAGTGGCTTAGCCGCATGCAAACCATTGAAAAGGCGAGTGAAGACAGTTCACTCTTGGGCCGAATCGGTGCGTGGCATGTTAGTACGGCCATTGCGCTAAGTAACCCCATTTTTGGGGGGGGGCCTATGTCCGTGGAAGTTGGATATGTTTGGAATATGTATCGTGATGCGCAAGGCCTGCTGGGATTCTTGCCGATGGATCTGAATGGACTGCCGGGCCGTGGGCGTGCAACGCACAGCATTTATTTTCAAGCCCTGGGCGACCTAGGGTTTGTTGGCTTCTTGTTATTTATTGCAATCTTGATAAATTCTTTTCTGACTGCCCGCGCGGTCATAAGAATTTGCAAGGGAGTTGGGCCGCGTTTGGACTGGGCGCTCTCACTGGCCCAGATGCTAGCGCTTTCGATCTTGGCATATTTAGTGGCGGGCGCTCTGCTAAGCGCTCTCTATTTTGACCTGCCATATGTGTTGTTTATGCTGGTGCAGGTTCTCAAGATTCAGGTCGAAAAAGAGGCGCGATCTGGTGCAAACCATAAAATCGCAGTTGCTGCTACCAAGCGACAACCCAGAACAGTATCTACTCTAGGGGTCAGCCATTAAGCGATTGCTCAGTTTGCCAATCAGATTGCTTGCCCATGGCAAGCTAAGCGTGTTCCTGTTTCACAAGGTGCCGAGTGTTGCGGACCCCATGATGCCCCAGGATGTGAATCTGGCCTCGTTCGAGCGCCTGCTGGACACGATGGTGTCCATTTTCAAGGTCATTCCACTCGAAGAGGCGGCCAGCCTGCTGAGAGCGGGGACATTGCCCGCGCGCGCGGCCTGCATAACCTTTGACGACGGTTATCCCAACTGGATCAACGGGGTTGTGCCTGCGTTGCGCAAACGCAACTTGCATGCCACTTTTTTCATCACTTCCGGCCAGTTCTACGGGCGCCCACTGTGGCACGAGCGTATTGCCAATGCAGTGCTGCAATGCAAGTCTGCCGTGTTGAAACTGGATCATCCGGCATTTGTACCTTTGCCAATGGCCACCGTGCAGCAGCGCGCTTCGGCTGTGCAGTACCTTGAGCGGAGTCTGAAGTATCTGACACTGCCTGCGCGAAATGACCTCCTGGCAGCGCTGGAGGTGTTGACCGAGGTAAGGATGGAACATGTGCAGGTGATGCCTGTAGCGGATCTACGAACCATTCATTCTTTGGGCTTTGGCATAGGTGCCCACACCGTCGATCATCCCATCTTGCTCTATTGCGATGATGCAACTGCCAAGCGTGAAATTGGCCAGGCACGCGAAGAACTGAATGGTCTGGTTGGCGGGGCTGTGACCGCATTTGCTTACCCCAACGGGCACCCTTACGCAGACTTTTCGTCGCGCCATGTGGAGCTTGTCAAACAAGCCGGTTACACCTGTGCCGTGACGACCCATTATGGTGTCGCAACGGGTGCCACGTCGCCTTTCCAGATACCACGATTTACGCCATGGGGAACCAAGCCTTTGCATATTGCATGGCAGTTGGGTCGCAACTTGTTGATGCAACCAGACTGCGTTGCAGAGTAAGGAGCGATTGACCGATGGCAACGCTGAAAGACATTGTGCGCAGTGTTTTGTACGGATCGGGCCTGTTGGGGTTGGCGCACCGCTTGCGCAATCGCCGCACACTGACGGTGTTGATGTTTCACAGGGTGTTGCCCCCTGACTCCGAGGCCTTCACGTATGCAGAGCGGGAGTTCACCTTTTCAGTCATCGGTTTTGGGCAGTGTCTTGACTTTGTCCGGCAGCACTACAACGTGATCACACTGGCAGACCTGGAAATGGCAAAAAAGGGCATGACGCCGCTACCGGATCGGGCCGCGCTGATTACCTTTGACGACGGCTGGCGCGACACACAGCAGTATGCACAACCCGCTCTGTTGCAACGGCGTTTGTCGGCGTTGTTGTTTGTTGCCGCAGAGGTACCCAGCCTGAAAAATGACAGGTGGTGGCAAGACCTTCTGGTGTCCGTTTTGGCAGATAAGCAGGCCACAGCCAGGCTGGTAGCGCGCCTGCTGACCTTGGGTCTGGCGGGTGAGACGGGGCCGTGCAGCACAGACCAGATACACGCCTCCTTGGCAGCCCTGTCCGAATCCGAACGTATGGTGCTGTTGCAGGACATTGGCCAGGCGCCCGAACTGACGCGGCAGATGTTGACCACTGATGAACTGACCCGGATGAAGCGCCTTGGAGTGTTTACCTTGGGGGCACACGGTTTCAGCCACGTGCCGTTAACTGCCCGCAAACAGGAGCAGGCAACACAAGAATTGAGCGAGTCGATGCGCTGGTTGCAATCGACCCAGACGCAATCCCTGTCCATGTCGTTTCCGCACGGTGCATACAATGATGCGCTGGTCCAGGCGGCCTACGGTGCTGGCTTTCAGTGGTTGTTTACCAGCAATCCCACCTTGACAACTACCACCCATGACTTTCAGCGTGCCGTCACCCTGGGGCGAATTCACATACCTGAAAATCGCTGGACATGTGCCAACAACGGGAAAGTTTCGTTTGCGAAGTTGGCCATGTTTCTTTTTTTCAGGCCCAAAGCACAAAAACAGTAGCGCGATGAAGTCCCCAACCCATATCGACAACCGCATTGCTGCACGGGTCAAGCCATTTGCATCGTTAACCCAATCTGAACTGGATTTCTGGCGGTGCACCGTTGAACAGAATCCGCAATACCAACAGGCTTTTTTAACAGCGGCCTTTTGCGAGCAAGTTGCCAAGGTTGACAGTAACGTGCGCGTGGTGGTGATGTATGCTGCCGACACACTGGTGGGTGTGCTGCCCTTGCGGCGACACCATGGTTGGCTGGGGTACCTGGGGGTGTACGAGCCGGTGGCCGGGGCGATGACCGACTATTTTGGTGCCGTGGTCACCCCCGGTATCGTATTGGATATCAATAACACGTTGCGCAGCGCTGGCATGGGTGCCGTCGTGTTTTCACACCTGGACCAGACGCAAAGCGAGATCGGATTGACGGGTAGTGACGCGCGTCCAGGCTTGCGTACATTGATTCAGGGGGTGGGTGATGCACATTGGGAGTACTTGCGCAAACTGGATAAAAAACTGACCTCCGATACCGAGCGTCGAGAACGCAAACTCGTGGCGGAACACGGTCCGTTGACATTTGAACTGATGTCATCCCAACCCGACAAAGACTTTGATGCACTTATTGCCCTTAAAAAGGCGCAGTACATCCGCACAGGCAATGATGATGCCGTTTTGTTTGATGACACCAATGTCCAACTGTTACGCGGGTTGTTGCAAACCGCTGCACCGGATTGCGCCGGGCTGTTGAGTGTCTTGCGCGCAGGGGGCAAGCTGGTAGCGGCGCACTTCGGGTTGCGGCACAACCACACGTTGCACTTCTGGTTTCCGGCCTACGCCAAAGAGTATGCAGCTTTGTCACCGGGGCGCATTTTATTGCGCCGTATTCTGTTTGAAGGCAGCCTGCATGGTCTGCGAGTGCTGGACCGGGGGGAAGGTGACAGCCAAGCCAAGCGTGATTTTGCGAATGACGAGCATGTGTATTACAGCGGTGTCTGGTGGCCCAAAACCGCCCGAGGATACCTGGCGCGGTTGGCAATTTCTGCCTGGTGGCGGTTACAGCGTATAGGATTCAAGACGAAGTGAGGGATCGCTTTGCGTACAGGGAAGCACCAACAGCCAGCAGCCAATAGACGACCGAGCGCAGGCGTCGGCCACCGCTCACAAGAGCCAAAGCGAATGATTGGCGGGCAACGGCCAGATCACCCCGCCAGTAATGCAAGTAGCCATGATCAAAATGTGTCATGGCAAGGCGACGTGTGAACTGCTGCGGGTCCAGTCTGGTGCAATCCGGGTTTTCAAGCCCCCACCTTACCACACTACACTGCAATAGTCTGGCCATGTGGTTGACCTTGTCCACGCGATGCATGGCACTGGCCGAGTGAATGCGGTACAGTGCCACCGGCCCATTTAACGAATGCATCGGGGCAACCCGCGAAGCACGCAACCAGAAGTCATAGTCCTCGCCGATGCGCATGGTTGTGTCAAAACCACCAATCTGGTCATACACATTGCGCCGAATGACTGCGGTGTTCATGCCAACCAGAAGACCCATCAAAAGTCGGGTGTACAACCAGCCAGAGCGTGCTTGCTCGGTTTCTGTCAGATCGGCACAGTTCACCGATAACGATGCCGCCGGTGGGAAAGCGCCCGAGGCATCAGGATACCACTTGACAAACTGACCAAAGACCACGCCGAGGTCTGCCCTGGCCTCAAAGTAACGGATCTGGGCCGCCAGTTTGCCAGGAAACCACACGTCATCTGCATCCAGAAAGGCAATGTACTTACCGCTCGATGCAGCCATGCCCGTGTTGCGGGCTGCCGAGACGCCTGCACCCTCGAGTCGAATCACTTTGACGCGGGCGTCAAGCTGCATGAGCTGGCGATAGTCCCAATCGGTGGAGCCATCATCCACCACCACCAACTCCAGATCTGAAAAATCTTGCGACAGGACGCTTTCAACGGCCTCATGGATATACACCCGGCCATTGCGCACGGGCATGACAACGCTGACCGCCGGATGCATCATGTTTCCAGTCCCAACTGTGCTCTGGCAACCCGAATCATCTGATGGTGGTGCGGAGCCAGTTGAGTTCGCGCTACCAGTATCCTGCGGGATACATCGGATGCATGGGACACAGTGCCTTGCACCAGATCCGGCAACAAGGCAAGTCCTTCCGTTGACATGGGGAGCACCTGATCACGGATGCCCATCAAATCAAAAAAACCCCGGTGTTTGGCATCATAGGCCAAACCTACCAACGGTACGTTGTAGTTGGCAGCCAGGATACATGCATGCAGCATCCCCGCAATCAGCAAGTCCATTTGCTGGTAACCCGCCAGCAGTTTGTCAACACTACCGAAATGTATGGTCAAGTGAAGACCCATGGCCTTGAGCAAACGTGTGATGAGCAACTCACTTTCATAGTGAACAAAATAGTGAAACTCACAGTCCAGCTTTTGTTGCACGACGCGTAAAGCGGCAACCAACGCACGATGGCAGTGGTTCCAGTTCTCGGCTGCATTGCGTCCGTGAAAAGGTATGCTAAGTCCCACTTGCAAACGCTGGCTGGCCTTGGCCGGTTTGCTGGTCTGGTGCATGGGGTCAACTGCAAATAGCGCTGGATCACCTGTCAAAGACACATCAAGACCCGTAGCGCGCTTGAGATAGCGCTGAGATGGTTTGTCGCGTACGCTGACAAATTTTGCATTGCCAACTAGTTCTTGCAGCGTATCGACATCGGCACGGGTGGGTTCCCATTCAAGGCTCCCAAACTGCTGCCCCAATTGATTGACGCCAATACCTGCCAGACCCCACGCTGCGCCTTTGGCGCGGTATACCGCAAGATCCGCAGCAAGCCGTGGAGACAATCGGCCATGCGTGTCAAGAGATAAGTAGCCACCACCGCAAACCATAACCAGGAACGGATCGGTCACGTCATCCAGCCAACCATGTTGGTGCGCAAGCTGCCATTGTTTTCGGACGACCGGTACCGCAGCGTTGGCCGTGACGTGATTGATCAGCGTACCCGCAATCGCCACATCGCCGTAATTGAAAAACCAGGTGCAACTGTGGTCCTCAAACAAGACATGGGGTGCGCAACCCTCACGCCTGGTGGCTATCAAAGCCCGCTGTGCATAATACGCAAGCCGCATTCTTTCCCTGAGTAGCCACGTCAGACCCGGCATGGTCGGTATTTCGGTTACTGCTCCATAAGCAACAAGTTTGGTTGTCATTATGTAAAATACGTATAAAAGACGTGATAAATACATCAAAAAGAACATAAGTCACGCATCCGCTGGTATAGTGCACTGGACTTTACCTCGATGCGCAACTGCTGGTCAGTGCCAAACGCCATCAGCAAAAAAACAGCAGCACCAACCGCCACCAGCGTTGCCAACAAAGCCCATGGTTGCAAAGATGCAGGCAGAATCTTGCGCAGCAACAGCAGTGCCAGCACCATGGAGCCCGTTGCAAGCGTGGGCAGCCACAACGCCCGCACAACTTGGCTGGCGGTGATACCAATGGCGCGGCTGGATCTTCTGAAGTTCAAGACAAAAACCACGGGCATACCTGCCACCCAGGCCATCGCCAGTCCAGGTGCACCCCAACCGGCACCGATGACAAAAGCAGTCGGCAACACCACTGCAGCAACCAGCGTGTTGTGCAAACCCACATCTGCGCGGCCCACCCCATTAACAGCGGTGGACAGCAGGGCATTGATCAATTTCAAAGGGATGACCACGCTGATCAGTTGCAAAGGCAATATGGCTCCAGACCATGCGCTACCCAGCACCAGCGGTATGAACTCCGGAGCAACAACGGCCAAACCCGCAATCAACGGAAAGGTGAGGTAAGCCATCCATTTGAAGGCTTTGAGCAAGCCCTCCTGTAAGGCCGGACGTTTGTCCTGCATGCGCGATACGGCGCTAAAGATGACCGGATTGACAGCACTCATGACCTTGTCCAGTGGCAACGACGCCAACTCCAGAGCCACGGTGTACAGCCCCAACACCTCCTTACCAAGCAGTTTGGCGCCGATCAGGATGTCTGCCTGTGACACAAAGTAGGCCAAAAGCCGATTGGCGGTCATGTAGCCACCAAAGCTCAGAAATGCCGTGGCATTGCGCAACCACAGATTGGGCGCAATGCGGTTGGGGTTACTCCAGATCAACAAACCGGCCTTCACCACGGCACCTGCCATATTACCCAGCAACAGTGCCCACACCCCGTGACCTAGCAACGCCAGAAGAAGGGTAGTCAAACTGGCCGACACCACCCCGACCAGATAAATGATGGACAAGGGCTTAAAGTGCAAGTCCCGCTTCATCATGGATTCGGGCACGACGATGGTGGCATTGATAATAAACTGCAAACCTGCCACGGATAGCAGCAAAGACAAGCGTGGTTCATCAAAAAATGCCGCAACCAACGGCGATGCCAACGCCAGCAGGGCGCTCAACCCCGCCCCCAAAAGTAACGTGGCACCATAAATGGCGCCGATTTTTTCGTCAGAAACGTCCCGCGACTGAATCAGCGCAGCCCCCAGGCCAAATTCATTAAACGTGGAAACGAAGACAATGACCACCATCACCATGGCCATCAGGCCGTAGTCTGCGGGCGACAACACCCGAATGACATAGATGGTGATCACCCAACTGACGACCTGGCTTGCACCCTTACCCAGCGCAGACCACTTCAGTGCACTAATGACTTGTTGCTTCAATGGAAAGTGGGGTTGGTGGACATGGTCAACGGATTACAGCAAACTGGAAAAAACTTCTTTCTAACGTTATTCAATCGTCTGTTCTCGAAAACTATCTACATCTACATTAATCACTTAATGTCCATGGTGCTCAAAATAACGTCCTTTGAGAAATATTTCTTCGGCAATGTCGATGTAAAGCTTGCAGGATCCGCTTTGGTAATGGAGTTAATTCCGTAAGCCGGGATAATATATATATTATATTTGACTATTTGTGAAATTCTTGCAATTAATTCTCCTAGCTGTTTTGCTTCGGGTAAAACTTCGATAATCAACGTCGGTTTCGTCAAAATTATTTCGCTGAATACGCTGCTTAGTAATTCAGCTTCAATGCCCTCGGCATCGATTTTTATCAGGTCACAAGACTTAATAAGTCTCTTGAAAGACAAACCTTCGACAGTAATGATCGATTCAGAACTACGCCCATTTACTTCCACGCCAACAGTTAGATGTGCTCCAACTGGAGCATCGCGTCCTTCGATTGGGATATTTAAATGCACTTTAGAATCTTCGGGGCCTGGAACCGCCGCAGCTTCAAGCACAGTGACTGTCGTAATTCTGTTTTTCAGCAAATTTCGACGCAAAATTGCGGCGTTGACCGGCACAGGTTCAAGCACCGTGTAACGCGCCTTGGCGACCCTTCCACCGATAATCGTGAATACACCAATGTTGCCTCCAATTTCTAGAATATCATCCGCTTGTTGGCATAATGTGACCCACACATCGGTTAGTCGACCCTCATATCCTTGTAGTCCGAACCAATAGATATCATCCAAGACCATCGAATTCACTGCTTCGAATGTAACTTGTGGTGCATCAAGAGGGCGGACCTCATTCACAAGAAGATCGATTTTTATTTTTCCTTTGAAAATCTTCAAAATCGCGACACAGATTTTCCTTAACAGGGAGCCGCGTTCCATATGAACGACGAGCAAGCGAAAGGGGTATAGTAGCAGAAGAAGTAGCTTCATTGAGTGTAACAAATTAAATCTGGTTGCCAGAGGGCTTATTAGTCTTTAACAAGCAGTCCTCTAAAGGTGCAAGAAGGATAGTAAAAACCAATTTAAGATCAATCAGTTGTATTTAATTCTGCATGGTATTGTAAGTTTTTGATTTATTGTATGAAACAGGTTCCTTGAATGAAACTCTCTTAAAATTCAAGCCGTTTTGACATCGATAGTATGAAATTCCTCGGCAATAATTGTCATGTCCGTGCGAATGTTGCTATTGTTTTCGGTTGCGGCCAATGATTGCGTAAGTATTATCTGTTTGGTTCCGGTTCGTTCGACCTAGTTTGAATGAATTGTGCGTTGCCTTCAACCAACTGCCGAATATTTCTTGCCAGGCGTTCAGCGAAAACCGGTTCTGAGTACAACTGCACTGCACGCTTCCTTGCGTTGAATCCCATCCGTGAAGCATGATCCGGGTTGGCAAGAAGATGAGTGATGGCAACTCGCAATTTTTGACTGTCTCCTATGGGCACAACCTTGCAAGTTTCATCCGGCGCCAGGTAATCTCGGATTGGGGGGTTGTCGCTGACAATCAGACCTTTGCCCATGGCCATGGATTCGAGAACACTGCTTACTCCGCTAACATTTAGTGTTGATTTAAGTGGAAGAACCACAAAACAACATTGTGCATAGAGGCTTTTGAGTTCGCTGTAGCTGATGCGATTGGAAATTTGCTTCACACGGCAGCGTTTGATATTTGATAGGTCAAGTTTTTGTTTTGTCTTGATGATCAGGTCTATATCCATATCGGATACTGCATCTAGAAGGGTCGGCCAATCCCGGCCATGATCGTCACCAATCGCGAGGATTGGGCCAGCGCCGTCTGTAGTTTCAGGCTTGAAAAACTCAGTGTCTATATGTTGCCAAATTACACCAAAACGATCTTTCACGCCCCAACGTCTTTCAATATAACCAACTTGATTTGTCGACAATAAAAACAGGTGATCGACACGAGGTATGACAATGTTTTGAACGACTTGACGTGCGCGCCACGCCTCATCAGGCGCAACATCCCAGATGGCTATTTTGGGCTGGAATCTAGTTACTCCACGGAACAGTAGTGGAATCAACGCGGAACTCTCAAAAACAGAAAGAATTAAGTCGAAACTTCGGTATTTTGTCAGCACAGTAAGCGCTCTCAGCGGGTCTATCCCTCTGTAGAGTGGGTGGAAAGATTCCAAGGGATTCAATGGTGCGCTGTTTGGATCTAGTAGCGTAGTATTTATGCCATGATGTTCAGCCATTAGGCGATCAATCAGTCCTTCTGATGGCGAGGATCCAGGGATATGAAAGTTGCGTGCAGGTTGCCATTTTTGTGGCGGAAGGAGTAACACGTTAAGTGTTCTATTGCCGTTCATATTCTACTGATCGAATGTGTGTGGGTAGTTTACAGGACGGTGTGCCTCAGTCTCGCCTAGGAACGATAGCCCAAGTGGGGTTGTTTAGCATGGCGTTGTTCATTTGAGTAGTGACAGAGCACCAGTATAAATAGGCAGTTAGTGCGCCTGGGATTCCAAGACTGCTGGCGTTTCCAAGCATGGCGCGTGCATAAGCGGCGTAGTCAGCAGCGGAAGTTGGCGCGCCATCAACAACCCTGTTAGGGTCGCAACTGGTGATGTTTGGCCAGTTGAGTTTGAACAATACACCCCAGTCATCGACAAACCTCCCCGCCGTGTCTCTGATAACTATGTAGTATGCAGGAGCCTGTGCGCGACAAAACCCATTACTTTCGTTGAGGAATCTACCGACCGTAAAGCGGCTGATCCAGTTGAAGTATTCACGTGCCTGCAGGTCGCCTCCTTCCGCCAACTGCCCGACGACCAGCGCCATGAAATCATTTTGCCAAGGAGCCGTCTGACCCACGGAGTCATTCTTTTCCATCATGCCAAGAGGGGAAACGGTTGAAGATGTGCCGCGCGGGTAATGCGCCACATACCAGGCGAGATTGTCGTTTAGTTTTGTTTTGAAATACCCTTTCATGGGGTGACTGTCAGGTAGCGCACGCGCGGCCTCACCGATGGAGCGAAGGCTCCAGGCCTGGGCACGCATCTGGTCTGGGTTGATCAGCCCCAGATTTCGACCGCGGTAACCTGGATCCACTCGGCCCATATTCCAGTTGGCCCAGAACTGTACTTCGTCCAGATAGAACGAGTCGCCACTAACAATATATGGAATGTAAGCAAACGACGCCTGGTGCGCTGCATCCGGCGACCAAATTGTCACGTTGTTGACTACAACGGGCAGTGCGTCTTTGGTGTCCGAGTTGCCGAGTTGCATGGCAAGCCCAGGGTGAGTTTCCAGGCTCACGGGCTGATTGGTTGCAGCATCACGGTAGTGAATAGGAATTCCGGCGGCTGCGTCTGCGTTGGCAAGCATCGAAGTCCGTGTACGGGGATCTTGTGTTACAAGGTAGAGTGCCGTCCAGCGGGGTAATGGGCCAATGTCTGGCCGTCCACCGGTTGTTGGGAAATAGGGAGTGATGAATGCCGCGCCCATTGGCTTTGTGTCTGCTTTCGCCAGGTTGGCGGCCTCAGCAGCCAATACCGATTCGGATATTTGAACCGACAAGTCATAGTTCCAGGTGGCTTTGCTGTCCAGAAAATAACGCATATTGTGGCGCACCTGGGCTTGCGGATCCACGCCTGTCCACAAGACCTTGTGCCAGCGGGCGTGGTGGTTGTGGGTCAAGGTGGGTTGGTGAAAAACCGTCTGGCCGCCTTGCGTTACGGTCAACTCGTAGGTGATGTTGCCGGGATTGGGTGCGTAGGTCCAGTTGTTTTCAATCACCATGTCCGTGCGCACACGTTGGCCTGCATCCACAAAACGGGTGTGGAGACGGGCGGTGAGTTGCGGGTGCTGGACGCCGGAGCTGGTGTTGGTGAATGGAGCAACTACCGTGTATTCACTGGCTACTGTACCGTTGAGGCGCGGGCGCTGGCCCGCTGCAACCATGGCGTCAAGTACCGGGCGCGGGTTAGCCACAAAGGATACGGGGGGCTGGTAGGTTTGCAGATTGGCAACCGTCAGTACAGCGGCACCCGAGTAAACAAACTTGATGCCAAACGCTGAGGCATCTGTCCGGATCGTGGTGAGCCAAAGTTTTTCATAGCCGCCGCCTTCGCCAGTTTTGGACGCGACATAGGTTTTGCTGCTGGCATTGATGAGCGCCATGAAGGCTTCGGCAATTTTGGTCAGGGTTTGATGCCCACCGCCGGCTTGTGCTGCCGTTACCGTCAACACGTATTGCTCGGGGTTGGTGTCGCCCAACTGCAAGGTGATCTGCTCGCCTTCCAGAAAGGGGATTCCGGCGCTGGTGCCGTTACGGTTGCCAAATGTAATGACGGAAATTTGCGGTGAATAGACCGTGGCAGACAGTTTCAGGTCGAATGCAGCGGTGTTCACGGCGACTGGTGCTGTTGGCGAACTGGTTGCTTTTTTGAAAAACGAAATGGTGCGCTTCTCATTCGGCATAAGGTTCGAGATATGGGCGCTAAGAACAGCAAACCGGACAGAGCCATCAGCATGGCTGGATACCTCGTCCATCTGTAGGGGGACAACGGCACCGCTTGCATCGCGGGCCTCCAGTGCGGCACCCGCAGGAAGATCGCCCGCTTTGAATGGCTGTCCAAAAGTGATCGGCACGCTGGTTTGCGCTGCCGGGTTGCCAGACCCCACTTTGATGCAGGTGATGGCTTGCGGATCGCAGTTGGGGCTGGTGTTGAAGGCAGGGTCTACACCAAAGCAGTTTTCTCGTCCTGCTCCACACTGAATAGAACCCATCGGGGTAACAGCAGACGGTGTGCCTGATGTTGCATTGCCTCCACCGCACGCATTGGTCAGCACAACGGTTGAGGCCAGGACAAAAAATACAAGACGATGAAGGGGTGGCATATTAACTCTCTAACTCTCTAACTCTCGGATTCACGGCTACTGAGACATGGCCGTTTGTGCACAGCTTGAAACACCAGAAAACGCGCCTGGTAGTGTTCCATCCGCCCGTGCATCATTACAGAAGTCGCTGGACACGCCGCGCAGCGACGGGATTTTCTCAGGCACAGCACGCCAATTCAGCATAAGGCTGTCTGGATTTTCAAAGACCGATGGCGCGTGCATGGGTTGGTTCATGCTTGCACGCAGCACAGCTCCGTCGCGCGCGCGAACGTTGCCCTCGTGCAGATTGCCATAAGCCTGTGCCTGCGTGGGCGTGCGGCGCAGGTCAATTCCACTGGTGTTGATGAGCGTATTGTGGGCCAGAGTGATCAGGCTTGATTGGTTTACATCCAGCCCCGAGTCGTTGCAATGGGCCACGATGTTGTTGGCCGCCAGGCCGCCGTTGTGTTCAAACCGGGCACACTTTGCGTCCCTGCACAAATTGGGGCTGGTGCCGCCGCCGCCAAATGAAATGCCTACGCGCACACCGGGGCCTGATATGTTTTCGGGCGAGCAGACAACCAGGTTGCGCTCGATTTGTCCGCCTTCACTGGCGCCTTTCATAAAGATGCCAAATGACACTTTGTTGCCAGCGTTCTTTACAAAATTGCTGACCAGGTTGTCCGTCACTTTCCAGTGGTTTGCGCCGACCAGATCAAACGGGGTGACCGACCGTGCAGTACCACGCGGGCGCGTGTTGGTCAGGGTGGTGTAGGCCAGCACACCGTGGTCTGGCCAGTCGCCACTGAAACCGTTGACTTTGATGTGGGCATTGAAGTCTTCCAGGTGGTTGTTGCGCAGGGTGGTGTGCTCGGCTTTGCCCACGATGTGAAAGGCGTGTTCGCAATCGTCGTCCGCTTTGCAGACACCACGGATGACCAGGTCTTGAAACACCCAGTAGGGCTGGTTGACCAGGAAACCTTCGGTGGTATTGAATTCGATCACCGTAGAGTCTATGGTGGCCGCGCGGACCGTTATGGGAGATGCTGCGAGGCCAGGCCCGCCAAGGCGAATCTTTTGATTGAAGCGGTGGGTGCCTGCGGCAAGTTCAATGATCTGACCCGGTTGCGCCGTCAGCAAGGCTGCTTGCAGCTCGGCAGGGTTGCGGGCCACGACATCGGCAACTGGTCGGTATTGTTTGGCATCCGCAGGCTGCTGGCCTTTGCCCAAGGTGGGCAGGGGTTGGCCATTGGTGGGGCGCTCATAGTGGCGTTGGGCCAGATGGAGGACGGGGAGCAGCACAAACTCCAGCTTGTCGTGCCCCAGCAGCCGCTGTTTGGCATAGCGGATAAGCTCGCCCGGTCGGCGCATGTCGCCCTGTTCCCACACCTGCAACAGGCTGATGCCGGTCACGGACAGACCAGCAGCCACTGTCCCCACAGCTGCGAGTAACAGGCCTGCCAAAGCAAGCCAGAGATTGCGGCGCTTCATGGGAGAAAGGCACTTTCACTGCGCACAACAAAATTGGCCGTACCACTCACCGGCGTGGAACCCGTTGGAATGCTGGCACCTAGCGTGGCGGCGAACTGTGCATAGCTCAGGTTACTGGCCGTTTCGCCCGCCAAAATGTTGACACCCAACTGGTAGATACATCTGGATGCACCCAGTATCTGCACAATGGCACCGTTGGGCAGCATGAGCTGGGCGGCGTCCATGAAGAAACTGCTGGAAGCAATCGTCATGCCACTGACAAACTGGATGACGTTGGTGCCTTCGGTGTCAATGATTTTGGCCGTTACCGCACCGCTCAAGGTATAGGGACTGATGATATAGGTGTCATTGCCAGCGCCGCCATAGTAGGAATTGTTGCCAGACAGCAAGAAGAAGTCATTGCCATGGGTGCCTGGGACGGTGGAAAAAACATTGCTGACCAGGCTCACCATGGCACTGGCCGTATTGCCTGTCCCGCTGGTGTTTATTCCTGTCACCGTGTAGCTTGTCGCAGCCGATGGCGTAACCGTGCAAGTGGCTCCGGAGGTTCCCGCGCACGTGCCGCCTGTCCAGACGTGGCTACTTGCAGCCGGGGTACATGCAGCCGTCAGGGTTGAACTTGAGCCAGCGTTGATGGTGGAAGGATTGGCGCTGAGGGTACAGACCGGGGCTGTGGTTGCAACGCTCTGGGTAAACGTGGCCGTCACATTGTGCGCTGTGGTCATGCTCACGGTGCAGCTTCCCGTACCCGTGCATGCCCCGCTCCAGCCGGCAAAGGTGCTGCCGGTTGCCGGGGTTGCGGCGAGCGTAACACTGGCGCCACTGGCAAAGGATGCGCCGCACGTGCTGCCGCAGCTGATACCCGCAGGGCTGCTGTTGACGGTGCCCGCTCCCGTACCACTCTTGCTGACGGCCAGGACCAAAGGGCCAGGAGACTGTCCGCCGCGCACCAACCGGACCGCGCCGTTGCTGCTGCGGTAGCCGTTGCCGTAGGCGCTGCCATTGCCGAAACTGACGCTCCACGCGAAGCCCGAATAGCTGGCACTGGGAGAGCCCGACCAAAAGCCCGAAGCGGGTGTTTCCGGAAAAACGCTGCTGTTGACCACGGGCGTGGATGCGCTGCTGTAGTCCACCAGACCCACCAACTCGTCTTCCGTGGGTACGCGCCAATCACTTTGACCCGCAAACGTTGTGCCAGCCAGTGCCTGGGCCTGATCAAAGGTGTAGGTGCTGGCGCTGCCGCTGCACGTGCTGTCGGACGTGCTGCCGGTCCAGGTCTGGCCTTGTGCACAACGCTTCCATGTCAACTGGGTCGGCGTGTGCGTGACCGTGCCATCGCCGTTGTCTACGTAGTCGCTCGTTGGACGTGTAATGCCCAGCAAAGGGGCAAAAGACTGTCCGCCGCGCACCAACCGGACCGCAAAGCCGTCGCTCCGGTAGCTGTAATAGGCGTAGCCATGGCCGAAATAGACGAGCCACGCGTAGTCCGAAAAGTAGGCATAGGAAGAACCCGACCAAAAGTACGAACCGGGCGTATCGGGAAACGCTGAACGGTCAATGGCCGGGCCATAAACCGAGCGATCCACGATGGTTTGCAGTTCGCGGATGCTGGGCATGCGCCAGTCACTTTGGCCTGCAAATGCCACCGTGCCAGCCAGTGCGTTGGCTTGATCGAACGTGTAGGTGGCTGCCGTGCCGGTGCAGGTGCTGCCGTTCAGGGTCTGGCCCATGGCACAGCGCATCCAGGTGAGGCCCGTGGTGGAGTCGGTGACGGTGCCGTCGCTGTTGATCGTCAGGGCTGCCTGGGCACCACCCATCGCGACCAACGCCATGGCCAGTACCATCCATCGCAAACAAGTGATAGCGCAATGTTTCATGTTCTGTCCACGTTCAGACATCCCGGAAATCCCCTAAAAATTTACTGAACACTGTACCCCACAAAAGGGTTCGCTGCAGGGGTGCGATGCAAAGTGATGTGGCCGGGTTGGGGTGCGGGGCTGCTGACGCACCCGATTTGCGGTAATTTCATATCGCCCGTGATATTGCAAATGCAAAAACTGCGCTGCAAAGCCCTCTTAAAACCCTTTTGCAAGCCCTTGTGGCACTTTTTTGGCCACAAATCAGGCATTAAATCAGCCTGCAGCCCCCGTGGGATGAGCGGGTACAGCTATTAATAACATAGTCCTTTCAACGGAGCCGGTCAAACCCGACCGCACCAGGAGCACCGCCTGACACCGGGTCCATGGCCGCCTGCCGCAAAAAAGCATCAAACATCAGCAAGGTCCACAGTGGTGCCGAGAAGTCACGCTGACCGCTTTGGTGCTGCGTGACCATGGTTTGCAGGGTTGCGGGGTTGAAGTAGCCGCTGTCTTGCATGCGCTGGCCCAGTACGGTATCGCGGGTGCGCTGCGCCAGCGGGCCACGCAGCCACTGGGCCAGTGGCACTGAAAAACCCATTTTCGGGCGGTACAGCACATCGTGCGGCAGCCTGGACTCGAACGCTTTCTTCAGCAGGTATTTGCCCTCCTGGCCCCGGATTTTGTGGTTGGTGGGCAAGGTGGCCAGCCACTCGACCAGCTGGTGGTCCATCAGGGGCTCGCGCACTTCCAGCGAGTGGGCCATGCTGGCGCGATCAACCTTGGTGTTGATGTCACCGACCAGCCAGGTTTTGTAGTCCAGGTACTGGATCAAGGCCAGGGGGTCGTCCGTGTTTGCGCGTTGGGCGTGCTCGCGAAAGACCTGTAGTGCGCGATACCCGCCGTGCCCGCCCAACCGGGCTTTGAAGTCCGCCGAGTACAGCGCCTCGCGCTCGTCGCTGCGCAGTATGGACATGCTGTGCTGGTAGGCCTGGGCTGCGTCCATCGCCAGGGCCTGGAAGGTGGTTTTGGCCCGGAACATGCGGGGTGCCCAGTCTGCCTTGGGGTACATACGCCCCAAAGCGCCAAATAGTGGACGGCGCAACCCCATGGGTAAGGCCTGGCGTGCTTTTTCTTCTGCCATGTGCAGGCGGTAACGGCGGTAGCCGCCAAAGCTCTCGTCACCGCCGTCGCCCGATAAGGCTACGGTGACGTGTTTGCGCGCCATCTGGCACACGCGGTAGGTGGGAATGGCCGAGCTGTCGGCATAGGGCTCGTCGTAATGCCAGGCCAGGGTGTCGATGAGGTCAAAGTCGTCGCTCTTGACCACCTCCAGCCGATGGTCGGTGTGGTAGCGGTCGGCCACCATCTGCGCAAAGGCCGATTCGTTGAACCGGGGCACGTCAAAACCGATGGCACAGGTGCGCACCGGTGTGTGGGTCAGGCCCGCCATGGTGGCAACCACGGCACTGCTGTCAACGCCACCCGACAAGAAGGCGCCCAATGGAACCTCGGCAATCATGCGCAGGCGCACCGACTCTTGCAGCCGTGCCATCAGCTCGGCCTGGGCATCCTGGCTGCTGATCGGGTTGTCCAGGCTGAAATGCACGTCCCAGTAGGGTTTTGCCATCGGCATGGGTTGGCCATGGCGCAGGGTGAGTGTGTGACCTGGGGTGAGCTTGTGCGCGTTGCGGTAAATGCAGCGCGGGTCTGCCACATAGCCCAGGGCAAAGTATTCCTCCACCGCCAGGGGGTCGATGGCCCGGTCAAAACCGGGATGGGCGGTGATGACCTTGAGTTCCGATCCAAACACAAAACTGCCGTCGGCCAGCAGCGCGTAGTGCATGGGTTTGACGCCCAGGCGGTCGCGTGCCAGGAACAGGGTTTGCTGGTTACGGTCCCAGATGGCGAAGGCGAACATGCCGCGCAGGCGCTGCACGCAGGTCTCACCCCAGGCCTCCCAGGCGTGAATGATGACTTCGGTGTCGCTGCGCGTGCGAAAAACGTGCCCCAGGGCTTTTAGCTCGGGCACCAGTTCCTGGTAGTTGTAGATTTCACCGTTGAAAACGATGACGACCGACTGGTCTTCGTTGAACAGCGGCTGCTGGCCGGTGGACACGTCGATGATCGACAGGCGCCGGTGACCAAAGGAAACGCCAGGCTCCTGGTGCAGGCCCAGTTCATCAGGCCCGCGATGGGCCTGGATGTTGTTGATGCGGGTAATCAGCTCGGTGGCAAAGCTTTGCTTGCCACGGGTATCAAAGAGTCCGGCAATGCCACACATGGTTACATGGTTGTTGGGGTAGTGGGGTAGGGGGTTATTGTGGTTTGGTCGTGCGCAGCCAGGCCGTGATGGCGGTGGTGTTGGACTGCATGAACGATCTCAGCGCCAGTTCACCCTGGTTGGACGCACCTTTGGGGGCGTAGACGATGATGACGGCACAGTCGTCACCACGACCCAAGAGGCTATGGAGCGCCGTGTACGCTTTGGCCAGGATGTCACTCGACGTAAGGGCTCCATTCACCCAGTAGAGCTGCCACACAGTAAGGCGTTGTGCACCGGTCTCGTCCGCCACGGGCGATCCGCGCAGCTCTGCGGTGCGCACCTTCAGGGGGGCACCGTCGGCCATTGGCACGGCGTGCTCACTGCGGGCAATCTGGGCCCATTGCGTATCCTTGGTTTTGACCAGCACATTTTCGGAACTGACGAGCTTGCGGTCATTGTTCTGGTTTTGGTAGTAACCCACATACAGGTTCACCACGTGCTCGCCCTTGCGGTACTGCCGGTCAAGCTGTGCCGACGGGTTGTGAAAAGCGGGCTGCCAGCGCACCGGCTGGTCTGGCACGACGACCCAACCGGCAGATAGGTCCGGGGTGCTTAACATGGGTGTGGGCCTGGCTGCTTGCTCTCGTTGGATGGTCCAGCGTGCCACGTGTGGCAGTGCCAAAACAGTCATAACTGCCACACTCGCCAAAAACCACTGCGCAGGTGCACTGGAAACTGGCGAGAGCCTGGGCAACTGCACTGCTGTGGAGGTGGCCGGGTCTGGCTCAGGTTCGGACCAGTGGGCGCCAATCCAGAACATCAGCATGATGACGGCACCGAAGAAAATCCAACCGTAAATCAGATGGTCTATTCCGGCAGCGAGTTTGTTACCGGACAAGTGCCCCAGCATGACGATCAGGTAGGCACGAAACCAGTTGGCCAGCACGGGCACCAGCAGTGAAGCGGCAATGAACAAGACCCGCCGCCGCGTGGTTTGGTAATTGAGATAGGCAAACAATGTTCCGACAGCCAGTGACGCAATGATGTAGCGAATGCCGCTGCACGCCTCAACAACTGACCAATTGCCCGAAGGGATGACAAACTGCAAGCCTTCCCGGTACACCGGGATACCCGACATGCGCAGTGCCAACACGGTGAAGTCTGCGGTCCACTGCATCAACTGCGGCATGGCGAACTCGCCAAAGGGCACACCAAAAAACAAAAATGCCAGCGGGAAAGTGATCGCACTCGCCACCCCGTAGCCCAGCAGGGCCGGCACCAACAGTGCCAGCATGAGCACCACAGTCAACTGGCTCAGGGCATTGACGGTAGCCAGTTCGCCCAACAGCCAGCCCAACCCGGCCAGAGCCAGAATCAAACCCGTCAGTGCACCAGGCTGGGGTGGAATGGCCGATAGCATCTGCCGGCGGCGCCATACCAACCACAGAACAATGGGAAGCACCAGAAAACCATGGGCAAAGGTCTCGGAGCGCCACCAGATACCGACGATTGCGCTGGCCGTATCCAGGTACATCAACAAGAACACACAGGCAACCAGTGTGAAGGAAGGCAACGCCAGGCGCCAGCCCGGATCAGAGGGGCTGGATACGGTTGGTTTCATGTGGCGTTCACAGGAGAAGGGGGCAAAATGGACGGGGGTTGCAGGTAGCGGTCAATGCCACCGAGGTGGGCCGACCAGCTGTAGTGCTGCACCACACGCTGGCGGCCAGCATGGCCCACGGCGACAGCTTGTTCCGGTGCGTGCAGCAGCGCATCGATTTTGGCGGCAAATTCAGCCGCCTCTGCGGCAGAAATCAGGTCCACACCGTCCTGGGCCGCAATCGCCTCCACACAGGAACGTGAAGCGACCACCGGGCGCGCCATGGCCATGGCTTCGAGAATCTTGTTTTGAATGCCCCTTGCCACACGCAAAGGCGCCACAACCAGCGTGGCATGCTGCAAGTAGGGCCGGACATCGGGCACGGTGCCGGTGACAACGATGGTGGACGATGCCAGGCTGAGCACGCTGGCAGGGGGGCTGCGCCCTACGATGTAAAAGCGCAGCGTGGGCCATCGGGGCAACAACAAGGGCAAGACTTCGCTGGCAAACCAGGTGACCGCATCAATGTTGGGCCAGTAGTCCATGGCTCCGGTAAAGACCAGCGAAAGTGGCACGTTTGCCGGTGCGGGGGGTGTGAAAGGCGACGCACGCGCCGGGTCGGGTGCAAAGAAGTCGGCATCCACCCCGTTGCTCAGCGCCTCAACCCGGTCGGCACATTCGGGGGCCAGGCGACAAAACAGTGCGACCTCGTTGTCGGTGACAAAAAATGATCGGCGCGACTGTGCGGCGGTATAACGCTCGAACGCCAACAGGCGCTCCCCTTCGCGGCGATACAGCCAGGAGAGTGGCCACGGGTGGTTGTCGGCGTACTGCATCCATTTTTCGGAATCGACATCCACAAAATCCACCAGCACCGGCGGTAACGCTGCGCCCGAACCCAACGGGATGTACTGGGCCATGACCGACGAAAAAATGACGATGGCCTCGATCCGGTTCTCGGCCAACACGCGGTCTACCCAGGCTTGCAGCCCTGCGTTGTGGTAATACCGCAAGCCAAGCGCCTGCTGCGTGAGCAGTCCACTGAGGCTGCGTAGCTTGGCCCAGCGGGGGTGCAGGTGTGCAACATGCAGGTCGGGGCATATGGCGCGCAGCGTTTCCAAATGTTGCTCGTCATCCGGGTCGTCCACAAAGGTTCCCAGAAAGACCCGATGGCTTGCCGTCAAATGTTTGAGCAGGTGGTAAGAGCGCACCTTGTCCCCCTTGTTGGGGGGGTAGGGCAGTCGGTGCACCAGGAAAAGCAAATTGCCCATGAGTGGGGTCAGCCCAGGTTGCGGACGATGAACGGCCCCAACCAGTTAGCCCAAGCGAGGGGCATGCGCCGCCAAACGCTGATCATGAGCTTGTACTTGGCGTTGTTGGGGTTGTTTTGCGGTATGGAGTCGCGTTTGTAGAGGCTGAACTCGTAGTGCAGAGGCTGGGGCTCGAACCCCCAGTTCTTCTTGAAAGCATAAGGGCCGGTGCCGACCTTGCTACGACCATAGTCGAATACCTTGAGGCCCCGGGCGCAGGCGCGGCGCATCAGTTCCCAGTATTTGAAGTCATTGGCGGCAAGATCTCGGGCGGCTACGTCGTCTCCAGCGTAGTACGGCAACACTTCGTCGCGGAAGTAGAAACTCAACACGCTACTGAGGGGTTTACCATCCCGCGTGGTGACCGTGAGCACCTCGCAGTCCTGCCCAAACTCTTTTTGCAGGGCCTGGAAATACTTTTTGGGCATGGCGGGCGTACCATGGCGATGCACGTTGTCGGCGAACAAGGCAAAAAAACGGTCTACTGTCGGGTCAATGTGGCTGACAAGCTCGTTTTTGATGCCTTTGCGGACCATGGCCCGCTGTTTGCGGGGTATGGCCTGCATGTTGGCATCGTCGGTCGGGAGTATCTCTTTGCGAAACGTCACGTAGATGTCTTGCGTGGGCCACTCTGTGTGGCGTGCATTGACATTGCGCAGCTCCAGATGCGCTACACCCAATTCGCGGGCCAGGCGTTGCGCTTCCATCTCCAGCGCATCTGCAGCCTGTTGTGAGTTTGCCGCAATGCCTCCGTAGACAGCAAAGGGCAATCCGGTCAGGGCGTTTCCAAAGAGCCAACTGTTCACATGACCCAGCGGCAGTACGCCCACAATGGCGCCGTCCACTTCGGCATACAAATAATATGTGTTGTGCCGGAAGACGTTTGCAATGATGTTTTGCCACCCGGCGCGGTGGAAAAACGTCGCATCAGGGCATGCCATGACAAATGCGTCCCACCGTGCAACATTCAATGCATCGTGGGCTTCCAGGCGGCGGATGGTGGGCAAAGTTGCATCAGGCTGCGTGGACATGTGTGACCGGTTTATCCAGAAAAATGTGATCCATGCGGCCCCACCGAAAATCGGTCAGCAACTGGTTCAGACGCGCCTCGACGCGGTCAATGTTGACGTAATGACGAAACCGTGTTTTAGCTCCGATGCCAGGAATACGGGGTTGCCCGGTGTCGATTTCCCACGGATGGAAGTAAAAGATGCCTGCCTGTTGGTCGGTTGTGTTCACGCGCCGAAGCATCCAGCGTGATAGCGCGTACGGCAACAAGCGAAAGTAACCGCCGCCACTGGACGGAAAGTTACACCCAAAGGCGCGTAATGTCGTGATCGGTACTTCAAGCAGGCCTGGGCGAACTTCGTAAACGAAACGCGGCGAGTCGGGCATGCCATAGTGATCATGTGCGATAGGGTAAATGCTTGAACTGTAACGGTGGCCCGTGTTTGCCAGGCAATCGAATGCCCACAGATTGCCCTTGCCTATGGAGAAACTGGGCGCGCGGTACCCCCGGATTTCCTGCCCTGACAGGCCTTCAAGAATCGCTTTGGCCGAGCGGATGTCTTCCAGGAATGCTTCTTCAGTCAAGTCACTTGCGCGCTCATGGCCAAAACCGTGGCTGGCCAACTCGTGGCCACGTTTCACAATTTCCTTCACCAGTTGTGGGTAACGCTGCGCGACCCAACCCAAGGTGAAAAAGGTTGCCTGTGTCTGGTGTTGATCCAGCAAGTCGAGAATGCGGTGCACGTTGCGCTCCACGCGGCACTCGCGACTCTCCCAATCAGCGCGATCAATGTAGGGGGCAAAGGCGGAGACCTGGAAGTAATCTTCCACGTCGATGGTGAGAGCATTGGTAATCACGACTTGGATTCCTCCTGAGATTTGCCAACGGCGGAGACCAACCTCTTCAGCATGAGCAACACCTCCAGGTCGATACGCTCAATTCTCAATGCGGTGTGCTCCAGGCGGCGTATACGCGCATCAAGCTGTTCGCCTACCAAGCTGGAAATTTTACCAGACACGGCATCCACCACCGGGGGGTCGAGGTGAAGCTTGCTGATATCCACATTGGATCGCGGGGTAGCGTCGTCCAGGTCAGGGGTGTCACTGTTGATGGCCGCAAATGGTGCCGCATACTCTTGGGCCAACTCATCAAGGACTTCATTCACCTCCGCAATGCCAAAAGTATCCTTGTTGCCCAGGAACCCCAGCAACAGGAGCCGATCACATATCTGATTGATTCGCCGGGGGATTCCGCCTGAGCCGTCATAAATGCCTTTGAATGCTGCGGCATCGAAGCTGGGACGCCCTTTGGAGCCGACACAATGCAGCCGGTGTTCAATGTACCCTTGGGTTTCGTCCTGGTCCATCGGTCCGAGATGGCACGTGGCAATCACCCGCTGGCGCAACTGCTGCATGGACGGACTGCGCAGTATGTCGCGAAACTCGGGTTGGCCCACCAGAAAAGTTTGCAGCAAGGCATGTTCGCCATACTGAAAGTTGGACAACATGCGCAACTCTTCTACCGCGCGTGGCGTGAGATTCTGGGCCTCGTCAACGACCAGTAAACAGCGCCGGCCTTCAATCGCCTGGCTGGTCAAAAAGGCTTCGAGCGCCATCAACAGATCGCCTTTGGAAACCCCGTTGATGCGTACACCGAATGCAGCGCCAACGAGACGCAGGGTGTCGTCGGCATCAAGTTGGGTGGTGACGAGATTGGCAGCCATGACCTTGTCGGAGTCCAGCATCGCCAATAGACCGCGCACGATGGTGGTCTTGCCAGCGCCCACATCGCCTGTGATGACGATAAATCCTTCCCTGCGTTGCACGCCGTAGTCAAGATAGGCCCTTGCGCGGCGGTGTTGCTTGCTGGCAAAGTAAAAATCGGGGTCGGGATTGAGCTGGAATGGCTTGCCAGTCATTCCGTAAAACTCTTCGTACATGGACTACAACTGCAGGTTAATGGAGACCGTGAGGGCGGATTCGGAATAGGGTTTGTCGCTGTTGGAGGAGTCCACCTTTCGCACTCCTACAGTCGCGGTTGACTTCTTGCCGATCTTGCCCGTCAAGCTCACATTCACGTTGCGCAAGTCAGTGGATTGGCTGCCGAGATTGCCTCTGGAGGTGATCTGCGAAACCAATAGGCCAAAAGAGTAATCAGGGGTAAGCCGGTGTGCAAAGTTGCCACTCCATCCCTGTTGGCGCACCGTGGAGGAGGTGGAAAAGTCGTCAGTGGACCTGGTCAACGTGTCCAAACGGGTGCTGTCAGACTGAGTAGCTATGAATGTGATGGTGTCGCGCTTGCCCAAAAGTGCAAAAGACAGTTGTTGACGACGCTGGATAGCAAGTGATGCAGACACAAAGCCCGCATTGACTGACGAACCGGGGGCTATGCCATAGGTCTGCAAATACGAATTGACGAGCTGTGCACGTGCCACCGGATCGGGCTCTGTTGCAGCGAATTGGGCGTAATACAGATCGTATGCA
The DNA here is from genome assembly GCA_041910275.1 of Rhodoferax sp. Classification (GTDB taxonomy): domain Bacteria; phylum Pseudomonadota; class Gammaproteobacteria; order Burkholderiales; family Burkholderiaceae_C; genus Allorhodoferax. The sequence goes on from JAYRRD010000186.1 coordinate 70,767, forward strand.
GAGTTCGCACCCGTCGTCGCACCTTGCAGATTAGGTGTTTGGGTCGTTGCGTTGGAGTTTGAATACTGCCATGCTGTGCGACCGGTACGGTGGTCAAAACCCAGTGTATGGGTGTCGCCATACGAGTGGTGCAACAGTATTGCAGTGAGCCTGGTTGCTTCCCTGGGACGCCAATTCAAGCCCACTCCGCTGACAGGGTTGGTCTCTTTGGAAGTGCTGGTGTAGTTTTGGGCCTCGTAGCCTGCCCCGGCAGTCACCTCGAGCAGTGGTGTGATGGCATAGACCAACCCCAGCAGCGCACTGGAATTTTCGGTGCTGCGACCTGCGCTGAAGCCGGCATCCTTGCTGGCGAAGTCCATGGTCCACCCCAGGTTTTTGGTGCCAACGTCGCCTTTTACATTCAACGTCAACTCATTGGTCGCGTTATTTGACGCGCCGACGGAGCCAGTAGACGTGATGGAACGGCTGTACTGCGCCGAATAGGTGGCATTGGCACCGATGTGTCCCTTGAGGGAAGGCGCGATCCGGTAGGTGGATACTTCCGTACGGTTCGGGTTAATGGCAGTGGCGTCAACGGATTGGTTGCCAAAAGCGGACGCAGCCTGTTCGGCAATGGAGCCGGAGGCCTCCAGAAACAGCGTGTTGTCGACGGCTTCCAGCTTCAGGTTCGATGAAAGCGCATTGGCGCTGCGATTGGCAGCGGTCGATCTGGCGTACGCAAAGCGGCTGTGCGTGTAATCAAAAAAACCTTTTAGTCGGGCTTTGTCAACGTCTACCCGAATGCCGGGGCGGACTTCGGTAATTTGTTCAGCCTCACCGGCAGTGCTCAGGCGCACGTTGTCTGTCCACGTTTCGGTGACCGCAACGCGTGTGCTCACGCTGATGGATTGTTTGGGTTCGGTGCTCTTTTCGGTATCTTGTGCGCAAACAAGTGGCGCAGTCAGGGCTACACCCATCAGCACCGCTGTGGACCGCAATACCGGGAGCCTATTTGCTGGTTTCTTGCCCATACCCGTATCCATAGCCGTACCCGTATCCATAGCCGTACCCGTATCCTGCCTTGAAGAATGACGTGGCCTGATTGAGCATCATGAGTTTGATCGGACAAGCTTCGATGGTAGCGAGCGCGTTGCGAACATCGGACTGCAAAGTAGTCTCTGCCTTGACCACAATCACAATCTGCCCCATATGGGTGGCCAACACCCGGGACTCCGTGGTCAACAGCAGCGGCGGTGAGTCAAAGATGATGATGCGGTCTGAATAGCGGGTCCCGATGTCTTCGACCAGACGGGTCATCGCATCACTGGCCAGCAATTCGGTTGCGCGCGGGTGTGGGGTGCCGCTGGGCAGAATGGTGAGTTTTTCGATGTTGGTCCTAAGAAGCACACTGGACAGGTCACACGAGTCCTGCAACACCAGGTCCAGCAGGCCAGGGCTGCTAGGCAGGTTCAGACGGTTGAGCACCGAGGGGCGCGCAACATCGGCATCCACCAGCATGACGGTGTAGTCCAACTCTGTGGCAATGCTCATTGCAAGATTGATAGCGGTAAAGCTTTTTCCTTCACCAGGCAGAGCGCTCGTCACCATGATAAGGTTGCCGTTTTGAACTGCGGACGCGCCTTTGCCTATCGCATTGGCGATAAGTGGCCGTTTGATCACGCGGAACTGGTCGGCAATAGCGGAGCGGGGAGCATTTGGACTCATGATGCCGACTGAAGCCAGCGCATCGAGATCGATGGTCACGCTGCGCGAGGTAGCGACTGGCGGCTCAGGGTGTTCAGCAGCTGAGACAGGTGGTGGTGTCGCAATGTCTTGCTTGACCGCAGGCGCTCTCCTTGGTGCGGCATCGGGGACCTCGACGCCCGCGCGCTTGAGTTGCTCCAGGCGTCTGGCTGCTTGTTCGATCAGGCTACTCATAAGTATTCATCCTGCGCGCCCTGACAACAAAGAAAAAGCGATCATTCCGATAGCAAATAGCAGTACCAACGCACCACTGGCGCCGGTAAATTTCTTCATTTCAGTTTTCCGGGACATCAACTCCGCATCGCTCATGATGTACGACACGCAGCCCAGCAACGGCAGCCCTACAGCGTCGGTTAGTGAACGTGGGTCATAGAAAACGGGACGTAGCTGGCTGATGGCAAGCGCAACAGCCATCCCCGCTGCGATGGCCGCGACCAGTGCTCCAGGCAAGAGCAGCAAACGGTTGGGTGCCACAGGCTTGGGTGATGCCCGTGGGGGATCAATCAGACGGAAATCGGCAACACCGGCGGCACTTTCCAGATCACCTGACAGGGCGGCAGATTCACGCCGCGCGACCAAATCGTTGTAGTTTTTCTTGTTGATGTCGTAATCCCGGTTGAGTTGTGCGAATTCGGCCTCGATTTGGGGTGCAGTCTTCATCATTTCGCGCGCGTGGTTGAAGCGGTTTGTGTACTCGCTGACACGCGCACGCAGGGTTGCGACTTGAACCTCTGCGTTGGCCAGCAGGCGGCTCATTTCCTGCTGTTCCAAGCTGGCTACTGCGGGAACGCCTGGATTGTTGATTGCGGCCTTGCGTAGCTCGGCTACCTCTTTGCGCTTCAACTCTTCAAGTTCCCGGATCAAGCGGCGAGCGCCCGCAACATCCGGGTGTTGCTCAGTAAAGCGCTGTAAGAGCGAATCAAGGTTGCGCTTTTGAGCTTCAATGCGCCCATCAATTTCTGGCGTAGCCACCGATGGGGGTGCGCTGGAGATCAGGCTGCGGGAAGTGGCAGCGCGATCCTGCTCAAGCTGGCGCCTGGCTGAATCGCGGGCATTTTCGGCTTCGCGGAGCTCCAATCGTGCCTGACTGAGCTGTGAACTGATGGTCCCCAATTGCTCTGCCATCCCCTTGCCGTCGGCAGTTTGCAACTCAAGGTTCCGAAGCTTGAATTCCTTGAGTCGTCCTTCTGCTTCCTGAAGCTTGATCTCGTAGGACTTGATTTGCTCATCAATGAATTTCTTGGCCACCTCGGAGTCTTTGCGGGTATCGCCCAAGCTGGACTCAACAAAGATGGAAACGAGTGCCTGCACGACACGCTTTGCCTTGTCGGGGCTGGCATCGCGATACGATAGTGTGTAAAGGTTGTCGCGGCCTACAGTTTTAATTTCCAGTGACTTGGTCAGATTTTCTATCAGGGTTTCCTGGGCTGCCTTGGACGGGTTTCCAAGATCCAGATCAGCCATGCGGATGAGCTTTTCGATATTGGGGCGGCTGATGAGGGTGCGACTGAGCATATTCACCTGTTGATCGACGTTGGGCTGTACTGCCAAGCCTGACATCAAAGGCTTGAGTATGGATTGGGTGTCGACAAAAATGCGCGCCGAAGCCTCGTACTTGTCGGGAACGACCAAAACGACCACCACGCCAATGGCCGCTACGATCCAGGTGGTCAACAACCCCATCCAGCGGTGTTTCCACATACCGCGGACAAGGGTCAATCCATGACTGATCAACTCATTCATCGGGTGTTTACTCGCAGATCAAATAAATGAGCACCGCAACGCCACTAGAGTAAAGCAAAGCGCGCTGACAGCAATGGGCTGAAATCAGAACCAGCCTTGGGGAATGATGAGGATATCACCAGGACGCATTTCCACATTGGCAGAAATGTCGCCTCGCTTGATCAAGTCGCTCAGGCGAACTGAATAGCGCTTGTCGCCCTCTGCAGCACGTGTGATGGACGCAGAATTACCATCGGCAAAATCGGTCAGGCCACCCACAGCGACCATCACGTCCAGCAATGTCATATTCTGTTTGTATGGTAACGCCTGGGGCTTGGCCGCTTCGCCCACAACACGGATCTGTTCACTGTATGGGCCGACAAAACTTGTGACGATGACGGTAACAACGGGATCACGCACAAATTTGCTGAGTGCCTTTTCGACTTCACGCGCAATTTCTATGGACGTCTTGCCTTGGGCAACCAGTTCGTCCACCAAGGGGGTGGAGATTTTCCCGTCTGGCCGCACGGGTACCGAAAGCGATAACTCCGGGTTGCGCCACACAATGATATTGAGAGCGTCACCTGCACCTACGATGTAGTTGTAGTCGGGTTTGGCAGCAATGGTGGGGGCTTGGTCAGTGGGTGCGCTAGCGCATGCGGCCACCAGACCCAAGATCAAGCCCATGGAAAGCCAACGAATGGATGTATTGAGCACGGTGCGAATGATTTTCAAGGCGGACCCCCGGTAACATGGTGAATGCAATTTTCCTGTTGGTAGCAAGAATATAACGCATTCGTGTGACTGGCAAGGGTTGCAGCGGGAGTGTCTGAAGTGGGCTGTGTTGATTTATGTCGTTTTATTACGCTTTGCGTTGCATTAGACTTCGAAGACCATGGTGGTGTACCATGGCGCATAACCCGAAGGTCGTTAGTTCAAATCTAACCAATCATTCCGACCGCCATCTGGTAAATACCATTCCGGTGGTTTTTTGTTTTATGGCCTTTGTGGATGCAGGATATTTTGGCATGGATGAACTCACTCTGACGAGACCCGACGATTGGCATGTGCATGTGCGTGATGGTGCGGCGCTGCATACCGTGGTGCCCCATACGGCAGCGCAGTTTGGCCGCGCTGTCATCATGCCCAACCTGCGCCCACCCATCACCACGGCTGCACAGGCGCAGGCCTACCGCGCGCGCATCCTGGCAGCGGTTCCATCCGGTTTGCGTTTTGAGCCGTTGATGACACTGTATCTGACCGATCTGCTTTCCCCGGACGAAATCGTGCGCGCCAAGGCGGCGGGGGTGGTGGCGGTCAAACTCTATCCTGCGGGTGCCACCACCAACAGCGAGGCTGGTGTGACCCAGTTGCGCCAGACCTATAAGACGCTGGAGACCATGCAGCGCGAAGGAATGCCACTGTTGGTGCATGGCGAGGTCGTTTCCGCCGACATTGATGTGTTTGACCGCGAAGCGGTGTTCATCGACACCCAGTTGATTCCCTTGCGGCGTGATTTCCCTGAACTAAAAATCGTGCTGGAACACATCACAACCCGCGAAGCAGCGCAGTATGTGGCGCAGGCGGACGCTTTTACCGCCGCCACCATCACGGCCCACCATCTGCTCTACAACCGCAATGCCATTTTCAGCGGTGGCATTCGTCCGCATTACTACTGCCTGCCAGTGCTCAAGCGGGAAGTGCATCGCCTGGCCCTGGTGCGTGCGGCAACCAGTGCCAACCCGAAGTTCTTCCTGGGTACCGACAGTGCGCCACATCCCGCCCACCTCAAGGAGCATGCCAGCGGCTGTGCCGGTTGTTACACTGCGGCGAGCGCTCTGGAGTTGTACGCCCAGGCGTTTGATGCGGCAGCAGCCTTGGACAAACTGGAGGGCTTTGCCAGTTTTTTTGGCCCCGATTTCTATGGCCTGCCGCGCAACCAGGGCACAGTCACCCTGCGGCGTGCCAGCTGGACGCTGCCCGAGAGCTATCCCTTTGATCAGGCGCAACTCAAGCCCTTGTGTGCCGGTGAAACCTTGTCGTGGAAATTGGGGTGATGTGGCCATGTTGTATTCCAAAGCGATTTCGATCCTCCTTGCCCTGCTGATGCTGCCGTGTGTGGTGGCTGCCGAAGACGTGACGCCGCCCATCAACCCGGATGAGCGCCAGACCCTGCCGGGTATGCATGCGTATTACGAACCCCACAAGATTGAGCGCATTGGCGATATGCTGGTCTTCAAGCTGTACCGCTATGGCAAACCGGGCGTGGCGGATGAGATGGGCCAATACATGCTGGAGTGCGCCACGCGCATGGCCAGCACCATCAAAAACGGGCAGGCCGGGGCGTCAGGAAAAGTTCTACCCGGTGAGGATTTGTACGTGGTTGGCAAAAAGTTGTGCGATTGGGACAAGCCAGGCCTCCTGGATAAACTGCTGGACCAGCGCTGAACTTTTGTGCGCTCAATAAGGTGGCTGCTCGTCGTTGGGGCGGTCCTTGAAACGTTTGTGCACCCAGTAATACTGTTCCGGCATGGTGTCGATGTAGTCCTGTAGGCGGATATTCATCAGGGCCGTGTCGGCCAGCAAATCGCCTGTGGGGTAGTCGCTCCAGGCAGGTAGGACTTCGACGGTATAGCCGCTGCGTGTCATGCGGGTGAGGACGGGGACGACCTTGGCACGGCCAAGTCTGGCAAAGCGCGACAGCGACGGTACCGTGGCGGCAGGCACGCCGTAAAACGGGACGAACACCGATTCATGTGGACCAAAGTTCATGTCCGGCAACAGGTAGAGCGGCTCCCCCTTGCGCAGCCCTTCCAGGATCGGTTTGACACCCTCGATACGGCCAAACAGACGGCAGGAGCCAAAACGCTGGCGGCCCTGCAAAATCCAGGCATCGGCGATTTTGTTGGATTGGTCGGTGTAAATGGTGGTGAAACGCCGGGGAAGCTGCTGGGTCAGCGCGGTCCAGCCGGCGTCCAGTCCCACGAAATGCGGCGCGAAAATCACGGTGGGTTGATTGCCTGCCAGCGTATCCAGCGCGCCCGTTATTTGCAGGCGTTGGCGCAAGAGGTCTTCCCGTCCATGCCACAACCAGCCTCTATCCAGCCAGCTTTGTGTCACGCGGATAAATACCTGTATCGACAACCAGCGTACTTTGGCTGAACCCCAGGCGGGGAAACACAGCCGCAGGTTGGTGCAGACCACGCGCCGCCGGGATGCAATCAGCACGTAGAGCAACAATCCCAGCATGGCTCCCAGCATGCGCAGCACGGGCAAGGGCAGATACCCCAGCCAGCGCATCGTTTCCAACAAGATACGGGTCAGCATGGTCAATTTCTACAGTGTCTCGCGGGGCGCCTTGTAGCGTGCGTAGCCCCACAGGTATTGGCTTGGACACTCCCGGATCAAGCCTTCCATGGCCCGGTTGATCTGCGCCACCGCCGTGGGCAGGTCTTCGGAAAGCGCCTCACCCAGGGGGCGGTAATGGACGATGTAGCCGCGCCCCCAGGACAAACGCTGCCCCCAGGCCAGCAGCACCGCAGCGCCGGTTTGATGCACCAGACGGGCCGACAGGGTCATGGTGTAGGCATCCACACCAAAGAACGGAACCCACAAACCCTGTGAAGCGGGAGGTACCTGATCGGGCAGCAGCCCGACACATTCCCCTTTCTTCAGGGCTTTCAACATCTGGCGCACGCCGGCCATCGTCGTTGGTGCGGCCAACAGACCGGGGCGCGCACGCGACTGCGCCACCAACGATGCCAGCCATGTCTTGCGTGGCGGGCGAAACAGCACCGTCATGGGGCGGTTGTTGTGTTGGCCGTACCGGAACGCATAGGCTTGGGCGCATACCTCAAAGCATCCCATGTGCGGGGTCAGAAACAACACCCCCTTGCCGGACGCCAGCGCTGCTTCAATGTGCTGTGCGCCATCCCACTGCAAGGGAGGTGGTTTGCCAAACCAGATGCGGGGCAACTCGGCCAGCAGTTGCCCGGCGGCGCCCACTGCGCGCATCCAGTCGGCGCGCGCCAGAGCGGCCCGTTCCACATTGGTTTGAAAACGCTGGCGGTAAACGGCAGATGCCCAGAACGTGATCCAGCCCAGCAACCAGCCAATGCCGTGCAAAAACCACAAGGGAAGATAGGAGAGGAGTTTGAACAACAATGTCATGTCTGGGGTTGTATGTCTGGGATAGAATCGCGCCCGTCGCCGAGTTATGGAACTACTTGCAGGGCGACGCGCATTGTTGCAATCAAAACGGGTTGCTATTGTGCCTTGTCAGACGTCTCTGTTTTGACCCATCTGCTAAAGCGTTCGCCGAAAGCTCCAAAAGCCCAAGCAACGCGCAAAGCTTGTTTATTTTTTATTGGAGCTTGTACGCCATGTCGAACGATTTTCTCTTTACTTCCGAATCCGTCTCCGAAGGCCATCCCGACAAGGTGGCCGATCAGATTTCCGACGCGATCCTCGACGCCATTTTCAAACAAGACCCCCGCTCGCGCGTGGCTGCTGAAACCCTGTGCAACACGGGTCTCGTGGTACTGGCTGGGGAAATCACCACCAATGCCCACGTGGACTACATCCAGGTGGCGCGTGATACGCTCAAACGTATTGGCTACGACAATACCGACTACGGCATCGACTACCGGGGGTGTGCCGTGCTGGTGGCCTACGACAAGCAGAGCAACGACATCGCCCAGGGCGTGGACCATGCGTCGGACGACCACCTCAACACCGGCGCGGGCGATCAAGGCTTGATGTTTGGTTATGCCTGCGATGAAACGCCGGAACTGATGCCAGCACCCATTTATTATGCGCACCGTCTGGTGGAGCGCCAGTCCCAGTTGCGCAAGGATGGACGCATGCCGTTTTTGCGACCGGACGCCAAGAGCCAGATCACGATGCGTTATGTGGACGGTAAGCCGCATAGCATCGACACCGTGGTGTTTTCCAGCCAGCACAGCCCGGAAATGAGCGATGGTCACGCCATGAAGTCGGCCTTTGTCGAAGCGGTGATCGAGGACATCATCAAACCCGTATTGCCTAAAAACTGGTTGCGTGCTGACACCAAATACCTGATCAACCCGACCGGACGTTTTGTCATCGGCGGGCCGCAAGGCGACTGCGGTCTGACCGGACGCAAGATCATCGTGGACACCTACGGCGGTGCCTGCCCGCACGGCGGTGGTGCTTTTTCCGGTAAAGACCCTAGCAAGGTGGACCGCTCCGCCGCCTACGCCGCACGTTACGTCGCCAAGAATGTCGTGGCTGCCGGTCTGGCGCGGCAATGCCAGATTCAGGTGGCCTACGCCATCGGCGTCGCCCGACCGATGAATGTGACCGTCTACACCGAAGGCACCGGCGTGATTCCGGATGCGCAGATTGCCGAACTGGTGAACCGTTATTTCGACCTGCGCCCCAAGGGCATCATCCAGATGCTCGATCTGCTGCGTCCGATCTACGAAAAAACCGCTGCCTATGGCCACTTTGGCCGGGATGAACCCGAGTTCAGCTGGGAGCGCACCGATAGGGCGCAACAACTGCGTGACGCAGCGGGTCTGTCCATTTCCTGATGTCGGGATCAACCTGAAACTGCGCCCGGCCCGGCATGAAACTGCAAACCCAACGCTTCATTGATCGCTGGCTGGGCCAGGTGTTGTGTGCCCTGGTTTCATTCTGGTTGCGCCTTTCCGGGTTGTGGCGTCCTGCTGCACGTATGCCGCAACAACCGCGCCATATTCTGGTGATACTGCTGTCGGAAATGGGCAGCATTGTGCTGGCCGGGCCAATGTTTGCCGCCCTGCGCCGCAGCTATCCCAATGCCCAGATTCACATCCTGCAACTGAAGAAAAACCAGGAAGTCACGCGGCTGTTGCAACTGACCACGCCGGAGTGTATGCACAGCCTCGATGACCGCTCGGGTTTCTCGCTGCTGGCTGACATCCTGCGCGTCAGCCGCACCTTGCGCCGTCTGGGCATGGATGCCGTGCTGGACTGTGAGCTGTTTTCCCGTATCAGCGCCTTGATGGCCTTTGCCAGTGGCGCTCCGGTGCGTACAGGCTTTACCGCGCATACGCAAGAGGGCTTGTACCGGGGCAGCTTTATCAACCGCGCCATTCCCTACAACCCCTACCAGCACATCAGCAAGCAGTTTTTGTCGCTGGTTGATGCACTGGGTTCTGTTGGGGGCGAGGCTATGCCGCGCCACAAGGCCGCGCCGCTGCGCACCATGCCGGAAAAAACCGAGCTGTCGGTGGACTTCACGGCGGGTGAATTGCAGACCTACCGCCAGCAGCTGCACACCGACCACCCCGTGAGCGCAGAGCGCCCGTTGGTGTTGTTGTACGCTGGTGGGGGCATCCTGCCGCAGCGTGCCTGGCCCGCTGCCCATTACGCGCATGTGGCGCGGGGCTTGTGTGCGAACGGATACGCCGTTGGCCTGATCGGACTCAAGGACGACGCCGCATTGGCGCGGGAACTGATGGCCCAGGTGGCAAGTCCAGCCTGCCTGGACCTGACCGGCTACACCCGCAGTATCCGGGAGCTGCTGATGCTGTTTCATGCCAGCGCGCTGTTGATTACCAACGATGGCGGCCCTGGCCATTTTGCGACGCTCACACCCATTCCGACCATCGTATTTTTTGGTCCCGAAACCGGACGGCTTTACGGCCCGCTGGGGCCACGCAACACCGTGCTGGAGTTGGGCCTGGCCTGTTCGCCCTGCCTGTCGGCCTACAACCACCGCTTAAGTTTTTGCGATGGCGACAACCAATGCCTCAAACGCATCGCGCCCGATCCGGTGCTGGCACAAGCGCTGCACCTGTTGCGCACACAAGCCGGGGTCGCCGCTGCATGAGAGCCGTCGTGCTGTGGGCCTTGTCCTGGCTGGAGCGTTATCGCTACCTCAAGTTCGGTATTGTGGGTGCCAGTGGTACGGTGGTGAACCTGCTCGTGTTGTACCTGGGGCACGAGTACGTGTTCGCCTCCATCGAAGCCTCGTACAACAAGCCCTATCTGTCGCTGGCCTTGGCCATCACCCTGGCGACGATCAACAATTTCAGCTGGAACCGCCTGTGGACCTGGGCGGATCGGGTCAAAACGCTCGAAGCCAGTGAAGGCCAAAGTCCGGCCAGTTGGCGGCTGCTGGGCGTGGAATTCGGCCAGTACTGCACGGCTTCTGCCTTTGGCAGCAGTTTGCAGTATGTCCTGACGCTGCTGCTGGCCGGTCCCATCGACTACCGCCTGGCCAATATCACCGCCATTGCGATTGCCAGCGTGAGCAACTATCTGGCAAACGACCGCTGGACTTTCAAGCGCCGACGCAGCTGATGCGAACCGATCCAGGCCCGATCTCTACACCTATTCCCTGGTTCTGGCTGGCGTTGCTGGGGGCGTGTGTGCTGGTGTACCTCTTCGGGCTGGGCAGCGCCTATGCTCCGACCAATGGCGATGAGATGGTGTACATCCACATCGCGCGTATGACGGCGGAATCGGGCCACTGGCTGCCGCTGCAATCCGAGATTGTCGATACGCGCAACACCAAGCCCCCGCTGCTGTTCTGGCAAGCCATCATGGCCGGTGGCTGGGGCCAGCATTGGAGCCTGTGGGCCTTGCGTACACCCAGCGTGGTCTATACCGTGCTGACGACCGCACTCCTGGCGTTCTTCACCCGGCGCATCAGCGGCAGTGTGCGTGCCGCCTGCCTGGCGGCGGTGCTGTATCTGCTGTTTTTCTCGACCTTTCGTTATGGCCGCGTATACCTGACTTCGGCCCCCGAAACCTTCTGGCTGGCGCTGCCGCTGTGGTGGTTGCTGTGGTTGCGCCTGAATCCGCAGCGACCGCAGCACTGGGGGTTGCTGGCCTACACGCTGTCTGGCGTGGCCATCGGCCTGGGTGCGGCATACAAATCGTTCGCCCTGGTGGCACCCGCTGCCGCAACGCTGTGGTGTGCCCTGTTGTGGACGCAGCCCGGACCGGACTGGCGCACGGTGCTGCGTTGCACACTGGGCGTGGCCTGGAGCAGTGTGCTGGCGCTGGGCCTGTTTGCCCTCTGGTTTGTGCTCGACCCCGATCCGGCGGCGGTCTGGCAGGAGTTTGTGCTGGCTGAAAACGCGGGCAAGATGTCCAATTCTCTGGGTTACTGGCAAGCCGCCCTCTCTGGCCCCTACCCGATGTGGACGCAGTTGTTCGCTTATCCGGCCAATGCCGGTTTACTGGTCTTTACCGTGCTGGCGCTGATCTGGTTGGCGTTGCAGGCTGCCGTGCAACGCGCGTCCTGGAAGGCACTCACACCGGCTTGGCGGATTGTGCTCATCTGGTTGGCTGTCTGGCTGATCGTGTTCACCATCCCCAGCCAGCGTTCCGAACGCTACGTCATCCCGGCCATGCCCGCCCTGGCCATTGTCATGGCGCTGGTCTGGGACCGGATACCCAAAATCGGTTTCTGGTTGACACTGTGCTTGCTGGCTCCGGCGCTGCTCATGGTGGCGCGCATCGGTTGGGTCATGGGTGAAATCGGTATGGCCAGCACCACCGAAGTTGCTTTTGTATTGATAGCTGTTCTCGCTGGTTCCATGGCGGTTATAGCCGGATTTTCCTCTCAATGTCGCCTGCGTGGGGCGACTCTGATGGCTTGCCTGAGCCTGTACGCCAGTTTTCAGTTGCTGGTCGCCCCCCTGGACGCTTCCCGCTACAGCGATGCGCTTGTGCGCCAGTTGCATGGCCAGCGCGTGGCCGTTCCCAATGGTTTCACCGGCCAGTACGAGCGTTTCCACTTTTTGTTGCCACACGCCCGCCTGACGCCGTACGACGCCGAAGGCCGCGACACCGGCGCGCTGCGCCCCGATCTGCCCGCCGCCGAGCGACTGCCGTATCTGCTGTCCCAGTTCGACGCCGTGGTCTGGCTGCACCCCGACCTGGCGCAAACCGGACCCGCTTGCCTGCCGCAATGCCAGTTGCTGGGGGAGCGCTGGCACATCCGCAGCCGTCACAAACCCGGTGAGGTCACGCTGGACAATCTCTGGTACCCGCAGCGCTGGCTGTTTGGTCGGGAATGGCTGCTGGCGCGTGAAAGAACTTGATTTTGATAGCAAAAAGTGCAATTCTGGCGGGTTCCAGGGCTGAATTCACAGTCTTTCGTGCACTGGAAAGGCTACCGTCACCATGGCAGTTTTTTGAAACCGTGGAGTGGCGTACCTTGCAACCGGATGGTGAAAACGTGGGTGAAGCCGATGCAGTGGTATTTCATCCCCAACGTGGCTTGATCGTGCTGGAGGTCAAGGCCGGTGCGGTGAAAGTGGTAAACGGGGTCTGGTTTTACGCTTCGGGTAAAGCCATGAAAGAATCACCCTTCAAGCAGGCACGACAAAGCCGGTATGCCCTGATCGAAAAGCTGTGTCAGCTCTTCCAGATTTCACGCAAAGAGCTGGACAAACTGGGGTTGACGCATGCAGCGTGGTTCCCGGATGTGCGCTGGAGTGGCCCATGCCCGGTTGAACTGCCGTCGCAATCTTTTTTGCTGGATCGGCGGCACCTCGACGACCCGGAACTGGCGCTGATTCGCATCCTGCAAGAAGCGGTCGGCGATGTAAAGCCCTGGTCACAGAAACAACAAAACACACTCAAGGAACTGCTGGCCCCCGATTGCCACTACCTGGTTCCGTTGGTGGCACGGGTTGATGATGCCGTCGTGGCGCTGTACCGTGCCACTGAGCAGCAGATGGTGGCGCTGCGGATGCTACGCTTGCAACCGCGCCTGCTGGTTGAGGGCGGTGCGGGCACGGGTAAGACGGTGCTGGCGGGGGCGCTGGCGCGCGAACATGCGGCACTGGGGAAATCGGTGCTGTTGACCTGCTTCAACAAGGCGCTGGCCCAATCGCTCAGTGCGGCACTGGCGGGCGTTCCGGGCATCACGGTGCTGGCCTTTCATGAACTGGCCCGTGCCCGAGCCATGGCCGCCGGTCTGGCCTACACCATTCCGGCAGACCCCAAGGAGCAGGGGTACTTTTTCCGGGAAGAATCAGCCAAACTGTTGCTTCAAGCCGCCGAGTTGGGTGGCACGCGTTATGACACGCTGATCGTGGACGAGGCGGCTGATTTTGCTCCCTCCTGGTGGGTTGCTCTGGAGGCGCTGGGTGCAACGGCAGACTCTGGCAAGCCCGGCTATAGCTGGTATTGCTTTTACGACCGGCAGCAATGCCTGTTTCAGGACGGTACGCAATGGGAGCCACCGTTTGCGGCGGAACCCATGCTGCTCGATGCGAATTTGCGCAATACCCGACCGATTGGTGAACTGGCCGCACGGCTGGGGCAATGTGCGCTGGCACCGATTTTTCTGGTGCAAGACGGCGACACGCCGGTAATCTTGTTGAGCCGGGATTTTGCTTCCATGGCAGAGCAGTTGCGTACCTTGCTGCGCGATCTCATGGAACAGCAAGCCCTGCAACCCGAACAGATTGCGGTGCTGTCACCCTACCGCCACACCAACCCCGCCAGCACGTGGACCTCCGGCCTGGACGGGGTGGTGCTCAACGCCGATGTGGCCCAGGCACACGCGGGCCAGGTTCGGGTGGGAACGATTCAGGGCTTCAAGGGTCTGGAGTCCGACGTGGTAATTTTGGTTGGTATCGATGCCCACAGCCTGCACCACCCTTCCATCCTGTATGTGGGTGCCAGCCGGGCGCGGGCCGCTTTGTTTGTGCTGGCTTTGAAAGACGCGGGTTTATCACACCGATAAGTCGTTCGCAGCACGCGGGGCGCAAGCGGCAAGTTTAAGCGTAAAACAGGCTGTAATCCCGGTGGAACGTGCGGATGCAGCTATCAATAGTAAAGCATATTCATCCCCTGCCATATGCACCGCAGATCGGGAATCCTCCACCGGGAAGGGTATAGACGCAGGACGCAGGCGGTTGAAAAATATTTTTCACATCGCGCGTGCTTTCGACCAAAAACGACACAACCGTGCAATGGCACTTGCTACGATGCACCCATGAGCACCTCACACGATCCACTGGCCTATCGCCTCGCCCATATGTTGGCCAAGCTCAACAAGGGCGAAAAGCTGGAGCCCCAGGCACTAGCCACAGAATTTTGCGTCACGCTGCGCACCATCCAGCGTGATCTGAACGAACGCTTTGCCTTCTTGCCCCTGGAAAAGACCGAAGGCCGCTACCGGCTTGATTCTGCCTATCTGGGTAAACTGAGTCTGCGCGATGTGGAGCGCTTTGCCGCGCTGGCTGGTGTGCGTGGTCTGTTCCCCACGCTGTCGGACGATTTTCTGCGCGACATTTTCGACAACCGCATCCAGGCAGCACTGCTGGTCAAAGGCCACCACTACGAAGACCTGAGCGACAGGGAGCCAAGCTTTCGTCAACTTGAGCAGGCCATCGTGACCCACCACTGCATCAGCTTTGATTACCGCAAGGATCAAGGCACCAAAAGCTACACCAACGCCCAGCCCTACAAACTGGTCAACCACGGCGGCATCTGGTATCTGGCCGCCAGGGACGGCAGCACGCTCAAAGCCTTTTCCTTTGGCAAAATCGACCGGCTGCACGTGCATGAAACCACCTTTGTGCCCGACCCGACGGTGCATAAAACCCTGACCGAGGAAGACGGCATCTGGCTCAACCCCGACAAAAAGGAAGTCGTCCTCAAAATAGCCGTCGAGGCTGCCAGCTATTTCAAACGCCGCAAACTGATTGCCAACCAGATCATAGAAAAAGAACTGGAGGACGGTGGCCTGATCGTCTCCGGCAAGGTAGCCCACGCCAACCAGATACTGCCCATCGTGCGCTACTGGCTTCCGAATGTCCGCATCATCAGCCCGGAGGGGTTGCAGACAGAGATGGAAGCACAACTGCAAGACTATCTGAAAGGACGTAGACCATGATTGCCGCAGTATTGCTGTTATTGGGTGGCGCTGCCCTGTGGATTGTGTTCTTCACCATCCAGCTCGCCATCGGTACCGTACTCTTCACCCTGCTACTCGGCCTTGCGGCTGGAGTGGCTGTGTATGGATGCACATTTCTGGGCTTGTTTTTGATTTTTGGCCAGGCCAATGCTGGCTGGGCTATTTTCGGTGCCATGTTTTTGGGTACTGTGATTTGCAGGGAAGCACTAAAGGCAATTTCGGAAAAATCCGCTTGAAAGTAACGCAACTTGAGGATCATCATACTCATGCTCGAAAGTTTTTCCTAAAAACAGTGCTGGGAATTAATTTTCTTGAAAATATTTATGCACCAACGCCATTCTTTGTCATCAACTTACGAAGGTTTATATTTCTATGCAAACACCTGAACTATTGCTAGCCGACCTCAATCGTGCGCTGCGTGAATTACGTAGTGCTGTGGGTGTTCTTAAAGACAAAAGTATTGACGATAAATTGCTTCCGATTATGAAAAGCACAATGTTGGCCGAGGTATTGGGCGATAAATGGATAGTGGCTATTGGTGGGTGGCAAGGTGCGGGTAAAACCCGATTGGTGCGCACAATGTATGGACTGAGTTCTGACACTGAAACTGACTGGCTGACGGATAATGAAGGTCGAGGTGAACGGTATCCTGTGCTGATCCAGGAGGTCGATAAAGATAAGATGCCGAAGCCAAAAGGCTATTTAAGCAAGCTAGTTAAATCGTCTGACACTTACGAACTTAAATTGGAAGAGGCAAGGGACATCCAGGAATTTCGTAAGGCTTGTCTAGGGGAGATGCCTGAAGTCATGTTGCCCGTGCTCAAAGTTCCGCGCGAGTTTTTCCAAAATGAAGGACAAGCGTTAATACTGCTGCCAGGCTACGAAACAGAAAACCGAGACAACCACGAATGGCAGGCATTTATGCGTCAAGTGTTGATCGGTGCTGCAGGCTGTATCATTGTTACTGACAAAAAACGTCTTGCAACTGAACAACAGTTGGTCATCGTGAAGGATATGCTGACCAGCGAGTTGCGCGCTAGCCGCCCGCTGATTGTGGTGAGTAAAACCGAAGGTGATGCTAATAACCAAGATACCATAGAAAAGCTCAAACAACGTGCAGCCAATGTATTCAAGCCCAAAGACGCATCGCATGAACCCAGAGTAATTTGTACTGGAACTGATAATGAAAACTATATAAAACAATGGTTGCCAGAGATAAAGGCGGCATTAAATGATATGTCGCTCGGAGGTGGTGAACTTCGGCAACATCAATTATCGCGTTTAGAAAAATTGCTTGATGACGATCTAAACCGTGTCACCAACCTCATTGACAGTCGTACAACGATGTATATACACAATAAAGCTGAAAAAAATCCGACTGTGACGAATATTTTGGAGGTGTTTGACGAAGCTGTTAATGAACTGCGTGAGGACTATCTCAAGGACATCGAGAAGATGCTGAGCACACAAGTCGCGGAGGCCAGAGGAAAGCTTGATGCAAGTTTGATCGCCGGGCATGAGGGCTTTTGGAATACACTAAAAAATATTCCAAATACATTTACCGAGACCCGACGAACACTTGAGTCAGATGTAACAAATGCCTGGAATGCGCCAGGGGATGTGCTGCCGAAGTTCGCGCAATTGCTCGATGGCGTAACACAGAAAAAACTCAGGGTTCAAAGTGGATCGATCACAGTTGCACTCCCATCAGGGCACTTATTACAACGTATCGGCTACATGGATGCCAAAGATCAAGCCATACCGTCGAAACTCACAGACCCAACCGTGCAAGCCAATCTAGACGTGCTGCTTAGAGGTACGGGCGGCTCCACCAAGGAATTAGAAGAAACCGCAAAATTGCTGCCATTCCTGGCGCTGGAATTTGCCCGCATGGCGAGTATCTTGCCAGAATTGGTTGGCGTGAATTCCGCTACCCTTGAGACAATCCCGCAAATGGACATACTGGCATCGGTGAAGATGGTGGATGAGCAATTCGACCAGTTCAAGGATGTGGCAGCCAATGTAATAAGAGGACTTGGGGCAATGCTCGCCGTAGATATTTTCACTGATGGAAAAATTGACACCATTCCTGCTTTGTTGTCGGCATTAGGGTTGGGAGGAGCAACGGCAGCGACAGCTACAACGGCAACTACAACGACTGTGGCATCCGGTGGAGGCGGTGCTGCTGTCGCAAGCGGTACGGCTGGAGCCGTTGCAATGTCTGTCGCAGGGGTGGTGGCTATTGGCTTCCTCACGCAAATGGCATTACGTCAAGTGCATCTCCATGATAAAGAGGTTAGCGCTATGGCACACGCCATGCTCTTGAAAATAAAGGAGCAGTATCTTAGCCATTTCAAGTCGCATTTTGAAGACTTGATGCGCAAGATGCGTGCTCATTTGCAACAAAGCCTTCGCCATCGGTACAAACTGGATCAAGCATTGATGGAACAAGACCGTTTGACTAAGGCTCTGGCCGATGTCAACGTGCTGCAGCGCGACTTTTTGAGTGAATTGGCACTCTCCGGTCAAACACTGTTATTGTTTGGCGGAAAACCAGCGTGAACGATTCGATATTGGAATCACCTGCGGAAATATGGACAGTATTATGTATGCAGCGACTGGTTTGGGCATTTCAAGCCTATGACCGTTTTATTGATTCTTTGAGTCATGCTGTCCGAGAACATCTCCCAAAAGGTGATGATCAGGGTGAAGCTTATGTGGTGGTTTTTGGTAAGACCCAGGTAGGTAAAACAACACTGATATTGGACCTGATGGGTGTTTCTAGCGATAGTTTGGAGCGTGTATCAAAGGTGTTGCGCGGTGGGCGTGAGCCGGGAGAGTCTGCAACAGCCACGGCAATGGAATACCGGTGCTCACCCGACACGCATTGGCATTTTTCTGATGGTATGGCCACAATATCAGAGTCAGGGCAGTATGATGACACGAGAATGAGGGAAAAACTTGGTGGTGTTAGAAGACAAATGTTCGCAAGACGATTGTTCACTGAAAACCCCCTTATTGTGTGGATACCTAGCGATTGCATTAACAAAAAAAAAGATACTGGTTTGAGTGTTCGCATGCTTGATTTGCCTGGCGCGCACGCAGACAATTCTGTCGAGCGCGAACACGTCCTGCAAATGGCAAAAAACTATGTTCCAAATGCAGATTTGATTTTGCTAGTTGGTAGTGTTGATGATTTATCCTTTTTAAATCCAACCTCACTTATATTGCCAGGCATTGAAGACTGGCAAATCGTTCCAGACCGCTTTCGTATTGTTACAACCTACTCCTTCACAGCGCAATCAGTGCGTGAGGTGGCGATGGCGACAAAAACTGTAGATGCAGATTTTTTCCGCACTCGGTTACGTGAACAATTGCAAACACATATTAAACTCAACGAAGATGCTTCGGACACCAAACGATTTTTTCCATTAGAAATTGGCGATTCTTGGATAAATGCTGATAGGAATCTAATAGAAAAATTAGAACCCGTAATTTTAGACTTAAAAGAAAAACTGCTTGGTGATATAAAAAATTCCGCATCCCAGATTGCACGGTTACGCAATGCCGTTGGCGTGTATATGACAGTTCCCAGGATTAAAGAAAATAATCTAAAAAAGATGAATGAGGAGTTGACTGATGTAAGTAGGCAGAGGGATGAATCTAATGTTGATGTCATTAATGCGGAAAATAAATGCAAAGAAGTGCAAATGCAAATTGACAATGATGAATGTTTTCGTTCTGCATTGCGACCGGATGATTTGAGAAATAAAATAATAAACGGAATTAAATTCAATGCCCAAGATTTTTTGAGTGAGGTTGATAACCTAAAAACCAACACAAGCCATTTTAGTCGCTTGATTTATAAATTTACCTCGGAAATAAAATGTCACTTTTTCAGTAAGCGACCAGCTTGCCTAAATGAAACAGATAAGAAGTTCTGGAATTCTTTGCGACCAAGTCTGGAGAAATACGCAGAAAAGATAGAGCAGCTTGTCGATTCGGAGTTCACATCGTTGCGTACAAGGTTTTCTGCATATGTCTTTAACGAGTATTTTCCGGGAATTTCAGATGATTTTTCAGATGATAAAAATAAAATGCGTGAGTGCATGCATAATAGCGTGCGTATTGTTCAAGGTTTTTTTGAAAATCTCTGGGTTGATTTGGCTGGCAATAGACTTAAAGAGCTTTCAAACGATTTGGATATTAAGAAGGCAAACCAGTATAACTTGCAACGTGCGAAGAGTGATTTTCAGTGTGAATTGAATCGACGGAATAGTGAAGTTGAGCGCATCAAGAAAGAAATAAGTGATTTTGAGGAAAAGATGAAAAACGATGAGGAGAATAGTAAGAAATTTGTTTCGCTGTTTGAAAAAGCCTACCTTGATGAACTCAACAAAAGATACCAACGCATCGTTCATTCACACAATTCAGTACATGCGTTCCTTGAGCTAATGGGTGCGCAGCAATTGATCGACGACCATTCTAAAATATTGAAATGATTTCAAACACCACAAATCATGCGCCAAATACTGGCTCAATTGAAAATAAAGAAGGTGAACTAAAAGCACTACTTCACAGAGTGATGAAGGAGCCACTTGCCGAATCGTTTAAATATCAAACGATGCAACTTGAAGAACGTTTTAATAATATTGAAGATATAAGTAAAAAAATCTCTGAAGAGTCCATACCTGCTTTGCAGACAAAAATCCGTGGGCATGTCGAAGAAATGAAAAAGGACATCAAGCGTTTGCGTGATGAGCATGTTCAACTCTTCGATCAAGGTCTTGCCTCTATTCGGCAAGAGGTGATGCAGTTGCGCCTAGATCATACGTTGGTAAAAGATACCCTTGGCATGATTCAGCAGACACAAGTTACACAAGGCCGATCATTTGCTGATTACTTTGGCAAATGTGATGCACAACTCAACAAGACACTATCAGGACTGGACTTGGTTGGTCATTACGCCAAAGCAGCAGCCGATGACTCGTCAAAATCGGTAACCCTTGTTGGTGAAAGTCGGGAACAAATAGAAAAAACATTGAGTGATATTCAAGCCAATGCACGCACCCAGTCGGAGCAACGTGAAATATGGGAAATTTCACAGGACAAGGAGCAACGCAACATTTCCGTTCTGATTGAGGAAATTGCATCGTCTTTTAATCTCAGGTTGGATACACTGAAATCCAACTTTGAAAATGATCTAGGAACATTGCAAATTCATATTGAGCGTTCTTATAAGGAAGAATCAGACAAGTCACTATCAGGGCTGAAGGAAGTTGGTCATTACGCCAAAGCAGCAGCCGATGAATCGTCAAAGTCGGTAGCTCTTGTTGGTGAAAGTCGGGAACAAATTGAAAAAACATTGAGTGATATTCAAGCCAATGCACGCACCCAGTCGGAGCAATGGGAAATTTCGCTGGACAAGGAGCAACGCAACACTTCCGCTCTGATTGAGGAAGTTGCATTGTCTATTAATCTCAGGTTTGATACACTGAAATCCAACTTTGAAAATGATCTAAGAACATTGCAAATTCATATTGAGAGTTCTCGCAAAGAAGAACTAGAGCAACTAGGAAGAGATGTAAAAAGTCGCATCATATGGTTATTTGGTGTGACCGGAATGAGTTTGGCTGGAACCATTTGGATGATCGCAAAAGGTTTTTTTTGACACTAAATTTACTGCGCGAAGATTTAGCCAATATTTTCGAATATAAGCGGATGATGAATTACTTTATCCGGCTTGGCTATGCCATCTCAATCAAGCACTCATTGAAAGAACCTGGAATGGCTATTTCGCCTAAATCCGTTCGCTTTGATGAAGATATGCTCTGGATGAGACTGTCGGATGGTCGCACCATCGCGGCATCGGTGTACTATTCCAAGCATGCGTAACGTTATCCAATTCCAGCAAGCCAAAACAACCTTCATTGTCGAGGTGATCTTTGATCCGGAATGCAGCATGTGGGTTGCCATTTGTGACGGTTTGCACATGTCAACCGAAGCGCATACTTATGAGGCACTGGTTGAGCGCGTGTGGTTGATCGCCCCAGAAATGGCGCAGGAAAACGGGCTGAACATCCCGGAGGACAGACTGCGCTTGCTTTTTCAGCACGTTTCTGAGCATCATACGGTTGCCATGTAGGTCATGGGTGCCGGGTTTTACGACCAGTTGCGCTGATGAGACTATTGAATTAATAGCCGCACTCGCTTGTACCACGGCGGTTATAGCCGGATTTGCCTCTCAATACTGCCTGCGTGGTGCCTCCTTGGCGGCTTGCCTGGGTCTGTAGACGGCGGCCAGATGGTTATTCCGCACGGCAGCTGCGCTGTGTGATCGTTTTGCCTACCATGCGGCGATGGATCCGGTCCGCGACTACCATGAACGCTCCAAGCACCACCTTGACCGCTATGCGCCTGGTCCGGGCGTGCTGGACTGGCCGGCGCAGCCCGACCCGTTTCGCCGCTACGGTGGCACGCCCGAGACACAGCTGCCACTGCTGGATGGCGAACTCGGTGTGCGCTGGGACGCCCTGTTCGGCGCGACGCGGCCATCGCCACGCCCGTTGGACGGCGAGCACATCGCACAACTGCTGGAGCTCTCGCTCGGGCTGTCGGCCTGGAAGTCCTACGCTGGCAGCCGCTGGGCGTTGCGCTGCAATCCCTCAAGCGGCAATCTGCACCCGACCGAAGCGTATCTGATCTGCCCGGAACTCGTTGGCGTCGCGGCAGGTGTGCACCACTACCGGCCCGACATGCACAGCCTTGAGCACCGTGCCGCCGCGCCGTTGGTGTGGTCCGGCGGTATCTTCGTCGCGCTGACGGGCATCCACTGGCGCGAAGCCTGGAAGTACGGCATGCGTGCGTTCCGCTATTGCCAGCACGACTGCGGCCACGCGCTCGCCGCACTTGCCTACGCGGCGGCGGTCCTGGGCTGGCCGTCGCGTCTGGTCGAAGACTGGGGCGACGAACAACTCGCTGCGCTGACCGGCGTTGACCGCCATGCCGAGTTCCCGCCCGACGAGGACGAAGCGCCCGAAGCGCTGCTCTGGATCGGCGCCGGCCCGGTCCCCGCCGCGTGGGAGGTGCGTGCGCTGCTGGCACCAGCGCGCTGGGACGGACGGGCCGAAGTCTTGAGCAGCACACACCGGGACTGGCCCGATATTGCCGCAGTTGTCGCCGCAACGCACCGACCCGATCCGGGCACCAATGTCGCCGAAGCGGTGGCGCACAGCCATGCAGCGACGAACGCCTGGGAGCCGCTGCCACCGCTTGCTGCGGCGTGCGCCGAGCCATTCAGCCGCGTGGTCCGTCGCCGTCGCTCGGCGCAGGCCTTTGACGGCGTCACGCGCCTGACGGCAGCGCACTTTTTCGGCATGCTCGACGCCTTGCTGCCGCGCCCCGGCGTGCCGCCGTGGTCGCTGCTTGCAACACCGCCGCAGGTGCACCCGGTATTTTTTGTCCACCGTGTCGATGGCGTCGAGCCCGGCATCTATTGCCTGCCACGTAGCGCTGCCGCGCTTGCCGCGCTGCGCGAGGCGATGCGCAGCGACTGGCTCTGGGCCGACGTTCCCGGATGCCCCCGGCATCTGCCACTGCGCCTGCTCGCGCCGCTTGATGTGCGCCAATTCGCCGCCGCCACCGCGTGCCACCAGGACATCGCCAGCGACTCGGCGTTTGCGCTGGCGATGCTCGCACGCTTTGACGACATCGCCGCGTCACCGTGGCGCTACCGGCAGCGCTTCTGGGAGGCCGGGCTCCTGGGCCAGGTGCTGTACCTCGAAGCCGAAGCTGTCGGTGTTCAAGGTACCGGCATTGGTTGCTATTTCGACGACGCTGTACACCGCGCGCTCGGTCTCGACACCGACCGCTTCCAGGACCTCTACCATTTCACTGTCGGCGGCGCGGTCGTTGACACGCGGCTGCGCAGCGAAGCACCGTACGCACACCTCGCTGACCGCGCACCAGACAATTTCGCGTAGGGGCAGGCTCCCGTGCCTGCCCTGACCCCAGGGCAGCCATGGGGGGTGGAATACGCAGGTTTTTTTGGGTGCTGAGGGCAGGTTCTTTTTACTACGTTTTTAGTAGCTGTCCCCGCTTGTCCCTCGAGGCCTAGAGGCTGATTTGATGCCTGATTTGAGGCTAAATCGAGGCTAAAAACGTGCTACGGAGGCTTGCGGGGAGTTCCTGTAGTGCGGCCTTGGTGTTTTTGATATCACGGGTGATATGAAACTGGCGTGATTCAATGTGATTCATGTAGACGGACCACCGGTAGGTGAGAACCATGCAGTCAACAAGGCACTAGCCGATTTTCCGATCCCCAGCAAGGGCTTGGACACCTTGCAACGTGAGGGTGTGTGGACAAGATATTGTTGAGTTCCGGCAATTGGACGACGCGCAGATATTCAGGAGAATGCTGACCGCGCAACGGATCATTGGCGAACTGCGGTGTGTGCAGCCTGTCCACGCTCACGCATAATCGCGATCAGGATGCGTCTGGCCGGGCTGTGGGGCTGACGTCCGGCAATTTTCAACTACCAAACACGAGGAAACAACAATGAAAGACGGTTACTGGCTGGTTGGCTTTCAATACGAAGTCACCGGCACGCTGTACAGCCTGGGGCGTATTCCACGATGCAAGGTGGCAATGCTCAAACATCTCCAACCGGGTGCCAAGATTCTGATTGCCGGTGTCGGCCATGGCACCGAGGCAATTGAAGCCAGCAAACTGGGTGTCCACGTCACTGCGGTGGACCTGTCCAGAACCATGCTGGACCATTTGCAAAAACGCATCGACAAATTTCGTCCGCCAACGCCTATCCGCATCGTCCATGACGATATTTTCAACGTCAAGGAGTTCGAGCAGTACGACATGGTGATCGGCAACTTCTTTCTCAATGTGTTTGGTGAGGACACGGTGCCGAAAGTGGCGCAGCATTTGTCCTCCCTGGTCAAACCCGGCGGCCATCTGGTGGTGGGGGACTTCATGCTGCCGGAAAAAGGCTGGCGTGGCTGGATTCAGCGCCTGAACTGGTACCTTGCCATCAGCATCTACGCCGCCACCACCGAAGCCGTGCTGCACCCGGTATGGAACTACGCCGGATTGGTGGAAGGCACAGGATGCAAGGTGCAGGAAATCCAGTATTTCCGCATTCTGGGCATCAGGCTGTACTGGTCCATTCGCGGCAAGAAACCAGGCTGACCGGGCTGCCATGGAAGCTGCTTTTATGGCGTGAAACACCCGTAATTTCAGCTATAGATGGCGGCGGTGCCTCCGATAAGAATAGCTAAGTGCTTGGCTCCCCTGCCAGGCCATAACCAGTAGCCCGTAGCTATTCGAGAGAACTGCCATGTTTGCCAACACTTTGTCCATCGCCCCTGCTGCACTGCGTAGTCCCTACGCAGCTGCTGCGGCTCGCGTCCAGCCGATACGGCCAGTCGTGGTGCGTGAGCCATCGAACGAGTCTTTTTCCCCTCCCGCTCGCCAGGCGGCGAGCGCGCAAGGGACAAGCTATACCCCAGGTGCCAAAGGCTCTGCGGGGGATGGCCTGTACTTGCGCAACGGAAAACTGCCCCACGCATCCAATGCCCATAGTTCCTACCAGGCGGCTTTTTCCGTGGACCGCCAGGACAGCCTGGAGTTGCAGATCAAGACGGCTGACGGCGACATCGCCACCATCAGCCTGGCGCAAAGCCAGAGCGCCAGCGCCACCGTGCAGGCCTCGGCCAGTAAAAAAGGCGCCACGCTGGCCATGAACACCAAAGACAGCTCGTCGCTGGATGTGCAGATGGCCGTACAGGGCGAACTCGACGCAGATGAAACCAAATCCATCGACGCACTGCTACAGCAGATCAACAGCGTCGCGCAGGACTTCTTTGCAGGTGACATGCAGCAAGCCATGGACGCTGCCGCACGTATCGACCTCGCAGATCAATCATTCGGTGAACTCAGTGCGTTTGCCGTCGATTTGCGCAGCACCGAAGTCCGCAAGGCGGTCACAACCTACCAGGATGTTGCCGATGCCTGGATGCCGCAGTCCAGAGGTTCAAGACCGGAATCGGCATCGGCACCGCCGCCACCACCACCACCACCGGCACTGGAAAACGTTGTGCAGAACCCTTCGGCTACGGGCGTGGCCGACACCTTCATGCAACGCATGCGGGAACTGATGGACCAGTTCATGCCCAGTTTCCAGGACATGATCCATCCCAAGGATGCGTCGGCAGCATCACAGTTGACGCAGGAAGCAGCGCAGGAGATGCAGCAAATACCAGCGTGATCGCCGCGCAGGCCCACGGGTTTTGAAGATAATGGCTGTGCCCACTACCGGTGCCGTTAACGTTGCCGTTGCCGGTTCACAGCCCCCTTACCTTGGATGCCCGCCCCATGAAGCACACGCAGAACACGCAAACACCCGACAGGCGCAAGATACAGCGCCCCCAATCGCCCGGTTTGGGGCAAAAAGTCTTCTGGGCTGCGGTCAATTCGCTGGAAAAACGCCTGTTCGCGGAAAATTTCATCGTCTCCAACCAGACGCCCTTCGAGGTGATTTTTCGCGAAGGCATCATGTCGGTGCGGCACTATCCGGCGCTCACGAGCAAATCCATCAAGGTCGGCGCATCCGATCTGAACGTGCGCCGCAAGAAGCACCGTGTGCCGCTGGTCATGGTTCCGCCGCTGGCAGCGACTTCCATCATTTTTGATTTGCTGCCCAATCGCAGCGTCGTCAGTTTCTTTCTGGCACACGGCTTTGATGTGTATCTGATTGACTGGGGCGATGTCACCCCGCTCAATAAGGACCTTTCGCTCGAATCCTACGTGGCACACTGGATGCCCGCCGCCCTGGAGAGCATCCGCCAGCACAGCGCGCAACAGGAACTGTCGCTGTTCGCGTACTGCATGGGTGGCTTGTTTGCGTTGATGTACGCTGCCGTGTCGCAAGACACCAATGTCCGCAACATCGTGACCGTGGCCAGTCCCGTTGACATGCACCAAAGCGGCGTAGCCGGGCGCGTGTTGTCGCTCATTCACCGGCCAGCCCGGCTGGTCTCGCGCCTGTTTCACGTCTCGCTGCTCGATTTGCCTGCGAAATATGTCCATGTTCCCGGCTGGCTGAATTCTCTGGTGTTCAAGTTGACCGACCCGATTGGCAACGTCATGCACCGCTTTGATGTCTTGCTGCATCTGTGGGACCGCGAGTACCTCAAGGAGCACTACACCATGGGAACCTGGTTCGACGACATGGCCGACTATCCCGGCGAAACCATCAAGGACATGGCCGTGCACATGCTGATCAACAACCGAATGTCCAAGGGGCACATGCGCATTGGCAGCAAGGAAGCCAGCTTCAAGCAGATTCAGTCCTCGGTGCTGGCATTCGCTGGCGACAAGGACACGCTGGTCAGCGCCGAAGCCGCACGCAAGGTGCTCGACATCATTTCCTCGCAGGATAAATCATTTTTCATCGTCCCCGGCGGCCATGCGGGCGTGTTTGCCGGCAGCCATGCGCCCGAGAACGCCTGGACCATCAGCGCGAATTGGCTTGCCAAGCGTTCCAATTGATCGCCAATTGATTGTTGATCGATAACGACAAGGGGTGACAGATGGCGGGTGTAGTACGGGCCAGCAAGGTGTTGTTGTGGTGGATGTTGCTGTGTGCAATGGTCTGGGGTTTATCAAACGGTGGGGCGCACGCGGCAAGCGACGAACCCGGTGCGTATGGCCGCAAACGGGTGGAGGTGTTTGAGTTGTCTGCGGACGAACTGGCACGTTTTGCGCGCTTTGTTCCTGCCAAGACGGACAATCCGGCTTCCATTTATGCACGCACACAGGATTGGGTCGGCAAGGAGCTGAACTTGAGCACCAGCGGCAACCCTTACACCATCGCCATCAAGGTGGTGGGGGTTGCGGTGGAGGCGGGTGACGCCAAGGCCTATTTTCAACCGGGCTGGTCTTTCGATGGCGGTACGCGCTCCACGGTGGTCAAAGAGGTTGCGCAGCCTGGTGCCCAAGCGGGTGAATTGGTGCAGCGCACGCTGGCTTCCACACCCATCAGCCTCAAGGAAGACAGAACCATGGCGCCGTATATCGGGTTTTCCGGGGCCAGCAACCTCAACGTGAACAGCATCACGGTGGAGGTGTGGTCGGGCCTGCCCACGTCGTCGGGGGCTTCACTGCTGGGGGCGTGGTCGCCGCTGCTGGTGGGGCTGGTGTTTCTGGGGCTCTTTCTGTGGTGGCGGCGCTGATCACCCGGAGCTATGGTTTTTATGGTTCTTACGGTTCAAATGGCGCGCCCGGTTTCCAGCTGTCGGCCTGTTCTGTCGCCTTGACGACGTCAACGGGCGACATGGTTTGCTTCATCTTCAACTGCCGCGCCGCTGCACCCAGGCCGCTTCGGTCATAGGGGAGCAGCGCGTAGTCCTTGTCCGGGTTTTCACGGAATGTGCGTGCTGCCAATTCGTACAGCATGTACGCCTTGCGCATGTCTTGCCCCACACCAGCACCTTTTTCGACGAGCATTGCCAGGCTGTACAGTCCGCTGGCGTTGTTCTGGCGTGCCGCACGCCCATACCAGTTGGCTGCCAATTCGGCCTGTTGCCGCTCACCATTGCCCGTTTCGTAAATATGCCCAAGGTTGACCATGGCTGTGGCATCGCCTTCGGCGGCGGCCTTCTGGAACCACTGCATGGCCTGCGCATGGTCGCGTGGTACGCCACTGCCGTTCTGGGCGATGCGTCCCAGTGCAACCATGGCGGTGGTATTTCCTTTGCTGGCGAAGTCCCGTAAGGCATCGACTGTTTGCGCATTTCCGTTGAAAGCCTGCTGGATGGTCTGCTGGACGGCTTCATCGTCTTGTTGTTGCCGTTTTGCGGCGTCAATGCGTTGTTGGCGCGCAGCAGCCTGTGCATACGCCTCACGCTCCTGGGCACGGGAATGTTTGTCGTACCAGCGCCAGCCCAGAATCGCTGCCACGGAGAATACAAGCACCAGCGTCACCTTCAGCGCCCGCCGCCTGGGCTCTTCGTGTGGACGCGCCTCAGTGGGCGCCGCAGAGCGCTCGGCCCGCATTTTTTCCAATCGCTCACGTGCTTCCTGGGCAGCAGCATTGGACTTCACATAGGCCACTTCACACTGGGGACATTGCCATATGGGCGCGCTGTCTGCGGGTTGGCGCGTGTAGCCACACTTGGCACACGTGGTGCGCGGCGCATCATTCTGCAGTTCCCAATTCGGTGAAGGGATCGGTTCGTTTGACATGGTGGTTTGAACAAATCAAGGCACGGGCGTCAGTTTGGCCACGCTCAATGCCAGCCATTTGGGACCATGCTGCGAAAACCGGATGTGGGCACGCGCATCGTCGCCCTTGCCCTCCAGCGTCAATACCGTGCCTTCGCCAAACTTGGCATGAAAGACCTTCTGGCCAAGGCGCAAGCCATGCGCGGACCCAGCAGAACTCTGGTTCACCACATTTTGGCCAAAACTGCCTGTGTCGCTTGTAGGACGAGCGGGAGTGGCTATTGAATGCATAGCATTATCTGATGCCTTGCGCTTGGGAGTCAGCCACTTCAGGCATTCTTCGGGCAATTCGTCCAGGAAGCGGCTCTTGGTGTTCAGGCGTGTCTGCCCATGCAGCATGCGCGATTGTGCGAGGCTCAGGTACAAACGCTGGCGGGCGCGCGTGATGGCCACGTACATGAGCCGGCGCTCTTCTTCCAGGCCGTCGTGGGTGCTCAGGGCCATTTCGTTGGGGAACATGCCGTCTTCCAGCCCGGTGATGAACACGCAGTCAAACTCCAGTCCCTTGGCGGCATGCACGGTCATGAGCTGAATGGCATCCTGGCCCGCTTGCGCCATGTTGTCGCCCGCTTCCAGCGCCGCATGGGTCAAAAAGGCCGCCAGTGGCGACATCGTTTCCCCCGTTTCGCCAACGCCCGTCGTGGCATTGCGGCCAAATCCGGACTGCATGACAAAGCTCTCGGCGGCATTGATCAATTCATCCAGATTTTCCAGCCGCTCGGCGCCTTCACGTTCGGCCTTGTAGTGGGCAACCAGGCCGCTGTGCTCCAGCATCAAGGCCACAATGTCGCGCAGAATCTTGCCCGATGCCTGTTCACGCAA
Source organism: Rhodoferax sp. (assembly GCA_041910275.1). Classification (GTDB taxonomy): domain Bacteria; phylum Pseudomonadota; class Gammaproteobacteria; order Burkholderiales; family Burkholderiaceae_C; genus Allorhodoferax. Next base: position 100,262 of record JAYRRD010000186.1, read on the forward strand.
GACATCAATCTTGGCAACAAACCCGGCAATCGTCGCACCGGCACGCCCGCCCAGGGCGCTGACTGCGTCGTGCAAGGAGCAGCCGGTGGTGCGCGCCAGGTCTTGCAGTTGCTCCAGGCTGCGCGTGCCGATGCCACGCGCCGGGAAATTGACCACCCGTAAGAAACTGGTGTCGTCGTTGGGGTTTTCCAGCAGACGCAAGTAGGCCAGCGCGTGCTTGACTTCGGCGCGCTCAAAAAACCGCAAGCCGCCATAGACCCGGTAGGGTATGCGGGCATTGAAAAGCGCGGATTCGAGCACCCGGCTTTGCGCGTTGGAGCGGTACAGCACGGCGATTTCATGGCGCGCCAGCCCCTCTCGCACCAGCGACTGGATTTCTTCCACCAGCCACTGGGCTTCGTAAAAGTCGCTGACGGCTTCGCGCACACGCACCGGCTCGCCCTGGCCTTGTTCGGTACGCAGGTTCTTGCCCAGCCGCTGTGCGTTGTGGCTGATCAAGGCGTTGGCGCTGTCCAGGATATTGCCAAAACTGCGGTAGTTCTGCTCCAGCTTGATCTGGTTCTGGGGTGGCACTTTGAATTCGCGCACAAAATCGGCCATATTGCCCACGCGCGCGCCACGGAAGGCGTAGATGCTCTGGTCGTCATCGCCCACCGCCAGAACGGCAGCGCCCGGTGTGTCCGGGCTGGCGTTTTCGCCCTGGCCCGCGAGCATCTTGATCCAGGCGTATTGCAGCTTGTTGGTATCCTGAAACTCATCGACCAGGATATGGCGAAAGCGCCGCTGGTAGTGCTCGCGCACCGGATCATGGTCGCGCAGCAGCTCGTAACTGCGCAGCATCAGTTCGCCAAAGTCCACCACGCCCTCGCGCTGGCACTGCTCTTCGTAGAGCTGGTAAATCTCCACCTTCTTGCGGGTCTCGTTATCGTGTAGCTTGACCGGCACCATCTGCGGGCGCAGGCCATCCTCCTTGCAGCCGGAGATGAACCACGCCAACTTCTTGGGCTCGTAACGCTCGGTGTCGATGTTGAACTGCTTGCACAGCCGTTTGATGGCACTGAGCTGGTCTTGCGTATCCAGAATCTGAAAACTTTCCGGTAAATTGATCGCCCGGTGGTGCGCGCGCAGCATGCGGTTGCACAGGCCGTGGAAGGTGCCGATCCACATGCCGTGGACATTCAGCGGCAGCATGCCCGAAAGGCGGGCCACCATCTCACGCGCGGCCTTGTTGGTGAACGTCACCGCCAGGACGGAGCTGGAAGACGCCTGGCCGTTTTGCAACAGCCAGGCGATGCGGGTGGTGAGCACGCGGGTCTTTCCGGAACCGGCGCCTGCCAGAATCAGGGCGTGTTCGGCAGGCAGCGTCACGGCGGCGCGCTGTTCGGTATTCAATGTCGCCAGCAGGGACGCAGAATCATGGGGAGAGGAAGGGTTTGAGGTCATGCCCGATTGTAGAAAGGACTTGCAAGGACTTGGCCAGTAGGCCGGTAGAATCCGCCCGCACCAGGCCGTTTGGCCTGTACCTTCTTGAAAAACCATGATCCTTGCAGCCTATGCGTGTGACCCGGCCCTCTCGCGTGGGCGCCGTTATCCGGAAGACCCGGTTCCGATCCGCACCGATTTTCAGCGGGACCGGGACCGCATCGTGCACTCCAGCGCGTTTCGCCGTCTGGTGTACAAAACGCAAGTCTTTCTGAACCACGAAGGCGACCTCTTTCGCACCCGCTTGACCCATTCGCTGGAGGTGGCGCAACTGGCGCGCTCCATCGCCAGGGCCTTGCAGCTGAACGAAGACCTGGTGGAAGCGATAGCCCTGGCGCACGATCTGGGCCACACGCCGTTCGGCCACGCCGGGCAGGATGCGCTCAACGCCTGCATGCAATCCTATGGTGGCTTTGAACACAATCTGCAAAGCTTGCGGGTTGTGGACCGCCTGGAGCGGCGCTACCCGCAGTTTGACGGACTCAATCTGACCTTCGAGACGCGCGAAGGCATTTTGAAACACTGCGCCCGCGCCAACGCCGAAGTACTGGAGGCACAAGAGCCCGGAGGCATCGCGCGGCGCTTTCTGGACGGAACCCGGCCCAGCCTGGAAGCGCAGCTGTGCAACGTGGCCGACGAGATCGCCTACAACGCCCACGATGTGGACGACGGCGTGCGCTCAGGCCTCATTACCCTGGAGCAGTTGCAGGAAGTGGCGCTGTTCGACGATATCCGCCAGCAGGTACTCAAGGACCATCCTCACCTGATGGCTGCCGACCAGCAGCGGCGCTTGCTGTATGCCACCATCCGGCGCATGCTCAGTGAGCAGGTTTACGACGTGATCGCCGCAACGCAATCGACCCTGGCTGAAACCCGGCCACACAGCGTGGACGCTGTGCGCCAACTCAGCCCCATGCTGCGCTTCAGTCCGGCCATGCGCGCGCGTGAGCTGCCGCTCAAGCGGTTTTTGCTCCAGAATCTGTACCGCCATCCCCAGGTCATGGAAACCATGCAGCAGGCGCAACAGGTGGTGCGTGAACTGTTTGCCGCTTATATGGCCGACCCCACGGCCATGCCGACGCCCTTCGGCGGCAGCGCGCCGGTTGTGGCAGACGAGACCTCCCTTGCCCGCAGCGTTGCCGACTACATTGCCGGCATGACCGACAGATTCGCCGCACGCGAGCACGAACGCCTGAGCGGCAAGCGCCTGTTGCAGTAGCCAGCGTTTCATATCACCGGTGATATGAAAAACACCCAAGCCGCACTACAGATACTCCCCGCAAGCCTGTGTGGCATGTTTTTAGCCTCGATCTGGCCTCAAATCGAGTATCAAATCAGCCTCTAACCGCCGTGGGACAAGCGGGGACAGCTACTGAAAACGTAGTAACATGAGCCAAGTCATCACATTGAATCGCACCCGGCATGCATGGTTAAAATCGACTTCAAATGCAAGGTGTTTCTGGAGGCCTGGAGGGATAGTGAGCTTTCTCAACCAATTGAAATCGCAAGCCAGCGCGCTGCAAAACAAGCAGACGGCCGATCTGGCCCGGTTGGAGGCTAACGCTGCCGAAGCCGAACGCGCAGCGTACACAACCTGGCTTTATCTGCAGGATCTGGCGCGCCAGCTCAACGTCATCGCCCCGGCGGGGCCGCGCTTCACGCTGGACAACAAGACCCCCTGGCCCGCCATGAAGCTGGTGGACTTTCGCGCGGACGCCCGCAAGAAAAAACTGCGCGACAAGGACGTCTACGATTTCGTGGCCCTGGGCTGGCGCATCATTCCCCAGGACGGCCCGCCGGTGGGCGGCGCTGTCAGCGTCAATTTTCCCCCTGACCTGGAGCGGGTGCAAAAGCGGCTGAACTACGGGCACGTCCAGCACGAGCGCAAGGACATGCGCCACCCGGAAAAAAATACCCTACAAGCCATCCGCTTCGAGTACACCACCGAAGCACGGGGCAATGTCACCGTCACGCCCGACCACGACAACGCCCAGCTGGTCTTTCGCCTGGCCAATGCCAACGGCTTTGACGTGGTAACCACGACCTGGCCGGCTGCGCGCATACAAAGTGATGTGCTCGACGAACTGGCCAAGCTGATCGTGGCCCAGCCGAGCACATTCATATGAACGCTGCCTCCCCGGCGGCGGAGTTGCGCGACGGACAAAGTATCGAATTGCTCAAGGAGCTGCACATCCTCACCCGCGATGGTCGGCTCAACCAGGATTCGCGGCGCAAGCTCAAGCAGGTATACCACCTCTACCAGTTCATAGAAAAGCTGCTGTTCGAACTGCCTGAAACAGATATCACACTGGCCGACCACGGCGCGGGCAAGTCCTACCTGGGCTTCATCCTCTACGACCTGTTTTTCAAGGCACGCGCCACAGGCCACGTCTACGGCATCGAGACCCGCACCGAGCTGGTGCAAAAGTCGCAGCAACTGGCCGCGCGGCTGGGTTTTGCGCGCATGGACTTTCTGAACCTGAGTGTGGCGCAGTCCAGCACGTCGGAAGCGCTGCCGCAGCGCATCGACGTGGTGACCGCCTTGCATGCCTGCGACACCGCCACCGACGACGCCATCGCCTTTGGTCTGCACAAGCACGCGCGCGCCATGGTGCTGGTGCCGTGCTGCCAGGCGGAAATCGCCCGCAATCTCAACGCCTCCAAAGCGCTGGCGCTGTCCCGCACGCCCCTGGCCGAGCTGTGGCGCCACCCGCTGCACACGCGCGAGTTTGGCAGCCAGCTCACCAACGTCCTGCGCTGCCTGTACCTGCAAGCGCGCGGCTATCAGGTCAGCGTCACCGAGCTCGTCGGCTGGGAACACAGCCTGAAAAACGAACTCATCATCGCCCGCCACGTGGGTCACGGCCACGGCCAGCGCGCCGCCGGCCAGCGCCTGCAAGCCCTGCTGGCAGAATTCGGACTGACCGAATCCATGGGTTCGCGCTTCGTGCTGGACTGAGTCTGTCCCATGCATGCCCCCACGCAGCTGCGCGCGCGCGACAATCCCCTGCTCAAGGAATTGCGCAAACTGGCACAGGACAACACGGCCTACCGCAAGACGGGGCGCTACTGGGTCGAGGGCGAACACCTGTGCGCGGCTGCCATGCAACGCGGCATCCAACCGGAATTGGCCGTATTTTGCGAATCATATTGGCCGCAAGCCCCCGTGGATCAAGCGGGAGCAGCACTCAAAAACATAGTAATACCCGATGCCCTGTTTCGTGACCTGAGCGCACTGGAGTCGCCCGCCAGGCTGGGTTTTGTGCTGCCACTGCCGCCAAAAACGGAACTGCAAGCGACTGCGTGCAGCCTCATCCTCGATGGCGTGCAGGACGCAGGCAACGTCGGCTCGATGTTGCGCAGTGCTGCGGCTTTTGGTTTTCGGCAGATTCTGGCGCTCAAAGGCACGGCGGCGCTGTGGTCGCCCAAGGTGCTGCGTGCGGGCATGGGTGCCCACTTCGGCTTGCATCTGCACGAGGGCCTGGAGCCGGCTGCGCTCGATGCGCTGGCTACTCCGCTCATCGTGACCAATCCGCACCAGGGCCAGCTGCTGCACCATCTGGCCTTGCCCACCCCGTGTGCCTGGGTCATGGGGCACGAAGGGCAGGGCGTGCGCGCCGAACTGATGGCGCGCGCAGCCATCCATGTACGCATCGGGCAGCCGGGTGGCGAAGAGTCCCTGAACGTCGCCGCCGCCGCCGCCATCTGCCTGCACGCCAGCAGCGTGCAACACCGGGGATAAGCGCGACTGTCAGCGGGCGAAAACTACCCGGCCAGCGACTCCATTGGAATGGAGAAGCGCCGCGCCAGTGCTTGAATCTGGCGCAAGTTCAAAGCCCGTTTTCCAGATAGCACGGCAGATACCACACTTTGTGCCCCCACCTCTGGCAGATCGCATTGGCGCAATCCATGCTGTTCCATCAGAAATGCCAGCCTGGTAGCGGGCGTACTGTCGTCAGGCCAGGGATGTACCCGATTTTCATACTCGCGGATGCGGTCTGCCACCAAATCCACCAAGGTAAATACCGGGTGATGCTCGTCGGCGCCGAAGCGCTCAAAACACTCCTCGACAAACGCCAGCAGCTCCGCATAGTGGTTTTCGCTGCGAATCGGCGCAGACAGGCCCAGTGCGGTATTGATGGCCTCCCAGGGGGCAAGAACATCCGTTACGTTCAGCATTTCCAGGCTCCTTTGTCGTACTCATGGTGCGTCAGCACCGCCTTGACCCACACCAAACCGGCCTGAAACGCAATGGTGGCAACCAGCCGGAATTTGTTGCCGCCAATGTTGAACACATAGCGCTCGCCCACTTTGTCCACGCTGGCAAACGTGGCCTTGAGTTGGGCAAAGTTGGCATAGCTGCCAGCCTCGATCAAGCGCCTGAAATCTTGCAGCGGCCCGTTCGCATCAGGGTGCATTTGCGCGAAATCGCGCAGCGCCTTGTTGGAAATCAGTTTCATGACCACAATTATAGCAATTTGCTATAAAAAGACTGGGGTCGGGGCTGATCTCGTATGTTGACGCGCTGCGACCCTATACAGCCTGATTTGCCTTGAATTTACAAACTCTTGTGCAGGCTGATCAGGTTCATCAGCGCCGATATGACTTCGGGCTTGAAGCCCACGCGGGCGCCTTTTCCATCCGAATGCCCGCCGCTGAGAATCAGGGTGCGCATGTATTCCACGCAGTCGCGGTGGCCCCAGAACTTTTCAATCGCCACGGCAATGCGTGCGTGGTGCCGGTGGATGATGGCCATTTCGTTGTCAACGCGCGCCTGTAGTGGGCGCTCATGCAACGGCAGGGGGCGGGTTGGCAGCTCCTCATCTTCCCACTGCAAGGAGGGAAAACCGGTTTCCTGGTAACGCGAATCAGAATGTTTGGGGTTATTCAAAGCTCGAATTCCTGAAAATGGGGCTGATGCGGACGCAGGACCACACTCTAACTGATACGCTCGCAAAATACTTCGGCGCACACGCAAACCCGGTAGATTTCATAATCACCCGCCACGACACAACACGACACAATAGCAATAGCCAACCAATCGAAATGCCCGCCATGTCCTCCATGTCCCCGACACCCAAACTGCCCCCGTTCATTCCCCCCATGCGGTTTTCCGATGCCGCTGCCGCGCTGGAGCAGGTGACACAGATTTACAACACCAGCATTGCGCATCTGCGGGAGGCCATGCAACGTTTTCTGGCTGGCGACGACAGCCAGGGCCGGGTGCGTGCCTGCTACCCATTGGTGCGCATCCACACCCATAGCGTGCTGCGCACCGCAAGCCCGACCAGCGCACGCCTGAGCTACGGGTTTGTCGCCGGTCCGGGCCGGTTTGAAACCACATTGACCCGGCCTGACCTGTTCCACGAGTACTACCTGGAACAATTCAAATTGTTGCTGCAAAACCACAATGTGGACCTGGAAGTGGGTACCAGCTCGCAGCCCATCCCCATGCATTTCTCGTTTGCTGAAGACGAATACATTGATGGCAATGTAGTCGGAACACGGCGCGGACTGATGCGCGATCTGTTTGACCTGCCCGATCTGGCGGCCATGGACGACGGCATCGCCAATGGCACCTTTGAAGTCCGACCCGGCGAGCCGCAGCCATTGGCGCTCTTCACCGCGCCGCGTGTGGACTATTCCCTGCATCGTTTGCGCCACTACACGGGCACGGCGCCTGAGTATTTCCAGAATTTTGTCCTGTTCACCAACTACCAGTTTTACATTGACGAATTCATTGCCTTTGGCCACGCGGCCATGAATGATCCCGATAGTGATTACGTGGCCTTTGTCGAGCCGGGCAATGTCATCACGCACCGTTGCGGCTTGCCTCCTGCCTTTGACACCCAGGGCACACCGCCCACCAGCTTGCCCCAGATGCCGGGCTACCACCTGATGCGCGCCAACCGCACGGGCATCACCATGGTGAACATTGGCGTGGGGCCGGCCAATGCCAAGAATATTACCGAGCACATTGCGGTTCTGCGTCCGCACACCTGGATCATGCTCGGGCACTGCGCGGGTCTGCGCCATAGCCAGCAACTGGGTGACTATGTACTGGCGCATGCCTACGTGCGCGAGGACCATGTACTCGATGAAGAGTTGCCCCTGTGGGTGCCCATCCCGGCACTGGCCGAAATCCAGGTGGCGCTGGAGCAGGCGGTTGCGGATGTGACGCAGGTCACGGGCGCGGCCCTCAAGCGCATCATGCGCACCGGGACGGTGGCCAGCACCGACAACCGCAACTGGGAGCTGCTGCCAGGCAACCAGCCCCAGCGCCGCTTCAACCAAAGCCGCGCCGTGGCCCTGGACATGGAAAGCGCCACCATCGCCGCCAATGGCTTTCGCTTTCGCGTGCCCTACGGAACCTTGCTGTGCGTGAGTGACAAACCCTTGCACGGCGAGATCAAACTCCCCGGCATGGCCAACCACTTTTACCGCGAGCGCGTGGATCAGCATCTGCGCATCGGCATCCGCGCCGTGGAACTCCTGCGCGCCAAGGGCGCCGAACAATTACACAGCCGCAAGCTGCGCAGTTTTTCCGAAGTGGCATTTCAGTAACCGTTCATCATGACCGGTAGCGCCCTGGCGACAAAATATCGTTGGGGTCCAGGTCTTTGCGAAGGCGGGCCTGGAAGGTTTTGGAATCGGACTGCAAGTCCATCAGAGTTTGCATGGTGTTGATTCCCACGCGGTAAGGAAACCAGCCCTTGGCACGGCCAGTCTCAAACAGTTCTTTGTAACAAGCGGCAGTGGCTTGGGCAGCACCGGGTTTGTTGCGCTCAAACACCAGGGGCACGGTACTGTCAAACAACCGGTCGCTCAACGTGGTGAAGGTAATGAGCGGCTCCAGTCCGTGGCGTGGCGCAATCTCTTTGACCATATCGACATAGGCGCGCACGTCGGCTGCACGCATGGGCACCAGCGGTGCGTACCAGCTCAAACCACAACCGTCCAGCGACGGATTTCTCATGGGGCCAACCTGGGGTTTTGTATTGCGCCAGTAGGCCAGTGGCATGGCCGTTTCGTTGGGCACACCCGCCACCAGTTGCAGTGATTTGGCCAGTGTGGCCGTCAGGCCTTGCAGTCCTTTGCCAAACTTGCCGGGAATCAGGTGCGCCAACCGGGCCAGCTGTGCGGCGCGATCCGGGGTGAGAAACATCATGCGGCTGGCCACATCACCCAGAGCGGCTTTCATTTCCTTCTGTGCAGCAGCTACCATGCGCCGGGTGCCATACAGCGTACTGAATCCGGTCCAGGGAAATATCTGATATTGTTGGCCCATGGCTGCCACCACCTCGGCGGGAATCATGCCGTCAGCACCCACTTTGTCGTAAGGGAACGGAGCTGCCATGCTCAACACGCGCAGCTGGTTCATCAAATTGATGGCGCCGATGGTGCCGTTCAACCGCGTCATGACGCTACGGATGCGCAGGACCGCTGTTTCCAGCAGCGCATCATCTTTCAGGCTGAACATGCAGACTTTCACGCACTCGGGCCTGCGTGCCAGCACGATGCTCATGCGCCGCACAACACCAAACCCGCTTTGGGTGAACAGCCCGGTCATATAGGGACCAATGCCCCATTTGAAAAGCCTGGCCAGCTCTTCACCAGCGGCTTCGCGCAAGGCAGTCCGGTACAGCGAGCCATCAGGCAGAACGGCTTCAATGTCTGTTACCGCACCGAAATGGTCAACCTGGGGGGTGACGCCGTAGCCACGCTCCAGCGCATTGCCCAACACGCTGCACGTCGGGCCGGCACCCGTGACGGGCACCAGGAATGGGTGGTTTCCAGCAATCAGAAAGTCAGACAACATGGCCTGGGTAACACCGGGCTCCAGTGTGACAACGCCCAACTCGGCGTCAAAATGCAAGATGTTGTTCAGGCGCGACAGGTCAATGAGAACACAATCGTCGCGCGCTGGCAACGACGTGCCATAGCCCCAGTTCAGCCCGGTGCTGAACGGATAGACCGGCACCAGGTGCTGACTGGCAATGCGCATGACGTCTTGCAACGTGTCGCTGTTGGTGATGCGCAAAGCACCCGCTATGCGCCGCTGTATGGCGCTGCTGTCCGTGCCGTAGGCCGACTGGGCAGCCTCGCTGGACAAAACGTTGGCATCGCCGAGCAGCGCTCGCCATCGGGATAGGGCGGCAGAAAGTTCCATGATGCTAACTCCTTTGTTTTACCCAAGTGTACGTACCCGACAAAGTACAAATGCCCGCCAGCCGGTACGACACCGATTAAGATTGCATGATGAAGATATTATTGACCGGAACCGCAGGCTTTATTGGCGCCGCCACCGCCCGGCGCTTGCTGGAACGTGGCGACAACGTGGTGGGGCTAGACAATCTGAACGACTATTACGATCCGGCGTTGAAACACAGTCGACTCGAATCGTTGCGTCCGTACACCAATTTTCGGTTTATCAAACTGGACGTTGCCGACCGGACAGGCATGGCGCAGTTGTTTGCCGACGAAGGGTTTGACCGCGTGATCCACCTGGCAGCGCAAGCGGGCGTGCGCTACTCGCTGCAAAACCCCAACGCCTATGCCGACAGTAATCTGGTGGGTTTTGTGAACGTACTGGAGGGCTGCCGCCACCACGCCATTGCGCACCTGGTCTATGCCTCCAGCTCCAGCGTGTACGGTGGCAATACCAAAATGCCATTTTCGGAAACCGACCATGTGGACCATCCGGTAAGTCTGTACGCCGCCACCAAAAAAGCCAACGAGCTGATGGCACATACCTACAGCCATTTGTTCAATGTGCCCACGACCGGCTTGCGGTTCTTTACGGTCTATGGGCCCTGGTACCGGCCAGATATGGCACTCTTCCTGTTCACCAAAGCCATTCTGGAGGGCAAGCCCATCAAAGTGTTCAACCATGGTGACATGCGCCGGGATTTCACCTACATAGACGACATCGTTGAAGGGGTCATTCGGGTGCTGGACAAAACGGCGACCCCGGCAGAAAGTTCGGCCCCCTACCGCATATTCAACATCGGCAACAACCAGCCCGTACAGCTACTGGACTTTATTGCATGCCTGGAATCCGCACTGGGTATGAAGGCGCAGAAGGAATTGCTACCCATGCAAAGCGGTGACGTGCCCGCCACATTTGCCGATACGCAGGCGCTCAATGATTGGGTTGGTTTTGCTCCCGCCACGCCCATCGAACATGGTGTGCGGCAGTTTGTAGACTGGTATCGCAGCTATTACCGGGTGTAGCTACCAAGGAGGCCGTTGGCTGCGGCTTCGCACAAGTCCAGTACGATTTCAAACCCGGCAGCGCTGCCGTAGTAGGGGTCTGGCACCTCGGTACGGCCGGTTTCGGGCGCGTAGCTTAAAAAGAGTCTTAGCTTGTGGGCATGCGCATCAGGGCAAATCTTGTGCAACTCGGACAGGTTGTAATCGTCCATGGCCAGAATCAGGTCGTAATCCGCAAGGTGGTTCGCTGTGATGCGCGTCGAGCGCTTTTTGTCCGGTTTATACCCGCGTCGCACCAAGGCCGCAACGGCCCTTGGGTCGGGTCGTTGAGCCGGTGCGGGGGCATGTGTGCCGGCTGAGTCCATTTGAAACGCGCGCGTCAAACCGCGCTCGACCACCAACTTCCGCAACACGGCCAACGCCATCGGGGAACGGCATATATTGGCTGTGCACACGAGCAGAAACTTGTTCATACACGGTAATTTTAGGAGCCAATCCGAACCGAATGGCCGATGGGAAGAGAGAGTGTCGGATTGGTTTACAGCATGGGGCAGCCCGATTTGGGAAATTGCTTCCAAAAGTCAAAAAATTCCTATAACTCGTTGAGTTTAAAAAGAAAACACATGTAGATATTTTTTGGCACGAATTGTGCTATTTAAGTATTTTTAGGGTTTTTAGTTTAATTTACTCGGATATGAAGCACATGAAGCCGCATAAAGTAGCATCCCCTGCAAACCAGGATCGCGGTGCCGACCGGTTCGATACCGAGTTGCCCGTCGAGATCAGTGGTGCCAAGGGGTTGACCCGCAACATCAGCGCCACAGGTGTTTATTTCGAAGCGCAAGTCTCCCAGGAGGTTGGCTCGCACGTGAGTTTTACGGTTGAAGTGACCGTGCGCGGTGAGGTGCTCAAGCTGGTTTGCGAGGGTGAAGTCGTGCGGGTCGACCACAAGGATGGTACTGTCGGAATAGCGGCAAAGCTTGGCAGTTCATTTTTTACCAACGTTTCCGAAGGCTGATTAACCTCGGTTCGGGAGGTCGGGTGCGATTGATTTCAAAGCTTGCGCGAACTCCGTGGGAGCGGGCCGTGCCCGCGAATCCGCATCGCGGTCCGACGAATCACGCAAGTTTCATATCACCCGCGATATTAAAAACACCAAAGTCGCACTACAGGTACTCCCCGAAAGCCTCCGTGGCATGTTTTTAGTCTCGATCTGGCCTCAAATCGGGCATCAAATCAGCCTCTAGACGCCGTGGGACAAGCGGGGGCAGCTACTGAAAACGTAGTAACAAGAGCCAAGGCATCGTTCAAGCCCGACAGGCTCCCAGTATCATACCCGGCGTGGATTGCTCAAAAGGAAGTGTCGTGGCATGGGAACTTGACATATTGGGGGTGCTGGACTCTGCATTGGCTTTGCAGGGACGTGCGCGTTCGTTTACCCGCGAAACGCCGTTGCTGGGCGCTCTGCCCGAACTGGACTCCATGGCCGTGCTGACCGTGATCACCATGCTGGAGGAGCGCTTTGGCATCGCGATTCATGACGATGCAATTGATGGTGCAGCGTTTGCCACTGTAGGTTCACTGGCCGACTGGGTTTCAGCCCAGGTGGGCTAGGCCTGAGCTGAACGACCTGCATGGAGGCATTTTTTCTTCCCGCAGCGCAAGGCCAGCGCCTGTGCATTTTGTACGCGCCCACACCCGGTGTTGCGCTACGCGGCAGCGTTGTTTACGTACACCCTTTTGCTGAAGAGATGAATCGCTGCCGACGCATGGTCAGCCTCCAGGCGCGCGCGTTGGCGCAGGCCGGTTTTGCCACGCTGCAGCTTGATTTGATGGGCTGCGGAGATAGTTCGGGTGATTTTGGCGATGCCACGTGGGCTATCTGGTTGGATGACATTGATCTGGCACGGCAATGGTTGACCCAACGGTATGACGCGCCTTTGTGGTTATGGGGCGCTCGTGCAGGCTGCTTGCTGGTCGCCCAAAGTGCGGCACGCAGTATCCATGCGACCGCAGGACTGTTGCTGTGGATGCCCGTGGTGTCCGGGCGACAGCATTTGCAGCAATTCTTGCGCTTGCGCATGATGGGGGAGGTCGTGCGGGGGAATCAGGCAAAGCCGTCCGCAGGCACCGCCCATCTGTTGCAGCAGCTGGAGCGCGGGTTGAGCGTGGAAGTGGCGGGCTACGCCATCGGGCCAGAGCTTTCTGCCGGGCTTTCTGGCACCGGCCTGGACGATGTGGGGCACACAACAACCAAAGTGCTGTGTTTTGAAGTGGCAAGTCCTGGCGACACACTGCCGACAGCAGTTTCGCCAGCGCTGACGCAACAACTCGCGCGCTGGAATGCAGCGGGTGTTCGGGCAACGGCCGCAGTGGTGCCAGGCGAGCCGTTTTGGCAAGTGCCCGAGGCACCTGCATGCACCGCACTATTGCAGTCGACGACAGACGCGTTGGTTGCGGCGAGTGGCACATGAGTAAAAACTGTTTCACCGAACACGTGTTGACCATGCGATGCAAAGACGCGGTCTTGCTGGGCGTTGTCTCCAGACCCGATTGCGCATTGAAGCTGGGGGTGGTGGGTGTGGTGATGGTGGTGGGTGGACCCCAGTACCGGGTGGGTAGCCACCGCCAGTTTGTCTTGTTGGCGCGTTGCCTGGCCCAGGCTGGTTACCCGGTGCTGCGCTTCGACTACCGGGGCATGGGGGACAGCGAAGGTACTGTGCGAAATTTTGACGCGATTGACGACGACATTGCGGCAGCGATTGGCGCTTTGCAGCTGGCCTGCCCGGAAGTGGAGCAAGTTGTCTTGTGGGGGCTGTGCGACGGTGCAACGGCGTCTGTACTGTATTGCGGTGCAACGCAGGACGTGCGTGTGGCCGGGCTGTGCCTGCTCAACCCCTGGGTGCGGTCGGATGCCACGCTGGCGCGAACACACCTGAAACATTACTACCGCAATCGCCTTTTGCAAGGGGCGTTCTGGCGCAAGTTGATGGCTGGAGAATTTGACGTGTTGCGCGCCGTCAGGGGTTTGTGGACGAATGTCAAAGCCTCTCGCGAACGCCCACGAACGCAAGCCAGTTTGCAACCATTTCAGGATCGAATGGCAATAGCACTGCGGCATTTTTCGGGCAGCGTGTTGCTGATTTTGAGCACAAATGACTACACCGCCAAGGAATTTGTCGAATATGTGCGTTCGGAGCCGATATGGCGGGGCACCCTGGAACGCCCCAGCTTGCAGCGCGTGGAGATCAGCGGGGCGGACCACACTTTTTCCAGCCAGCAGTGGCGTATCGCTGCGGAGCAAGCGGTTTTGAATTGGATGACCTCTCTCTCGGAGGCTTCTTGAAGCGTCTATTGATGGTGGCATTTCACTTTCCGCCACTGGTGGGCGGCAGTGGTATTCAGCGCACGCTGCGTTTTTTGCAACACTTGCCGGAGTATGGATGGCAACCGCTCATACTGTCCGCCGCACCACGCAGCTACGCGCAAACAGGACCCGAGTTGCTGAACGAGATTCCTGAAGGCACCGTTATACGGCGCAGCTTTGCACTGGATGCTGCACGCCACCTGTCGGTCCGGGGGCGCTATATGGGCTGGACTGCCCGACCAGACCGCTGGATGAGTTGGCGATGGGCTGCTGTTGCCGATGGCATGCAGATGATTGCGCGCTACAGACCCGATGCCATTTGGTCTACCTACCCGATTGCGACCGCGCACCGCATTGGCGCGGAATTGCAAAGACGCAGTGGCCTGCCTTGGGTGGCGGACTTCAGGGACCCGATGGCCCAGGAGGGATACCCGTCGGACCCATTGGTGTGGCAAAGTTTCAAGAATATTGAGGAAGCTGCGGTGCAACAGGCCGCGTGCTGCGTATTTACCACGCCCGGCGCGGCAAGAGACTATGCGCGCACCTACCCGTGGGCTGCCTCTCGCATGGCAGTGGTGGAAAACGGCTATGACGAAGCGAGTTTTTCGCAACTGCAGGGCGGCGGCCCGTTGAACCCAGGTAAGTTCACGGTGCTGCACAGCGGCATTGTGTACCCGTCTGAACGGGACCCGATACGTTTGTTTGAGGCGTTGGCCGTTGTGATCGCGCACGACCCGTCGTTGCGCACCGATCTGTGTTTGCGCTTTCGTGCTCCTGTGCATGATGCACTGCTGAAAAACCTGACAGCCCGCTATGGATTGCACGACATCGTTGAAATATGTCCGGCCATTCCCTACCGGGAGGCTTTGGCCGAGATGTGCCGGGCGGATGCACTGCTGGTGATGCAGGCAGCCAACTGCAATGCGCAGATTCCAGCCAAGTTGTACGAATACCTGCGCGCAAGGCGCCCCTTGCTGGGGTTGGTAGACCCTGCAGGGGACACTGCGGTAGCCATGCGCGCGGCGGGCGCTGCTGCCATGGCTCCTCTGGATGTGGTGGTGGACATTGTCCAGGCGCTGACGCGATTGGTCGAAGATATGCGAACAGACCGTGCGCGCTTACCTGAGCCAGATGCAGTGCACAATGCATCCCGCAAAGCACGCGCCCGGTCATTGGCGACCTTGTTGGCGTGCGCAGTGGCACGCACCGACATTCCCCCAAAGGCCTAGCCCAGATGAAAACCGTCACCTCTTTGCTGCAGGAGTTGATATCCCAAAGTGCACAGCGCACGCCCGGTGCAGTCGCGTTGACGTACGGCAGCGAGAGTTTGACTTACAAGGCCCTCGACCTGGCGGTGACGCAGTTTGCAAGTGGCCTGATGGCGCTGGGCTTGGAACGTGGTGAGCGAGTGGCTGTTTACCTGGAAAAGCGTTTCGAAACCGTGATCGCCTGCTTTGGCGCAGCAGCAGCGGGCACCGTGTTTGTGCCGGTCAATCCCTTGCTCAAGCCGGAGCAAGTCGCTTTCATTTTGCGTGACTGCAATGTGCGCTTGCTGGTGACCTCGGCGCAGCGCATGGAGGCATTAGAGGGCTCCTTGCTGCAATGTGCGGATTTGCGCCATGTGGTGCTCGTTCCACCGGTGACTGGGAAAACCAGCACCGAAACGCTGTGTTGGGATGCATTGCTGGCGTCACCCCTGCGATGGGGGCACCGCGTGATAGATACCGACATGGTGGCCATTTTGTACACATCGGGCAGTACGGGCATGCCCAAAGGGGTGGTGCTGTCGCACCGCAACATGGTGGTGGGCGCGCAAAGCGTAGCCAGTTACCTGGAGAACGATGCGCATGATGTCCTGCTGGCGGCGCTTCCTCTGTCCTTTGACGCAGGGTTCAGCCAACTCACGACAGCGTTTGCGGTGGGAGCGCGGGTTGTACTGCTGAACTACCTGATGGCAAGGGATGTCGTCAAGGCGATCCACCAATATGGCGTCACCGGACTCACGGCTGTGCCACCTCTGTATATACAGCTGGTGCAACTGGAGTGGCCAGCCGGTGCGACGCAAACGTTGCGCTACTTTGCCAATACCGGGGGACGCATGCCTTTATCGACGTTGAACGCCTTGCGCGAACGGGCTCCGCAGGCCGCACCTTTCTTGATGTACGGGCTGACCGAAGCGTTTCGCTCGACTTACCTGCCACCGGAAGAGGTGGATCGGCGTCCTGACTCGATTGGCAAGGCTATTCCCAACGCAGAGGTACTGGTGTTACGCGAAGATGGATCGCCCTGTGCCCCGAACGAACCGGGTGAACTGGTCCACCGGGGGCCACTGGTCAGTCTGGGCTACTGGAACAATGATGAGCAGACGGCTGAACGTTTCAAACCACTGAGCGGTCCTGCTCCGTGGCACCCTGCCGGTTTGCGCTTGATCGAGTACGCCGTATTTTCGGGCGACACGGTGCGCCAGGATACCGAGGGATTTCTGTACTTTGTTGGCCGCAGAGACGAGATGATCAAGACCTCGGGCTATCGCGTGAGTCCGAGTGAGGTGGAAGAGGCGCTGTACGCCACCGGCGCAGTGGCCGAATGTGTGGCCTTTGGTGTGGAGCACAATACACTGGGAAGTGTCATACAGATGGTAGCTTACTGCGGAGCAAATACGGGGGCTGTTGACTCAAAAGACCTGATAGATTTGTGCCGCAAGCGCCTGCCGGGTTACATGATCCCCGCCGGTATCGAGGTGGTGACGCAGCCCTTGCCCCGCAACGCCAACGGAAAGATCGACAGGAAGGCATTGACCGCTGGATGGTTGCCGGGACGCCCTGACGATAATTCCACCAGATAACGGCTTGAATGCGCACAACCATGCCAATACAAGAACCTCCTGCCAGACCAGCGTTGCCCAAGCACGCAGACATGGACCAGTTTCCTGTCGTGGACGGTGAGTTGGTTGTGGGGGGGCAGCGCCTTTCACGGCTGGCACAACGTGTGGGGCAGACGCCTTTCTATGCGTATGACCGGTCATTGATTCGTACCCGCGTAGCCGAGCTGCGTGCCGTGTTGCCTGCTGCGGTGCGGTTGCACTACGCCATGAAGGCCAATCCGATGCCTGCGTTGGTGGCCCTCATGCGTGAACTGGTGGATGGTGTGGATCTGGCATCTGCTGGTGAACTCAAGGTGGCATTGGATGCGGCAGTGGACCCGCAGCATGTGAGCTTTGCCGGCCCCGGAAAACGCGATGCCGAGTTGTGGCAGGCTGTAGCGGCAGGGGTGTTGTTGAATGTGGAGTCAGCCCGTGAATTGGCGGTACTCGAGGCGGCATCGGATGCGCTGGGTCTGCCCGCACGCGTGGCAGTGCGGGTGAACCCGGATTTTGAGCTCAAGAGCTCGGGCATGAAGATGGGGGGAGGTGCCAAGCCATTTGGTGTGGATGAAGCACAGGTGCCCGGTTTGCTGGCAGACATTGGCCGTGCAGGACTGGCGTTTGAAGGCTTTCATGTTTACGCAGGTTCGCAGAATTTGCATGCCACCTCCATTTGTGAAGCACAACAAAAGACCATGGACCTGGTGGTGAGCCTGTCGCGGTACGCGCCCATGCCGGTGAAAAGTCTGAATCTGGGCGGGGGTTTTGGCATTCCTTACTTTCCGGGTGAACAGCGGTTGAAATTGGAACCGATAGGCAAGAACCTGGTGGACCTTGCAGAGAGGGCGCAAACAGAATTGCCCGAAGCGAAACTGATACTTGAATTGGGACGCTATTTGGTGGCGGAAGCGGGTGTGTATGTGGTGCGGGTACTGGATAGAAAGGTTTCGCAGGGTCAGGTCTTTCTGGTGACCGATGGTGGTATGCACCATCACCTCGCAGCATCCGGAAATTTTGGGCAGGTGGTACGCAAAAACTACCCGGTCACCGTTGGCACCCGGATGAATACGTCCGATATTGAAACGGCTTCTGTGGTGGGCCCTTTGTGCACCCCCCTAGACCTTCTGGCTGACAAGATGTCGCTACCAGTCGCTCAGGTTGGCGATCTGGTGGTGGTTTACCAATCGGGGGCCTATGGCGCCAGTGCCAGCCCTCAGGGGTTTTTGGGGCACCCACCCTGCGTGGAAGTGTTGGTATAGGCCTTGATACCCACTCGCGTCATGGGTTTGATGCTGGCGGTGGTCAGCTTCGTGGCAGCGGTCACACTTGCTATCAACCACCCGCTGTGGCCCACGGGCATGCTTGTCATGCTTTGGTGCATCGTGGTGCTGGAAATCGGCGTCCCCGGTGCATGGCTGCTACTGGTGCCGGGCTGCTTGCCCTTCATGAACTTCTCCCCATGGACCGGCTGGATTGCGTTTGAGGAACTTGACATCGTTCTTTTGGCCGTGCTGACCGGCGGCTATGGACGTTGGGCACTCGTTCGCAATGGCACAAGACCCCATGGAATGTCACAGTTTGAACCAGAGCAAGCGCTTCAAGCACTTTGGTCGGCGCTGGCTGTGAGTGGCGTAGTGTCCCTTTGGCGCGGCATAGCCGACGCAGGGGGCTGGTCTTTCGACTGGTTTTCCGGGTACGCCCAAGCATTGAATAGTGTCAGGGTGTTCAAGAGCCTCGGATTTGCCTTGCTGCTGTGGCCACTTGTGAACCAGCAACTGCGGGAAGATTCGGCACGAGCCCAACGCAGATTTGCATTGGGCATGGTGCTGGGTTTGGCCTGCGTATGTTTGTCCGTGGTGTGGGAGCGCGCTGGTTTTGTGGGTCTGTGGAATTTCTCTGCCAATTACCGGACAGTGGCCCTGTTTTGGGAAATGCACGTGGGTGGGGCTGCTATTGACGCTTACCTGGCAATGGCTGCTCCCTTCGCGGTCTGGGCGTTGGTGTCAGCCAAACGGCCCATTTCCTGGTTGGCCGCTGCACTACTGAGCTTGCTGGTTGGCTACGCCTGTTTGACCACGTTTTCGCGCGGCGTTTACCTGGCCGTGGTTTGTGCACTTTTGCTATTGGCATATCTGGTGCACCGACCGGCATATAAGGTGGGGGTTGCCAAGACCCGATGGCGCATGCTCGGTGGCTTTGCACTGTTGGTCCTGCTGGGCTTGGAGGTGTTCGCCGTGCTGGGTGGCGACTCGTTCATGCAAAAGCGCCTCGCCAAGTCCAACCAGGATATAGGCAGCCGTATTGGACACTGGATACACGGCGTTGAACTGCTGAACGGCGGGCAGGACTGGTGGATGGGAAAGGGTATGGGCCGCTTGCCAGCGAACTATTCCAATCAGGTAGCGGGTGCAAATTTCTCCGGTGACGTTCGCTTGGCTGAGGAGGCCAACAGTAACGGCGGCCTCAATCGCTTTGCAACACTCAGTACGCCACCTAACCTGGATGAGCTTCCCGGTGTGTATGCACTCACCCAGCGTATTGACTTGGCACAAGAAAGCGCGCACAGCTTGAGGATGAATGTGCGTGTACGCAAACCAGTTGATCTGACCGTGCAACTGTGCCAGCGTCATCTGTTGTATGACCGCAACTGCCAGGGGGCGTCGGTACATGTGGAGCCACACGAGGATACATGGCAGACATTGGAACTTCCTCTGCGCGGTGATTCACTGGTTTTTCCCCAAAAAAATACTTCCAGACTGCTTATGCTGGCGGTAGCTGTGGATTCGGTAGATGCTTTGATAGATGTAGATAATTTACATCTAACTAATGCACTCGGGCAGGAATTGCTGGTGAATGGTGATTTTTCGCGACGGTTGGCACAGTGGTTGCCTGTCGCAAAAGCATATTACGTGCCCTGGCACATTGATAACTTGTATCTGGAGTTACTGATCGAACGTGGGTTGCTGGGCGTAATGGTGGTGGGTGCACTTATTGCTTGGGCCATGGCATCTGCCGTATGGATACGAGCCCCAGCAAATCCGTTGCACCCCTACCTAGCTGCGGGTTTGTTCGGCTCGTTGATGGTTGGGTTGGTCAGTAGCGTACTGGATGTGTCGCGCGTTGCATTGGTGTTCTTCCTGTTGTCAATGATACTAATCGGATGCAAAAATCAAGCGATCAAATGAATTTGATACTATTGACCAAGGGTCAGTGAAGGCTGGTTTGATAGACAAGAGATCAAGCGCTGCATAAGCATACTGATAAAGGGGGTATTCGTTGATCAAGATATTCGGGCACTACTTCCATAAACGAACGTTGTTTCAGGTTTTTTTTGATCTGGCGCTGGTATTGGGCGTTATGTTGTATTTCATGCTGGTTCACGCGCCAGAGCCCCACATCGACAATTCGTTGGCGAAAATTTGCGCTTTGGCGATGGCAATCGGAATCCTGGCGGGCAATGCCGGCCTGGGGTTCTACCAACGGGTTCATAACCGGACTATTGGACAAATGCTCGGACGTGCCGTTCTGGGATTTTGTGGGTCGGTTGTGCTGGCTGTTGCAATATGGAGTTTGTCGCCGCTGACCGGGCTACAAGCGAAGGTATTGCAGTTCGCTCAAGCAGCAGCCGTCCTGCTCATGCTGGTGACGCGGGTCTTGGTGGCTTATACGACACCCCAGAAATACCTGCGCCAGCGGGTGTTGGTACTGGGTACGGGCAAACTGGCGAAGGTCGTTGGGCGTAGTTTGAAAAAGTCTGACCCGAATGTGGATCTGGTCGGCTACTTCGCCAGCCCCAATGAAACGGAGGCCGAGGTGTCAGCCTGGGGGCTTTTGGAGCCGGGCAGGACCTTGACGGAGATCGTTGATTCGGAGATGGTGGACGAGATTGTGGTTGCACTGTCTGAGCGACGGGGAGGCAGCATGCCGCTGCGGGAACTACTGGACTGCAAGCTGCGCGGTATTCGCGTGATGGACATCGCCACGCATTTCGAGAAAACACTCGGTCAGATTCGTCTTGATTCCATGTCTGCCGGTTGGCTGATTTTTGGCGATGGATTTCGCCAAGGCTGGATGCGTGGGGTGGTCAAGCGGGTATTCGACATTTTTTTTGCCAGCGTATTGATTATCCTGACGCTTCCCATCATGGTAGTTACCGGTCTGCTCATATTGGTTGAGAGCAAGGGTCCTATGCTGTACAGCCAGGAACGTGTCGGCCTCAATGGCCGACTGTTCAACGTAGTGAAGTTCCGTAGCATGCGCACAGATGCGGAAAAAGACGGCAAACCCCGCTGGGCCACCGCAAAGGATGACCGCGTCACACGCATTGGTCGTGTGATCAGAAAACTGCGAATTGATGAGTTGCCACAGCTTTTTGGCGTGTTGGGCGGTTCAATGAGCTTGGTGGGGCCGCGCCCCGAACGCCCCTTTTTTGTGGACCAGTTAACGAGGGAAATCCCATTTTTCGCAGTGCGCCATAGTGTCAAGCCTGGCGTAACGGGGTGGGCGCAGGTGCGCTACCAGTATGGCGCCTCCGTGGCGGACGCAGCCGAAAAGCTCCAATACGACCTTTACTACGTGAAAAACCACAATCTGTTTCTGGACATCATCATTTTGTTTGAAACCGTAGGCGTTGTATTAATGCGAAAAGGCGCCCAGTAAATGAACCTCGCTGCCTGGGGAGATGGCCTGGTCGGCATCGCTTATTCGCTGTTTGGACTCAGGTTAATACAGCAAGACAGGGGGAGATCAAGTTCACTCCCGGCCAATGGCGTGGTCGCCGCCACAGTGATGGTGACGGCGCTGTGGGGGTGGATGGGGTTGGCACACAGTATGGGTGGGGGTGCCCACTGGTTACTGATGAGCCAACTCATGGACACTCTGCGCTACGGCGGATGGTACACATTTCTATTGATGCTCTTGCATTTTGGCACGCCAGTACAGGACTCGGGCAATCTGAAGCGTATGGCCATGCTGGCTGCCACGCTAACGCTTTTGGGTATCGGATTTGTCTTCCTGGGGCACAGCGCTGCATCAGGGTCAATGGGCGCTTCCCGATGGGGCCTGATGGTGGCGATGGCATCGCCGGTCCTCGCCTTGGTCTTGTTAGAGCAGATGTTCCGTAATGCTACGGAGGATTCTCGCTGGAACATCAAACCTCTTTGCCTGGGACTCGCTGGAGCGTTTCTTTTTGATCTCTACGTCTTCTCGGAATCTGTCATGTTCAACCGTATGGATGTGGATGCTTTCAGCATTCGAGGGGTCGTGCATACGATCGTGACACCGTTGCTGATGCTGTCCATGACGCACAGAAGTGACTGGATTTCGAAAGTCCGTCTTTCCCCCAAAGCCGCATTTCACTCGGCTACGCTCTTGATTGCTGGCGTGTATTTATTGTTCATGTCTGCTGCAGGCTATTATGTACGGTACTTTGGTGGTGAATGGGGTCGGGCACTTCAGGTCGTGATGGTATTCTTTGCCCTGATTTTGCTGTTCGTCTTGGCGATGTCCGGGACCGTGCGTGCCAGCCTGCGGGTTTTTCTGGGCAAACATTTCTTCCGCTACCGATACGACTATCGTGAGGAGTGGCTCAAATTCACCCGCACGCTGTCTTACCGGAATTCTCCCCAGGAGATGGGTGAGCAGGTTATTCGTGGATTGGCCGATATGCTGGAGAGCCCGGCTGGCGCGTTATGGGTGCGTGCGCAAGGCGAGGCGGGTTTCACACAAACCGCGCGTTGGAATATGCACCCAGCCCAGGTAACAGAAGCTGCAGACTCGGAAATATGCCAATTTATGGAAACCAGTGGCTGGGTCATCAACCTTGAGGAGTACCGCTCATTTTCCCGGCGCTACGGTGCGATGAAATTGCCAGCATGGCTGTCAGAAGTGCCGCGTGCGTGGCTGGTGGTGCCATTGATGATAGGGACTACGTTGTTCGGCTTCGTCGTCCTGGCCAGTGCTCGTACGCGTGTAGATGTCAACTGGGAAGTGAATGATCTGTTGAAGACAGCAGGCCAGCAAGCAGCCAGCTTTTTGGCACAGATGCAGGCTACCGAGGCACTCCTCGAAGTACGCAAGTTTGATGCATTCAACAAGATGTCCGCCTTCGTGGTACACGACCTCAAGAACATCGTGACCCAATTGTCGCTCATGATGAAGAATGCCAAACGACTCAGTGGAAACCCGGAGTTTCAGCAAGACATGTTGATGACCGTAGAGAATTCATTGGAGCGCATGCGCCAGTTGATGCTTCAGCTGCGAGAGGGCGCCAAGCCACCAGGAGCAACCTTTGGTGTTGACTTGCATGCAATCATAGATCGACTGGTTGCGGTGGCGAAGGGCCGCGACAGGATACTGGAGACAGAGATTATCGAACCAGTCGCCGCCCGGGGGCACGAGGAACGCCTGGAGCGCATCATTGGGCACATCGTGCAAAATGCTTTTGATGCGACCGACAAGTCGGGGCGTGTCTGGTTACGACTAGACCGTACAACGGGGCAAGCGCGCGTTGTAGTGGGCGATACCGGACACGGCATGTCGCGTGACTTCATTCGTGATCGATTGTTCAAGCCGTTTCAAACGACCAAGCAGGCAGGTATGGGAATTGGCGCCTATGAAAGTTTTCAATACGTGCAGGAGCTGGGCGGAAAGATTGAAGTGGAAAGCGAGTTGGGGACAGGGACGACCGTTACAGTATTGTTACCGGTGTTTGAATCACACAAGGCATCTGACCTTCATTGACTAGAAGACGTATGACAACCGAAAAAGCCCGCACATTGCTCATTGTAGAAGACGATTTAGCGCTGCAAAAGCAAATTAAATGGTCGTTGGATCACTTCGAATCGGTTACAGCAAGCGACCGTGAGAGTGCAATGGTGCAGCTGCGTAAAAGCAGCCCCGCAGTGGTGACAATGGACCTGGGGCTGCCGCCTGACGCGGATTCTGTGTCCGAGGGATTCAAGCTGTTGGAGCAAATCATGGCAGCAGATCCGAACATCAAAGTCATTGTCTTGACAGGACAGAATGACCAAGCCAATGCCTTGCGGGCAGTAGCAATGGGAGCGTATGACTTTTTTGCCAAGCCGTTTGAGCCCGAGCTGCTCAATCTGACAGTGGAGCGCGCTTTCCGGCTGTTTGAATTGCAAGCTGAAAACCGTCGTCTGCGGGAGTTTCACCAACCCGATGCTCTGAATGGGTTGATCACGCGCGATCCTGAGATGCTGCGAATTTGCCGCACCATTGAAAAGGTAGCCAACACCAATGCCAGCGTCATGTTTTTGGGAGAAAGTGGCACCGGAAAGGAGGTTCTTGCGCGCGGTTTGCACGATGCGTCTTCGCGGCGCAACGGAAAGTTTGTGGCTATCAATTGCGCTGCTATTCCCGAAAATTTACTCGAAAGCGAGTTGTTCGGATTCGAAAGGGGGGCTTTTACAGGTGCTTCCAAGCAGACACTGGGAAAAATTGAAACGGCCAATGGCGGCACCTTGATGCTCGATGAAATAGGTGACTTGCCTTTTTCGCTACAGGCCAAACTTTTGCGATTTTTGCAGGAGCGCAAGATTGAGCGCTTGGGTGGGCGGCAAGAGATTGCGGTTGACGTGCGCATCATCTGCGCAACCCACCAAAACCTGCACGCTCTAAGCAAGGAAAACCGCTTCCGCGAAGACTTGTATTACCGGCTGGCCGAGATTGTGGTGAACATTCCGCCACTGAGGGACCGCGTAGGCGATGCCACACTATTGGCTCATGCATTTGTCAGGCGTTTTTCACATGAACAGAACCGGGCGTCCATGTCGTTAAGTGAAGCCGCGTTGTTGGCAATAGAGAAGCACAAGTGGCCAGGCAATATTCGCGAACTGGAAAACTGTATCAAGCGCGCCGTCATCATGGCCGATGGCAACCAGATCACGCAAGAAGATGTCGGTTTGAAGGGCGAAGCGCTCGCTGAGGCAGATAATTCTCTAGACTTGCGCATGATTCGCGACAACGCAGAGCGCGGGGCCGTCATCGCTGCGTTGGGTCGCGTCAATGGCAATATGGTCAAGGCTGCGGAGTTGCTGGGCGTGAGCCGCCCGACACTTTACGACCTCATGCACCGGATCGGCCTGAAATAACCATCGGCCAGCGCACCTATTCACTACTAGGACATTCCATGCGAACAAATAAAATATTTTCCCGCAGACCGATTTCTGTCTTGCTGCTGGCCTTGGTGCTGACGGCGTGTGGAGAAAAGCCTGAAGCCATGCTGAATTCCGCCAAGGACTATTTGGCCAAGAACGATGCCAAAGCAGCGGTCATTCAGATCAAAAATGCTCTGCAAGCCAATCCGGATTTGCCGGCGGCGCGTTTCCTGCTCGGCAAAACCCTGCTAGAAACCGGTGATGCAGTTGGCGCAGAGACCGAGCTTCGCAAAGCCTTGGCACTCAAAGTGCCGCAAGATCAGGTTGTGCCACTGCTGGCGAGGGCAATGCTCGCGCAGGGGCAGGCCAAGAAAGTGATAGAAGAGTTTGGGAAAACGACACTGTCACAAGGACCCGCCAATGCCGAATTGCAAACCTCGTTGGCATCTGCTTATGCGATGGAGGGCAAGAGAGAGCAGTCGAATGCTGCCCTGGTGGCGGCACTCAGCGCAGATCCAACCCATGACCCGGCATTGCTGCTGCAAGTCCGACAAAAGGCCTCGCAACGGGATGTTGATGGCGCAATGGCAGGCGTTGACGCCGTCATTGCCAAGTCCCCCAAAAACTTTGAGGCCTGGAAGCTCAAAGGTGACTTGTACTTGCACCTCAAAAACCAGCCAGAAGAAGCCCTGGCAGCCTTTCGCAAGAGCGTGGAGGTGCGCCCTGACTACATGGCCGGACACGTCTCGGCGGTACGCGTGCTGTTCCTGCAAAATAAGTTTGAGGAAGTGGGCAAGCAACTTGTGGCCCTGAAAACGATTGCGCCGAACCATCCGCAAACCAAGTTTTTTGAGGCGCAGTTGGCGTATCAGCGCAAAGATTTCAAACTGGCGCGCAGCCTCTCGCAGCAGGTACTCAAATTGGCACCAAATAACGCGCTGGGCTTGCAATTGGCGGGAGCCACAGAGTTGGCGCTCAATTCCCCTCTACAAGCGGAGAGCTACCTGAGCAAAGCCGTGCAACTCGCACCCCAACTGGGGATGGCAAGGCGTTTGTTGGCCGCAACTTATGCGCGTACTGGCAACACGACAAAGGCCATTGCCATCATTACCCCGGGTCTGGCGAATGAACCCGTGGATACAGAGCTGCTGTCCGTTGCCGGCGAGGTGTATTTGCAAAGCGGTGACGCCAAGAAGGCAGAAGAATTTTTTGCCAAGGCCATCAAGCAGGACCCCAAAAACGCACGTCACCGCACCGCGCTTGCGGTTTCTCAAATGATGACCGGGCACGTCGACACTGCATTCACCGAATTGGAGCAAATTGCAACATCTGACAAAGGAACGGTAGCGGATATGGCGCTCATCAGTGCGCACCTGAGCCGCAACGAGTTTGATAAGGCCCTGAAAGCCATTGACGCGTTGGAGAAAAAGCAACCTGGTACAGCGGGCACCGCCATTTTGCAAGGCCGCACCTACTTGGCAAAGAAAGACCCAACCAACGCTCGCAAGAGCTTTGAGCGAGCAGTGGGAATTGATCCCACGTTCTTCCCCGCCGTTGCCAGCCTTGCAGGGTTGGACATGGTTGAGAAGAAGCCAGAAGAAGCCAGGAAACGCTTTGAAGCCCTGTTGGCCAAGGAACCCAAGAATGGACAGGCGCTGTTGGCCTTGGCCGAGCTCGCGGCGCGTTCTGGTGCGGGCAAAGACGAAGTAGCCAAACTCATCAACAACGCAGTAGCCGCCAACCCTGCGGAAATAGCTCCGCGCCTTTTGCTGATCAATTTCCATCTGAGTAATAAGGATCCCAAGCAAGCGCTCTCTGCCGCACAAGATGCGCAGACTGCGGTACCCGAAAGCCCGGAATTACTGGATGCCTTGGGGCGCACCCAGCAGGCTACGGGTGATTTCAACCAAGCCATCACAACCTACAACAAGTTGGCCGCCTTGCAACCCATGTCACCGCAGCCGCACATGCGGATGGCCGATGTACATATGGCAGCAAAGAACAAGGAGGCCGCCGCCCAGAGTTTACGAAAGGCGCTTGAGATCAAGCCCGATTTGCAGCAGGCTCAACGCGGATCCATCCTGCTCGATGTGGAGGGTAAGAATTACCAGAGCGCCATTGCCACGGCGCGCACCATGCAAACCCAGGAGCCCAATAAGGCAGTAGGTTATGTATTGGAAGGCGACATTAACGCAGCCGAAAAGAAGTGGGATGCTGCCGGAGCCGCGTACCGCAACGGCCTGAAGCAAGCATCGTCAACCGAACTGGCGCTCAAGCTGCATAACGTGTTGATGGCGTCAGGCAAAACCGCTGAAGCCGATCAATTTTCGGCAAAGTGGCAAAAAGACCACCCCCAGGATGCTGCCTTCTTGCTCTATTTGGCAGACGGTGCGATTGCTCGCAAGGACTACCCCTTGGCCGAGCGCAACTACTTGACGGTGCTGAAATTGCAGCCCAACAACGCAGTAGCGTACAACAACCTGGCATGGGTAACTGACAAACTCAACAAAGACGGGGCCATTGCGTATGCCGAGAAAGCGCTGACCATTGCACCCAATCAGCCCGCGTTCATGGACACTTTGGCGACACTTTTGTCAGGCAGGAACGACCATGAAAAAGCGTTGGAATTGCAGAAAAAGGTGCTTGCCTTGCAACCCGACGCGGCACTGTTCAGGCTAAACCTGGCAAAAATTCAGATCAAGGCGGGGGATAAGGCGGGCGCCAAAGTCACTTTGGGTGAACTTGTCAAGTTGGGGGATAAATTTGGCGGGCATGCGGAAGTATCGGAGTTGATGAAGGGGCTGTGATGTGTCGATTTTTTTTACAAACAGCCTCTCTAGCGGCACAGCTACTGCAGAAAGTCGTTATGAATCAGGGGTTTGAATGCATGGCGCGATAATTGCTTTCTCAGGGGGAGTGGGTTGGTTGCCGTGGAGTTGGCAACACCCAATGGCGATTGATTGGCAAGCGAATGGATGCACACAATGTGAAGTTGGCTTGTGAACGACAATCAGGTACATTTTTAATCTGAATCATCGGCGGTGATATGGCTACTGATACCGAAAACAAAAAACAAACCCTGGATGCTGTGCCAACCGTGCAGGTCAGTGGTCGTCGGCGTTTTCTCGGAACAGGTGTCAAAGCGGCGCCGTTTGTCATTACTTTGGCCGGCCAACCGGCACTCGGAGCGACATGCTTTTCGCCTTCGCGCGCGCTTTCCAGGAATACGAGTTTGTCGCAAATGGGTTTTGCCGGTCAATGCAGCGGTGCGGAATCACCCGGAAATTATGCCGCACAACAGGCTCCCACTGCGAATGCCTACCATTGGCCGGCGAGTGTTCCGCCCAGCACACCCATGCATCCTCTCTTTGCAGCGGGACCTTTTGGGACATTTAAAAAGAATGTCAACGGTAAGACAGTGAGCATGACGTTGGGTGAGGCTCTAACTGTAAATACAGGCGGACAAGTTCACTTTCATTTGATTGCGGCATACCTGAACAAATTCGGTGGCAACGGGGCAGTTATTCCCGACAGTGTGATCACTGCGGATGGAATTCTGACTATGTGGCGTGAATATGCCAATAAGGGTTATTACGAGCCAACCAATGGTGTGAAGTGGTATGGCGAAGACATCAAGGGCTATCTCGTTTCAAACGGCATAGTCAAGTGATTGTTGCTGGTTCATGGAGGGCGACGGGCGGTTTTTGGTGAGACACTGGGTTGATGGGTGCGTCCTGTTTGACCTTCAGTCGGGCGACACCCACGCGCTGACCCCACTGAGTTGTGCCATGTTTCTCAGCTTCGATAGTGGGAACCTTGACAAGTTGGCGCACATTGAAAGGATGCTGGTGCTTCGCCCCGATCTGGCGCTGGGTGATATTGAATCCCAATACGACGATGCGCTCGAACATCTGAGCAATCTTGACTTGGTGAAAGCGGGCACTCCTTGAGCACTGCTGCTGGCGAAGTGGGCGTGCTTTCCTTGCCAGAACTCCAGCAACTGCTCGCCGACGGTTCTTTTGCGCTGCGCACTGGAGAACTGCTTTCACGTATAAAGAGCAATTTTCTGGATGTTGCTGAATCATTGCATGTGCTGTATGCCCATCACCCGTGCATCATTGATCCTGATTTTGCAGATTTTTACGTCGAAGTTCGCAGTCCGCGTAACTTGCGACGTTGGTTTCGACCGCAAGCAGAATTCTTGATTGATGGCGACCCACCATTTGAGCCGCTTCCTCGGGATCAAGCGCCAGCGTTTCTGGAGTGGGGACTGAACTGGTCGATTGCAGCGTCATGCCACCAATGGTTTACCCTGCATGCGGCTTCTTTGGAGCGCAATGGGCGTGTTGTGATACTTCCTGCGCCTCCGGGGTCTGGAAAAAGCACGTTGTGCGCTGCATTGGCTTTTCGCGGGTGGCGGCTTTTGTCAGATGAACTGACTTTGATTCGTCCAGAGTCGCTTGCAGCAAGTGCATTGGCACGGCCCATTAACCTGAAAAACGCGTCGATAGACCTGATCCGCCAATTTGAGCCAACCAGTGTCTGGGGACCTGTGAGCTACGACACAACCAAGGGTCGTGTTGCCCACCTGCGCCCCCCCGCAAACAGCGTAGAACGAATGCTTGAGACCGCACAGCCGCACTGGATCGTTTTCCCACAGTACAGCCGTGATTCTGCACCGCAACTCACACCCAGGCCCAAGGCACAAACGTTCGTGCATTTCGCCGAGAACGCCTTTAACTACAGCACGCTAGGCGAGACCGGATTTGATGTCGTGAGCCGTCTTGTGGACCAATGTGATTGTTTTGACTTCACCTACAGCAGGCTTGAAGATGCTCTGGAGGTGTTTGACTGGATGTCGAGTGCATCAACGGACTGAAAAATGAAGTCCCATTTGATCTCAGATATAGACCGACTTTTGATTGACGCGGTTAAGTTTCCGCAGCGCTTGCCAGGTACAACGTTGCACGATTGGGACACAATCATTCGTTTGTCCAAGCGTGCCAATTTGATAGGTCGACTGGCGGAAGGGGTGCACAGTCACGGGGTTATGGATCAACTTCCATTGCCGGTAAGAACCCATTTGGAATCTGCTCGTGTTCTGACCAAACACCAACGTCAGGCTATTTCCTGGGAGGTACGCCACATTGGGAAAGCACTGCAGACTATTGGAACCACGGTGGTTCTTCTCAAGGGTGCTGCATATGCCATGACGGATCTTTCTGTGGCGCGCGGACGCTTGTTCGGGGATGTGGACGTCATGGTTCCTCGTGCGTTGATCAACCATGCGGAGGCTGCGTTGATGGTGCATGGCTGGTCCTGTGGGAACGTAGATCCCTATGACAACCGATACTACCGGCGCTGGATGCATGAATTACCACCCATGGTGCACCGCAAGCGTGGCACTGTGATTGATGTTCATCACAACATATTGCCACTAACTGCCCGCCAGGCTATTTCTGCCGACCTATTATTCAAAGCCAGCATTCCAATTCCCGGTACGGCCTTTAGCGTCCTGTCACCGTGTGACATGGTGATACATAGTGCGACGCACCTGTTCCATGAAGGGGAGTTGCAAAACGGGTTGCGCGATCTGTTTGATCTGGATGTTTTGTTGACAGAGCTGCCCGAAGCAAATCCAGGTTTTTGGGCCGAACTTACTGATCGCGCACACGCGCTGAACCTGAGTTTGCCTCTCCATCTTGCGCTTCGCTATACAAAATCGATCCTGGATACCCCTGTACCGGAAACTGCAGCTTTATCCGCCGAAAGAGCGGCGGGTTTAGGTCGGATTTCTCAAAAATTACTGGACTGGATGTATCTGCGCGCGTTTCGGCCCGTTCATTCGCTGTGCAATGATTTTTCGACTCAAGTTGCTCGCGCTGGCATCTTTCTCAGGAGCCACTATTTGAAGATGCCCATCTGCCTGCTGGCGATTCATCTGGGACGTAAATTTGCCGTGCGGCTCTACAAAAATACCAGTAGATCGGCCTGAAAATGCGTCTGGTTTTTATGCGCAAAAGTCAAAAGCGCAGCGTACGCACCCCGTCTGCGGTGCCCAGCAAACAGACATGGGCGCGTTGGAAGGCAAAGACTCCGACCGTGACCACCCCTGGCCATTGGCTGACTTCGGCCTCGAACGCCAGCGGGTTGTCGATGTGCAAGCCGCTTACGTCCAGAATATGCTGGCCATTGTCGGTCACCAGCGGCTGGTCGCCTTGCATGCGCACTGTGCATGTGCCGCCTTTGGCCGCGAATTGCGCCATGAGCCGGCGCGTGGCCATCGGGATCACTTCCACCGGCAAGGGAAATTTGCCCAGCGTGTGTACCAGTTTGGACGCATCGGCAATGCAGACAAATTGCCCGGACTGCGCGGCCACGATTTTTTCGCGTGTCAGCGCCGCTCCGCCACCCTTGATCATATGGCCGTGGCCGTCAATCTCGTCGGCACCGTCAATGTAGACCGCCAGACGGGGCACATCGTTGGTGTCGAATACCGGAATGCCCAAGGCCTGCAGCCGCGCGGTACTGGCGGCGGAGCTTGAGACTGCGCCGGGGATTTGCTCCTTGATGGATGCCAGCGCGTCAATGAACTTGTTAACGGTGGAACCCGTGCCCACGCCCACCACTTCTCCTGGAACCACGTAACGCAAGGCTGCCTGGGCAACCTGGGTCTTGAGATCGTCTTGCGTCAGGCCAGATACTGCCGAAACGGCATCAGGTCGTATATCGGGGTGGTTCATCGGTGAAAATAGAGGGGTGAATTGATCAAATTGCAGGAATTATCCAATGTCTCTCGTTCCCTATGGCCTGGTTCGTCGCGTTTTGTTCAGAATGGAGCCCGAGGTGGCCCATGAAGTTGCCCTGGACGGATTGTCCCGTTTTCGAAGCCCGGCGCTGAAGTGGGCGTTTTCCTCTGCGCGTCTGGAAGACCCGATTGAGTTGGCCGGCTTGCGTTTCCCCAATCGGGTCGGCATGGCAGCTGGTCTGGACAAGAATGCACGCTGCATTGATGGTCTGGCTGCCATGGGCTTTGGTTTTGTCGAAGTCGGCACCGTCACACCCAAACCCCAGCCGGGCAACCCCAAGCCGCGCATCTTTCGTCTGCCCCAGGCGCAAGCGCTGATCAACCGCATGGGTTTCAACAACCAGGGGCTGGAAGCGTTTATCGCCAATGTGCAGCGTTCTGCCCTGCGCCGCAAGAAAAGCCCCAGCTTGCTACTGGGTTTGAATATTGGCAAGAACGCCGCCACACCCATCGAAAATGCCATCGACGATTATCTGACCTGTCTGGAAGGGGTTTATCCGCACGCGGATTATGTGACGGTCAATATTTCCAGCCCCAACACCCAGAACCTGCGCAGCCTGCAAAGCGACGCGGCGCTGGATGCCTTGCTCGCAGCCATTGCGCAACGCAGCAAAACCCTGCACAAGCAGCGGGGTCGGCGCATTCCGATCTTTGTCAAAATTGCCCCTGATCTGGACGAAGCCCAGATCGGGGTGATTGCCGCCACCTTGCTGCGCCACGGCATGGACGGCGTGATTGCCACCAACACCACGGTGAACCGTGAGGCGGTGCAAGGTCTGCCGCATGCAGAGGAAACTGGCGGGCTCTCCGGTGCGCCGTTGCGCGAGGCCAGCAATCGTGTTATCCGGCAACTGCGTGCAGCCTTGGGTCCCGACTTTCCCATCATTGGCGTGGGGGGCATCATGTGCGCGCAGGATGCCGTGGAAAAGATCCGTGCGGGTGCGAACGCGGTACAAATCTACACGGGTTTGATTTACCAAGGCCCCAAACTGGTACGGGAATGCGCGCTGGCCATTCACTCCATGAAAAAAGATGATGCAGCCACATAGGGAACATAGGGGGCAGCCGTCCCATACCGTGGTGGCCTATGCCAGCCTATTCGTTTGAAGCCCTCGACGGCGCTGGCGCGACCCGCAAGGGCGTGGTGGAGGCCGACTCGACCAAGGCGGCGCGCAGCATGTTGCGTGCACAGACCCTGGTGCCACTGTCCGTTGAACCCGTCACGGTCGGCAGCAATACAAAAACCAATACCAGTACCAATAGCGGTCAGGGCGTTGTCTTGTGGCACAAGCGCGTATTTCCTGCCACTGCGCTGGCCATCTGGACACGGCAGATTGCCGGACTGGTCACCTCGGGGTTGCCGTTGGAGCGGGCACTGACCGCATTGTCCGAGGAAGCTGATAGCCCACAGCAGCGCAATCTGGTCGCCGCGCTGCGCGCCGAGGTGAATGGTGGCACGGCGTTTGCCACTGCCTTGGCCCAGCATCCGCGCGAGTTTTCCGCCACCTATTGTGCGGTGGTCAGTGCGGGTGAACACAGCGGCAATCTGGGTCTGGTGCTGGAACGGTTGGCGGACGATCTGGAGCAAAGCCAGGAACTCAAGTCCCAATTGCTGGGTGCAGCGCTCTATCCAGCCATCGTGACGCTGGTGGCCATTGTCATTGTCATGTTCTTGCTCGGCTACGTGGTGCCGCAGGTGGCCGAGGTGTTTGCTGGCAGCAAGCGCGCGCTGCCGCTCTTGACGGTTGTGATGCTGACGCTGGGCAACGTGGTGCGCAACCAGGGGTGGCTGATATTGCTTACTCTGCTTTTAATAGCTTCCCTCGCTCGTCTGGCATGGACTTACAGCCGATTTCGTGAAAGTTTTGATGCCGCTTGGCTGAATTTGCCCGTGCTGGGGCGTCTGGCCAGAGGCTACAACGCGGCGCGTTTTGCCAATACGCTGGCCTTGCTGGCTTCTGCCGGGGTTCCCATTCTCAAGGCCTTGCAAGCGGCGGCGGACACCTTGTCCAACCGGGCCATGCGCAGCGATGCACAGGATGCTCTGGTGCTGGTGCGCGAGGGTGCACCATTGGCTGCGGCTTTGGGGCAAAAGAAGCGTTTTCCTGGCTTGCTGGCCATGTTTGCGCGCCTGGGGGAGCAAACCGGGCAATTGCCGGTGATGCTGGAGCGCGCCGCCAAGCAGTTGAGCACCGAAGTGCGTCGGCGCTCGCTACAGCTTGCCACCTTGCTGGAACCTTTGCTGATTGTGGGCATGGGGCTGATCGTGATGCTGATCGTGCTGGCGGTGTTGCTGCCCATCATTCAATTGAACCAATTGGTACGTTGACGGGTACGTTGACGGTGCGCTGACATTTTCGGCGCCAATCGTGCACAATTGCCGGCTGCACAACCAACCGCACTGCCGTATGACCGCCTTGCTAGCCCGCATTGAACGCGAAACCGCCCCCAACCCCAGCGCTGCCGTGATCTGGCTGCATGGCCTGGGCGCCGATGGCAACGACTTTGCCGGTTTGGTGCCGGAACTCAACCTGTCGGGCTGTCCGGCTATTCGTTTTGTTTTTCCGCATGCGCCCAGCATCCCTGTGACCATCAATGGCGGCTATGTCATGCCAGCGTGGTACGACATCCTGGGCGTCAACCGGGCGTCGCGCCAGGACGCAGAGGGCATCCAGCGCTCGGAACAGGCCATCCGGGCGCTCATTGCCCATGAGGTGGCGCGCGGCATCCCGCATGCGCGCATCGTGCTGGCAGGCTTCAGCCAGGGCTGTGCCATGGTGCTGCACACCGGGCTGCGCCTGGAGCATACCCTGGCCGGTATCATCGGATTGTCAGGTTACCTGCCGCTGGCCGAGCGGTTTGCCGCCGAGCGGAACAAGGTCAACGTGCATACCCCCATTTTTCTGGGCCATGGCACACAAGACCCGGTGGTGGCCGTTGCGCGCGGCGAAGAGACGCGCAACACCCTGCTGGCGCTGGGGCATCCGGTGCAATGGCACACTTACCCCATGCAGCACAGCGTGCATCCGCGCGAGGTGGCGGATATTTCCATCTTTTTACAACAGGTACTGGGAAAACGTCCATCATGACCGCCTCATCTGCACCATCCGCACTTAATCGCCCGCTCACCCTGCCCAACGGTGCGGTCATCAAGAACCGCTTGCTCAAGTCCGCCATGTCCGAAACATTGGGCAACCGCGACTGCGCGCCGACGCCCGAACACGTGTGCCTGTACCAAGCCTGGGCCGAAGGCGGCATTGGCCTGTGTATCACCGGCAACGTCATGATTGACCGCCACGCCCTGGGGGAGCCGGGCAACGTGGCCATCGAGGATGCGCGTGATCTGGAGGCGCTGAGTGCCTGGGCGCAGGCTGCCACGGCCAATGGCACCCAATGCTGGGTACAGCTCAACCATCCGGGCAAGCAGTCTCCCAGGGGCTTGAACCCGGAAACTGTGGCGCCTTCGGCTGTGCCATTTGGCCCGGCCATGCAGACCTTTTTTGCGACACCGCGCGCGCTCAGTGGCGCCGAAATCCGTGCGCTGATCGCACGCTTTGGCAAGGCTGCAGGCGTGGTCAAGGAAGCCGGATTTTCCGGGGTTCAGATACACGGCGCCCACGGTTATCTGGTCAGCCAGTTTCTGTCCCCCTTGCACAATTGCCGTACCGACTCCTGGGGTGGGACACCGGCCAAGCGGCGGCGTTTTGTGCTGGAGGTCTACCGCGCCATGCGTGCGGCTGTGGGGCCGGAGTTTCCCATCGGTATCAAACTCAATTCAGCCGATTTCCAACGGGGCGGATTCACCGAGGAAGAGTCGCTGGACGCCATTCGCGCACTGGCCAACGCGGGCATTGATCTGATCGAGATTTCCGGTGGAACCTACGAGACACCGGCCATGACCGGCGTCACACAGCCGCGCGCAACAGAAAAGGAAAGCACCCGCTTGCGCGAAGCCTATTTTCTGGATTTTGCCCAGAAAGCCCGTGCCGCCGTCAAGACACCCCTGGCGTTGACCGGAGGTTTTCGTACCCCCGAGGGCATGGTCCAGGCCATCGAATCTGGCGCTGTCGATGTGGTCGGCCTGGCGCGCATCATGGCCATGGAACCCGATGCGCCAAGCAAACTGCTGGCAAACCAGCCCACCGAGCACCATGTCAAACCCATCACCAGTGGCATCGGGATGATTGACCGCCGGGGTTTGTTGGAAATCAGCTGGTACACCGGCCAGCTCAAACGCATAGGCAACGGCCAGACACCCTGGCCCAATGAGCCGGGGTTGTGGGTTTTGGCCAAGCAGGCCTGGGGCATGGCGCGAACCGGCCAGCGCAAGCGCGGACCCTTGCGGGCCAAGTAGAGGTGGAATCAAGTCGTCTAGGTCGGCCAGATCGAGCCGTGCTCTGGCACCAGAGCGCGCCAGCCTAGCTCGTTTTCGATACGGGCGCGCAAGGCATCGGCGGCTTCGCGTTCGCCATGGACGACGTAGACCTGGGCGGGCGCTTCAGGCATGGTGCCCAGCCATTGCAGCAACTGCTTGGCATCCGCATGGGCCGATGCGGATTGCAGTTGCACGATTTCGGCATTGACCTCGACATCCCGCCCGTGGATGCGCAATGAGCGCCCGCCGTCGGCCAGGGTGGCGCCACGGGTTCCGGGTGCCTGGTAGCCCGTCAGGATCACCATATTGCGTGGATTGCCAACATAGTGCGCCAGATGGTGCAACACCCGCCCGCCGGTGGCCATGCCGCTGGCCGACAGAATCACCATGGGTCCGTGGCGCGCGGCCAATGCGCGCGACTCTTCGGTGCTATTGACCATGGTGGCGCTGTGGGTCAGGGCGTGTACCTCACGCGCAGTCAAACGGTGTTCGCCGGGATGGTTTTCAAACAGATGCGTCGTATGCACGGCCATCGGGCTGTCCAGGAAGACGGGCA
This sequence comes from Rhodoferax sp., assembly GCA_041910275.1. Classification (GTDB taxonomy): domain Bacteria; phylum Pseudomonadota; class Gammaproteobacteria; order Burkholderiales; family Burkholderiaceae_C; genus Allorhodoferax. Next base: position 137,046 of record JAYRRD010000186.1, read on the forward strand.
GGCCGTGCGGGATGTGGTGGCTTTGCTTGAGCTGTGCAATGGCATGCAGCACGGCCTGCGCGCGCCCGACGGCGAACACTGGCAGCACGGCAATGCCACCCCTGGCGATGAGCCGCTGTAGCGCTGGTGCCAGTTCGGCTTGCAGATTTTCCGTCGGGTGCTGGCGGTCGCCATATGTGGATTCGATCAGCACGGTATCGGCTGCCACTGCCGGTTCTGGCGGGTGCATGATGGTGTCATCGAAGCGCCCCAAATCGCCGGAGAACAGGATGCGCCGCCCGGCCACTTCCAGCAACACACTCGACGCGCCAAGAATGTGTCCCGCCGCGTACAGGGTGGCGCGCCAACCGGGCAAGGGTTGAAACGTATGCCCCCAGGGCACGGCCTTGATGCGCGGCAGGCAGTCCAGTGCGTCCTGGCGCGTATACAAAGGCAAGGCGGGGCTATGCTTGGAGAAGTGGTGGCGGTTGGCGTAAGCGGCATCCTCCTCCTGGATATGGCCACTGTCGGGCAGCAGGATTTTGCATAGCGCCTGCGTCCCAGGGGATGCGTGCACGGTTCCGGCAAATCCTTGCTTGACCAGCAAGGGCAGGTAGCCGCAGTGGTCCAGATGGGCATGCGTCAAGACGACGGCATCTATCTGCTGCGGCGGGATGGGCAGAGGGTCACGGTTGCGCAAGCGCAGTTGCTTGTAGCCCTGAAACAGGCCGCAATCCACCAGCAGGTGGCGACCCGCGTGGTGAACCAGGTATTTGGAGCCCGTAACGGTACCGGCTCCCCCCAGAAAAGTAATGCCGACACCCATGAACCGTGCCCCAGGTTAGCTGAAGAAGTTCTTGATCCTGTCGGTCCAGTTGTCACCGGAAGGTGAGTGCTTGCTGCCACCCTTCTTGAAGGACTCATCCAGCTCGCGCATCAAGCGACGCTGGTGTTCGCTCAGTTTGACGGGTGTTTCCACCAGGATATGGCAGTACAAATCGCCAGGGTAGCTGGAGCGCACGCCTTTGATGCCCTTGCCGCGCAGCCTGAACTGCTTGCCGGTCTGCGTTCCCTCCGGGATGTCGATGGCCGCTTTGCCGGAGAGGGTGGGAACATCAATTTCGCCGCCCAAAGCAGCCGTTACCATGCTGATGGGGACCGAGCAATGCAGGTCATCACCGTCCCGCTCAAAAATATCGTGCTTCTTGAGCCGGATCTCGATGTACAAATCCCCGGCGGGTCCGCCATTGGTGCCCGGTTCGCCGTTGCCGGTGCTGCGAATGCGCATACCCCCATCAATGCCGCCGGGAATCTTGACTTCCAGGGTTTTTTGTTTCTTGACCTTGCCCTGGCCGTGGCAGGCGCTGCAGGGCTCAGGAATGACCTTGCCTGTGCCCCGGCAGGTCGGACAGGTTTGCTGCACGCTGAAAAAGCCCTGGCGCATCTGCACAGCGCCGGAGCCGGAGCATGTGCCGCAGGTCTTGACCTGCGTTCCCGGCTTGGCACCCGTGCCTTTGCAGGTGTCGCAGGCCTCCCAGCTGGGGATGCGGATCTGTGCGTCTTTGCCCCTGGCCGCCTCTTCGAGGGTGATCTCCATGGCGTAACTCAGGTCGCTTCCACGGTAGACTTGGCGGCTGCCGGTGCGGCCACGTTGCTGGCCAAACATGTCACCAAAAATATCGCCAAAGGCTTCGGCAAAACCACCAAAGCCCTCGGCACCCGCCGGGCCGCGCATATTGGGGTCCACGCCGGCGTGGCCGTGCTGGTCGTAAGCCGCGCGTTTTTGCGGGTCCGACAGCATTTCGTATGCTTCTTTGGCTTCCTTGAATTTTTCCTCGGCCACCTTGCTGGAGTCGCCCTGATTGCGGTCAGGGTGGTGCTTCATCGCAAGCTTGCGGTAGGACTTCTTGATGTCTTCGTCCGAAGCATTTTTGGGAACACCAAGAATCTCGTAATAATCTCTTTTAGCCATGGTTGCCAGACAATATTGGTCTTTGATCTATCCGCATATGTGATGCAAAACGCCGCGCCGACGATTCATACTGAACCTTCTCGGGCGCGGCGGGCCAAAACGGGCCGAAACGATACCAGGCGGCTAGCCCTTCTTTACTTCCTTGACCTCGGCATCCACCACATTGTCGTCCGCAGCCGGCTTCGTTGCCGAAGCGCTCGAAGGCTGTTGCGGCTCGGCGGCAGCTTGTGGCTGTGCCTCGGCAGACTCCTTGGCCTGTTGGTCCGCGTACATCTTCTCACCCAGTTTCTGAGCGGCTGTCATCAATGCGGTGGTCTTTTCTTCGATGGCGGCCTTGTTGTCACCCTTGACCGCCTCTTCCAGGTCCTTGATCGCTGCTTCAATCTTGGACTTATCCGCCGCATCCAGTTTATCGCCATATTCTGCCATGCTCTTCTTGACACTGTGCAAGCTGGAGTCGGCCTGATTCTTGGTCTGAACCAGCTCGACCTTGCGCTTGTCTTCCGCAGAGTTGAGCTCGGCATCCTTCACCATCTGCTGGATTTCGGCTTCGGTCAAACCGGAGTTGGCCTTGATGGTGATCTTGTTTTCCTTGCCAGTTCCCTTGTCACGGGCACCGACGTGCAAGATGCCATTGGCGTCAATGTCAAACGACACCTCGATTTGCGGCGTGCCGCGCGGGGCAGGGGGGATGCCCTCCAGGTTGAATTCACCCAGCATCTTGTTGCCGGCGGCAATATCACGCTCGCCCTGGAACACCTTGATGGTCACGGCTGGCTGGTTATCGTCTGCGGTCGAGAAAGTCTGGGCAAACTTGGTGGGGATGGTCGTGTTCTTGGTGATCATCTTTGTCATGACACCACCCATGGTCTCAATCCCCAGCGACAAGGGCGTCACGTCCAGCAGCAGCACGTCCTTGCGGTCGCCCGCCAGCACCTGGCCTTGAATGGCAGCACCCACCGCCACCGCTTCATCGGGGTTTACGTCCTTGCGCGGCTCGCGGCCAAAGAGTTCCTTGACCTTTTCCTGCACCTTGGGCATGCGTGTCATGCCACCGACCAGAATCACGTCATGGATCGCCGAGGGCGTGACGCCCGCATCCTTCAACGCGGTACGGCACGGTGCGATGGTGCGCTCGATCAACTCTTCCACCAGACTCTCCAGTTTGGAGCGCGTCAACTTGATGTTCAAGTGTTTCGGGCCGGAAGCATCCGCTGTCACATACGGCAGGTTGATGTCGGTTTGCGCGCTGCTGGACAGTTCGATCTTGGCCTTTTCGGCGGCTTCCTTCAAACGTTGCAAGGCCAGCACATCCTTGCCCAGATCAACGCCTTGCTCTTTCTTGAATTCGGCAATGATGTAGTCAATGATGCGCTGGTCAAAGTCTTCGCCGCCCAGGAAGGTGTCGCCATTGGTGGACAAGACTTCAAACTGCTTTTCGCCATCAACATCGGCAATCTCGATGATGGAAATGTCAAACGTTCCGCCGCCGAGGTCATACACAGCAATCTTGCGGTCGCCGCGCTCATTCTTGTCCATGCCGAAAGCCAGGGCCGCAGCAGTGGGTTCATTGATGATGCGCTTGACTTCCAGACCGGCAATACGACCGGCATCCTTGGTTGCCTGGCGTTGGGCGTCGTTGAAGTAGGCCGGAACGGTGATGACCGCCTCGGTCACCGTCTCGCCCAGGTAGTCCTCGGCGGTCTTCTTCATTTTGCGCAATACATCGGCACTGACCTGCTGGGGTGCCAGTTTGTTGCCACGCACTTCGACCCAGGCGTCGCCGTTGTCCGCCGCAGCAATCTTGTAAGGCATCAGGTCGATGTCCTTTTGCACTTCCTTTTCGGAAAACTTGCGCCCGATCAGGCGTTTGACCGCATACAGCGTGTTTTTGGGATTGGTGACGGCCTGACGTTTGGCCGATGCGCCGACCAGCACCTCGCCATCTTCCTGGTAGGCGATGATGGACGGTGTCGTGCGTGCACCTTCCGCGTTTTCGATGACCTTGGGCGTGTTGCCCTCCATGATCGCGACACACGAATTGGTGGTGCCGAGGTCAATTCCAATGATTCTTGCCATGATTTACTCCTGCTATTTTGAAAAGTTCAGATGCTGCTGACTTGAGGGTTACCCCGTCAATTTCAAGTGCCAGCGTCAGTTATTGATGGTCACAGTGTGCTATTTGGGTGCCGAGACCGTTACCAGTGCCGGGCGCAATACCCGGTCCGCAATGGAGTAGCCCTTTTGCAACAGGCTGACGACGGTATTGGCATCCTGCTCCGACGGGACCACGCTGATGGCCTGGTGCTGATGCGGGTCAAATTTGGACCCTGGCGTCGGGCTGATGGCCAAGACCTTGTTGCGCTCCAGCGCTGCCAGCAATTGGCGCAAGGTGGCCTGCGCGCCTTCGCGAATCTGCTCCGGGGTCGCGTCCTGGATGACCAAGCCGGCTTCCAGGCTGTCCGCCACGGGCAGGAGGCTTTCGGCAAAACTCTCGACGGCGAATTTACGGGCTTTGGAAACCTCGTCTTCTGCGCGTCTGCGCACGTTTTCGGTTTCAGCTTTGGCACGCAGGTATTGATCCGCCAATTCACTGCTCTTGGCCTGTGCGGCGGCCAGCTCCGCCTGCACCTGCGCCAGAGCCAGGGCATTGGTGTCGTTGGGAGATTGCGTTTTGATCAGATCCTCGGTACTTTGAAACGGTACTTCAGGAGTTTCTGTAGGGAGTGTGGATGGATTGTCAGACATGCAAGTGGAGGGCGATGGGCGCCAAGTTACAACTGTGTGCTCCAAGCTTGGGGCACACCCGCACATTTCAAGGGGATTTGTTAATTTTTTTCAAATCCGCATCGGCAATTGCGTTCAGCCCGATGTGCCCAGCAGCTCAATGTCAAATTTCAGCGTGGCATTGGGGGGAATGACGCCACCTGCACCACGTGCACCGTAACCCAGGGAGGGTGGAATGATCAAGGTGCGCGAACCGCCAACCTTCATCCCCGCCACGCCTTCGTCCCATCCCCGAATGACCATTCCAGCACCCAGATTGAAGAAAAAAGGTTCTTCGCGGTCTTTGCTGGAATCAAACTGCGCGCCCTGGGTGGCGTTGTTGTACAGCCAGCCGGTGTAATGAACCTTTACGTTGTGCCCTTTGGCGGCAACAGCGCCAGTGCCTTCGACAGTGTCTTCGTACTGCAATCCGGTGGGAGTGGTATGCATCAAGTATCCTCGTCCAAAAATGAGCGCGGCAGCCCGCAAAGGGCGAATTATGCCGCACACCAACAGGCCCGGACCTTACTCGGCTGCCGATGCCTGGTTCTTTTTTGCCTGTGCAGTGGTCCACTTGCTGGCAAACGCCTGCAAATCACCCATGCGCTTGAGCAGATCGGCACCCATTGTGGTGACCGCGTAGCCTGCACTGTCGTGGGTCACCAGATTGGCCTCGCGCAAGTCCTTGAGGCGGGTATTGAGGGTGTTGGGGGTGATGCCACCCACGCTGTCTTGCAGCAGGCGGAATTTCTGGGCATGGCCATCACGCAGTGCCCACAGCACCCGCATGGCATAACGTGCTTCCAACAAACTCAACAACTGGCCCATTGCAATGGATTCTCTTGGACTCATGCTTACCCCTTTTCTCGTTCAGTGCTATCAAAATCAAGTCGGCACTATAGCGCAGTTTTCCCTGCGCTACAAGTTTCATAGCCGAAATTTTATGTTTCGGCTTGTCATATGACAGTCATGTGACAATATGACAATCGGAAATGTTAAGGTTGCAACCACGGTGCACGGCTGGTGTGATTTTTTGGAGATTTTCATGGTATTCAATTTCGAACAGGTGCATAACTACTACGAACGTCTGGTATTCGAAGAGGTGGCACGCAGGGCGGAGGATTTTCCCGAGTTCACTGCGGAAATGCTGGGTGATGTGGCGTGCGTGGCACTGAATCGACTGCCCGCACGTTATGTTCGCCACGATGTGGACCTCATGTTCTATTTGACAGAACACGAACGCCGGGCCATCGAGGCATCCCTCAATGAGGGGTTGGCGCAGCGTTCGAATTTGTCCAGGAGCGCACGAACAGGTCGCTACGTTAAGCATCAAAAGTATCCTGCACCACGCGCAACAGCTCCGAAGTGATGTCCGGCAGCACACCAAACCAGGCCTCAAACGCCGGACGCGCCTGATTCAACAACATGCCCATTCCGTTTACCGTAGTGTTGCCCCGTCTCCTGGCGTCCATCAGCAAGGGCGTTTCCAGCGGTACATAGATGGCATCCGAAACCAGGGCATCCGCTGGTAGTTCGTCCAGTTTCAGGTCCAGCGCCGGGTAGCCTTGCATGCCCTGGTTGGTGGTATGGGCCAGCAGGGCGACACCCGCCAAGGCCTGGTGCCGGTCCTGCCAGGGGACGGCGTGTACCGCAGGCCCGAACTCTTGCGCCATGTCATGCGCCTTGGCCCAGCTCCGGTTGGTCAGACGAATCTCCTGAACGCCTGCGTCCAGCAAACCGACAAGCACGGCCCTGGCTGCACCACCGGCGCCCACCACCGCTGCCGGTCTTGCGTCGGCACGCCATGCGGGATGGGCATCACGCAGGCTCTGAATGTAGCCAAAACCGTCCGTATTCAGCCCTGTGAGCGTGCCGTCTTCTTGCACCACGATGGTGTTGATGGCACCGATGCGCTGCGCCAAAGGATGTACCTGGTCCACCAGGGGCAACGCTTCGACCTTGTGGGGAATGGTCAGGTTGCAACCGGCAAAACCCAGCACCGGCAAGCTGCGCAAAGCCGCCGCCAACTTGTCGGGGTGCACCGGCAATAGCACGTAGGCACCGCGCAGGCCATGGTGGGCAATCCAGTGGTTGTGGATGGCCGGAGAGCGCGAATGGCCAACGGGCCACCCCATGATCCCGGCCAACTTGTAACTGAGATCTGCTGCCATATCCGCAGCTTACAGGTTGTCGGTAAAGCTGCGCAGCTTGTCCGAGCGGCTGGGATGTTTGAGCTTGCGCAGTGCCTTGGCTTCGATCTGGCGGATGCGCTCGCGGGTGACGTCAAACTGCTTGCCCACCTCTTCCAGCGTGTGGTCGCTGGTCATCTCGATGCCAAAACGCATGCGCAGCACCTTGGCTTCCCGTGGCGTCAGGCTGTCCAGAATGTCCTTGACCACATCGCGCAAACCGGCCTGCATCGCCGCTTCCATCGGTGCAGTGTTGGCGCCATCCTCAATGAAGTCGCCCAGATGCGAGTCATCGTCATCGCCAATCGGTGTTTCCATCGAAATGGGTTCCTTGGCGATTTTCATGATTTTGCGGATTTTGTCTTCCGGGATTTCCATACGCTCGGCCAGGACGCTGGCATCGGGCTCGAAACCGAACTCTTGCAAATGCTGGCGGCTGATGCGGTTCATCTTGTTGATGGTTTCGATCATGTGCACTGGAATGCGGATGGTGCGCGCCTGGTCGGCAATGGAGCGGGTAATGGCCTGGCGAATCCACCACGTGGCGTAGGTGGAGAATTTATAACCGCGCCGGTACTCGAACTTGTCCACGGCCTTCATCAAACCGATATTGCCTTCCTGGATCAGGTCCAGGAATTGCAGCCCCCGATTGGTATATTTTTTGGCAATGGAGATGACCAGGCGCAGGTTGGCCTCGATCATTTCCTTCTTGGCCGCACGCGAGGCGTATTCGCCGGCATTCATGCGTTTGTTGATGTCCTTGAGCTGCTCCAGTGGCACGACCACACGCGCTTGCAGATCCGTCAGTTTTTGCTGCAAATCCTGCACCGGAGGGATATTGCGCCCCATGATGGCGCTCCAGGGTTTGCCGGCTGTTGCCTGCTTTTCAATCCACTTGAGGTTCAATAACTGCGAAGGAACCTTGTTGTTGTTGCGGTCACGGCCACTGAATTCGGCAATAAAGCTTTCCTGTGGATAGCCGCATTTGTCAACGATGATGCGGCGCAGTTCGCGTTCCTTTTTGCGAATATCGTCCACTTGCGCGCGCACCATGTCACACAGTCTTTCAATGGCCTTGGCCGTGAAACGGATCGACATCAGCTCTTCGCTCACGGCTTTTTGGGCCTTGATGTAGTTCGGGGTGCCATAGCCGTCCTTGACGTAGGCGGCGTGCACCTTTTCGTGCAACTCGCGCAAACGATCAAAACGGGTCAGCGCTTCTTTCTTCAGCTCTTCGAGTTTTTTGGTCAGGGCCTTGGAGCCGCCTTTGCCGTCGTCATCGTCGTCGGCGTCAAACTCGTCAAAATCTTCTTCGGCCACGTAGTCATCGGCCTCGTTCGGGTTTGAAAACCCGTCCACAATCGTGGTGATGACGACCTTGCCGTCGCGGATTTCATCGCCCAGGTGCAGGATTTCGGCAATGGTCGCAGGGGATGCGCTGATGGCCTCCATCATCGCCATCAAACCGCCTTCAATGCGCTTGGCGATCTCGATTTCGCCCTCGCGGGTCAACAATTCGACGGTACCCATTTCACGCATGTACATGCGCACCGGGTCCGTGGTCCGGCCAAACTCGCTGTCCACCGTGGAGAGCGCGGCTTCCGCTTCCTCTTCGGCTTCTTCCGGTGTGGCAGCGGCAGAGACGTTGTTGTTGAGCAACAGGGTTTCGGCGTCCGGGGTTTGCTCGTACACCGCCACGCCCATGTCGTTCAACATGGAGATCACGACTTCCAGCGTTTCGGCGTCCACCAGCTTGTCGGGCAAGTGGTCGGAAATTTCGCCGTGCGTCAGGTAGCCGCGCGTCTTGCCCAGCGTAATCAGCGCCTTGAGGCGTTGCCGGCGTTTGGCAATATCTTCCTCGGACAAAACGGTCTCGTCGAGGCCGAACTCCTTCATCAAGGCGCGTTCCTTGGCCTTACTGATCTTCATGCGCAGCGGTTTGACCTTTTCCCCCGTGGCGGTGATGACAACTGCGGGTTCACCGGCAAGATCGGCCTCGATGTCCGACAGGTCCAACTCGTCCACAACCGCTGCCGCCGCAGGCTCCTTGGGTTTGCGCCCACGTTTGGCGCCGGTCTTCACGGGTGGGCTTACCTGCGCCTCATCGCCCTGGCTGTCCGCTTTTTTGCTCGCCGAGGCAGATGCGGCTTTGGTTTTTGATTTGCTTACGGATGGGGCTTTTTTATCGGGCTTTGACGATGGCAAAGCGGTATCAGCAGTATCGACAGACTCTTGATCAGGCATGGAACTCCCTCAGTGCAATAACAACCTGCGAACAGGGTGGGCCTTTGTGTCGCGTGGCGGACATAACCGGCATGGCAGGGAATCAGCTTCGCAATAATTCCCTGGGGCAAGATGTGAGGGCGAACATTTGGGGTGCAGTCCTTGCGGTGGGGTGGCCGGTTGTGAACCTGTCAACGTTTGGCCTGGTGCCGGAGGTGCTGCTGTCGCTCTTGCCGAAAAACCCGCAATTCTAGCCATAACGCATCACTCCGATTGTTACGGGGGTTCTGATATGTATTGAGAGTGCTATGTTTTGAATAGCTTTCCCCGCTCATTCCATAAGGGATACGGGCATATTTGGCCAGTATTTTGGCCTTTTTTAGAGGCATCCACCTCCTTGCTACCCGCGTTTGCCGCGCGCAAGCGGCTTGCGGTGCATGAAAAAACTGGCAAATCAGGCTGGAAGACATATGTATCAAGCGGGAGTAGCTATCAATTCGATATTTTTGTCCGCTCGTTCCATAAGCCTTGCAGGCCCGCCGTCTGGCAGCCTGGTGGGGCGTTCAAGCGTCTCTTGCGGCTGCATAGCGTTCTTCTTCACTGGCAATGGCAGATCTGGCGCGCCTCGTACGCACAAAATCTGTCACAAACAGGACGACAAGCAGCACACATTGAATTGCAAGCACCCACGGCAAAAATAGCGGCGTGGTCGCTATCAGAATAATTATTCCAATCTCGACCAGCGTGCGCTCCGGGATTTGTCTGTCCCTGAGAAACTTTCCACAATGCGGACACTTTGGCTTGAATTTTTGGGGTACGTACCACTTGGCGTTTGGCGGCCACAATGCCAATACCGCTGAATCGAAGCGGCAACCACAACGTGGGCAGCGGTACTTTCCGATATTCGGGTCGGTGTTTTTCGGTAGAGGCTCCGGCTCGCAGCGCAGGCAGATCGCGTCAGGGCGCTCCAGTGGGGCGCCACAATTGGCACAGCGCAATGCGTGGTTGGTCATTGCGCGCCCGACCCAACACAGGCAGACATCCCCGCAACCCCGCATGCACCTTTCACAGTTTTTCGCTCCTACTCCGTAGCGAGGAAGAGTTCGAGACACACCTCTGGTTCAAGGTGCACCCGAAAGCCAGATGTTCTCTTTCCGTCCCGATATGCCCCTTCAATGAGCGACTGCTTGCCCCACAGCTCCAGATACTTCCCACGCTTGTCATTCACTGCGCGGATGCGCTCACAGTCCTTGAGCAACGCCTTCGCCACCGGCGCAGCGCATCCTTCGACGGTCAGCGAGACGTGTGTATCGCCGTCATATGGGTTGTAGGTGAGGTAGACCTTCACAGCTGGTCCTGCGAACACGTAGGTCTTGTTCCCCACACCGTCGTCGGATACGTCTATTGCAAGTTCGAGCAGGTCGAGTTCGCACATACGCTCCCGGTACGTGGCCAATATCTCGGCATCACTCTTGGGAAGCGGCATACGCAGTCTGCACTATGGCCGGTGCACCGCAGAAATCTTTTCGTGCTGGTGAGATTTTTGGCACGCCCACCCCAAACCACAATTCTCCTGATTCAATAGCTGCTCCCGCTCGTTCCATAAGCCTTGCAGGCCAACCGGGGTGTCAGGAACGACTCCTGGCGACATCGCTTGCCGCAGTCAGGCGCCGCACAAGGGGCATATTGAGTTCGCGCGTGTGTCTGTTCCAGTTCTTCATGGCCTGTTCGAGGCCGGCTTGCAGTTTGACAGCTGTGGCGACGTCACCGGAAGCAATGGCCCAGATGGCATACTCGGCACGGACCTCGAAGCTGCCAAAACGGCGCTCTGCGGCTTCAAATTCGGACTTCGCGTCCTGGCTGCGGCCCGCTGCGGCCAGGGTGCGTGCAATCAGAACGCTGACTTGTTCGGCCCTGAAATTCGGGTCGGCTGCACGAATCTCCTCCAGGTGCGTGATGGCGGGCACATGGCGCCCGCTCTCCGCAAAAGCCCGTGCGGCGCACCATTTGATTTCGAGATCGGAAGCAAACGGACCTTTGAGGCATTGCTCGTAGTTCCTTGCCGCTTCATCTGCAAAGCCCGCCTCCAGTAACGCCAAAGCCAAGCGCATCTGATTTTGCGTCGTTGGCGTGTACTCGAATGCAGCCCGCGCTTCACGCAGCTCCCTCTCTGGATCGAGTGATCGGGCCACCGCCGCAACCGCTTTCCTGGCCCCGCGCTCCAGCCTGGAATCCGGCAGGTATACCGCCAGAAAGTAGACAATGCTGCCCAGCAACGGAAACGAGAACAAAATGATGAGCCAATACATCTGCTGACCGGATCGAATCACATGCACCGCAAAGAACAGCGCAACCAGCATATGCAGACCAAGACCAATAAACGGCATTTTTCTTACTCCTTGATGATGGATCGCCCGGCTTTTTCGAGTCGCGGACATTGGCGATCAGCAAGCCGTGTGTCACAAACCATGACCGAACCAAAATACTGCATCCATTGGACAAGCTGCTCTTTGGAAGGATCAAACTTGAAGGCTTTTTGGACAAGGTAAAAACTGTCATTTCCCTTGATTGCCTTGAAGAATGTCACTTCCGGCTTGCCTGTCGATTGGTTGAGGGGGCAGGTCTGGAGCCATATGGAAAAGGCATAGCCGTTTTCCTCTCCCTTGGTAATGGGCGCAACGCCACCATCCTTGCACGCCACCAACCAGCTCTTTTCCATCCGGGCCTGGAATTGCTCCGGCGTCGCATTCTTCATGCCCAGGAATATCTGGGTTGTGAGCATCTCGGTCCAGTTCTTGACCGTTTGCGCACGGGGAACCATTTCTGTCAGAAGCATGTTCCCCTGTCTGGTTTGAAAATCCACCTTGTAACCATCCGGCATGTTCTGCAACAGATTTTCGTCCGCCAGCTCGGCAAGGCACGCGCCTGGCAAAGCCAGCAGGAGAGAAAACAAGATACAGAACAATTTCATGGAAGCTCCAAGGGCATGACATCCCCAGAAAAACCAACGCACTGATTTGCAGAAACCAACCCGACGCTGAATCCGTGACGTGAACACATTTGCCAGCTGCACTATAGCCTGAACACCGGAAAAACTTGCTCGTATCGGTGAGATTTTTTGGCGCATCAACCCCAAACCATGATTCTCCTGATTCAATAGCTGTACCCGCTTGTCTCATAAGCCTTGCAGGCCGATTAGCAAAAAATGGCTGTAGGCGCCGTCGGCAAACCCGGCGCCCTAAAGCGCCAGGGCCATCAGCAGGAGTCTGGTGCCGAACCGCATACCGTTTACGCCAGGTAGATCAGCATGGCGTTGCCGTCGGCGGATGCGCGTGCATAGACCTCCACCAACGCGGGGTACCAGTGGGCGAGGTACTCGTACTCATCTGCCAGATCATCGGCGAGGTAGATGCGTTCAAGCCGCTGGGGCGACTTGTCAACCCGTTCGAATGCTGCGGCGAAATCAAGCTGCTGCAGTGCCGCGCTGATTTCAGCCACCCGACGAGCCGGGACGATGCGCGCGCGCCCATAGCCCAGGTTAGGCCCAAACGCCTCGCCGCCAAGCACGGCGTCTCCCAGTGGCGTCCCGTCGGGACCCTCGGACCCGGTGAGCACATAGTGGATCGCATGCCAGGCCTTATCCATATCCGCTTCTCCGATAAAAGGGTCTTCCTCATCGTCGGGGAAAAGGATGTCCTCCATGTCCTCTGGTCTTGCCAGCAGATCCGCCTCCTCTGCGGCGGTGATGGGTCTGAGGTGTGCAGTGGCACCCATGCTTGCCCCCTAAGCCGATAGACGAAGACACCCACGTGCCTTCGTAACGTGACCGGGCAAGGCCCGCACAAACCCGCAGGCACCAAGGCTTGCAGCCGACACACTGTATACACAAACAGTCATGGCATCTCCCCAAAAAGATCAGCGCGCCGGTTTGCCAGTCAACCCGGCTGCTGTATCCGTTACGTGCGCACATGCACGGCCAGGACTATAGCCGGTACACCGAAGAAACCATCTTGTGCGGATGCGATTTTCCGTTCCCTGGAACAGCTCTCCTGATACTCCTGATTCAATAGCTGTCCCCGCTTGTCCCATAAGCCTTGCAGGTCGATTTTTGCCAAAAAACTTCACCCATTTCACGATAAACCAGCCGTCTGGCCGCCTGGCGGGGCGCAAGAGGTGGAAATGAGGGGCAAAATAATGGGGAAATATGGCTGTGGCCCTTATGGGACGAGCGGGAGAAGCTATCAATTGATGAGTTCAGGTATGCGCTGAATCTGGGCCATGTCAATCCCTGAATGACGAAGATGCCTGGATGCCAATTCTTCTCAAGAAACTCTGCCATACACCAGCCGCCTGGTGGGGAGTAAGGGGGAATGAGGGCGAAAAAGCGATGCAATTACATCCAATCGTCGACAAGCGCCATTGCGCCAACAATCCAGGCAGCAATTGTCCACACCAGGGAAGCGATACCGTACATCCAGATAAATCCCCCAAGCCTGTCCGCTCTTGCATAGAGTGCTGAAAACACAATCAGCGCGCCTAGCAATGCCATCGAGGCAAGCACCACGGAGCGCCATGTCCATCTGGAATTGCCACGGTCTGCGCCGTATAAGAATCCAGACCAGAAATGGAGAGCCAAGGGGCAGACGAGTAGCAACAAGAGCCAGGGATCAATCAGACAAGAAAAAAATCCAAGCGTGATTCCCCCAATGGAGATCGGGTATATCTGGAGTGCCAGCCAGATCGTTCTTTTAATGCCGTTTGACACGCTGGTCAAACCTGCATGTTCATGATGTCGGTGTAGGCCTGGACCATGCGGTTTCTGACGTGCAAGGTGGCTTGAAAGCCGATCTGGGCTTTCTGGATGGCGACCATGGTTTCTTCCAGACTCACCTTGGGGTTTTCCATCTGGACTTCCCGCTGCAGCCGGGTGGCATTGTTCTGGGCTGCGCTCACCTCGGTCAGGGCATTTTTGAAGGCGCCAGGGAAACCACTGCCCACGCCCGTTGGCGCACCAGGCCGCACCCCGGCGCCGGGACGTAGAGTGGTGGGTACGGATGTGGGTGTGAGTTTGAGGTTCATGCGTGCTCCCCTGTGATCCATTTGATGCTAGGGTGGCGTAATCGTATTCCTGGTGTGGGTGGGCCATTATTTTGAATTGACCCATAAATCCAGTGTTTTTTACCCTAATGTTTTGGCATGTGGGGCAAATAATCAGAGTTATCCAAGGGGCAATCCCCACCCCATTGCACTGGAAAAGCACCATGTCTGAAGTTGCCACCATTCCCCTGAACCCCACCCTCGGCCAGCGTCTTGCCAACCTGGACCGGGGGGTGCGCCTGCGTCTGGCTCTGGGCGTGGTCCTTTTTGTCGCCATTGGCATCATCGGGCTGGTCATGGGACGCCAGACCGAGTGGCGCGTGTTGTACGCCAATCTGGCCGACAAGGATGGGGGCGCGGTCATCGCCCAGCTGGGCACGCTGAATGTGCCCTATAAGCACAGTGATGGGGGTGGCGCGATCCTGGTGCCCGCAGACCGGGTGCATGATGTGCGCCTGAAAATGGCTTCCCTGGGCTTGCCCAAGAGGTCGGTGAATGGTTTTGAACTGCTGGAAACCAACCGTTTTGGCATGACGCAGTTTCAGGAGCGGTTGACATTCCAGCGGGGACTGGAAGGCGAGTTGACCCGCTCGATCCAGGCCTTGTCTTCGGTACAAAGCGCCAGGGTCCATCTGGCATTGCCGAACCAGAACGGTTTTTTCCGCGAGCAGCAAAAACCCTCGGCGTCCGTGTTGCTCAGTCTGCACTCCGGCCACATGCTTAGTCGTACGCAGCTTGCGGGCATCGTGCATCTGGTTTCTTCCAGCGTTCCCGAGATGACCCCAGGGGCCGTCAGCGTTCTGGACGATAGCGGGAAGTTGTTGTCCACGCCTTCGGATGGTTCCGGTTTTCTGGCGTCCGATGCAGAACAGTTGCAATACGTGCGGCTGATAGAGCAGGAGTACACCCGGCGGATTCTGGATATTCTGGAGCCGGTGGTCGGCAAGCAGAATGTCAAGGCGCAAGTGACAGCCGAGCTGGATTTTTCGCAAACCGAATCCACCACGGAATCACACAAGCCCAACCAGTCACCGGACGCCAGCGCCGTGCGTAGCCAGCAAATGATGGAAAGCGCTGGCGCAACGGGTCCGACATTGCCCTCCGGTGTGCCGGGTGCGGTGAGCAATCAGCCCGTTTCCGCCGCTTCGGCGCCCATCAACGGACCGGCACAAACCCTGACCGCCAACGGACAGGGACAATCGGCGCTGGCCAGTGGCGGAAAACGCGAGTCCATCATCAATTACGAAGTGGACAAGACGGTCAAGGTGGTCAAGGGGGCGACCGGCGTCATCAAACGCATCAACGCCGCCGTCGTCATCAACCATGCAACCGCTACCGATGCCAAGGGCAAAACCAGCACCGTACCCTTGAGCGATGCCCAGATCGAGAAAATGACCGCACTGGTGCGCGAGACGGTGGGCTTCAGCAAGGAACGCGGCGACTCTGTCAATCTGCTCAACGCAGCATTTGCACCCGAGAAGAGCGAGACAACTGCCGTACCGCTGCTGCGGCAACCGGAGGTGCAGGAGTTGATCCGCAACCTTGCCTGGCCAGTGGGAACCCTGCTGTTCGCCTTGCTGGTGGTGCTCGGTCTGATCCGTCCAGCGATCAAGTCGCTGAATCCGACCCCCGTGGGAACGATCAGCTCCGAAAGTCTGCTGACCGGCGGCCAGGTGGACGCCCTGGAGTCGGAAGTTCCTGAGCGGCCCCAGCTGGAAGCCCCTGCGGAAGAGCCGCAGGCGCTGGAGATGACACAGCAAATATCGGAGAGCGAAAAACAACTGGAAGAGGCGCGCAAATTGACACGCGACAATCCTGCGGCAGTTGCTAATATCATTAAGGCCTGGATGAACGGAGAAGCGGCACCGGCTTGATAAACCGGCGCACAATAGAACTATGGCAAATGCTGAAGCTGGACTACAAGACGCTGCGATTCTGATGATGTCTCTGGGTGAGACAGAAGCATCGGAGGTATTCAAGCACCTTTCTCCCAAGGAGGTGCAACGGCTCGGCGAGGCCATCGCCAAGACGACGCAAATGACGCGCGAGCGCGTGGACGAGGTGGTTGCCAAATTTACCGGGGTTGCGGCATCACAAAGCCTGATGGTGTCCAATTCCGGCGATTATGTGCGCTCGGTCCTGAAACTGGCGCTCGGCGACGACAAGGCAGCCTTGCTGATTGATCGGATACTGCAAGGGGGCGACGTTTCGGGCATCGAAAGCCTGAAGTGGATGGACCCGCTGTCGGTTGCAGAATTGTTGCGCAACGAGCACCCGCAGATTGTTGCCGCCATCCTGGTCCATCTGGACTACGACCAGGCAGCCGATGTGTTGAAAAATCTGACCGAGCGCCAGCGCAACGAGGTCATGTTGCGCGTTGCCACCATGGAAGGCATCCAGCCGACCGCGCTCAAGGATTTGAACGAGGTGCTGTTCAAGGTTCTGGCCGGTGGCGACAAGATTCGCAAATCGTCCCTGGGTGGCGTCAAGACGGCGGCGGAAATGATCAACCTGATGGGAACTGCCATCGAGGCCACCGTGATCGAGTCGATCCGCAACCACGATTCAGACCTGGCACAAAAGATCATGGACAAGATGTTTGTCTTCGATGACCTCATCAAGATCGACGACAAGGCCTTCCAGATGATATTGAAGGAAGTGTCGTCGGATGTGCTGATTGTGGCCTTGAAGGGGGCGCAACCCGAGTTGAAGGACAAGGTGCTGGCCAATATGTCGTCACGGGCCGCCGCGACCTTGAAAGAAGACCTGGAGTCGCGCGGTCCCATGCGGTTGTCCGAGGTGGAAGCGCAGCAGAAGGAAATTCTCAAGATCGTGCGTCGACTGGCGGATGAAGGCCAGATCATGCTCGGCGGTGGAGGTGGCGACGACGCCATGGTCTGATGTCCAACGCACACGACAATTTGGCTCCAAGTGAACAGACCAGTTCCGGCTTGAACTGGGAGGACTTTGGTGCGGCCAAAAAAATGTCGGCCAAATTTGCCGAAAAACTCCGGGCGCAGGAATTGGCCGAAGCGCAAGCCAAGCTGCTGGAGGCAAAACACTCCAGCTTTGATGCAGGTTTTGCCCAGGGCCACGCCAAGGGGTATTCTGAGGGGCATGCCAAGGGGTATGAAGAAGGATATGCCCAGGGCAATGCAAAGGCGACCCTGGAGGGGCAGCGGCAATTCAACGAATACGTTCAGACACAAGGACAGCAGGCGGCGCGCGATTTTGCCGCACGGTTTGCGTTGGCCGAAGCGCAACTTGCCGAATCCGAACAGACCATGGCCAAAGGCGTGCTTGAACTGGCGTGCGAACTGGCGCGCCAGGTTGTGCGCCACGAATTGGCCTCGAATCCGCTTGCCTTGCAGCCCGTCATCCGTGAAGCGCTGGGCATTTTGGCTTCCGATAGCAAACCCGCCCTGGTGCGCCTCAATCCCCTGGACCTGGATATGCTGCAAGAGACGCTGCGCCAGGAGTTTCCGGGTTTACAGCTGTCCTTGCTGGCAGACTCTTCCGTGACCCGTGGGGGCTGCCTGGTGGAGTCCGCAGGAACCGTCGTCGATGGCACGGTGGAAAAGCGCTGGAGCCGCGCAGTGGCGCGTCTGGGATTGGAATCGTCATGGGAGGTGCCCGATGATGCCCACTGAATCCATTGAATCCATTGAATCGACTGAATCCACTGAAGTACGGGATACATGCGCTACATGGCAGGAATTCCTGGGTCGTGCGCGCCAGAGCGTGCAGCGTGGCAGCACCACGCTGGAGGTGCGCGGTACCCTGACGCGCCTGACGGGACTGGTGCTGGAAGCCAGCGGTATTCGGGTTCCGGTGGGTTCACAGTGCGTGGTTGCCATGCAGTCGCGCGCTCCCGTATTGGCCGAAGTGGTGGGCTTTGCGGGGGACAGGGCTTTCCTGATGCCAGCGGGCGATGTGTACGGCCTGTCCAGTGGTGCAAGCGTGGCGCCAGCTGCGGCCTATGTGCCGGTCCCTCGTCTGGGTGCGTCCGATCCGGTTGATTCGCAGGAACATGTCGGCATGCTGCGGCTGCCCCTGGGGGAAGGCTTGCTGGGGCGGGTGGTGGATGCACAAGGTATCCCTATGGATCGCATGGGGCCTATCATTGATGTCAGCGCCAAGCCACTGGATCGCCAGCCCATCAACGCCATGGACCGCGCACCCGTGCGCCAGGCGCTGGATACCGGCGTGCGCGCCATCAATGCCCTGCTGACAGTGGGGCGTGGCCAGCGCCTGGGCCTTTTTGCCGGCTCGGGTGTGGGTAAGAGCGTCTTGCTGGGCATGATGGCACGCTATACCGAAGCCGATGTGATCGTCGTGGGGCTGATCGGCGAACGGGGCCGGGAAGTGAAAGAGTTCATCGAAGACATCCTGGGTGAACAGGGGCGTGCTAGGTCTGTGGTGGTGGCCGCTCCTGCCGATGCACCGCCGCTGCTGCGGCTGCAAGGCGCATCCTACGCCACGGCGATTGCCGAGAGTTTCCGGGACAGCGGCAAGCATGTGCTGTTGCTCATGGATTCCTTGACCCGCTACGCCATGGCACAACGCGAGATTGCCCTGGCCATTGGCGAGCCGCCTGCCACCAAGGGTTATCCGCCCTCTTGCTTTGCCAAGCTGCCGCAATTGGTGGAGCGCAGTGGCAATGGCACGGTTGGTGCGGGGTCCATCACCGCGTTCTACACCGTTCTGGCCGAAGGCGATGACCAGCAAGACCCGATAGCCGATGCAGCCAGGGCCATACTTGATGGCCACATCGTACTGTCACGCACCCTGGCCGAATCGGGACATTACCCGGCAATCGACGTGGAGCAGTCCGCCTCACGGGTGATGCACAACGTCATCTCGCGTGACCACTTTGAACTGGCGCGGCGCTTTCGGGCAATCTATTCCAGATACCAACGGGGGCGGGACCTGGTACAGATCGGTGCCTACGTGCGTGGCTCGGACCCGGCACTGGACGAAGCCATTGTGCTCAACGATGGCATGAACCGCTTTTTGCAACAAAACATGGACGAACAAGCCCCCATGGAATCGGTGTTGCAGGAGTTGTTCGCCGCAACATCGCTCAACTATGACGCGCAATGATGCATAGCTTGCAACGGGAGGACTTATGTCTGCCATGTCTGATCTGAAAAGCATCACCCTGGCTGTCGAACTGGCGACCCGCCAGAGGGATGAACTGGCCAAGGCCGTTGGAAAAGCCGAGCGCAATGTCAGGTTTGCCAAGGACCAGTTGACCCAGCTTGAGGGCTATGTCACGGACACCGATAACCGTTGGCTGGGTGCTGCATCCAGCATGCGTACATCCGAACTGGTACGACACCATTATCAGTTCATGGATCGCTTGCAACAGGCGGTCGGATTGCAGTCCGGGGTCATTGGCAACACGGAGCGCCAACTGGAGTCGGCCCACAAGGCGCTGTTGCAGGCTGAGTTTCGTCTTTCTGGTCTGAACACGATCCTGAAAAAACGACAGGAAGCCTTGTTGCAGGTGCAAAGGCGGCGCGAACAGCGGGAAATTGACGAATTCGCCGCACAAAAATATATCCGCACCCAGACTTCCCCCATAACCGGAGAACAACATGGCTATTGAAGCAAGTTCCAGGCACAACGGGGCACGCCACGCCGTAGCCACCGACGCAAAGGCGGGCAAAGCAAGGCCCCATGGATTGGGCGGATTGACTGGTGCTGATGCGGGAGTCGCTGGAGGCTTCATGGCCATTCTCGCAACACTGGATACGGATGCGGATACGACGGAGGTAACGAACTCCGCCGTTGGAGCCGTCATGCCGGAATGGACGCCAACACTGACCGACACCCATGCAGCCATGGCCGCTTCCACGGATGCGTCCATGGCACTTGCACAGGCATCGCTTGCAGCGGGGCAGGTTTCTACCGCAGAGCCCCCCATGCGCGATGGCGTGCCCGTACCGGACGCCCGTGCAGCAACAAGATCGCCACCTTTGCAGACTCTACCTGATCCATCTGGGCCACCTGGACTACCTGGGGACGGACAACCCCCGCTTGATGTGACCCCTGCGACATCAGAACAGCTTGCTCAACCTGTGCGCAATGGCGTTATGGACGCATCCGCACCAACGCCTGGCGCCGACTTGACGGCAGCGTCATCAGGTGTGCCAACACCCCCTGATGTACTTGCCCGGATATCGTCGGCAGTCTCCATGGGTGGGCAGGTTTCTACCGCTTCGGCAACAAAGTCGCCGTCTTTGCAGGTACTGACCGAGCTAGCTGAACTGCCTGAGAACGTGCAAACCCCTCTCGATGCGACCCAGGAGACCCGTGCGACATCAGAGTCTGAGGTACTTTCCCAGACATTGCCGGGAGTCTTCATGCGTGGGCAGGTTGCTGCCGCAGAGCCCGTACGCGATGGCGTGCGCCCACCCATACGCGACACAAGTTCGACAGCAAGATCGCCACGTTTGCCAATACCATCTGATGAAGTGCTATCCCCGTCCAAGGCCTTGTCCTATGTGGTACCAGAACCGGCTGTGGAGTCGGGGAAAAATACCAGCAAAATGCACATGGATGCATTTGTACGGCTGACGCAGGGAGATGCGTCTACCCATACGAATGCGACCGAATCTGGTGTGTTGCATGATCGCCATGTCCTGAATCTCATCCAGAGATTGACCGATCCATCCATGGCTGCGCAACCGGCGGCCTTTGCCATGCCCGTGCTGGAAAGGCGCGATGAACGTATCCGCGAGCGCTCGGTTTTTCAGAGCCGTGCCGATGATGCCGCGCCTGTGTTTCAGGCCGTGATGACAGGATCAACGGATACGTTTGCGGTCAACGCATCCGAAGTATTGACGCCGACCGATACCTACGTTGCCGAACAGGTAAGCTACTGGATTTCGAATGGTGTGCAAAACGCAGAACTCAAGCTCGATGACTTGGGCAATAATCCCGTGGAGGTCAGCATACGGATGCACGGTAATGAGGCGCATGTGACGTTTCGGACCGACGAATTACAGGCCCGCACGGCACTTGAAAATGCGAGTCTGCATTTGAAGAATTTGCTGCAAAGCGAGGGTGTGATCCTGTCTGGAGTGTCTGTTGGCACCACAGGCTCCGGTGGTGCAGGAAATCAACAGCAGCAGCCCCAGCAAAGACCAAGGCAATTTACCACTGCATTGATTCCACCTGGACGCCCAGGTCCGGATAGTATTGCGGGACGAACGACGAAGAACACACTGGATCTTTTTGTTTAGTTTTTGCAAGTCCGGCTACCCTGGCAAATAATGAACATTTTTCGCGAATAAGGAACTTATAGTGTCTGCAAAACCCGAAGCTGCCGAAGCAGTCAAAGCCCCTGCCAAAGGCAAGAAAATGCTGATCATTATTCTTGGTGTTGTCCTCCTTTTGGCCCTGATCGGGGGAGGGGCTATCGTGTTCATCAGCAAGCAACGCGCATCTTCGGAGGATGGAGGGGATGGCCATGCCCCTGCTCCGGCCAAGGCAGCACCACCACCTACGGTACATGCTGCAGTGCCTAAAACTCCACCGGTATACCTGCCTCTGGACAACATGGTTGTCAATCTTGCCGACCCAGGCGGGGAGCGGGTGGCACAGATTGGTATCACGCTGGAGGTGCAGGATGCCAAGGCAGTCGATACCGTCAAGGCGGTTTTGCCAGCCATCCGAAGCAGCGTGCTGATGCTTATTGCGCGACGAACCTCTGAAGAGTTATTAAAACAAGAGGGTAAGGAAAAACTTATCAAGGACATCTTGTGCGAAGCTTCCATCCCCTTTGGTGGCGACAGCTGCGATGAAGAGGAAGATACATCATCGGCCAAGGCGAAGAAGAAGAAACCACGCGCGGTTATCTTGTATCCGGTGGTAGGCGTTCTGTTTTCAAGTTTCATTGTTCAATGATGGCGTAATGGCGTAATGGCGTAATGGACGGCACCGTATGAGTGAATCGTTTCTTTCCCAAGAAGAGGTGGATGCCCTCCTGGAGGGCGTAACCGGCGAGAGTCAAAAGACCGTTGAGGAAACCGCAGAAAGCGGTGAAATCAGGGCGTACAACATCTCGAGCCAGGAAAGGATCGTGCGTGGGCGCATGCCCACCATGGAAATTGTCAACGAACGATTCACGCGCAATTTGCGTGTCGGACTGTTCAATTTCATTCGGCGCAGTCCGGAAATATCGGTCGGACCCGTGTCCGTGCAACGCTACAGCGCGTTCTTGCGTGAACTGGCGGTCCCCACCAACTTCAATATTGTGGCGATCCGTCCTTTGCGTGGCAGCGGTCTGATTGTGTGCGAACCTTCATTGGTATTCGGTGTGATTGACACTTTGTATGGCGGCATCGGAAAATTCCAGACCCGTATTGAAGGGCGTGATTTTTCGGCTACCGAACAACGGGTGATCAACAGGTTAGTAGACGTTATTACATCCGAATACAAAAAAGCCTGGAAAGGCATCTACCCACTGGAGCTTGAATACCAGCGCTCCGAGATGCAGCCCCAGTTTGCGAACATTGCGACACCCAGTGAAATTGTGATTTCCACTTCGTTCCAGCTGGAAATTGGTGATATCACGGGAGCCATTCACTTTTGCTTTCCGTATTCGACGCTGGAACCGATCCGGGATGTGTTGTATTCATCCACGCAAGGCGACTCCATCGAAGTGGATCGCCGCTGGGTGAACGTGCTCACACGTGAAATTCAGGCTGCGGAACTGACCCTGGTTGCCGAATTGGCGCGTGCCAATGCCACGGTGGAGCAATTGTTGGCAATGAGGAAGGGTGACTTCATTGAACTGGAGCGCCAACCAAAAATTCAGGTGACCGTTGATGGAGTTCCAATCTTCGAATGCCAATATGGCACGCATAATTCAAAGTATGCGATCCGCATAGAAAAAGCCTTGCGTGGCAATGAGCTGAACTGGTTGGGAGAAAGAAATGGCGTCTGATGACAATTTCGGTGAAGCAGCCTCTGACGATGGCATGGACGACTGGGCCGAAGCCCTGCTGGAGCAAAAGTCTACGGAAGCCGCCAGCCAGGACAGAGGGGGGGGCATTCTGGCAGGAGATGCGCCCAAGCCATTTTCGTCCATGGCCAACAGTGGGGAAGCCCCGGTCAATGACATCAACATGGTGCTGGACATACCCGTTCAGCTGTCGGTTGAGTTGGGACGCACCAAGGTGCCGATCAAACACATCCTGCAATTGGGACAGGGCTCGGTGGTGGAACTGGACGCCTTGGCTGGGGAACCTATGGATGTGCTGGTCAATGGCTATCTGATTGCGCAGGGTGAAGTGGTGGTGGTGAACGACAAATTCGGCATTCGTCTGACCGACGTGGTAACCCCTTCCGAACGTCTGCGCCGCGTCAGCAAAGGCTGAAGGTTTGCAATGACCCAGTCTTTGCAGTCGTTGATATCGGTCGCAATTTTCCTGGCATTGCTAGCGTGTTTGCCCATGCTCGTGAAGTGGCTCAAACAGCGTTCCATGGTGCCCGGAGCGCGGGAGCCCGGCGGGCAGTCCCGGTTTATTTCTGCCCTGGCAGTCGGGCCGCACCAACGCGTTGTGACCGTGGAAGTGGGTCCCGAGGGGGATCGTGTGTGGCTCACACTGGGTGTCACCGCGCAGCATATTTCCTGTTTGCATAGCATCCCGGTCAAGCCTTTTGCCGATGACGGGCAAAAACCCGTCTCACAACGAACCTTGGTGCAACCGTGATCTTCGCAGCATACGGTATACGTCGTGGGGTATCCATGCTTGGCAAAGGTGGCGCAGGAATAGTTGTTGCTGTTGCTGCCCACGGTACGGCGCTGGCCCAGACTGCGGGGCAGCTGCCCGTACTCATCGGAACCGGGGCAGGTGGGACGAGTTTTTCGGTGCCGATACAAACCCTGTTATTTTTTACAGCACTGTCGTTTTTGCCTGCGGTGTTGTTGATGATGACCAGTTTTACCCGGATTGTGATTGTTCTTTCCTTGCTGCGGCAAGCACTGGGAACGCAATCCGCCCCGCCCAACCAGGTGATTGTGGGACTTTCCTTGTTTCTGACCTTTTTTGTCATGGGGCCAACGCTCGACCGTGTCTATGCCGACGCCTACTTGCCATACTCCAACAGCGCTATTTCGTTTGAACTGGCCTTGGAGCGCGGAGAGGTGCCCGTGCGCAGCTTTATGGTGAAACAAACACGCCAGTCCGATTTTTCCTTGTTTGCCAAGCTTGCAAAGTTGCCCCCGGAGGTCAAGATTGAAACCGCCCCGATGCGGATTCTGGTGCCTGCTTTCGTCATCAGCGAGCTGAAATCGGCGTTCCAGATCGGCTTCATGATTTTTATCCCCTTTCTGGTCATCGACATTGTGGTCGCCAGTGTGTTGATGTCGCTGGGCATGATGATGCTGTCGCCCGTGTTGGTCGCACTTCCGTTCAAGTTGATGCTGTTTGTGTTGGCCGATGGCTGGAATCTGTTGATTGGTTCACTGGCAGCGAGTTTTGTCACATGAATGCACAAATGGTTTTAACCATGGGGCAGGATGCATTGCTGATGCTCTTGATGGTGTCCGCACCCATTCTTGGTACGGCCTTGGCAGTGGGGCTGCTGGTGAGCCTGTTTCAGGCGGTCACGCAGATTCATGAGGCTACCCTGGCCTTTGTTCCCAAATTGATTGCCGTGATCGCAGCCTTTGCCATTGCCGGACCGTGGATGCTGACCATGCTCATCGAATACATCCGCCGCACCCTTGAGGCCATTCCGGGAACGGTCCTCTGATAACTGCACAACTGACGTACCGTGATTTCCATATCCGAAGCACAACTTGCGGCCTGGATATCGCCCGTGTTCTGGCCATTCCTGCGCATTCTGGCCGTACTCACTTCCGTTCCGGTTCTCTCTTCCAGGGCGTTCCCGGTCAGGGCCAAAATCGGGTTTGCCTTTTTGGTGGCGGTGGTGGTCCAGGCCAGTTTGCCCGAGCGCCCCATCGTCGGTTTTAATGACCCACAGGCCCTGGGTGTGGCCCTCCAGCAAATTGGCGTTGGTTTGTCACTGGGTTTTGCCGTCCGGGTGGTTTTTGCCACGGTGGAGCTGGCCGGTGAGGTGGTCGGATTTCAGATGGGATTGAATTTTGCTGCTTTTTTTGATCCACTCATCAACGCACAATCCAGCGCCGTTGCCCGTTTTTTTGGACAAATGACTTCGCTGCTGTTCCTGGCAATGAATGGACACTTGTTGGTGCTGCTGGCCGTCAGCCGCAGCTTTGAGGTGTTTCCCATTGACCAGAACTTCCTGGAAACCCTCAAGCACGTCAAGCTGCACCGGCTGGGTGCAGATTTGTTTGCCAGCGCCTTATGGATTGCCTTGCCAATGATTGGCATGTTGATGTTTGCCAATCTTGCCCTGGGCATCATTTCCAGGGTTGCGCCACAAATGAATATTTTTGCCGTTGGCTTTCCCATTACCTTGCTGGTAGGCCTGATCGGAATTGCGCTGACCCTGCCCATGCTGGACCAACCCTTTATGGCCATCATGGAAAGGACCATCGAAGTATTTTTCAAGCAATAGCAATTGCATATTAAGATAACAACCTCATCGAAGGAGGAATCATGCGACCCATATCGGAGTTATTAAAACAACGCGCACCTGTCACCTGGAATTTGCAACCGGATGACAGTGTTTTTGACGCGCTCAAGGCACTGGCTGACCACAATGTAGGCGCATTGATGGTCATGGATGGCGGCAAACTGGTGGGTGTTTTTTCCGAGCGGGATTACACGCGCAAGATTGCCCTGGCTGGCAAATCCTCCAAAGAAACCCGCGTGCGAGAAATCATGTCCACGACCGTGGTTTCAGTGGCTCCCGAGGTCAGGACGCGCGACTGCCTATCCTTGATGAGCCAAAAGAAAATCCGGCACTTGCCGGTGGTGGATGGTGACAAGGTATTTGGCATGATTTCGATTCGTGACATCATGAATGACATCATTGCCGACCACGAGCGGACCATCAGCCAGCTGGAGCATTACATTTCCAGTTAAACACCATGGCGCCTGCGGCGGTGATCCTGCCCTAGGCCTCCTTGGGCTTTTTGTACGTCGGGTCTTCGATCAATCCCTGCAAGAAGGCCAGGCGCTTGATCAGCTCCGACCACCCTTGCAGCAACAGAAGCGAAAAGCCTATGGGAATCATGGCGTATATGGGCCAGCGAACCAAGCCGCCCGCATTGGGGGACTTTTCGCCGGTGAGAAATCCCTGGAGGAAAAAGGGGATTCCGTACCATAAAACTGCCAGGCAAACCGGCGTCAGAAACAAACCAAACCCCAGTACGTCAATCCATGTTTGCGCACGCCTGGACAAACGGCTGGAAAAAACGTCAATCCTGACGTGCTCATTTTTCAACAAGGTGTAGCCGGAAGCCAGTAAAAAAGAGGCTGCGAACAAGTACCACTGTATTTCAAGAAAGGCATTGGAGCCCACGTTGAACAACTTGCGCACGCAGGCATTCACTGCACTGATGGCTGTTGAGATACCAATCAACCAGATGACATACTTGCCAACCTGGATATTGAGCCAATCGACAGCCGCTGAGAGCTTTAGCAGAGCCTTCATCGAATCTCCACGATAGGTGGGGTTGTTTGGCCCATTGTAACGACCGAACCGTCCTTGTAACCCAAACGGGAAAATGGAGAACGCTGCATGGAATTCATGATCAACAATATGGCACCCATGATGTTTGCGGGGCTTATTGTCTTTTTGTTAATAGGCTTCCCCGTGGCTTTCAGTCTCGGAGCCTGCGGTCTGTTTTTCGGTTTTATCGGGATTCGACAGGGACTCTTGCCCGAGGCCCTTTTGCAAGCCTTGCCATTGCGTTTGTTTGGCATCATGCAAAACGACACTTTATTGGCGATTCCATTTTTCACCCTGATGGGATTGATTCTGGAGCGCAGTGGGATGGCCGAAGATTTGCTGGAAACCATTGGCCAGCTGTTTGGCCCGGTGCGTGGTGGGCTGGCGTTTGCCGTTATTCTGGTGGGGGCCTTGCTGGCCGCCACGACCGGGGTGGTCGCGGCATCGGTCATTTCCATGGGGCTGATTTCCCTGCCCATCATGCTGCGCCACGGTTATGACCGTCGTCTGGCATCGGGGGTGATCGCCGCCTCGGGCACGTTGGCGCAAATCATCCCCCCTTCGCTGGTGTTGATTGTCCTGGCCGACCAGTTGGGAAAAAGCGTGGGCGAAATGTACAAAGCCGCATTTATTCCCGGTTTCGCGCTCACGGGGATGTACGTAGGCTACGTTATTCTGATTGCCATACTGCGCCCAGCCTGGGCTCCAGCCTTGCCACCCCATGCGCGCACCATTCGTGAGGATAACGGTGGTAGCGGCGTGTATTCTCTGGTAGTCCTGAGCCTTGTTTCCACGGCGGCTGCCATTTACTTTGGCACACACTACGCGGACGTGTATGGCTGGATCAAGGGGGAAGCAAACCCCAGCATCGCCCTTGATGAGACTATCGTAGCTTCGATGTGCGTGGGTGGGATGTTGGGATTTGGTATAGCCGTGGTAAACAAGGTAAGTGGAATGAAGCTGCTGTCACGCCTGGCAGAGCGTGTAACCTTTGTATTGATTCCACCTTTGCTGTTGATCTTTTTGGTGCTGGGCACCATCTTTCTTGGCATTGCAACCCCAACCGAAGGGGGCGCCATGGGTGCTGTGGGTGCGGGCATCATGGCCGCAGCCCGTGGACGCTTGAACATGGCGTTGCTCACGCAAGCATTGACCACGACCACCAAGTTGGCGAGCTTTGTGGTGTTCATCCTGATTGGTTCGACTATTTTCAGCCTGGTGTTTCAAGGCGTGGACGGACAGAAGTGGGTGGAGCATCTGTTAAGCGGATTGCCTGGTGGCCAGCTTGGTTTTTTGATTGTGGTCAATATCGCGATTTTCCTCCTGGCCTTTTTTCTCGACTTCTTCGAACTGTCTTTCATCGTGGTGCCACTCCTGGCGCCGGTTGCCGAAAAAATGGGCATTGACCTGATCTGGTTTGGCACGCTGCTGGCCGTCAACATGCAGACATCGTTCATGCATCCCCCATTCGGATTTGCATTGTTCTATTTGCGCAGCGTTGCGCCGATTACCGCCTACACGGACCAGGTGAGCCAACAACGCATAGAGCCGGTAAGCACCACCCAGATTTACATGGGTGCGGTGCCTTTTGTCGTGATTCAACTCGTAATGGTCGGGCTGATCATTGCGTTCCCCGGTCTTGCATCTTCCGGACCCAAGCAGACAGAAGCACCGGACATGGAAAAAATTCGCATGCAGATGAACACCGACCTCCCCAACGAAAAGTGGCCCGACAGATTGGAGCCGTAACCCGTAAAAGCCTACCCCGGTGTGTTGGGTGTTGCTGGCAACTGGTAGTGTGCAGCGATGATGCTGCGGTAGCGTGCGATCTCGTTGTCCCATTTCTTGGCGTTCCATGCCAGGTGGGGCTGGCACAGCGTCCGGATGTGCTCCAGATGCTCCAGGGCGCCTTGTGGCAGCAACAGCCCCAAGCGTGTGCGGCGCAGCAACAAATCGTCGAGATGCACGATGGCTTCGTGCTGCGCGGCAATGGTGAGCTCCAGCCACAAGGTATTGGTCCCGAGGACGGGTTGCAAATCGGCCTCGGTTGCACGGGCTGATAGCTCTTGCGCACGATGGCCGTAACGCGCGCGCAGCCTGGAGCGCACAGCCGTGCTCCAATGTGGCGGCAGTGCGCTGGATGGCGAGAAAACGCGCGCATCGTCACGTTTGAAAGGTTTGCCGACGCACTTTGCAGCCAGCGCCAGCGCGTCCTGCGCCATCAGTCGAAAGGTGGTTAACTCCCCTGTGAGCAGCGTAATCAAGCCTGACTCGTTCCGTACGACAAAGGCTTCTCCCTTGCCATCGTTGGGCACGGGACGCACCCCGGCGTAGCAGGCACTGATGTCTGAGGCCGAGAGCTTGGCCGAGGGAAACTGGTGATTGACGGCACACAGCAGGTAATCAACTTCGGCGGGCGTGATGCTTGCTTCGAGATCAAGGTTGTCGCGGTGGTTGAAATAGGTGGTGCCAACCAGCACGCAAGCTTCCCATGGGTACACAAATACCGCTTGGCCATCCTGCGGGTGCATCAGGCTGATGCTTTGTGCAACGGGTAAGCGCCAGAAAGGCACAATCAGATGGCTGCCACGCAGGGGGCGCAGCATCGGTTTGGCACCCAGCCCGGCACGCAGCCGATCACTCCAGGCGCCCGTGGCATTCACCACCGTTTTGGCCTGAACGTTGTGGATTTTTCCGTTGGTCACGTCCTGGAGTTTCACTCCGACCACACGCCCTGCGTCCAATGCCAGTTCCTGTGCAGCAACGTAGTTCAATGTGCTTGCGCCGTCATCTTGTGCCTGCTGTAGCACACGCCACACCAGACGCGCATCGTCCGTCTTGGCGTCCTGATAAACCAGCGAGCCGCGCAGTCCCGGCGGGTTTAATCCAGGTATCAGTGCTTGTGTGTCGGCCTGGTTGGCGTAAAAGTGGCTGCGTTGTCCTGCGATCAGGTCATGGATTTTCAGCCCGGCCTGAAACAGCCAGTGTTCTGATCTGATTCCGGTGTAATTGGCGAACAGAAAGCTCTGCGGCTCGATCAACTCCGGTGCTTCGCGCAACAATCGCTGGCGTTCGCGTACCGAACGCAGCGTGGCCTTGAGATCGCCTTCCATGAGGTAATGTATGCCGCCATGCACCAGTTTGGATGAGCGGCTTGATGCGCCCCAGGCAAAGTCGCGCTGTTCGACCAGCAGCACCTCCCAGCCCTGGTGTGCGGCCTGTTGCGCCACCCCCGCGCCGGTAATGCCACCACCGATCACCACCACATCCCAGGGGTGATCTTCCAGTCGGGCTGTTGCCCGTGCACGTGCTGCTTCGGCGTTCATCCCGTCTTTCAATGCGTCCATGGGTCTGCATCCTGTAACAACTTGCCGGGTAAAGGTACTTTTTTTTGGCATCCACCACCCCTGGCCGTCCTGGCCCCAGGCGCTCGGCGAGCATGGCGCGAGCACCCTTGTTGAGTTCCATCGTGGTGCCATCGTCACCCCATCCGTTCCATCGTCGCATGCTTGGCTCCATTGGGTCGATACCAGTCGGGGCATGTTACCCGAAACCCGGACGGCGCGGACCGCTGGGGGTGCGATCCAGTGTGATGTCTGTAGGCAGGCCCTTGCTACTACGTTTTTGATAGTTGATCCCGCTTGTCCCACGGGGGCTGTGGGCTGATTTGATGCCTGATTTGAGCCAAATCGAGGCCAAAAACGTGCCACGGAGACTTGCGGGGAGCACCTGTAGTGCGGCTTTGGCGTTTTTGATATCACGGGTGATATGAAATTGGCGTGATTCCATGAGATACAACGAACGCATCATTTTGAATCGCACCCTTGACCTGACTGTTGGAGAAGGTGGTTATTGTTTGATCGCACCGATCAACGCAAGCCGACGTTTGCGCAACTCCTGGTAGCGCGACAGTGCGCTGGGGTCGGTCTTTATGGCCTCAATGGCCTGAGTTTCCTGCTCCTTGATGCGTTCAATCAACATGCGGCACAGCAGGTCATGCAGCTCCGCGCCAAGGTCCTGGACATCGCCAGGATGATCCGGGATTAGCGGATCGGCCATCAGCTGTGTTGCAAAATCCTCAACCGCATGTCCTCGTAGCGCCTCGCGCAAAACCTCCCAAGGAAGCGGGCCGTGTTCATGTAATTTGACTTCAAGCCAGATAAGCAAAGGTCCGTGGGGAGTGGGCAGTTCGCACAGCAAGCCATGCTCTTCGCCAGACAGGGTATCCCACAATTCACTACGGCCCAATAATATGCGCACGACATGGTCAGAACGGTTCAACAGCCGCAACCGTGCCTGCGGCACATGGGGCGAGCGGGTGTGATGGCCATGCCGCCTGGACCCTGTGTCAACATGCGCGAACGGTGGCGGTGCATGTGCAGGGGAATCGTCATGGACGCCGCCGGCAGCTTGACTGCCACCAGTCCACGCCCTGCCAAGCTCCTGAGTGGACAATTGCGCCTGCGCTGCGATCTCGGTGAATAATTGCAATTTGAGCACGCCCTCGGGCAACGGCGTCCACAAGGGCTTGGCACTGCTGGCCATGCGTGCCCGTCCCTCGGCGCTGCCCATATCGCAACCCTCGCGCGCAACCTCGATCAGGAAGCGGCTCAAGGGCATGGCATCGGTTACATACTGCGCAAAGGCTTGCTGGCCATTGGCACGGATAAAACTATCGGGATCGTGTTCGGGTGGCAAAAACAAGAACTTGATACTGCGTACGTCAGTGGCATAGGGCAGTGCCGCATGCAAGGCCTTGTGTGCGGCACGGCGACCGGCAGCATCACCATCAAAGCTGAAAACGACCGCATCACTGAAACGAAACAGTTTTTGGACATGCTCGCTGGTACAAGCGGTGCCCAAGGTTGCCACCGCATTGGCAAAGCCCAACTGCGCCAACGCCACCACATCCATGTAGCCTTCAGTGACCAACACATAACCAAGCTCGCGCACGGCGTTGCGTGCTTCAAAAAGGCCATACAACTCACGCCCCTTGCTGAACACAGGCGTTTCAGGTGAGTTCAGGTATTTTGGTTTTTCATCGCCCAGCACACGGCCACCAAAACCGATGCATTCACCTTTGACATTGCGAATCGGGAACATGACCCGGTTACGAAAGCGGTCGTAGCGTTTTTCCTCCGAACTGGCTGCATCGGTACTGGCAATCACCAAGCCGCATTCCACCAGCAGCGGGTCATCGTAATGTGCAAACACACTGGCCAGATTGCGCCAGCCATCGGGTGCGTACCCCAGACCAAACTGCCTGGCTACTGCGCCGGACAGTCCCCGTTTTTTGAAATACGCAATCGCGCGGGGCGAATCCTTGAGCGCTTGGCGGTAGGCTTCACCCGCTTTTTCCAGAACATCGGTCAGCGTCGCTTGCTGTTTTTTTTGCGCTTGCATGCGGGCCAGTTCTTCGGGTGGCACGTCATCTTCGGGGATCTGCATACCCTGGTGCTGCGCCAGATCCTTGACCGCTTCGACGAAACCCATGCCCAGATGTTCCATCAAAAAGTGAATTGCGTCACCACTCTTGCCACAGCCGAAGCAATGGTAAAACTGCCTGGACGGACTGACCGAAAACGAGGGGGACTTTTCACTGTGAAAAGGGCACAAGCCCATGAAGTTGGCGCCGCTTTTCTTGAGTTGCACATGGTTCCCAACAACTTCCACCACATCGGTGCGTGCAAGCAACTCCTGAACGAAGGTTTGTGGGATGGCCATCAAGCAATTGTAGAAACAAGCGCCAGAACCCAGGCAACGGCCAACGGCCAGATATTGCCGCTTATGACTCTTCCAATGCAGACCGGGCGAGTTCCACGTCCAGACGCTGCGTGGCGTCAAGCGCTTCGGTTGCCGCAGCCAGTTCGTAGAGCCGGGTTGCGTCCTCCATGCGTTTATCGCCCTCCAGCATGATCAGTGCGTTGGCGTATTCCATTAATGCCAAGGGAGAATCCGGTGTCAGATTCATTGCCTTTTGAAGCAAGGCCAAACTGGTTTCCTTTTTTGCTCCATAGGTCATGTTGCCAATCAGTGCACCCACCTTATCAATGACTTCGGCATGAAATGCCCCTAGCACAATATGGGCATCGGCATGTCGGGGTTCCAGGCGAATGGCAGTCTCCAGCGTGGACTTGACCTTGCCACCTATTCCCAATGCCAGTGCCTTGGCTACGCTGATACCCTGGCTGTACCGCCCCAAAGCGTAAGCCTGCCAATAAAAAGCGTTGGCATTGTGCGGTTCTGCTATGGTTTGTTGTGCGGCGCGTTGTGCCACCTGATTGAACAGGTCCAGGCGTTGCTTTTCCTTGGTTTCGATGTAATTGGCGTACACGCAGGTGGCTTTGTTTGCCAGTGTGACACCCTCCGAGCCGCATAGCAGGGCTGCTGCGCTGGCTTTTTCGAATTCGCCGTTGTGAAATAAAGCCCAGGCTGAAAGCAGCTTGCTGCTCTTGGGCAACGGTTCCTGGTCGCCCGCATGCAGGCGACGCCATTGTTTTTTGACACTTCCGGCTGAAAACCGATACTCACCAAGGTATGCAAAAGATGTCCAGTGGGCCATGTTTGGTTCATCCTCAGGGCGATACGGGAGCAAAGTAGGCGCCAACCAATGTGAGTAGATGGGTACGCTGATGTGCCTCCAGATACGGTACCAGCAGATTCAGTACGTGGTGCGCGCCCCGCAATAGCGCGGTCTGTGCACTTTCGGGCTCCAAAGCATTACGCGGATCTTTAACGTACTCGAAACTTAGCCAGTAGGTCAGAACTACGACCATACTTGTAGCGGTTGACTCAAGTTCGCGCGAATCAATGTGGATGGCGCCCGTTCGGCTCATACTGTCAAGCATGGTTTTAACTGCGCGTGTCTTGTTTTTGAGTACCCATTGGAAATGGGTTTCCAGCCGACGATTCTTGCTCAACAAGTCGTTGAGATCACGGTAGAGAAACCGGTATTGCCATATCAACTCGAAGAGCGTATGCATGAAAAACCAGGCATCCTCCACGTCACGTACATCATCACTCGCGTTGAGCAACTCGTTGAGCGACTTTTCGTAACGGTCAAACAATGAATTTATCAACTCATCTTTGGCTGGATAGTGGTAATACAGGTTTCCTGGACTGATACCCAACTCGGCGGAAATCAGTGTGGTTGAGACGTTTGGTTCGCCAAAACGGTTGAATAACTCCAGCGTAACCTCGAGAATGCGTTCTGCTGTGCGGCGGGGTGCTTTTTTTACCATGTGGTGTCGTCCATGCGGATGACCGGAGCCAAAAATTTGAAATGAAAGTTCATAGGTGCAAAGTGTAGAGCGCTATGACTACTTTTTTATCGCAATACAGCGTATATACCCATTTTTTTGTTAAAGTCGCGTCCCTCGGAATCGAAAAAGGGTGCCCTGGCACCCTTTTTTCCGTTCAAAATGGCTTGCTTATCAGCTCGGTGAGGATTCCACTGGCGGCGTCGCAGGCGTTCCAACTACTGGAGCGGCTGGCTTTGAGACGGCCTTGGTGGGCCTGCTGGCTGTCTTGCGCGTGGCGGTAGCGCGCGTCTTGACCGGAGCCTCTTCCTCGTTGCTTGTACTTGTGCCGGTGGTTCTTGCCGACAGCTTTTCAACTGCCTTGTTCAACTCGTCAATGCGTGCGATCAACGCATTGACATCCTTGGCAGAAGGAACTCCGAGTTTGTTCAATGCCTTGGCAACACGGTCTTCAAAGATGTTTTCCAGTTTATCCCATTGTCCCGATGCTTTGGTCGATATGCCGGTCGCCATGCTTGACATTTTGTGTGTGGCTTCATTGATCTTCTCTTCGGCGACGGCCTGTGTCTTGCGTTGCATACTGACCCCTTCCTTTACCAAAGATTCAAATGCCTTGGAGCCTTCGGCTTGCGCACGGGTAAACGCTCCCAAGCCGGCTTGCCAGATCTGTTGAGCCGAATCTTTGACCGATTCCTTCAGCTCGGTGTGCGGCGCCTTAAGCAAACGAGACTTTTGCAATTTTTTGACCATGGAATGCTCCAGAAAAGATGGGGATAAATGGAAATTATTGGCACCGCTGACATTGATCGCCACGCGAACGCAAGGGCGCAACTTTACGCCCTGTGTCGGTTTGCGTGTAGGTAGAGGGTTCTAACTCGGCAAGGGGACTTGTGCAGGGCACAACACACAAACGAATGGCGTAAAAGTGTCGTTAAACTACCTGTGTGATCCGCTTCCAACGTTCTTATTTTCCATTCAATACCCGCTCACTGCTCTGGCAATTTGCCCGTCGTGATGTTCTCGCACGATACCGTGGCTCGATGTTGGGATTGACGTGGTCCTTTGTGACGCCACTGCTGATGCTGGGGGTGTATTCATTTGTCTTTGTAGGTGTTTTTCGAGCCAGTTGGCCAAATACAAGCAAAGATGGTGGGTTGGAATTCGCTTTGCAGGTGTTTGCCGGATTGCTGGTCTTCAATCTTTTCTCCGAAGTGGCCAACAGAGCGCCCAATCTGATCATTGAACAGCCTAATTTGATCAAGAAGATCGTCTTCCCGATTGAAATTCTTCCCTGGGTCAGCGTCTTGTCGGGTTTATTTCACCTGCTGATCAGTGTGGTGTCGTTATGCATGGTACTGGTGCTTGTGCGTGGAGGCTTGCCCCTGACGGTGTTGGCACTGCCCCTGGTGTTGTTGGCATTTTTGCCATTCTTGCTGGGAGTAGGATGGTTTTTGTCTGCCTTGGGGGTTTTTGCCCGTGATGTGGGCCAGGTGATGTCCATGGTTGTAAGTTTGATGATGTTCATGTCTCCCGTGTTTTATTCCGTGGCAACACTGGACAGCAGCTGGCAGTACTGGATGCATCTGAATCCACTGACCCTGATCATCGAGCAGGTGCGTACGGTGGTGTTGCTGGGGCAGTGGCCCGATTGGAGTGCATTAGGCTTGTACGCACTGTTTTCCACCTTGTCTGCCGTCCTGGGGGCAACATTCTTTCAGCTGACACGCAGAGGATTCGCCGATGTCCTCTAGTTCAGTCATCGCTGCCCAGCAGCTGGGCAAGGTGTTTCGTCTCTATGACCAGCCCATTGATCGTCTCAAACAAATGATCATGCGCAGTCGGCGGCGCTATTTTCGTGAATTCACGGCTTTGCGTGATGTCAGTTTCGAGCTCGAAAAAGGCCAGGTACTGGGATTGATCGGACGCAACGGCGCTGGTAAATCAACCTTGTTGCAACTGGTCTGCGGTACCCTGACACCCTCGCATGGTCATGTGGCAGTACGTGGGCGTGTGGCCGCCTTGCTGGAGCTGGGTGCGGGCTTTAACCCCGATTTCACGGGACGCGAAAATATTTATCTCAACGCTTCCATCCTGGGTCTTAGCAAGGTCGAAATCGACCAGCGCTATGACGCGATTGTGGAGTTTTCCGGCATCGGTGACTTTATCGAACAACCCGTCAAAACGTATTCCAGTGGTATGTATGTGCGGTTGGCATTCTCCATTGCCACGAGTGTTGATCCGGACATCCTGGTTATTGATGAAGCGTTATCGGTGGGGGATGGCGCTTTTGCACGCAAATCGTTTGAGCGCATCATGCGTTTGAAGGATGCCGGCAAAACCATTCTGTTTTGCTCCCATTCCATGTACCAGGTCGAAGCCTTGTGCAGCCGGGCCTTGTGGCTGGAGCAGGGTCAGGTACGGGCCATGGGGAACTCGGCAGATGTTATCCGTTCGTACACCGCCTTTCTGGATGAGATGGCAGGCCAGGCCAGCAGGAGTGCAACAGGCTCTTCGGGTGGGGGCGTTGATAAAGCTCTTGCATCGGATAGGGTTGACAGTATTGCCCAATCGCGCATTGAACAGGTCAGGGTGACGGTTGACGGGGTTGATAACGCCATTGCGTTCAGTGGACGCAGTACTGTCAGGATTGAAATTGCATACCGCGCCAAGGATGGAGACACGCCTTCACTGGCTGTCACTTTCAACACCTTGGACGGACGTTGCGTTACCAGCAGTGGCACACTGCACGATGGTGTCGTACTTCCCATTGCCAACGATGGAACGGGCCGGGCTACCTGTGTATTCGAGAAGATAGCCCTGTTGCGTGGAGAATACAGTATTGCCGCCTGGCTCTTGTGTGACCGTGCTCTTTTTGTGCATGAAGAAGTGCAGGAAGTCAGCCGCCTCACGGTCGTGCAAGAGGGTTTGGAGCAGGGTCTGGTGCGCCTTTCGCACCAGTGGCAGGTCAATTGAACATTCTGCACGTCACACGCGAGTCCGGGAGCGATGCACGCTACGGTATCGGCAAGAGCCTGGCGCCGGTAGTGACTGCCTTGCGTGCACGCGGCCACACGGTTGAAATTCTGGATGGCGACATCAGCCGCGCCCATCCGATTGGCCGTTGGTCCGCCTGGCTGGGTCGGTGTCTGCTGGCCATACTGCGCTGGTACTATGCACCTCCAGGTCCTGATCAGGCAGCCTCCCAGGCAATACTTGCCATGCTGGCCGAGCGCGCGCGCATTGCCTGGATCGCAGCGCGCTGGGTGAAGGCCAAAAATATCAGCCACATTCACTGCCATGATCCCGTTCTTGCGTATCTTTACGCATGCTTTGCCCGTTGGACCGGCGCAAAGGCCCGCTGGGGCGTGACCGAACATGGGTTTGGTGCGTATGTGCAGGAGCGGCCAGGGGTGCCAATCCCGCAGCGTTTGCTGGCGCGCTTTCAGGCCTGGGAACGCAGTGTGGCGCAGTCCGCCGCCTGGTTGTGCGCGCCCAGTCATACGGGCCTGCGGCAATTGGCGTCCGATCTGCACTGGCCCGCTGACCCGTCAGCGGAGTCTGCGCCATTGCCCCGCCATTGGCACGCTGTTCTACATCCCAGGCCTGCACTGCGCCAGTATGAGCGTGCCAAAGCCAGACAACTCCTGGGCATTGCTGCCGATGCGTGGCTTGTGCTGGCTGTCGGGCAACTCATACCCATGAAGCGCTTTCCCTTGCTGGTCACAGCCTGTGGCAGTATTGACGCAGCCATGCGCCCCGATCTGATTATTCTGGGCGAGGGCGACAAGGCGCCGCTGTTACAAGCGGCTGAGACAGTGGATATGCTGCACAAGCTGCGCATCGAGGTGACGGACGACATCGGTTTGTACTTTTCCGCCGCCGATGTGTATGCCAGCAGTACGGCAACCGAATCCTTCGGCATGGCCAACTGTGAAGCCCTGTCGTTTGGTTTGCCCGCAGTATGCACGGCAGTGGGTGCAGTGCCTGAGATCGTTGGTGATGCCGCCTGGTTGGTGGGAGATTCTTCGGACGAAATGGCTGCGGCTTTGACTGCCTTGCGTAATGACGCAGACTTGCGGCGCAGCTATTGCGAAAAAGCCCGTCAATGGGCGCAGGCCTGGCCCGATCCAGAAAAGATTGCTGCGGAGATGGAGAGCATTTATGGAGCGATCCGTGCATATTCCGGCGGACATGGCCCGCTCCTGCAAAGGTGAAACAAAATCATATCACCCGTGATATCAAAAACACCAAAACCGCACTACAGGTGCCCCCCGCAAGCCGCCGTGGCACGTTTTTAGCCTCGATCTGGCCTCAAATCAGGTATCAAATCAGCCGCTATCCACCGTGGGGCAAGCGGGTACAGCTACTGAAAACGTAGTAAAGATTCAGGTCTTGTCGCCGACAACCTTGGGCGCTTCAATGGGAAACGTGATGGCGAAAGTCGCCCCTGGTGAGGACGTGACATCCAGCGTTCCGCCCAGCTGGCGTGCGAGATCGGATACCAGTTGCAGGCCAAGCGATTGCGCGCGCCGGGCGTCGAAATCCGGTGGCAGGCCGACTCCGGTATCGCGCACGCGCAAACAGCAGTATTGCGTTCCGGGGTCATTGGCTTGGGTCACTGGCAACAAATCGACACACACCTCGCCATGCTCAGTTGGCGAGAACCCATGCTTCAGACTGTTGGAGATAAGTTCATTGACCAATAGACCGCAGGGTGTCGCTTGGTCAATGGTGGCGGTAACCGGCTCAAGATTGAGTACCAGCCGCACCGCGCCAGAGCCGCTGGTTTGGGCCGTGAAGGCCATCGTCACCACCTGCCGGATGTAGCTTGCCAGGTTGACTGCGGCATAGGTTCCAGAGCGGTACAGTGTTTCATGCACCAGGGCCATGGAGCGGATGCGTCCTTGCATCTCGTGCAGCACGGTCTTGGTGAGCATCTGGGTGCTGCGCCCTTCCTCCAGCCGCAACAGGCTGGTAATGACTTGGAGGTTGTTCTTGACCCGATGGTGCACTTCGTTGAGCAAGGCGGTTTTTTCCTGTACCAGCTGCTCGAGTTTGCGCTGGCTCAGTTTTTGCAGCGTGATGTCTTCCTTGAGCGCCACATAGTGGCTGACAACACCATTGACGGCGACAATCGGAGAGATCACCGCCTTTTCGACGAAGACTTCGCCATTTTTCTTGCGGTTGTGAAATTCCCCACGCCAAACTCCCCCGGCGAGCAGGGTTTGCCATAGCTCGGTGTACACCTGGGGCGGAGTTTGTCCCGACTGAAGGATGCGCGGATTCTGGCCGATCACGTCTTGTGTTGTATACCCGGTGACCTGCTGGAACTTCGGGTTGACGTATTCAATCGCTCCTTGCAAGTCGGTAATGACAATCGACAAGGGCGCCTGTTCGGTGATGTGCGAGAGCTGGCGCAGTTTTTCTTCCCCCGCCTTGCGCTCGGTAATGTTTTGAAACGTACCGGAAATCGTGTGCGCCACTTGGCCTTCGTCACCGTGGGGCTTGCCTATCACCTGCACCCAGCGTTTTTTGCCGGTCAAGGTCTTGATCTGCAACTCCAGATCAAAGGAAATGCCCTGTTCCATGGCGTCCTTGAGGGCACGGTTGATGGCCGGACGCGATTCGTCAACGAAGAAGTTGATCGTTTCTTCCAGGTTGGGCCGAAAGTGCCTGGGTGTTTCGTGAATGCTGAACACTTCATCCGACCACTTCAGCTGGTTGGTGGTCAGGTCCAGTTCCCAGCCGCCCACCTTGGCCATGCGCCCCATCTCCAGCAGCGCACGTTCACGCCGCGCCAACTCACGATGGCTTTCGGTCAGGTCCGCCATATTCAGTTGCAGGATTTCCTTCAAGCGTTTTTGTTCGGTTTCGGTACGCGACAGGGCATCGGCGTGCCAGGTGATCAAGGCCAGAAAGGTGATGATGTACGTGATGGCAACGATCCCTACACTGAAAGCGGGCTCGATCAAGCCGGATCGGTCTCCGGTCAGTTTCAACCAGCCAATGAGTGGCGGCAGGAGCAGGACGACGGGAAACAGCAAACGCGCAGTCCTGCCACCTGAATCGCGGCGCCGGATAAGACCAATAACGCCGGTGTCGTACTGCAAACAAATCAGACCAAAGGACAACAACAAGAACGCCAGGGCCGTGTGGCTGGCCATCTGTGTCTTGTTTCCCAGTCCATACAGATTGGGAACATGGTACAAGTAGCCCAGAATTCCTGCCAATGCCGGCAAGGCCGTGGCGATGGCCAGAAGGGTCTTCAAGTGCGTGCGCGCGGAATGGCGATCCAGCATCAAGGCCAGTCCAAAAAACAGAAAACATAGTGCCGTGGCTGGCGCCATGCGTCCCGGTGCCAAGGTGCCAACTGCTCCTGCGGGCTCCTGGAACAAAAGCTGATCCACTCCCAAATCTGTGCCACTGACATATTGAAATAGATTCAGCAAACCCAGAAGGAAGACTGCCAGGGCCAGCACGGAGTCAACACGAGGCCAGGCGGCGCGCCACGAGGTTCTGGCATCGCTCTTGAGGCACAGCGCCACACCACACAGCACAAACCCGATTGCCGTGTTGGCCTTCATGCTGACCCAGGCTGGGTGGATGCTTTTCAGCACAGCCACATCAAATAGCCAGCCAAGCAAAACAACACAACCTAACAGGCCGACAGTCAGGCCCGCAAAATCCGGTACCCGGCTCCAGAAGACGACCGAATCAAACCTGTGCCATGCAACGTAGCAAGCATCTCTGAACCAGTTCCAGGCCGAAAAACGATGGGTCATTGCGTATGCTCCTGCCTGTGAAAGCTATTAATAAGATAGCTGTTTTGGCACGTCCATAGGGCGATGAGAGGCCTTTTCATTGAGAAACGGGCAAATCTCCGGCGGCCACCGGGGGAGCAAAATGGTTGCCCTGGAATGCGTCGCAGTGGATACTTACCAACAAGTCGCGTTGAGCGGCATTTTCCACGCCTTCAGCGAGCACCTGCAAGCCCAGACTATGGCCCAGGGCCACGATGGCCTGGGCGATTTCGAGCGCATTGGCGTTTGTGTGCAGATCGCGCACAAATGACGGATCTATTTTCAACTGCACCAGTGGCAGCGTTTTGAGCGATGAAAGCGAGGAATAACCGGTACCGAAGTCATCGAGTGCACACTGCACCTTGTGCTCCTTGAGGGCGCGCATCTTTTTCATGGCATCCGCTCCTCCTTTGAGCAGCATGGCTTCAGTCAGTTCCAGTCGTAATCGCTGTGGATCGGCACCCGCGCTGACAAGCGCTGCCATTACATTGGTAACGAAGTCATCTTGTGCAAGTTGCAAGGGGCTGATGTTGACTGCCATGCTCCAGTTCGAGCGGACAGGATCGTTGCCCCAGCAAGCCAATTGCGTGCAAGCCTTCTCCAGCACCCACTGCCCCAACGGCAAGACCAGGCGCGTCTCCTCGGCCAGGGCAATGAACTCTGCCGCAGGCAAAATCCCGCGCAATGGATGTTGCCAGCGCAACAAGGCTTCGACGCCAATGGCTTGCCCGTTCTGGTCGTATTGCGTCTGGTAGTGCAGCAAAAAGTCCTGCTGTTCCAAGGCACGCTGGAGGTCGGAAACACGTTGCCGGTGTGCAACCACGGCACTGTGCATCGCAGCGTCAAAAAACCGGAAGGTGCTGCGGCCCGCTTCCTTGGCCTTGCGCATGGCCAGTTCGGCGTTCTTGATCAACTGTTCCAGGCTTTGTTTCTTTGCCAGAAACACCACAGCACCCAGACTGGGGGTGCAGTTCAAAATGTGGCCATCCAGGCTGCAAGGTTTGCCCAACTCCTGGAGTATTTTTGTGACAGTGGCTTCCGCCTGCGTTGCAGCTTCCTGTGCCTGCTGTCCCACCGCGCTGAGTAACACCACAAATTCGTCACCCCCCAGGCGGGCCACCAGATCACTTTCGTTCACGATGGCCTTGAGGCGGCGTGCCATTTCCTTGAGCAACAGGTCGCCCATGTCGTAACCCAAGGTACTGTTGACACGCTTGAAATGGTCCAGATTCAACAGAATCAGCGCGCCGTACTGGCCGTTGCGTGCCGAGGTCAGCAATGCTTGCTGCATATGGTCCAGAAACAAGCGACGGTTGGGAAGCTGTGTCAGGCTGTCGAAAAAAGCCAGTTGGTGAATTTCTTCCGCTCCTTGCTGTGCGGGACTCAAGTCGCGGGCAATGCCAACAAAGGCGCGCATTTGCCCTTGCTGTGCCATTTTGGACACCGATAAGCTCAAGGGAAAAACACTGCCGTCTTTGCGCTGACCGACAATTTCGCGCGTATGGCTGGTACCCAGGTTGGGACTGCGGTGTTGCACTTGGTCGAGAAAAGCCTTGAGCTGTGGGCGCATGTAAGGTGGCACCAGCGCACTGATGCCGCAATCGAGAGCATCTCCTGGCTGAAAACCAAACATACGTTTCGCAGCGGCATTCGTGCTGACCACGGTGCCAGTGATGTCAAAAGTAAGGACACCATCAGCCATGTTGTCCAGAATTGCCTGGCTGTACAAATTGGGTTCGCGCAGGCGTGCCTCGGCCTGAATCTTGTAGAGAGCCATTTCCAGCACACTGTGCAGCACGCGCGATGAAAAGGGTTTCAGGATGTAGCCAAATGGCTCGGTCACCTTGGCCCGCGCCAGGACATCGTCGGCATCGTAGGCCGTGAGGAACACAACGGGCACGCGCTGCTGGGTGTTGGCGCGGATGGCATCGGCGGCAGCGATGCCATCCATCGTTCCGGCCAGCTGGATGTCCATCAACACCAGATCCGGCTTGGCCTGTGCCGTCATCGCAATGGCTTCCTCGCCCCGTGTGGCCAGGCCGACAACCTCGTAGCCAAGCTCAAGCAATTGCATCTGGATGTCACGGGCGACAATGGTTTCGTCTTCAACGATCAGGATTCGGGCATTTTTCATGGCATAAAACTAGTTATCAACCTGCGATGTCTGATGTCTGTATACGGGATTTCAGCAAAAAAGCGTCAAAATCCTCGATGGGCATGGGTTTGCCAATCAGGTAACCCTGGTAAGCATAGCAACCATTGGCGGCAAGGAATGCACGTTGCTCCTGTGTTTCCACTCCCTCCGCCACAACCGACAGATGCAGGCTCTTTCCCAAGGCCACGATGGAGCGGGCAATCGCGGCATCATCGGGGTTCGTCAGAATGTCGCGTACGAACGAATGGTCAATTTTGAGCATATCGAAAGGTAATTTCTTGAGGACGCTCAAGGACGAATAGCCCGTGCCGAAATCGTCGAGCGAGAACCCGATGCCATGGGCTTTGAGTTCGGTCATTTTTGCCATGGTATCGTCCACTTTTTGTGTCAGGGCATTTTCGGTCAATTCCAGCCGCAGGCGGTTGGCGGGTGCGCCCGTGAGGTGCAGTGCGCGCAGAATATGGCTCACAAAATCCGGCTCGCGCAATTCGCGCAAACTGATATTGACAGCCAGGGTGAGGTGGGATGTTTCTGGCTTACCGGCCCACAGTGCCAACTGCTCGCAGGCCGTTTGCAACACCCAGCGCCCCAGTGGCAAAATCAGCGCAGTCGCTTGTGCCAACGCGATAAACTCCTCTGGAACCATCAGTCCCCGCACCGGCTGCAACCAGCGTACCAGAGCCTCGGCGCCGACCACCCTGCCATCCACCGCCACAATCGGCTGCAAATGCAGCATCAGCTCTTCGCCACCTTGCAAACCGTCGCGCAAATCGGACTCGAGCGTGACACGGCTGTCGACTTCGTGTTGCATCGCGGCGTCAAAGAAACGCAACGTATTGCGCCC
Organism: Rhodoferax sp.; assembly: GCA_041910275.1. Taxonomy (GTDB): domain Bacteria; phylum Pseudomonadota; class Gammaproteobacteria; order Burkholderiales; family Burkholderiaceae_C; genus Allorhodoferax. The sequence continues at coordinate 180,948 of JAYRRD010000186.1, forward strand.
GGCCATCTTGGCCTGGTACATGGCAAGGTCGGCCTGTTTGAGCACATCGTCCACACTGGGGACATTGGAGCCGAACAAGGTGATGCCAATACTGGGCGAACTGCGGTGCTCGTGCCCGGCCAGAAGATAGGATGCGTTGAGTGCTGCCAGGATTTTTTGCCCCACCGCGCCAGCCTTTGTGGCGGCATCGAGTTCTTTTCCATCGAGGTCCTCAATCACCACCACAAACTCGTCCCCACCAAGACGCGCCACCGTATCCGTGTCGCGCACGCAACCCACCAGCCGGGCTGCAACCTGTTGCAGCAAAATGTCACCCATATCGTGTCCCAGGGTGTCGTTGAGGACTTTGAAGTTGTCCAGGTCGAGAAACAACAAGGCGCCGCGCTGGTGGTGGCGTGCGTTCAGCTGGATGGTTTTTCTCAGGCGATCCATCAGAAAGCGACGATTCGGTAAACCCGTCAAGGTGTCGTAAAAGGCCAGTCTGTGAATGCGGTCCGTGGACTCTTTCTGGCTGTTGATATTGCGGCCAATACCCCGGTATCCTCGAAATACCCAGTTGGCATCAAAGGTGGGTTTCCCACTCACCGATGCCCAGTGCATGCCGCGTGCACTGTCGGGGCGACGAATTTCGAAGTCACGAAACTCCTGATGGGCTTCCAGCGCGGCGCGGTGCAGATCCCAGTCCGTGCTGCTCAGGTTGAGCGCGGGCACATCCCAGGAGGTCTTGCCGATCCAGTCTTTGCTGGGCAGTCCGGTGCCGGTTTCGACATCTCCATTGAGCAATACAAAACGAAAATTTTCATCCTGCTCCCAGTACCAGTCGGCAGAGAGCTGGGTCAACGTGCGAAAACGCGCCTCACTCTCGCGCAAATTGGCCTCAATCTGCTTGCGTGCCGAAATGTCATGAAAGATGATCTGAATGGCCGGCTGCCCCTGAAATGGGACTGGCATGGCCTGAATTTGGACATCCACCGCACGGCCATCGAGGCGCAATAACCGCGATTCGCGCACTTCGGTATGCACGTCCCCGGTTTTCATGGCGCGGAAACGGTTGAGCGTAGAGGTTCTGAACTGGGGATGAAACCGGGACCCGATGGCCATGCCCATCAACTCTGCGGGTTGCTCGGCACCCCAGGCGCGCAGGGCCGTTGGATTGGCATGCACAATACGTCCGTTCTGGTAGATGGCCAAGCCCATGGCCGACCAGTCCAGGAGGCTTTGGAATTGCATCTGGGCTTCACGCAAGGCTTTTTCCGTATTTCGAGAGGCACTGACATCCCGCGCCACCCCCCAATACCCTTTGAAAACGCATTGTTCATCAAATGCGGGTGCTGCGCCAAAAGACAAAAAAACCGGACTGTTATCGCGTCCAGGATACTGCACCTCAAAATTCACGATGAGCTTGTGGCTCTGCAAGGCAGCGCGGTGCTCGGCCCAGCGCTCCTTGTCCACACCGGAATGCGCCAGCTCCCACAACCTTTTGCCAATAAAGTCCTGGGGGTTGAGTTTGGTATCGTGCACCGAACACTCATTGATGCGCGTCAGACGAAATTGTCCGTCCATCTCCCAATACCAATCGGCCATCAACTCCGTAAGCGTCTGGAAGCGTGCTTCGCTCTCATCGAGACGATCCTGTAACCCACCAGAAGGCGTGTACTCGGTCAAATCGGTGTTGACACCCATCAAGCGGATCGGTTTCTTCTTGGCATCGCGTCGGATATGCATCCGGGAAAAAACCGCGATATAGTGGCCGCGCCGGTGCCGCAGGCGGTAGTGCGCCTGAAAATATTCGCCATCATCCGCCAGCGCCCGCGCCAACTCCTTTTCCACCCGTTGCATATCGTCCGGATGGCACAAACTGAGCCACAGGCTTGCGGAAGCAGGGACCTCATCCACTTCAAAACCCAGCATGATCCACCAGCGGGGTGAAAAGTAGACCTCGCTGCTGATCAAATCCCAATCCCAGGGTGCCGCATCGCTATCGCGCGCGATTTGCCGCAACTGTTGTTGCAGTTTGTTGCGCGTTTGTGACTGATGTGCCTGGTCCATGCGGGAAGATTATAAGTTCCACAAAGGATAATCGGCGTTGGAGATTATTAATGCAAAAAAAGCTGGAAAAGCTTATGGTGCAAGCGAGTACAGCTATTATAAACATAGTATCCTTATGCCAGGGGCATCGCTGTCGGCGCGGCGGAAGCTTCGTTTGCATTCCGGCAATCTTCCTTGAAGCATTAAAGCCGGATTTCCAAAAAGACGTTACGATCTACGCTTTCATTTGCCAAAATCGCACTATGCACAACGGACCACAGACTTCTGTCATTGAAGAATCCAAGCCGCCATCGCAACAGGCTTTGGTTGATTTGTGCGTTGGATTGTTGCCTGTATGGGGGCGCCAGTTGGCCAGTTCACGCGCGCAATCCGAAACGGCGGTTGGCGAAATGCTCAAGGCCTTTGCCGACATCGGGCCGCATATCGACATGGCCGAGCGCCAATCACGGCAGATCAATGATGCTCTGACCTTGCCCAAGGAGGGTGTTCATGGCTTGGTTGCGGTCTGCGAGCACTTATTGCTACCGTTACAAGGGGATACTTCCCTTCCCCCCAACGTTGTAGCGGTCACGGAAAAAGTGCTGGCCATGGTGCGCGACACCGTGGGCGCGCTGGAGCAAGTGGCTAGGCCGTTCCAGCATGAAACCCAGATGGTGGCCAAACAGGTGGAGCGCATGTACATCGGGTTCCAGTATCAGGACCGCATCAACCAGATGATGGCGCTGCTGGAGTCCGATATTGCGCGCTTGCAGGAGGCTCTGACAGGGCAAGGGCAAAATGGAGGCGTCACCGATCTGAGCGACTGGCTTGCCCGGCTGGAGTCGGAATATGCCATGGCCGAGCAGCGCAATGGCCATCACGGGACAGAATCCGTTGCAACAAATACAACAAATTCTTTTGACGATAACGAAGCCACTTTTTTTTAACGAGGTTGGAATGGCAAAGACAATTTTGGTAATTGACGACTCTGCAAGCTTGCGCCAGGTGGTCAAAATGGCCTTGACAGGCGCAGGATATGACGTAATTGAGGCTGGAGACGGCCAGGCAGCGTTGCGCTTGCTTGACGGTCGCCAGATCGGGATGGCGATCTGTGATGTCAACATGCCGCTCATGAATGGTATTGAATTTGTCAAGGCGGTCAAACAGTTGCCGGCCTACAAATATCTGCCCATCCTGATGCTCACCACCGAGAGCCAGGAAGAGAAAAAGGCACAAGGCAAGGCGGCCGGCGCAAAGGCCTGGATGGTCAAACCCTTTGCCCCCACACAACTGCTCAATGCCGTATCCAAGCTCTGCGCCTGAATATCATGCACAAACAATTTGAGCTACCGTCCGAACTTAATATTTACAGTGCCACAGAGGTGCGCGATGCACTGCTGGCCTGGGTGGCTGAACAGGAAACAACAGAACAAAAATACCTGGAAATCTCGGCGCGTGACGTCAGTGAGGTGGACGGTTGTGGTTTGCAGTTACTGGCCGCGCTATCCAATATGCCCCAGCGCTGGTATCTGGTTGAGGCCAGCGATGCGTTTGCCAATGCGTGCCGCACCATGGGCTTTGACCGTTGGTTGGATCCGCGTTATCTGAAATCCAACTCCGGGGGGGGCTAACTGTGGGCCATACCAATACCGCTGATCAGGATTTCATCGCGGCCGCCATGCCGGCCTTCATCAGTGAAGCCGATGAGCAGATCGAGGCTATCGAAAATCTGTTGCTCGAACTGGAACAGCAACCCGATAACCGTGAACTACTCGACTCCCTGTTTCGTTGTGCACACACCGTCAAGGGGTCGGCTGGAATTTTTGGCCTGACACGTGTGGTTGAATTTACCCACCACGTGGAGACGCTGCTTGACAAGATGCGTGATGGCCAGCTGGCACTCAGTCCCGACATCAATACTTTGCTGTTGCAGTGCAATGACCAGATACGGTTCCTGGTGGATACCGCCGCAGACGAAGCAGGTGATACACAGGAGCAAAGGGACATACGCGCCGATCTCGTCATTCAGTTGCGCGCCCTTGCTGACGCAAATTCTTCCGCACCAGCGGCTGCGACGCCCAAGGAGTCCGCCAGTGCTGCCGGTGGCAGTCCACGTGTCTGGAAAATTGCCGCCCGTTTTGGCATCGACACCTTTCGCAATGGCATGGACCCGCTCTCCATTGCACGCTATCTCGGTGGCCTTGGCCGTGTGGTATCCATGCATTGTGTTTCGGATGCAGTGCCCGCACTCGCAAAACTGGACCCGGAGAATTGTTTTCTGAGTTTCACGATGGAGCTGGAAACCAGCTGTGGGCGCGAGGAAATCGAGGGAGCGTTCAGCTTTGTGCTGGATGACTGTGAGCTGGATGTCGTTGAACCAGAAACAGAAAACCAGAAAATGGCCCGTGCTATCGACGCCATGCCTGAAACCCCCCGTTTGGGCGACATGCTGGTGCAAGTGGGCGCCGTGTCCTTGCAAAAACTCGAACAGGTTCTCAGCACCCAGCAGCAATCTGGCAATATTCCTGCGGTCGTCAAGCCCAAAATTGGCGACTTGCTGGAAACACAGGCCGGTGTAGCCCCCGAGGTGGTGGCTGCGGCCTTGGGCAAGCAGCAGAAAATCCGCGACAACATCCCGAGCGAGGAGCGCTATATCCGTGTCCAGGCGGACAGGCTCGATGCCGTCATCAATCTGCTGGGAGAATTGGTTATCGCCGGGGCTGGCGCCACGCTGTTGGCACGCGATAGCCGCAATGTGGCCCTGATCGAGGCCAATCTGCACATCAACAGCCTGATCGAGGAAATCCGCAACGGTACGTTGGGGCTGCGCATGGTGCCCGTGGGGGAGACATTCAACCGCTTTCGCCGGGTGGTGCGTGACACGGCCAGCAGCTTGGGCAAGGAAGTCAACTTCGAAATCATGGGGGGCGAAGCGGAACTTGACAAATCCATGGTCGAAAAAATTGCCGACCCCTTGATGCATCTGGTGCGCAACTCACTCGACCACGGGCTGGAACCGCCCCAGGAGCGCCTGGCCGCAGGCAAGAACCGGGTCGGGCACCTGACGCTGAGTGCCAAGCATGAAACCGGCGCTATTTTGATTCGCATCGAAGACGATGGCCGTGGCATCAACCGTGAACGTGTCTTGCAACGTGCCTGGAATCGGGGGCTGGTTGAACAGGGTGTTGTGCCCAGCGACCACGACATCAATATGCTGATTTTCGAGCCGGGTTTTTCGACTGCCGAGCAGGTAACCAATCTGTCCGGGCGCGGCGTTGGCATGGACGTGGTGCGGCGCAATATCGAAGCGCTGCGCGGCACTATCCGTCTCAACAGTATGCCAGGCGTTGGCTTGCAGGTAGACATCCGGCTGCCACTCACGCTGGCCATCATTGATGGCTTCATGGTTGGTGTGGGTAAGTCCAAGTTTGTATTGCCGCTGGAGTCGGTGGTGGAAGTGATCGAGGCCGCTCCACCGAACACCAAGGTCGATGCATCGGGGCGCTATTGCCTGGAATTGCGCGGCTCGGTGCTGTCGGTGGTGCGCTTGCGCACAATTTATGCGCTGGAATCAGACATGCCGGAACGCGTGAGTGTGGTGGTGGTCAATTCCCCACGGGGCATGTACGGCATCGAGGTCGAGGTTCTGTTAGGCCAGCAGCAAACTGTCATCAAACCACTGGGGCGTTTGTTCAAGACATTGCGTGGCATCTCGGGCTCAAGCATATTGGGCAGCGGCGAGGTGGCACTGATCCTCGATGTCAGCTCGCTGGGCGACCTGACGACGGGTATGGAAACAGCCATGGCTGCACAGTAATCGGATACTCTACAACAAGCAACAACTTGCATATACACAAGGTATGGAACACATGAAACAAAAAAATTCTTCCTGGATCACCCGCTTATTCAAAGGTGCGGAGATGGAGCGCAGAATCGCCGAGCTTGAAGCCGAACTTCAGGTGCGCACCACCATCATGAACCTGACCAGCATTGTTTCGGAAGGGGATAAGAAAGGGGACATCCTCAGCATCAATGAAAAGTTCATCGAGGTGTCAAAGTACAGCCGGGAAGAACTCCTGGGCAAGCCACACAACACCACGCGCCACCCCGATATGCCGCGTGAAACTTTCAAGCAGATGTGGTCAACCATAGGACGTGGCGACGTTTTTCGTGGCATCATCAAAAACCGCGCCAAGGACGGCACCCCTTATTACGTGGACGCAGTGGTAGCGCCCATTCTGGGGGACAACGGAAAACCTATCAAGTATCTGGGTGTGCGCTACGATATCACCGAGGCCGAAATCGAGCGCCAGAATATACGCGGCATTCTCAAGGCGATTGATTCCTCCTATGCCTACATTGAATTCGATCTTGGCGGACATGTGCTCACGGCCAATGCCAAGTTCTTGAATACCATGGGTTATCGCAGTGAAGAAATTTTTGGCAAGCACCACCGCATGTTTGTGGCACCAGCGCTGGCCAGCGCGCCAGCCTATCAGCAATTCTGGGCTGACCTGAATGCCGGAAAACCCCAGAGTGCGGCTTTCAAACGGGTCACAAAAACCGGGCAGGAGGTCATATTGCAAGCGGTATACGCCCCGGTAACCGATGAAATGGGCCGTGTCGTCAAGATTTTGAAAATCGCGACCGATGTCACCGCCGAAGTAAAAGCCAACGAGATGCTGCGCCACGCTGTGGAGCAAGCGCAGGTCGTCACATCCGCTGCCCGTGCGGGTGATTTGAGCAAACGTATCCCCCTTGAAGGCAAATCCGGCCCGATTGAATCCCTGTGCGCCGGTGTCAACGCGATGATGGAGATCACCTCGACCATTTTTGCGGATGTGGTGCGGGTTTTTGCCGCCCTGGCCGCTGGAGACCTCACCAAACGTATCACCAACGACTATGCGGGTACCTTTGAACAACTCAAGCAGGATGCCAACGGCACCACGGAAAAACTGGCCGACACCATTGCCGATGTGGGCCGGGTTTTCTCCGCGTTGGCCAGTGGCGATTTGTCGCAGCGCATCACGCGCAATGCACAGGGGATTTTCGAGCAGGTGAAGTTTGATGCCAACAGCAGTTGTGACAAGCTGGCCAGCATCATCGAAGAAGTGCGTGCCGCATCCGATGCCTTGACAGGGGCGGCCAACCAGGTCAGCGCAACAGCCCAGTCCCTGTCACAGGCTGCCAGCGAACAGGCTGCCTCGGTAGAGGAAACCACTGCCAGCATTGATGTCATGTCCGCCTCCATCAGCCAAAACAGTGACAACGCCCGGGTCACGGATGGCATGGCCACCAAAACCAGCAAAGAGGCGGTGGAGGGTGGCGGTGCTGTCAGCCAGACGGTGACAGCCATGAAGCAGATCGCTGCCAAGATCGGCATCGTCAACGACATCGCCTACCAGACCAATCTTCTGGCCTTGAACGCCGCCATTGAGGCCGCACGTGCCGGTGAACACGGCAAGGGCTTTGCCGTGGTCGCCGCCGAAGTGCGCAAACTGGCCGAACGCAGCCAGGAAGCGGCCAAGGAAATTGGCGATCTTGCAGCCAACAGCGTCAGTACGGCCGAACGCGCAGGAAAATTACTGGACGAAATTGTGCCCAGCATCCAGAAAACTTCGGAACTTGTGCAGGAGATTGCCGCAGCCAGTACCGAACAAAGTGAATCGGTGGTGCAAATTGGTGGCGCCATGGGCCAATTGAGCAAGGCGACCCAGCAAAACGCAGCGGCCTCCGAGCAATTGGCCGCTACCAGCGAAGAGCTTTCCGGTCAGGCTGAATAGTTGCAGCAGTCCGTGGCGTTCTTTAACACAGGAGTTGACGTGCCTGCACCCCGTGACCGCCACGAAAAATCGACGCGCAGCGTACCGGGTGCTGCCGTCAAAAGTGAGCGGCGGGGGAGTGCAGTTCCACGGCTCGGAGCAAGCACGCTAACTCCTGCACCCGTGCGTGGCGGCGGCAGCAATTTCAAACCGTATTAATCCAATGAATTTCAATAACATCAGAATCGGCGTCAAGCTCTCTGCGTTGATCGGTTTTCTTTCCATACTATTGCTGACCATCGGCATAGTCGGGTTGAGTGGCATCAGCAAGTCCAACGGGACACTGGATGCTATCTACCAATCGGGCGTGAAGGACGCGAGTCAGATAGCTGAAATTCAAAAGCTGTTACTGAGTAACCGGTTAGCGGTTACCAGTGCGCTCGTCTCGCCCACGCCTGAATCCATTGCGGCCAACACCAACGAGATCGAAAGCAATATTGCGCGCGTCACCAAAATCTGGGAAGACCTGCAGTCCGACCTGCACACGCCCAAAGAAATTGAATTGGCAAAAGCTTTCGCCGAGAGCCGCAAGGCCTTTGTGCAGGAGGGCTTGCAAAAGGCCATAGCAGCCTTGCGTGCCAACAATCTCAAGGAAGCCAACCGGGTCGTGGTTGAAAATATTCGCCCGCTGTATGTTCCGGTAGGACAGGGTATCGATGCATTGATGCAATATGCGCTTGATACCAGTGCACGGCAAAGTGCAGAGGCGCGTGCGCGTTTTGAAACTACGCGTGCCAGTTTTATTGTGATTCTGGTGTTAGGTTTGCTGGCGGCGTTTGCTTTTGGGTTCTTTATCGTGCGTTCGATTACCCGGCCATTGGCCCAGGCTCTCAGGCTGGCGCAGGACGTGGCGCAGGGGCAGTTCGATGGTCCCATTCAGAAACATGGCTCCGATGAGGCTGGACTGATGCTCGATGCCATGGAGCAGATGCAATCGGTTCTGAAGCGCTTCCAGGCTGCACAAAGCGAAATGGCACGCCGGCACGAAATGGGTACCATGAGCCACTTTATCGCAGCGCACGATCTGCCTGGCGCTTATGGCGAATTGGCCAGGGGAATCAACACCATGGTCAAGGCGCATATCGACATGAATGCGCGTGCGGTCAATTTGATGGACCAGTTTGCCCAGGGAAGGTTTGAGCAGCACATGGAAGATTTGCCAGGTGAAAAGCGCCGCATCGCCGAGGTGGTGAACGCCGCGCGGGCAAGCATGGCCGAAGCCCACGCAACGGCGATTCTGAATCTTCGCATACGCTATGCATTGGACAAGTGTGCCACGAATGTCATGATTGCCGATAAGGATTACCATATCCTGTACATGAACGGCACCATGACGGCCATGATGCAGCGCAATGAAGCCGAGCTGCGCAAAGTCCTGCCACAGTTTGATGCTCGCACACTCATCGGGTGCAATATTGACGTGTTTCATAAGAATCCTTCCCATCAAAGAGGCATCCTGGCCGGACTGAATACGGCCTACAACGCGCAAATTACGGTGGGTACACTCACCTTTTCCTTGGTGGCCAACCCGATTGTGGATACACAGGGCAATCGCGTTGGCACGGTGGTGGAGTGGTCTGACCGCACATTGGAAGTCGGGATTGAGCGTGAAATTGCCAATGTCGTACGTGGAGCCAGTGCGGGTGATTTCAGCCAACGCCTTGCCATGAACGGGAAAACCGGCTTTTTTGCCAACTTGTCGGATGGCATGAATCAATTGCTGGAGACCAGCGAACGCGGCCTCACCGATGTCTCTGATCTGCTGGCTGCTTTTGCGCAAGGGGATTTGACACGCCGCATCGGGCGTGACTACGCTGGTTTATTTGGCAAGGTCAAGGACAATGCCAATTCAACGGCTGAAAACCTGACCCGTGTCCTGAGCGAGGTGCGCGCCGCTGCCGATGCCTTGACCGGTGCGGCAAATCAGGTTTCTGCCACGGCACAGTCCCTGTCGCAAGCGGCCAGTGAGCAAGCCGCCAGTGTGGAGGAAACCAGTTCACAAGTCGACATCATGTCGGCGTCCATCAGCCAGAACAGCGACAACGCCAAAGTGACCAACAACATGGCCACAAAAACCAGCAAGGAAGCTTCTGATGGTGGTGGGGCGGTTACGCAGACGGTGAGTGCCATGAAACAGATTGCCGCCAAGATCGGCATTGTCAACGACATTGCCTATCAGACCAATTTGCTGGCGCTCAACGCCGCCATTGAAGCGGCACGTGCCGGCGAACATGGCAAGGGTTTTGCGGTGGTGGCCGCAGAAGTGCGCAAACTGGCTGAACGCAGCCAGGAAGCGGCCAAGGAAATTGGTGATCTGGCAACCAGCAGCGTCTCTACCGCAGAGCGCGCAGGCAGGCTCCTGGACGAAATCGTCCCCAGTATCCAGAAAACATCCGAGCTGGTGCAGGAAATCGCCGCTGCCAGCGTCGAACAAAGCGAATCTGTCGTGCAAATTGGTGGTGCTATGGGGCAACTCAGCAAAGCCACACAACAAAATGCTGCCGCTTCTGAACAACTGGCAGCGACCAGCGAAGAGCTTTCGGGTCAAGCGGAACAGCTACAGCATTCCGTGGCCTTTTTCAATACAGGAGACAGCGGCCCGCAGCTTCTTGAACGCCACGAGCCCTTATCGCGTGTCGGGCGAAGCACCACGCCCAAGACTGAACGCCGTATCGCCCCGCCCCGGTTGAGAGCACCTGCGGTGCTGCCGACACCCGGTGGTGACAGTAACTTCAGACCCTATTAAACCTTTGCGGACAAGGTATGAAAATCGATTCAACTGATGGCCCGATCCGGCGTACTGACACCCAGGTCGAGGCGAGTTTGCAGTACCTCACTTTTTCATTGCGTGATGAGGTGTTTGCCATGGACATTCGGTGTGTACGCGAAATCATCCAGTATGGTGCGATTACTACAGTGCCCTTGATGCCGGTTTTTGTACGCGGGGTCGTCAACGTGCGTGGAACCGTATTGCCCGTCATTGATCTTCAAGCCCGTTTTGGACGCAAGCCCTGTGAGATTGGCAGCAAGACCTGTGTGGTGATCTTTGATGCGGTACACGATGGTGAAAGAGTCGAGCTGGGCTTGATGGTGGATGCGGTGAGTGAGGTGTTGGATATCGGATTGTCACAAATCGAGCCAGCTCCGCATTTTGGCACCACCATCACCAGGGACTTTATTCATGGCATGGCCAAAATCAACGGTGTATTCATCGTCATTGTTGATCTGCAACATGCCCTGGACATTGCAGACATGGTGCAGCGGATAGAACTCGCACAGGCGCGTTAACGGTTTGGCACCGTTCAAAACCGGGATATATGTGTTGATTTTTTATTTGAGCAACATCTGAATATCGTGTGCCAAGGCGGTGGCCCCTGTTCCGTAACGCATGAATAGGCGCAACCGGCCCTTGGTATCGTAGACATAACTGCCTGCGGAATGGTCAATGGTGTAACTGGAAGCCGTTTTGCCCTCGACTTTCTTGAAGTAAATTTTGTATTCTTTCGCTAGTTCGGTCAGCTTTTCTGGTGTACTCCCGAGTGCTAAAAAGCTTGGATCGAAGTTCAGCATGTACGGTTCTAATACATCAGGCGTATCCCGTTGCGGATCAAGCGTGACAAACAACACCTGGAGTTTTTCACCATTGGCGCCGAGCATTTTCTTGACTGCTGTCAGTTCGGACAGGGTGGTTGGACAAACGTCCGGGCATTGCGTGTAGCCAAAGAACATGACCACCACCTTGCCAGCAAAATCGGACAATCGGCGCAACTGGCCGTTGTGGTCGGTGAGTTCGAAATTGCGCGCATATTCGGCGCCGGTGACATCGATGGATGTGAACGATTCTTGCCGATCAGAGCAAGCAAGCAGCAAACTTGCTGCTCCTGCCAACATGGCGCAGGCGGCCATTCTTTTGGTAGCAAATGAAATTTGCATCTCGTCAACCTCGGTTGATGACGGGCTCGAGTACCGCCACAGCGGACTGGCTGACGCCGCAGTCCACGTAGGATATTTGTCCGGTCATGCCCGAGGCCAGGTCGCTGAGGAGGAAGGCGGCGACGTTGCCTACTTCGTCAATGGTTACGTTGCGCTTGAGGGGGGATGCCGCCGCTGAAATGCCCAGCAGCTTGCTGAAGTCCTTGATCCCGCTGGCGGCCAGGGTCTTGATGGCGCCGGCGCTGATGCCGTTGACCCGGATACCTTTGGAGCCTATGGCATCGGCCAGGTAGCGTACCGAGGATTCGAGGGAGGCCTTGGCCAAGCCCATGGTGTTGTAGCTGGGTACGACGCGCACGCCGCCCAGATAGCTCAGAGTGAGCAAGGATGCGCTCGGGCTCAGGTAGGGCAGGGCGGCCTTGGCCATGGCGGGGAAGCTGTAGGCGCTGATGTCATGGGCAATGCGAAAGTTTTCCCGGGTCAGGCCATCCAGAAAGTTGCCGGCAATCGCCTCGCGGGGTGCATAGCCGATACTGTGTACAAAACCATCGAATTGTGGCCAGACCTGTGCCAGATCGGTAAACAGTTTGTCAATCTGTTCGTCGCTGGCGACATCGCAGTCAAAAATGAGCGAGGAGTCAAAGTCGGCGGCAAATTCGGTGATGCGGTCCTTGAAGCGCTCCCCAACGTAGCTGAATGCCAGCTCGGCTCCCTGCGCGTGGCAGGCGCGGGCGATGCCGTAGGCGATGGAGCGGTTGGACAGTACGCCGGTGATCAATAATTTTTTCCCAGCTAAAAAACCCATGTGAACCTCTTGTAAGAATTGCGTTTTATTGTCGCACGCGCCGGGTGGTCTGCACGGGCGACGGGCTTGGGGTGCGATTCAAATACGAAGGGGCTGTGATGTGGATTTCAAAGCTTGCGCGAACTCCGTGGGAGCGGGCCATGCCCGAGAATCCGTATCGCGGTCCTACAGAGGTGAAACATACGTTTCATATCACCCGTGATATTAAAAACACCAAAGTCGCACTACAGATGCTCCCCGCAAGCCTGTGTGGCGCGTTTTTAGTCTCAATCTGGCCTCAAATCGGGCATTAAATCAGCCTCTGGCCGCCGTGGGACAAGCGGGGACAGCTACTGAAAACGTAGTATCAAGAGCCAAGGCGTCACATTGAATCGCACCCACGGGCTTGCCTTTGCAGTACAATCGCCGCTCACGACCAAACGGCCAGACGGGCGGGTAATCACCGCCCGTTTTTTTTTGCGATTGTTTTTAATTGCTGTTGATTTTCTTGTTGATTTTTTGGATGGGTTGACTCACGGTGGCATTGCAGGAGCTCGTTGCACAAACTGTTCATGGTCTCGGATTTGATTGTGTCGAGCTTGCACGGTCGACCGGCGGTCTGCTGCGGGTCACGATTGACGTTCCCTGGCCGCAGCCGCCTTCTGCCGATGGGAGCGCTGTGCCAGAGCGCCTCATTACCGTGGAAGATTGCGAAAAGGTGACACGCCAATTACAGTTCGTGCTGGAAGTGGAAGGGGTGCAGTACAGCCGCCTGGAAGTCTCCTCTCCCGGTATTGACCGTCTCTTGCGCAACGCCCAGGATTTTGAGCGCTTTGTCGGGCATGTGGTGGATATCACGCTCAAGGTTCCGGTGGGCTCGGCTGCACAGGGGCAGGTGCATGCGAATCGCAAGAAGTTTCGTGGCACCCTGGAAAAGCGGGAAGAAAATGGCGGCGTGTTTGCCTGGCAAATCGTCTGGAGCGATGAAGTGCCGCTCAAACCGGGTCAGAAAGTGGGGAAAAAGCGTGCGCCGCCACCCTTGCAGGCCCTGGGTTTTGCGCTGGATGAACTGCGGGAAGCGCGCCTGGCGCCGATTGTCAGTTTCAAAGGGCGTGGCGTGTCCTGATGGTGGTGTAGGTGGTGTACGTACGGCGGTGTATTCGGGTTTTTTATCTTGGGGATTGAGGAGAGTCATTGCATGAATCGCGAACTGTTGATGCTGGTGGAAGCCATCTCGCGGGAAAAGAATGTGGAGCGGGATGTGGTCCTGGGGGCGGTGGAAGCGGCGTTGGCGCAGGCCACCAAGAAGCTGTATTCCGGTGATGTTGACATTCGTGTGGCCCTGGACCGTGAAAGTGGCAATTACGAGACCTTCCGCCGCTGGCACGTGGTGGCCGATGAGGCGGGTTTGCAAAATCCCGACGCCGAAGAGTTGCTGATGGACGCGCGCGAGCGCATTCCCGACATCGAAATCGACGAGTACATCGAAGAGGCGGTGCCTTCGGTGCCTATCGGGCGCATCGGCGCCATGGCGGCCAAACAGGTGATCTTGCAGAAAATCCGCGACGCCGAGCGCGAGATGCTGCTCAATGATTTCATGTCGCGCGGTGACAAGATTTTTGTCGGTACGGTCAAACGCATGGACAAGGGCGATCTGATCGTGGAAAGTGGCCGTGTCGAGGGCCGTTTGCGCCGCAACGAGATGATCCCCAAGGAAAATCTGCGTATCGGCGACCGTGTGCGCGCCATCATCAAGGAAGTCGATCTGAGCCTGCGGGGTGCGCCCATTGTGCTGTCGCGCTCGGCGCCGGCGTTCATGGTCGAATTGTTCCGCCTGGAAGTGCCGGAAATCGAGCAGGGTTTGCTGGAGATCAAGTCCTGCGCCCGTGACCCCGGTTCGCGCGCCAAGATCGCGGTGTTCTCGCACGACAAGCGCGTCGATCCCATCGGTACCTGTGTGGGTGTGCGTGGCAGCCGTGTCAATGGGGTGACGACGGAACTGGCTGGCGAGCGTGTGGATATTGTCCTGTGGAGCGAGGACCCGGCCCAGTTTGTGATCGGCGCGTTGGCGCCGGCGAATGTGGTGAGCATCGTCGTGGACGAAGAACGCCATGCCATGGACGTGGTGGTGGATGAGGAGAATCTGGCGATAGCCATTGGTCGCGGCGGGCAGAACGTGCGTCTGGCATCCGAATTGACGGGGTGGCGCATCAATATTCTGGATGCAGCAGAGTCGGCGAAAAAACAGGCGAGCGAGAACGATGTGGGACGCAAGCTGTTCATGGAAAAGCTCGATGTGGACGAGGAAATCGCCGACATCCTGATCGCCGAGGGCTTTACCAGCCTCGAAGAAGTGGCCTATGTGCCGTTGCAGGAAATGCTGGAGATCGAGAGTTTTGACGAAGAGACCGTGCACGAGCTGCGCACACGGGCGAAAAATGCGCTACTGACCATGGAAATCGCGCAAGAGGAGAGCGTGGAAGAGGTATCACAGGACCTGCGCGATCTCCAGGGGCTGACCGTCGAGCAGATCGGCAGATTGGCCAGCGGCGGTGTGCATACGTTGGACGATCTGGCAGACCTGGCGGTGGACGAGCTTACGGAAATGACTGGCCAGTCCGCAGACGAAGCCAAGGTCTTGATCATGAAGGCACGCGCCCATTGGTTTGCCAATGACGCAGCGACACAAAAATAACAGCCTGACAGCCATAGCAGCCATAGCAACCGCAATAGCCATGAAAACCATGTAAACACATAGATACGTAAAGGCTGGCAGTGCCCACAAAGCTTGCCATGCCGACACCAGGGGTTACACAACAAATGTCCAGTACGACCGTCGCCGAGTTTGCCAATGAACTCAAAAAATCCACCGATACCTTGCTTGAACAGCTCAGGGCAGCAGGTGTAGCCAAGTCGGCTGCCTCTGATGTCCTGACAGATGCCGATAAGCATAGCCTGTTGACCTATTTGCAGACCAGCCATGGTACTGCCAGTGCGGATCGCCGCAAGATCACGTTGGTGAAAAAGCAGACCACGGAGATCAAGCAGGCTGATGCCAATGGCAGGGCGCGCACCATTCAGGTCGAGGTGCGCAAGACGCGCACTTTTGTCCGCCGCGATGAAGGTGCGGATGTTGCTGCGCCGGAGTCTGCGGGGAGTAGGGGACAGGGGCCGACGCCGGCGCAACCGGTGGTGGACCATGCCGAATTGGCGCGGCGCGAGGAAGAGGCACGGCGCCAGGCGGAATTGATTCGCCGCCAGGAACAAGAGCTTGAGCAACGCCGCCGCGAGCGCGAGGAGCGCGAGGCTCGGGCGCGTGAATCCGCCGAAAGGGCCGCAGCTGAAGCCGCTGCGGCACGCCAAGCTCAGGAGGCGGCACAGCGTGCGCGCAGCGAGCAGCGCCGTGCCGAGGCGATTGCTGCAGCGCAGCCTGCGGTCGTGGAAGGTGAAAAAGCCCAGGTTGTTGAAGCGGTCCAGGCGGTTGAGGCTGTCGAGGCTGCTGAAGCTGCTGAAGCAGCCGAAGCTGCCAAGGTCGAAGTTGCCAAGGCAGAAACCTTGGCGCGGGAAAAATCTGCCGCTGCCAAGGCGCAGCAGGAAGAGGAGTCCGCGCGGGCCGCTGATTTGAGTGACCGCCGCCGCAAGGCGGAGGCCGAAGCCGCCGCCATCCGTTCGATGATGGCGGCCCCCAAGCGCGTGCTGACCGCCAAAAAAGTGGAAGAGGCCAAGCAGGCGCCGCCAGCCGATGCCAAGGCGGGCGTCAAGGGAACCTTGCACAAACCGGCAACCCCGCCAGCATCCCCATCGGCGGATAACAAACCCGTCAAAGCGGCCAAACCTGCTGCCGCAGGCACGGCAGGCGCGGCGGCACCTGCGGCAGGCGCAGGCAAGGAAGTGAAATCGGCCAAGCTGTCGTCCAGTTGGGCGGGCGCGGGCGACCAGGGAAAGAAAAAGGCCATTCCAACCCGTGGCGACACGGGGGCCGGAACGGGCCGCGCGAGTAACTGGCGCGCGGGTCCGCGTGGGCGCCGTGGGGACCGCGAGGAGCATGCAGCTCCGGCACCGGCGCCGGTGGAAGCGCGGGTCATTGAAGTGCACGTGCCCGAGACCATCACGGTGGCCGAGTTGGCGCACAAGATGGCCGTCAAGGCCTCGGAGGTCATCAAGCAGCTGATGAAACTGGGGCAGATGGTGACCATCAACCAGCCGCTGGACCAGGATACCGCCATGATCGTGGTGGAGGAAATGGGGCACAAGGCCGTGGTCGCCGCGCTGGACGATGTGGAAGCCTTTACCGACGACGAGGTGCGCCAGCAAAACGCCGAAGCCTTGCCGCGCGCGCCAGTGGTGACGGTCATGGGCCACGTGGACCACGGCAAGACCTCGCTGCTGGACTATATCCGCCGCGCCAAGGTCGCTTCGGGCGAGGCCGGGGGCATCACCCAACACATTGGTGCTTACCATGTGGAGACCGAGCGTGGCATGGTGTCCTTTCTGGATACCCCAGGGCATGAGGCTTTCTCGGCCATGCGCGCCCGGGGTGCGAATGCCACCGACATCGTGATTCTGGTGGTGGCCGCCGACGATGGCGTCATGCCGCAGACCAAGGAAGCCATCAAGCACGCCAAGGCCGCCGGTGTGCCCATTGTGGTGGCGATCAACAAGATTGACAAACCGGATGCCAATCCGCAGCGCGTGACCAACGAGCTGGTGGTGGAAGAGGTCATTCCCGAAGATCTGGGCGGCAACTCGCCCTTTGTCCAGGTTTCGGCCAAGACCGGGCGGGGAATTGATGATTTGCTGGAAAACGTGCTGTTGCAGGCCGAGGTGCTGGAGCTCAAGGCGCCGGTTGACGCCATGGCCAAGGGGCTGGTGATCGAGGCGCGTCTGGACAAGGGGCGCGGCCCGGTGGCCACCGTTCTGGTGCAGTCCGGCACGCTCAAGACCAGCGATGTGGTGCTGGTCGGGCAGACCTATGGCCGGGTGCGCGCCATGCTGGATGAAAATGCCCGCCCCATCAAGTCGGCTGGTCCGTCGATTCCGGTGGAAATCCAGGGCTTGACCGAAGTGCCGCAGGCGGGCGATGAATTCATCGTCATGGCCGACGAGCGCCGGGCGCGTGAAATTGCCACCTACCGGGCGGGCAAGTTCCGCAATACCAAGCTGGCCAAACAGCAAGCCGCCAAACTGGAAAACATGTTTGCGGACATTTCCGCTGGCGAGGTCAAGCAAGTGCCCATCATCGTCAAGGCCGACGTGCAGGGTTCGCAGGAAGCGCTGGCGCAGGCACTGCTCAAGCTCTCCACCGAGGAGGTCAAGGTCCAGCTGGTCTACGCTGCCGTGGGTGCCATCAGCGAGTCGGACGTCAACCTGGCCCTGACGGCCAAGGCGGTCATCATCGGCTTCAATATCCGCGCTGACGCTGGCGCACGCAAGCTGGCGGAACACACGGGTGTCGATATCCGCTATTACGACATCATTTACGACGCAGTCGATGACCTCAAGCTGGCCATGTCGGGCATGCTCACACCCGACAAGCGCGAAGAAGTCATCGGTACCGCCGAAATCCGCCAGGTGCTCCGGGTGTCCAAGATTGGTGCGATTGCCGGTTGTATGGTCACCTCCGGCCTGGTGCGCCGCAGCGCCAAGCTGCGTTTGCTGCGCGCCAACGTGGTCATCCATACCGGCGAACTCGATTCGCTCAAGCGCTTCAAGGACGATGCCAAGGAAGTCAAGGAAGGCTTCGAGTGCGGTTTGACGATCAAGGGTTACAACGAAATTCAGGAAGGCGACGCGCTCGAATTCTTTGAAATTCGTGAAGTGGCCCGTACCTTGTGAGATCCGATAGGCCATGGTGCGCAAGAAATCATCCACCCCGGATCGCGGTTTTCGGGTCGCCGATCAGATTCAGCGGGATCTGAGCGAGCTGATTGCCCGCGAGTTGAAAGACCCGCGTGTGGGCATGGTCACCATCCAGGCGGTGGAAGTGACGCCCGACTATGCGCACGCCAAGGTGTTTTTCAGCCTGTTGGCGGGTGATCCGCAGGCGTGTGCGGCGGCCTTGAACCACGCGGCGGGTTTTTTGCGCGCCGGTTTGTTCAAACGTTTGCAGATTCATACCGTGCCCACCTTGCATTTCCAGTTTGATCCTACCCCGCAGCGGGCTGCCGATATGAACGCCCTGATTGCGCAGGCGGTGGCCTCGCATTCCAAAAACGAATGACGCATGACGGGAGGCCAGTCGAACCGGATCATTAGGCGGCCCGTGCATGGCGTGTTGTTGCTGGACAAACCCCTGGGGTGGTCGAGCAACGATGCCTTGCAAAAAGCCAAATGGCTGCTGCGGGCGCAAAAAGCCGGGCACACGGGCACGCTGGACCCCCTGGCCACGGGCGTGTTGCCTTTGTGTTTTGGTGCTGCGACCAAATTCAGCCAGTTGCAGCTCGATGCCGACAAGGTGTACACAGCGCAGGCGCTGCTGGGCACTACAACCAGTACCGGCGACGCCGAAGGGGAGGTGCTGGCGGTGTGCCCCGTGCAGGTCAGCGAACAGGATATTGCGCGCGTGCTGCCGCAGTTTGTCGGCCTGATCCACCAGACACCGCCCATGCACAGCGCGCTCAAGAAGGATGGCAAACCTTTGTACGAATATGCCCGTGCCGGAATCGCGGTGGAGCGTCTGGCGCGCGCGGTCACGATTTATAAGCTCTATATGGCGCTGGAGCACGTGGGACAAGCGGGGACAGCTATTCATATGGTAGTGCAGTGCAGCAAGGGAACATATATCCGCACCCTGGCCGAGGACATTGGCGCGGCACTGGGGTGTGGTGCGCACGTGACGGCGTTGCGGCGCACCAGCACGGGCGGGTTTTCCGTGGCGCAGTGCGTCAGTCTGGCTGCGCTGGAGGCCATGGCCGAACCCGAGCGCCTGGCGTGCCTGCTGCCGGTGGACGCCTTGCTGGCGCCGTACCCGGTGGTGCGCTTGCAGGAGCAGGATGCGGCACGGTTTTTGAACGGCGTGCGCCGGTGGGGTGATTGGCCAGATGCCGATTGTGTGGCCGTGTACGGTATGGATGGCAGCCTGTTGGGGACCGCGCAGGTGCGCGCGGGAGAATTGCTGCCGCAGCGCCTGTTGAGCGCGCAGGAAATAACGGAAATTTCAGGAAAGAAACTATGAGTACAAAACAGATTCGCAACATCGCCATCATTGCCCACGTGGACCATGGAAAAACCACCCTGGTGGACATGCTGCTGCGCCAAAGCGGCACCTTCCGCGAGAACGAAAAAGTCGCCGAGCGCGTGATGGACAACAACGATCTGGAAAAGGAGCGTGGCATCACGATCCTGGCCAAGAACTGCGCCGTGGACTGGAAGGATACGCATATCAACATCGTCGATACACCGGGACACGCCGACTTTGGCGGCGAGGTGGAGCGTGCCTTGTCCATGGTCGATGGCGTGATGCTGCTGATCGACGCCGTGGAAGGGCCCATGCCGCAAACCCGCTTCGTGACCAAGAAAGCGCTGGCGCTGGGGCTCAAACCGATTGTGGTGGTGAACAAGGTGGACCGCCCCGGCTCGCGCCCGGATTACGTCATCAACGCGGCGTTTGACCTGTTTGACAAGCTCGGCGCCAGCGAAGACCAGCTCGACTTTCCGGTGGTCTACGCTTCGGGACTCAACGGCTGGGCGAGCATGGAAGAGGGCGCGCCCGGCGAGCAGTGGGGCAAGGACCTGGCGCCCTTGTTCGATACGGTGCTGGCGCACGTGCCGTCCAACAAGGGCGACCCGCAGGCACCTTTGCAGCTGCAAATCAGTTCGCTCGATTATTCGACCTACGTGGGCCGCATCGGCGTGGGGCGCATCACGCAAGGCACCATCCGGGCCGGGCAGGACGTGCTGGTCATGGAAGGCGCCGATGGCCGCTCCAACCGGGCCAAAGTGCTGCAACTGCTGAAGTTCGAGGGATTGGAGCGCGTGCCTGCCACCGACGCCGGTCCGGGCGATATTGTCCTGGTCAGCGGCGTTGAGCAGGTGAATATCGGCGTCACGCTGACCGATCCACTGAATCCCGCGCCACTGCCCATGCTCATGATCGACGAGCCGACGCTGACCATGAATTTTTGCGTCAACACCTCGCCTTTGGCCGGGCGTGAAGGCAAATTTGTCACCAGCCGCCAGTTGCGCGACCGCCTGACGCGCGAGTTGCAGTCCAACGTGGCGCTGCGCGTGACGGATACGGACGAAGACGGTGTGTACGAAGTCAGTGGCCGGGGCGAGCTGCACCTGACGATTTTGCTGGAAAACATGCGCCGCGAGGGCTACGAGCTGGCCGTGAGCAAGCCGCGTGTGGTCTTCAAGACGGTTAACGGGGAAAAGCACGAACCCATCGAGATGCTGACGGTGGATGTGGAAGACGGCCACCAGGGTGGCGTCATGCAGGCGCTGGGCCTGCGCAAGGGCGAACTGGTGCACATGGAGCCCGATGGCCGGGGCCGCACCCGGCTGGAGTACCGCATTCCGGCGCGTGGCCTGATCGGTTTCCAGAACGAATTTTTAAACCTGACGCGCGGCACCGGGCTGGTCAGCAATATTTTTGATAGCTATGAAGCGTTCAAGGGCGAGATCGAATCGCGCAAGAACGGCGTGCTCATCAGCATGGACGACGGCGAAATCGTCAACTACGCCCTGGGCAAACTCGACGACCGGGGCCGCATGTTCGTC
Organism: Rhodoferax sp.; assembly: GCA_041910275.1. Taxonomy (GTDB): domain Bacteria; phylum Pseudomonadota; class Gammaproteobacteria; order Burkholderiales; family Burkholderiaceae_C; genus Allorhodoferax. Next base: position 202,236 of record JAYRRD010000186.1, read on the forward strand.
AAGGCGGGCGATCCGGTGTACGAGGGCATGATTGTGGGCATCCACAGCCGGGACAACGACCTGGTGGTCAATGCCGTGCGCACCAAGCAGCTGACCAACTTCCGGGTCTCCGGCAAGGAAGACGCGATCAAGATCACACCGCCGATTCAGCTGACACTGGAATACGCAGTCGAATTCATCGAAGAAGATGAGCTGGTCGAAATCACCCCCAAATCCATCCGCTTGCGCAAGCGCCACCTCAAGGAGCACGAGCGCAAGCGGGCCAGCCGCGAAGTTCTCTAGAAGTTCTTCAGACCCGGTGAAGCTCTCGCATACCCGTGCCGTTTTCGCCATGGTTGTGGTCACCCTGATGTGGTCCACAGCCGGGGTGGTGACGCGCCACCTGGATGCGGCGCGCAGTTTTGAAGTCACGTTCTGGCGTTCGCTGTTCACGGCGTTGTCCTTGTTGCTGATTCTGCCCTTGCTGCGGGGGCGGCAGGTGTTTGGCAATATGCGCCATGCCGGAGCCAGTTTCTGGTTGTCCGGTGCGTGCTGGGGGGTGATGTTCACCGCCTTCATGCTGGCCTTGACCCTGACCACGGTGGCCAATGTGCTGATCACCATGTCGGTGGGGCCATTTTTGACCGCCTTGCTGGCCAGGGTGTTCATCGGGCATCGTATTCCGCTGCGCACCTGGATTGCCATCGTGACCGCCGGAGCTGGCATTGCGGCCATGTACGGCGCGCAGGTGTCCTCCGGGCAGATTGCCGGTACGCTGGTTGCGCTGTGCGTGCCCCTGGTGGGCTCCATCAACTGGACCATCAACCAGAGTTCCCATCAAAAAAACCAGCAAAACCACCAGGCAAAAGAACAAACGGTCGATCTGGTGCCAGCTGTCTTGGTCGGTGCCGTGTTCAGCTGCTGCATGACGCTGCCGCTGGCGCTGCCCCTGCAAGCCACGGCGCATGACCTGGGTTTGCTGGCCTTTCTGGGCCTGACACAGCTGGCGATTCCCTGTGTGCTTGTGGTCTTGTGCGCCAGCGTGCTCAAGGCGCCGGAGATTTCCCTGCTGACCTTGCTGGAAGTCATCTTTGGCATTGCCCTGGCCTGGTTGGGCGCCAACGAAGTGCCCGAGGGCCGGGTGCTGCTGGGCGGCTCGCTGGTCATTGGTGCGCTGCTGGCCAATGAACTCCTGGGCTGGCGCCAGCGCAACCGGGCGGAGGCGCTGGGGTGAACCCCACCATTCCCGAAGTCCAGACCGCAGTGGCCAGCGGCGTGGGGCTGATTACCCTCAACCGCCCCAGGGCGCTCAATGCCTTGTCGTTGTCCATGATCCGCGCGCTGTGGCGTACCTTGATTGCCTGGCGCGATGACCCGGCGATCCTGGCCGTGGCCATCTGCGGTGTCGGCAAGGCTGGGTTGCCGGGGGATTTTTGCGCAGGTGGCGATATCCGCTTTTTCTACCAGGCGGCCTTGGCCGGGGACGCTACGCTGGACGACTTCTTTACCGAAGAGTACCGGCTGGATTATCTGATCCACACCTACCCCAAACCGTATATCGCCTTCATGGATGGCGTGGTGATGGGCGGTGGTATGGGCATCAGCCAGGGCGCTCGGCTGCGCATTGTCACCGAGCGTACCAAAATGGCCATGCCCGAGACCGGCATCGGCTTGTTCCCGGACGTGGGCGGTGGCTATTTCCTGAACCGCTGCCCCGGCCACGTGGGAGCGTACCTGGCGCTGACGGGCGAGACGATAGACGGTGCGCAGGCGCTGGCCTGCGGTCTGGCCGATGTGTGTCTGCCCGCATCGGAATTGCCACGCCTGTGGGCTGCACTGCAAACCCAGGGGATGGCGGCAGTACACCTGCATCTGAATACTACTGAAAAAATAGCTGACCCCGCTCGTTCCACGGGGCTTGCAGGCTATTTCGACACAAATGTACTGGCTGCGTTTTCTCTGGAAAGTGTGCCCGCCATCGTTGCGGCCTTGCAGGCGCAAGACAGCCAGCCAGCACGCGCCACCCTGGCTACGCTGCGCCGACGCAGCCCCTTGATGCTGCATGTGGTGCTGGAGCAGTTGCGCCGGGCACGCCAGATGGCGCTGATGGACGTTTTGCGTATGGAGCGCGACATGGTGTGGCATTGTTTTTACCCCCGCCATCTGGGGCGCAGCACGGCTGCGAGCGAAGTCGTCGAGGGTATCCGGGCCTTGGCCATTGACAAAGACGGCCAGGCGCGTTGGAATCCTGTGTATCTGGAAGAGGTGACGGCAGCCATGGTGGCACCGTTTTTTATCAGTCCGTGGGATGCTGCACAGCATCCACTTGCAGCGTGAGGAGCGCCATGAAAACCCTATGCAGTTTCATTGTTCTGTTGATGCCGTTGTGTGTTCAGGCGGCGACGTGTTACAAGATATACGACCCGTCTGGAGCACTCGTATACAGCGCCAGAAGCCTTCCTTTTCCCTTGCCAACGCCACCGGAAAGTTTGCGGGATGCCGCACAAAAACTTGTTCCTGGTGGGCACTTCACAGCAAGCCCCCGGGATCAGCTTTGTGAATTTGTTGACAAGGTCACTCCCGAGGGTAGGGCAAAATCACAGGAAATGGCAGAATCAGAAAATGTTTCCAATAGATATAAACAAAAATTAAAACAGGATGCGATCAATTTCATTTCCAATGCAGAAGAATATGAACAGCAGAAAAGAATTGAAGGCAGGAGTGTAAGGGAGGCTCTGGAGGAAAACAGAAGACAGAAATACTCCGAGTCATCATACGATTTTGAAGAGCGAGTGGAAAAACTCAAATCCGAATGTGTCACAGCACTCCACGCGGCCCTTGCGTGGAAGGCAAGGGGCGGGTCACGGGTATGGGTAGAAAATGTGCAAAGGGTCGGCTTCAAGACCATTCACAGCGAACGGGAAACAAAAGTATTGGTTCAGTACAGAGCCTGGATAAATGGGAAAAAGTCGGCGCTCTGTTTTGCCGATAAATATGAAAACAGTATCGTAGGTTACGAGATTCCAGATTGATTATCGTGTGGAGTGGCATATTGAAGATATTGCTGCGTGTTTGGCAGCGCGCGATTTTGCCTTTTTGGCATGGAACCGTGGGGCGGTTTTTTACTGCGGACTCTGTTGCGTGTACCCCCGTTGACGGTGTTTCCGGGGAACCGGATCAAGCGATTCAGGTCAGGTTCCAGCAGGCGTTGTCGCTGCACCAACAAGGGCAGATCGGCCAGGCACAGGCCATTTACCAGGAGATATTGCAGATACAACCCCGGCATTTTGACAGCCTGCATCTGTTGGGCGTGGCTGCCATTCAGTCAGGGGAATTTGAACGGGGGGTAGAACTGATTTCTGGCGCAATCGCCTGCAATCCCCATGTGGCCGTTGCCCATTACAACCGGGGAAACGCACTGCGTGATCTCGGACGACTGGACGAAGCGCTGGTCAGTTACGACCAGGCACTGACCCTTAATTCGGGACATGCAGATACCCATAACAACCGGGGCAATGTGCTGCACGACTTGCATCGGCTCGACGAAGCACTGGCCTGTTATGACCAGGTGCTGGCACTCCAGCCCGACTTTGCTCCCGCCTACAGCAACCGGGGCAATGTGTTGTCGGATCTCAAACGCTTCGACGAGGCACTGGCCAGTTTTGATCAGGCGTTGGCACTCCAGTCCGATTACGCTGAAGCCCACAACAACCGGGGCAATGTGCTGCGCAATCTCAATCGACTGGATGAGGCTTTGGCCTGTTACGACCAGGCGTTGACATTCAATCCTGACTACGTGGAAGCCTACAACAACCAGGGGCTGACGCTGCAAAATCTCGGGATGTTCGAAATGGCACTGGTGAGTTACGACCGTGCAGTCGAACTCAAACCGGAGTACGCCGAGGCCTACAACAACCGTGGCCATACGCTCAATGAACTCCATCGTCCAGGCGAGGCATTGGCAGATTTCAACCAGGCCCTGTTGCTCAATCCGGATAGCGAATGCTGGACCACGTCTTTTTTCCTTACCAAATTAAAGCTCTGTGATTGGCAGTCATACGCGCAATATATCTTGCGGTACACAAACGAAATTACAGCTACGACAAGAATATTTTCTCCATTCCAGTCGCTTGGATTGCTGGACGATCCAGCCCTGCAAAATAAAATATCCATGGCTTATATAAAAGCCAATTATCCGGAAAATCACACACCAGATACCATACCTATGACAAGGCGCACAGCCGATGGCAAAATCCGGATCGGGTATTACTCTACGAATTTTCATGACCATGCCGTGGCTTATCTGATTGCCGGCTTCCTCGAATCCCATGATATTGACCGATTTATACTATATGGTTTTTCCTTCGGCCCGGACGTGCAAGACACCATGCGCCAGCGTTTACAGCCGATTTTTCATAAATTTGTTGACGCCAGAGATATAAGCGATTGCGATGTCGTCCGCTTATCGCGTGAGTGGGGTATCGACATTGCCATTGATTTAAGCGGCCATACCCAGGACTCAAGGCTTGGTGTTTTTGCACACCGATGCGCGCCTGTTCAGGTTAATTACCTTGGTTATCCCGGCACTATTGGCGCAAGCTATATGGATTACATCATTGCCGATCAGATGGTGATTCCAACGCAGAATCAATCCCATTACACCGAAAAGATTGTTTACCTGCCAGACTCGTATCTGGTGAACGATTGCCGACGGTATCCGGTTGTTCGCACATTCACACGAGAGGATTTGGGTTTGCCAGATGATGGTATTGTTTTTTGTTGTTTCAACAGTAATTACAAAATAACCCCGTTTGTTTTTTCAAGCTGGATGCGTATTCTTGCGCAGGTAAAAGGCAGCGTTTTGTGGCTTGCCAAGGGCAACGCAGAATCGGTACTGAATTTGCAAAATGAGGCGAGGGCCAATGGAATCGACCCTGCACGATTGGTTTTCGCTGAACGCATGGCTTTGCTCTCAGACCATCTGGCGCGCTATTGCGAGGCTGACCTGTTTCTGGATACCACGCCATACAACGCCCATACCACCGCATGTGATGCACTTTGGGCCGGTCTGCCGGTGCTGACCTGCGTGGGGCAATCCTTTGCGGCTCGTGTGGCCGCAAGCTTGTTAAATGCCGTGGGCTTGCCTGAGCTGGTCTCCGACACGCCACAGCAATACGAAGCCTTGGCAATCGAGCTGGGGTGCAATACGCAGCGCTTGCGGGAAATCAGGAACAGGCTTGAACGCAATCGCCTGGTGGCACCATTGTTTGACCCCAACCTGTTTGCGCGCCACATGGAGTCGGCTTACGCTGCCATGTATGACCGTTACCACAGAGGCTTGCCACCAGATCACATGTATGTGAGTCAACAAATTCAACAAATAAACTGAAATTCAGTTGTGAACCGCTTGCTCGTGCTGTTGGCGCGGGTGGAACCGAAATATGTTGGAACTCACCGACAAGAGTGTCGATAATCTGATTACTGGAACGGCGAAACGAAGAGCCGAGCTTAGCAAAAAACGTCTGAAGGACTACAGGGTTTTCTTGGATGATGAAGCGAGTGGGGTTCACAAGGAAGCGCCGGTAGGGTTAGACGATTCTTTGGATGGAATTGCATGAAAATAATGGCCAATATTTTCGGAATTCTGGGCATGTTGGATTTTCCGCTGAATTTCCCATATTTACGCATTTTGGCACAGCCCTCCTCAAGCGCAGTCGATATTCCATTCACCATCGCTGCCATGGTTACCCCTAGCCACTCTCGCTTCGGCCAGCGACTATTAGATTCATGCAAGCAGCACCGACTTCCGTTGTTTATGTTGGAGGTTCCTGCGGTTCATTGCTCAATAAGTCCAAAGGGTACGAAAGATCTTCATTACACAAAGCCGAACTTCATTCACTTTGTGTTGCAAGAAACTAAAAAACCAGTGCTTTACTTGGATGCCGACATGGTGATCAAGGAAAGACCAGTTAAATTTGAGGATTTTATTTCAAATAATATAGATTTTGCTATATTCAATTGGCTAAATGATATATACAACGCAGCTTATCGACCCGTGCAAGTAGAAATTGCTGGTCACGACATTACCCCTAATAGGTTTTATTGCTTTGCTCGTAGCATTGACCTTTACGATCCTAGCCAACTCATTTGCAGCGGTGCGGCACAGTTCTGGAACAATACCAGCGCAGCATGGAAATTGCTGAAATCATGGCATTCTGTTATTCAGATGACTCCCTACAGTCCAGACGATCAATGTTTGGATTTCGCGTACAACAATCGTTCAGGAAGCCTACTAAGGCTAAGGACCGCGTGGCTTGATAAAAGTTATTGCAGATATTCTCATTGGATATTTACCCGCCCGATCCTTGATCATCCACAGTTCCCGTCATCAGGGGACGGCGTCATCGAATTGTATAAACTGAAAGGAAAGAAGCGGCTCCATCTAGATCGGGCTGAACTAATAGAGCTTACTGATCAGACCGAGGTGCTGCGTAATTGTCTAATTGATACGCAGGGGCGAACACTCTTCCAATTGGAAAGTGGAACGCTGGTTCCGATAGCTAAATTCGCAGATGAAATTTACTTGGGTGACGAGTAAGCACGTTATCAAGTGAGGCTGGATACCAGCATAATTCAGGGTCTGAGGCGCAGTGGAACAGAAAAGGCAGTTAAGTAGTGCCTGGCAGAAAACCTATTTCATGTATTTAATCAAAAAGTTACATCAATTTTCCAAAACGAAGATTTCGTCCGGGAATCAGCGTGCTGTGGTTGTTGGAAGATAACCCGACAGCAGCCCGGAACTTGATCCAGGAAGCCCAGGCCAGGGGGGTGGATGGCGCACGGTTGGTTTTTGCCAGGCGCATGGATGTGGATGAACATCTGGCACGGCACCGTTTGGCCGATTTGTTCATAGATACGTTGCCTTACAACGCACACACAACAGCCAGCGATGCGCTGTGGGCTGGTGTACCCGTGCTTACGTGTATGGGGCAATCCTTTGCCAGCCGTGTTGCAGCCAGTTTGTTGCATGCCATTGGTTTACCGGAATTGATTACCCACACGCAGGCGCAATACGAGGCCAAGGCCATCGAGTTGGCATGTAATCCCGGACAATTGCAAGGAATTAAGAGCCGACTCATGCAAAACCGGCGGACGATGCCACTGTTCAATGGTACGTTGTTTGCACGGCATCTCGAAAGTGCATACGAAGCCATGTACGCCCGTTATCAGGCCGGGCTCGCGCCAGATCATCTGTATGTCCGTGACACTTTGTTCGCACAGACGAACGCATCGGGTTAGTGCCGGATTTGGGTATCGCTCACACCTGGTTGCGCTTTTTGATGCTGACTTTGGCCTTGGGTTTGGCGCGGCGCACGTTGCCACCGGCGGTGAGGCGCTGGTTGCCCAGTACGCGCAAAGTCTTGACTTCGGGCCGCTGGCCGGGGCGCTTGCTGTATTTCAACACCTTGACATCGCGCGGACCGGGCTTGCGGTCCTCGTCTAGCGGGCGTTCTTTTTCCAGTTTCGGGCGCCACAGCACCAGCAATTTGCCGATGTGCTGAATCGGGGCGGCATGCATTTCATCGGCCAGGGACTGGAGTAGGGCCTCGCGTTCGGTGCGGTCATCGGAAAAGATGCGAATCTTGATCAGGCCGTGGGCATTCAAGGCTGCGTCAATTTCTTTTGTGACGCCGGGAGTCAATCCGTCGTTTCCGATCATGACGACGGGGTGGAGGTGGTGTGCTTCGGCGCGGTGTTCTTTACGCTGGGCAGGTGTGAGTTGAATGTGCGGCATGGCGCTATTATCACCCCAATGAAAACCCGAACCAAAACCAGCAGCAAGAAGGTCAACAAGGCCTGGCTGCATGAACATATCAACGACCCGTATGTCAAGTTGGCCAACCGGGAGGGCTACCGTGCGCGTGCGGCTTACAAGCTGCAGGAGATGGACGAGTCCTTTGGTTTGATCCGTCCGGGGTCTTTGGTCGTGGACCTGGGCAGTGCGCCGGGCGCCTGGAGCCAATACCTGCGGCGCAAAATGGGAGGAGTGGATGGCTGCATCATCGCGCTGGACCTGCTGCCCATGGAACCCATTGACGGTGTGCACTTCATCCAGGGGGACTTTCGGGAAGATGCGGTGTTGGCGCAACTGACACAGGCGCTGCAGGGTCGGCTGGCGGATGTGGTGGTATCGGACATGGCGCCCAATTTGTCCGGCATCGCCTCGGCGGACGCGGCGCGCGGTGAACATCTGATTGAATTGGCGCTGGCATTTGCGCAACAACACCTGAAACCGCAGGGTATATTGCTCGCCAAGGTTTTTCATGGTGCCAGCTACAACGGCATCGTCCAGCGCTTCAAGGCGGCCTTTGTGCATGTCAAGCCCTGCAAACCCAAGGCATCACGCGACCGTTCGGCGGAAACGTTTTTGCTGGGAGTAGGGTTGCGGTGAATATTTCAGACGAAATGCCTTGAAAAGCCTAAAATGCGCCCGCAAATAGGTACCCGTGTGTTGGTGTGTGAAATTCTCTGGAGTCTTGCTTGAATAATCAGTGGTTTTCAAAAGTTGCGGTATGGCTGGTGATTGGCTTGGTGCTGTTCACCGTGTTCAAGCAATTCGATACGCGCAGCACCATCAGCGCCAATATGATGGGCTATTCCGACTTTCTGGAAGAGGTGCGCGCCAAGCGCATCAAGAGCGCCGTCATCCAGGAGGGCCAAGGCGGGACCGAAATTCTGGCCGTTACCACCGATGAACGCAAGATCAAGACCATGGCCACGTATCTGGATCGGGGCCTGGTGGGCGATCTGATCAACAACGGCGTCAAGTTTGATGTCAAACCCCGCGAAGAAGGCTCCTTGCTCATGACCTTGCTGGTCAGTTGGGGGCCGATGCTGTTGCTGGTGGGCGTCTGGATTTACTTCATGCGTCAGATGCAAGGCGGCGGCAAGGGCGGCGCCTTCAGTTTTGGCAAGAGCAAGGCGCGTTTGCTGGATGAAAACACCAATCCCGTGACCTTTGCCGATGTGGCGGGTTGCGACGAAGCCAAGGAAGAAGTCAAGGAAGTGGTGGACTTCCTGAAAGACCCCAGCAAGTTCCAGAAACTCGGTGGCCGCATTCCGCGTGGCCTGTTGCTGGTCGGGCCGCCGGGGACGGGCAAGACCTTGCTGGCCAAGTCGATTGCCGGTGAGGCCAAGGTGCCGTTTTTCAGCATTTCGGGCTCGGACTTTGTGGAAATGTTCGTCGGCGTGGGTGCATCAAGGGTGCGCGACATGTTCGAAAACGCCAAGAAAAATGCCCCTTGCATCATCTTCATCGACGAAATCGACGCCGTGGGCCGCCAGCGCGGTGCGGGCTTAGGGGGTGGTAACGATGAGCGCGAACAGACCCTGAACCAGATGCTGGTCGAAATGGATGGTTTTGAGACCAATGTGGGCGTCATCGTGGTGGCGGCCACCAACCGCCCCGACATTCTGGACTCGGCCTTGTTGCGCCCGGGCCGCTTTGACCGCCAAGTCTACGTCACGCTGCCCGATATCCGGGGCCGCGAACAGATTCTGAACGTGCATATGCGCAAGGTTCCCCTCGGGCAGGATGTCAGCGCTGGCGTGATTGCGCGGGGAACTCCGGGTATGTCGGGCGCCGATCTGGCCAATCTGTGCAACGAGGCGGCCTTGATGGCGGCGCGGCGCAATGCCCGGGTGGTCGAGATGGAGGATTTTGAAAAGGCCAAGGACAAGATTCTCATGGGGCCGGAGCGCAAGAGCATGGTCATGCCCGAAGAGGAGCGCCGCAACACGGCCTACCACGAGTCCGGCCATGCCCTGATCGGCAAGATTTTGCCCAAGTGCGACCCGGTGCACAAAGTCACCATCATTCCCCGTGGCCGGGCTTTGGGGGTGACAATGAGCCTGCCGGCGCAGGACCGCTACAGCTACGACAGCGAATACATGCTCAACCAGATCAGCATGCTATTTGGTGGCCGCATCGCCGAGGAAGTGTTCATGCACCAGATGACCACGGGTGCTTCCAACGACTTTGAGCGCGCCACGCATATCGCCCGCGACATGGTGACACGCTACGGCATGACCGATGCCTTGGGTCCGATGGTCTATGCCGAAAACGAAGGTGAAGTGTTCCTGGGGCGTTCCGTGACCAAAACCACCAACATGAGCGAGTCCACCATGCAAAAGGTGGATGCCGAAGTGCGGCGCATCATTGACCAGCAGTATTCACTGGCACGCAAGCTGATCGAGGAAAACAAGAGCAAGATTCATGCGATGGCCAAGGCCTTGCTGGAGTGGGAAACCATAGACAGTGACCAGCTTGACGACATCATGAGCGACAGGGAGCCGCGTCCCCCCAAGGATTGGGCACCGCGTACGCCAAATTCCGGCAACGGTGGCAGTGGCGGCGCGCCCGCCGTGGCGGCATCTCCGCATGCGCCGACTGTGGCCTAAGCGCTTGTTCCACGGGATCTGGTGCCCCGTTTTCATCCATGCATTGGCAGACCAGCCGTTTTTCAATTGATCTGGCCACACCGAAGGTGATGGGCATTGTCAACGTTACGCCCGATTCATTTTCGGATGGCGGCTTGCATGCCTCAACGGATGCGGCACGGGCGCATTGCGAAAAGCTGCTCAGGGATGGTGCCAACATCCTGGACATTGGCGGTGAGTCCACCCGCCCCGGTGCGCAGGCGCTGCCGCAGGAGCAGGAGTTGGCGCGGATTTTGCCTGTGGTGCGGCATGCGGTGAAGCTGGGTGTGCCCGTGTCGGTGGATACGTACAAACCGCAGGTGATGCAAGCCGTGCTTGACGCGGGTGCCGACATCATCAACGATGTCTGGGCATTGCGCTGGCAGGGGCAGGCCGGCACGCCCACGGGCCTGGACGTGCTGGCTGCGCACCCCAGCTGCGGTATCTGCCTGATGCACATGCACAAAGAGCCGCAAACCATGCAAACCACGCCCATGCAAGGCGATGTGCTGCCGCAGATACTGCAATTTTTAGAGCGTGCCGCACAGTCCTTACGGGCCTTGGCGGTCGATTCGGCACGCATCTGCCTCGACCCCGGTATCGGTTTTGGCAAGACGGTACAACAAAATTTCACCTTGCTGGCACGCCAGGCCGAATTGCTACACCTGGGGTATCCGCTGCTGGTCGGGTGGTCGCGCAAGTCGTCGCTGGCTGCAGTGACGCAAACATCGCTGGCCGCAGTCGCTACCCTCGACGTGCAGGAGCGCATGGCGCCCAGTGTGGCCGCAGCGCTGTTGGCAGTATTGCATGGCGCCAGCATTGTGCGGGTGCACGACGTGCGGGAGACGGTGCTGGCCCTTAAAGTTCTTATGGCCATGCGCGCCGCACAAAACCAGGAGAGGAAAAAATGACGAGAAAATATTTTGGTACCGACGGCATCCGTGGTACCGTTGGCCAGGAACCCATCACGCCCGATTTCGTGCTACGTCTGGCGCACGCCGTGGGGCGTGTGCTTAAACGCTCGGAAGCCAGGCCCACGGTGTTGATTGGCAAGGACACGCGCATTTCCGGCTACATGCTCGAGAGCGCGCTGGAGAGCGGTTTCAATTCAGCGGGTGTGGACGTGGTGCTATTGGGGCCGTTGCCAACGCCGGGTGTAGCGTATCTGACGCGGGCGCTGCGGGCCTCGCTGGGCGTGGTCATCAGCGCCAGCCACAATGCTTTCCCCGACAATGGCATCAAGTTTTTCAGTGCCTACGGCGCCAAGCTCCCCGACAGCTGGGAGCAGGATGTTGAAACAGCCCTGGAGGAGCAGCCGGTCTGGGCCGATTCTGCCACTCTGGGCAAAGCGCGTCGCCTGGACGATGCCGCAGGCCGCTATATCGAATTTTGCAAGAGCACCTTTGCCAATGACCTGACGCTCAAGGGCATGAAAATCGTGGTGGATGCCGCCCACGGCGCTGCGTACCACATTGCACCCAAGGTGTTTCATGAACTGGGCGCCGAAGTCTGTGCCATTGGCTGTGCGCCGGACGGTCTGAACATCAACCACGAAGTGGGCGCCACGCACCCCCAGGCGCTGGTGGCGGCGGTCAAGGCCAATCGTGCGGACTTTGGCGTGGCGCTGGATGGCGACGCCGACCGTGTGCAACTGGTGGATGCCGCAGGCCGCCTGTACAACGGTGACGAATTGCTCTACCTGATGGTTCTGGACCGTCTGGCGCGCGGTGAGTCGGTGCCTGGCGCGGTGGGGACCTTGATGACCAACCTGGCAGTCGAACTGGCCCTGAAAGCGCGTGGCGTGGAGTTCGTGCGGGCCATGGTGGGGGATCGCTATGTGCTGGAAGAGCTGGAAAAACGCGCCTGGATTCTAGGCGGCGAGGGCTCAGGGCATCTGCTGGCGCTGGACAAGCACACGACGGGCGACGGACTCATCACGACTTTGCAGGTGTTGCAGGTACTGCAGCGCAGCAAGCACAGCATGGCACAGCTTCTTGAGGGAGTCACCTTGTTTCCTCAGACACTCATCAATGTGCGGCTGCATGGCGCCCAGGACTGGAGGGCGAATCCCAGACTTCAGCAGGCAACGCAGGCTGTTGAGGCCGAGCTGGGTGATAGCGGGCGTGTCCTGATTCGCGCCAGCGGAACCGAGCCGCTCGTGCGGGTGATGGTGGAAGCCCGCGATGCTGCCCAGGCGCAAGACTGTGCACAACGCATCGCCGACACGCTGGCCGTTTAACTTGAATCGCCCCGGGTTTTCACACATGTGTTAATAGATGGGTTATGGAATGTGCGGGAACAGCTCTCATAATAGGAGCAATCGAAGGAGGCGGCGCGTTATCTGGCGTTGGCCAGTGGCGGCAGTTCCAACGTGATTTGCGCGGGTGCGTTGCCATCGGCTGCCAGCACGGCCCGACGGCCTGCAACCGATTGCAGGATCAGGCCTGCGTCTACCAGCGCACCCACACGAAACGGTTTGGCGGGCTTTCCGGCAATCGAAATCAGCGCGGCACCGCCTTGCTGGTGACCGGCTATCACGCCGGCCAGCACATAGATGTTGCGTGCCGGAGCGGGAGAAGGACTGGCGACCGCCTTGATTTGCCCGCCACCCAGGGCGCGGGCCACGGCCTGCGGGTCGAGTGCGGGTGTGCTGGCAGTGGCCACGGTACTTGCCGTGCTGTCGGCGCTGGTGCCTTTGAGGCTCCAGTAAACCGCGCTGGCAGCGGCCAGTGCCGCCAGGATAAAGGTTATCAGACGACTTGCCCAAAGACTGATGGTGTTTGTTTGCATGACGCGATTATGATTGAGGCGATGATGAATACACAAATTTCCCTTTCACGCTCCCGCTCCCGTTCTCAGCACACGGGTTTTACCCTGATAGAACTGATGGTGGTGCTGGTCATCATTGGTGTGCTTGCTGCCTTGATTGTTCCCAACGTTCTGGAACGGGCGGATGATGCCCGCGCCACGGCAGCCAGAACCGATGTCAACAACCTGATGCAGGCACTCAAACTCTACAGGCTTGACAACCAGCGCTATCCCACAGCCAACCAGGGTTTGCAGGCACTGCTCAACAAGCCAAGCGATGCGCCTGTGCCGACGAACTGGAAGCGTTATCTGGACAAGTTGCCCAACGATCCCTGGGGCCGTCCCTATCAGTACATCAACCCAGGCCTGCATGCCGAAGTGGATGTGTTGTCCTTTGGCGCTGATGGGCAACCCGGAGGCGAAGGGAAAAATGCGGATATTGGCAGCTGGGAATAATGCTGGAAATAATTTCAGTGGTTTTACCTTGCTGGAATTGTTGGTGGTGATTGCCATCATGGCGATGGCCACGGCAGGTGTTGGTCTGGCGCTGCGTGACACTGCCGATGTCCAGCTGGAGCGCGAGGCGCAGCGTCTGGCGGCGTTGCTGGAGTCGGCCCGGGCGCAATCGCGCCTGAGTGCGTACCCGGTGCGCTGGCGCACAACACCAGGTGGTTTTATCTTTGACGGGCTGCCGGGGCCGGCAACACCCTATCAGTGGCTGGACAGCAGCGTGCAGGCCGCCGACGCGCAGCCTGTGCTGCTGGGGCCGGAGCCGATCATCGTCCCGCAAAGCATCCGTCTGGTTTCCAGCGCACAGCCCGCGCGCAGTCTGCGCATTGCGACTGATGGCGTGCAGCCGTTTGCTGTAACGCCATGAAAACCATGAACATCGTGCGGGCAGGGCAGGGGAGCAGGGGTTTTACCCTGGTCGAAGTGCTGGTAGCGCTCGGGATTGTGGCTGTGACGCTGGCAGCCGGGGTGCGCGCCACGGGGACGCTGACGCTGAATGCGCAGCGCCAATCTGATCTGATGCTGGCGCAGCTGTGCGCGGAAAATGCGCTGATCAGCCTGCGCCTGGCGCGGCAGATGCCCGCAGTGGGCAGTAATACCAAAACCTGCGAACAAGCGGGCCGTAGTCTGGATGTGCGCCTGGTGGTTCAGCCGACCCCGAACCCGAATTTCTTGCGCATCGAAGCGCAGGTGGCCGATGCGCGCCAAAACCTGCTGGCGCTATCCACCGTGATCGGGCGCTACTGAGATGCCAGGACTGCGGATACGTCGTTTCAGGGGCTTTACCCTGGTCGAGCTGCTGGTGGCACTGGGTATTCTGGCGCTGATGGCGGGTTTGAGCTGGCGCGGAATTGACGGCATGCTGGGAACGCATATGCACGTGCGCAAACGTGCCGATGCGCTGCTGACCTTGCAAGCGGGCCTGGCGCAGTGGGCTGCCGACCTTGATGCACTCATGCCGCTGCCCCAGTCTCCGGCACTCGACTGGGACGGGCGCGCGCTACGCTTGACCCGGCGCAGCACCGCCAATGCCAGCGATGGCATTCTGGTGGTTGCTTGGTCGCGCCGTGGCCAGGGCGGCTCGGGGCAGTGGCTGCGCTGGCAATCGCCGCCATTGCTGAGTCAGGATGCCTTGCAAGCGGCGTGGTTGCGCGCCGCGCAATGGGCGCAAAACCCGGGCGACGAGGAACGGCGCTACGAGGTCGCCATCACGGAACTGGATGAGTGGAAAGTGTTTTATTTTCGGGATGATGCCTGGACGAATCCGCTGTCCAGCGATACGTTTGTACCTGCGTCCCCTGAGCCTTCTAAAACGCCTGAGACCAGTGCTGGCAAACCGGAGTCCAAACCGGCTGCCGCAACCAGCCAGAAACTGCCGGAAGGCATTCGCCTGATCCTGACGCTGCCAGCTGATGGTGCTCTGGGTGGCACCATCACCCGCGACTGGATTTTGCCCACCCACGGGGGCGGCAAGTCATGAGGGTGTGTTCAAGGCACCACAGAGGCGCCGCTCTGCTGACGGCCATGCTGACGGTCACCCTGGTTGCCAGCATAGCGTCAGCAGCACTGTTGCAGCAATGGCGCAATGTGGAAATAGAAGCCGCAGAGCGTACGCGCGTGCAGTCGCGCTGGATACTGACCGGCGCACTCGACTGGGGGCGGCTGATCTTGCGCGAAGATGCCCGCTCGGGCGGCGCGGACCATCTGGGAGAACCGTGGGCGATTCCGCTGGAAGAAGCGCGCCTCTCCACCTTTTTGGCCACCGACCGCAACAAGAGCGAGGACAGTGGTGCGGATATTTTCTTATCCGGGCGCATCAGCGATTTGCAAAGCCGCCTGAACGTGCGCAATCTGGTGGACGGAACCAACATTTCCAAGCCCGCACAGCAGGCCTTTGCCAAGCTGTTTGAACACCTGGGGCTGCCACCGGGCGAGCTGGGCACCTTGACCAACAACCTGTTTTCGGCCCTGGAAAACCGCGATGGACGGCCTGTGGCAAACGCGGGCTTGATGCCGCAGCGCGTCCCCCAGTTAAGCTGGCTGGGTCTTTCCCGTGGCAGTTTGCTGGCATTGCAACCGTTCATCACCCTGCTGCCCGTGCCCACGCCGGTGAACCTCAACACGGCTGACGCCGTTGTGCTGTATGCGTGCATCCCGACGCTGGACATGGCCCAGGCGCAGCAACTGGTGAGCACCCGGCAGATGCAACACTTTCGCGCGCTCCCCGAGGTCAACCGCATGTTTGGCGATACGCTGGTGCTCAACGACCAGATGCACAGCGTGAGCTCCCGTTTTTTCGAAGTACATGGGCGGCTGCGTATGGAAAAGGCGGTGGTGGAAGAGCATTCTGTTGTGCAGCGCGAGGGGCTGACCGTGCGCACGCTCTGGCGGGATCGTGCCCCACCCGCACGCAACGAGGCTCCTGCGTCCTGAGCCCTGAGCCCTGAGCCCTTCTTAGCCTTAGTGCGCCACGGGGCTGCCGGGGCTTTGTAGCATCAACATCGTAGAACTTGCGCAAGCAGATACTAAATCAGTAGCAAAAGCGGCTGACCAACGCCATACCGCCTGGACCTTTGGCGAGCTGCCAGAGCTGCTGTAAATCTGCAAGGGTGGTCAAACCCTCATGGGATTCCCGGCGTTGATCGGCCAGCGTCGCGCGCCATTTTCTCTTGCACGCTGGACAGCAAGGTTCGCACCACGCGGCGCACTTCTTCTGGCTCGCGGGCCAGCGCCTGTTCCTCACCTGCCGTAATCACATCCATTGCCAGGGCAATCGGATGCAAAAGGTCCGCCAAATCGAGCGGCGTACGCGCCTGTACCGCACGAAATGACTCGCGTGGTGCATCTATTGGGCCGACCTGCATTTCTGCCAACAACAGACGACCAAAGATCATGGCGGCTGGCAAAACAATTTCTCTGGCAGCTTGCGGACTCGAAAATCGCGAAGCGCAGTCCATCAGATTCAGCAACAAAGTCTGCGCCCGCCCGGTGTCGCCGACTTCACCGGCACCGAAAAGCGCACCTAGCAAGCCCTTGGATAACAATTCGCGCAGGCTGGCCTCATCAGTGTGGGCGAGGCTAAGGCTGCGCAATTCTTCCAACAACGCCTGGGTTCGCCCGTTATCACCTGCCTCCCCAGCATCGTAGAACGCGTTGAACAATCCCGTTGCCAACTCTTCGCGCAGGCTGGCCTCGTCTGGGTGGGTGAGGCTAAGGCCGCGCAATTCTTCCAACAGTGCCTGGGATCGTTCGTGATCACCTGCCTTCGCGGCACCGTTGCGCTCGTTGACCAGCCCATTTGCCAACGCTTCGCGCAGGCTGGCCGCTTCTGGGTGGGCGAGGCTAAGGCTGCGCAATTCTTCCAGGGATCGATCAGCCGTGCCGGTGCTTGCTCTGTCTGAGCGAGTCCTGGTAGCTGACAATTCGATAGCCGGGTCGAACGACTTGTTTTGAGCGACAGACTCGAATCGTTGGTGCGCCTCTTTGGCACTTTCGAGCATGTTCAGGCGCTGGCGAACCCCTTGCGCTTGCCTGCATCCTGCGGGTAAGGCGACGTGCTCTTGCGCCAGTTGGTGCATGTCTGCTTCAATTTCGTTCAAGGTATAAATCACCGCGACAATTTCGGCCAGCAACTGGTAGTGCTGCAAGGCATCTGGATTGTCACGAAACTGGGTCCAGACGCGAAACAGGGGCTCCGTCAGATCCCAGGTGACGGCTTTGCCACCGGGCCTGCCGACACGTTGAACCAGTCCTCTTTCCTGTAACCGCCCGAGCAGCTCGGACACCTCGTTCGTGCCGACTCCATAAAGCAGCGCAGCCAGTTCTGTTGGCTGCTTTGGGCTGCGCGCCAGAGCCAGTGTATGCAGCAAGTCGATTTCGGGCTGGGGAACCAGACGCGGGTCAATCCGGGTCTGGAAATAGGGCGTCATTTCGTCAAGAAAGTCATCAAGAACATCCACCAGTTGCTGCAAATCAGTCTGTACCAATACCTCGTAGATCAGATGCACGAATCGCGGCAGGCCACCGGTAATGGCCAGAATGCCACTCAAATCTTGACTCTTTCGTGGAAAACTTTGTTTCAACAGCCTGACCCGCTCCTGGCGCAGCGCGTCCTCGCCCGGATGGGCGGCCTCATCGTCCAGACGCCGTCGAATCACTTCGAGTACTTCGGCATCGGCCAGTACGCTGAGTTGATGCTCACGAAAAAAATCGAAGAATGCCTGACCGGGCGAGCCCACCGCCCCAAAGAGTGTCGGCGCGGCGGCAATCAGCAACAGATGCGGGCTCGCCTGCAAGTGTCTGCGCAAGGCCCATAACTCCTCCTGTGGGCCTTTGCGCGTGGTTTGGGCACCCAAGTAAAGTATCTGGTCCATATTCTCGGCCACAACCAGCAAGATACGTTCCAGTGTTTGTGCAGCCGAAGTTAATGCATTGGCAGCGCTCTCCAGACGGTCGAGCGGATTGCGCATTCCCTTGGCGCTGGTCAGAGCCGCCAGGCAAATGGCGCGGGCGTTGGCCGCTTTGTCGTGGGCGATAGCGGCGGGCGACACCTTCAGCAATTCGGCGAGACGTTCAACAAATTTAAGGAATAGATCGGCTGGCGAACGCAGCGCCGTCTCCTCGGGCATAACCACCGGCAAGTAAGCCGTAGCGAGCTGGGTATCGGCGGGGATGCGACCGGCGGTCAGCAAACGCAGCAAATGGGTCTTGCCAGCACCGCGCGGACCGATTAGCAGGTGATGTTGATGATTGGCGCGGCCAATTTCGCCACGCAGCGAGATCAGGAGTTGCTCAAGGATATGCTGTCCACGGGCACCGCAGGTGATCGCTTGCAAGTAGTCGACGCTATCCCGACCGGGGTTGTAGGGCAGGTGGCGACTCATGCTGCGGCTCCCAATGTCAGCCAAGGCTCACCGACGCGCCAGCGGTCGGCAAGAACCCGGGATCGCATGCGCCAGGCACCTGAGTCATCCACCAGATCGTAGTCTTCTTGCAAGCAGGTCAGCAGCTTGCGCAAATCACCATCAGGCAAGCAGGTGGACTGGAGTTCTTCATACGTGATGGCCGCCGGGAAGCTTCGCGTGAGACGGTGTAACACCTTGGATGCCGCCGCGCGGTATTCAGGTGGATAAGCGCGCTCGCGCAGGATGAAATCACGAAAGAAGATGTTGCCGGCAGGGCCGAGAAGCCGGTCGAGGTAGGCGCTTTCCACGTCCGCTACCGTGATGTCGCGCTGCGGCCCGACTTCTTCCGCCGTGACATGGACCAAGGCATGGACGAAATAGGGAATGGTATCGTCCTGGCCCGTGAGTTCAACCAGCCGGTTCACTATGCTTTGCGTCGGACGTTTGCCCATGCTGTAGAAGAGCTCTTCGGCCAGAAATCGCGCCTCGTCCGACCGAATCGGCGGCACGTCCACGGCCACCAAATCGTTGAAATAGTCTTTCAAACCATAGAACTCGATATAGGTCGACAGCCCTGAACTGCCTGCCACAAGGGCCGTCAGCGGATTCAACTTTTGGCAGCGGGATGCGTGGAATTGCAGGGCATCCATTAATTTCTGTAGCGGCTCTTGCCGTCCGATAAGCTCTACGCCCATGTATTCGCCATAAGACCCCCAATCCCAGAAAATTTATTGTCAATCAATTTCCTGGCTTGAATAGAAGAGTCCCGGAAACAACAGCAGTAATACCAAAACTTGCGAACAAGCGGGCCGCAGCCTGGATGTGCGTCTGGTGGTTCAGCCGACCCCGAACCCGAATTTCGGCTTTCCATTTAAAGCGGGACAGCACGCTTGTCACTTTGTGGGAGTGGCGGGAGCCACGAAATTTGACAGCGCTAAAAACCATACCAGCGTCGATTTCCGGATGGATGTGTGACAGGCTCCGGGATACTCCCAGTCAAAGCAAAAGTGCTCCTTATAAAATAGCTGATGCCGCTTATCCCATAAGACTTACAGCCCGATTTGCCATAAAAAACACCCGACAGCGGCCCGTTTTGATGCCTCATGGCGGTATCCGCATCGCCTTGACCCGTTTTGAAGGACAAAATTCAAGGCAAATCTGTCTGTATTCCTTATGTACCAAGCGGGAATAGCTATGTTTTTTGTAGAGACAGCGCCGCAGACGAATGCGCTCACCCAAACGCATCGAGCGGGACAGCACGCTTGGCACTTTGTGGGAGTGGCGGGAGCCACGACATTCGCACCTTCCGCCGCTCCCACAGGAATCACATCCAGCCTGCACGGAAATGACAATGCCTTGCCTGTCCCGCCTTAAGTGAGAAGCCCTGTGCGCACGCTCTGGCGCGACCACGCCCCGCCTGCACGCAACGAAGCGCTCGCGTCCTGAGCCTTCAATGTGCCACGGGGCTGCCGGGCGTTTGCGGTGTTTGCTGTACGGGCGCGACAAAGAGCTGTGCCACATCGACGGCATCAAAGCGGTACTGCAAGCCGCAAAAATCACACGCCACTTCAATATCCGCGCGCTCGGCAAGAATGCTCTGGGCCTCCGCTTGTCCCAGACCGACGATCATCCTGCCTACCCGTTCACGGCTGCAACTACAGGCAAAACGCGGTGCGCTCTTACCCTGCAAGGGCTCGAACAGGCGAAGCTGCTCTTGCCAGAACAGCCGGTGCAAAATGGTCTGGGCATCCAGGGTTAATAATTCTTCCCGTTGCAGGCTCTTGGCCAGGATGGAAATGCGCTGGTAGTGCTCATCCACACTGCCTTGTCCTTGTGCAGGCAGGCGCTGAATCAAGAGTCCCCCAGCGATCTGCCCATTGGCTGCCAGCACCAGCGTGGTATCCAGCTGCTCGCTTTGCCGCATGTACTGCTCCAGCATGGCGCTGACGGTCTCGATGGGCTGGCCCTGTTTGTCCACCAACGGTACCACGCCCTGATAGGGCTGCTGCCCCGGTAGTTTGGCGACCGGGTCCAGGGTGATGGCGCAACGCCCCTGCCTGGAGTGGTTGACCATTTGGCCCAGGGTGGCAGCTTCATCCACTTGCCCTACCACCGTGGCGGTTGCGCGCACTGCCAGATCGGGCTGCACCTCCACCACCGCCAGCTTGAGCGGGCCGTCGCCCAGAATCTGGAGAATCAGCGAACCATCAAACTTGATGTTGGACTGCATCAGCGTTGCGGCTGCCACCAGTTGCCCCAATACGTCACGCACCGGAACCGCGTACGCCCCGGTACGGGTGTTGGAGGCGCGGCGGTGCAGAATTTCGGTCCAGGTGTCGGTCAGGCGCACCAGCATGCCGCGCACGGGCAGGGCATCGAAGATAAATTTATGCAGCTCAGACACGTCAGACTTTCTTTAGCCCGGCACGAAAGCGGCGTGCATTCTCCACATAGTGCACGGCGCTCATGCGGATGCCTGCCTGTTGCTCGGGTGTCAACTCCCGCATGGCCTTGGCAGGGCTGCCAATGATCATGGAACCGTCGGGAAATTCTTTCCCCTCTGTGACCAGGGCTCCGGCGCCGACGATACAGCCCTTGCCGATTTTGGCACCATTGAGCACGACCGCGCCGATGCCGATCAACGAGCCATCGCCGATGCTGCAGCCATGCAGCATGGCCTGGTGGCCGACCGTCACATCCTCCCCCAGGGTCAGCGGTTTGCCCATATCGGCGTGCAGCACACAGGCGTCCTGGATATTGGTGCCGCGTCCGATGCGGATCACCTCGGTGTCGCCGCGAATGATGACGCCAAACCAGACGCTGACATCTTGCGCCAATTCGACCTTGCCGATTATTTGCGCGCTGTCGGCAACCCAGACCGAATCTGCGAGGCTGGGCGCAACATTGTCAAGCTCATAAATTGCCATGAATATCCTTATCGTTTATCACCCGTTTACCAACAACGACAAAACGACACCGCGCGCGGCTGCCTTTCTGCCAATTTTGTGGGGATTGTAAGGATTCAGGCTCTTTCAGGCGCTGACATTGACGATGCGGCCCGTGGCCTTGCCTGGCGTGCCAGCCGTGCTTGCCGCACTGGTGTAGATGCCAAGGGGATTGGGGGTTGGATTGGCACTGGGTGTGCGCTTTGCACTGTCGTCGGGGCGATTTGCTTGTTCAGTGGCGTCGCCTTGCACACGCACAACTTCTCCAACGGTTCTGCGCGTGCTGGATGCGGGTGGGGCATAGGTGGCGCCCTCGCGCGACTGGGCGCTGGCAAGGCCGCGCACCCTGTCCTTGCTCTCGGCAGCCTCCTGCTCGGCCTGGTCTGCCTGGGCACGCAAGTCCTTGGCTTCTGCCTCGGCCTGTTCCGCTTCACGCCGCGCTTGCGCCAGCCGCGCCCGCCCCAAGGCCGCCTGGATCGAAGGCGTAGCACTATTGATAGAAGTGATCGCAACCATGGCAATATGCCCGGTCAGGCGCCTGTCACTCAGGCAGTAACGTTCAACTGGCTACCGATGACCTGCCCTTGGGTGTTGATAACGGGCCGCGGCGCAGCCGCTACCGGCTTCTGTTCCGGCTCGGGCTTTGGCGGAGGTTCCTGGCGTAGCGCTTGTGAATCGGGCTCTTTGCGTTTGACTGGTGCAGTGGATTGAACCGCAGAACTGTAGACAGAATTGACGTTCATGACAAACTCCCGTGCTGTATGCACCTGATTTTACAAATCAGCGCCTTGAAATTCAAGAATACGTGCGGTTTGCCCTTTTATTTGGCAATCTGGACATAAATCTCGTTGGGCTTGACCATGCCGAGTTCGGCACGGGCACGCTCTTCGACGATCTCCATGCCCTCGCGTAGATCGCTGATCTCTGCGGCCAGACGCGCGTTGGCCAGTGCAGCACGCGCATTGCTGCGCTTTTGCGCGTCAATCTGGCTCACCAGACGCGCCACACTGGTCACACTCCCTCTGCCAAGCCACAGTTGGGCATGCAAAATCAGCAGGAGGGCAATCAAAACGACGGAAACGAATCTTTTGCCCACACCCGCAAGTACCCTCAAGCAACGAATTGGTGCAATCAGCGCAAGTTATAAAACGCAGAACGTCCAGGGTAGACGGCGACTTCGCCCAGGTCTTCTTCGATGCGCAGCAACTGGTTGTATTTGGCCATACGGTCCGAGCGGCTCAAGGAGCCGGTCTTGATCTGGCCGGCGTTGGTTGCCACGGCAATGTCGGCAATGGTCGAATCCTCCGTCTCGCCCGAGCGGTGGCTGACGACGGCGGTGTAACCCGCACGCTTGGCCATTTCGATGGCGGCAAAGGTCTCGGTCAAGGTGCCGATCTGGTTGATCTTGATCAGGATGGAGTTGGCAATGCCTTTTTCGATGCCTTCTTTCAGGATTTTGGTATTGGTCACGAACAAGTCGTCGCCCACAATCTGCACCTTCTTGCCCAGGCGGTCCGTGAGCAGCTTCCAGCCGTCCCAGTCGCCTTCGGCCATGCCGTCTTCGATGCTGATGATCGGATACTTGTCCACCCAGGTCGCCAGCATGTCGGTCCAGGCCTGGGAGGTGAGCTTGATGCCGCCTTCGCCTTCGAGCACGTACAGGCCGTCCTTGTAAAACTCGCTGGATGCGCAGTCCAGGCCCAGCGCGATTTGCGTGCCGGGGGTATAACCGGCCTTGGTGATGGCTTCCAGAATCAACTGAATGGCCGCTTCGTGGTTGGGCACGCTGGGTGCAAAACCGCCTTCGTCACCCACAGCGGTGCTCATGCCCTTGCCGTGCAAAATGCTCTTGAGCGCATGGAAAGTCTCGGCACCCCAGCGCAGGGCTTCACGAAAGCTCGGTGCTCCCAGCGGAATGATCATCAACTCTTGCAGGTCCAGGTTGTTGTTGGCGTGTGCGCCACCGTTGACCACGTTCATCATCGGCACAGGCAGTTGCAGGCTGCCCATGCCGCCAAAGTAGCGGTACAGCGGCAGGCCAGACTCTTCGGCAGCGGCACGCGCGACCGCCATGGACACCGCCAGCGTGGCGTTGGCGCCCAGGCGGCTCTTGTTGTCCGTGCCGTCCAGGTCAATCAGCGTCTTGTCCAGAAAGGCCTGTTCGGAGGCGTCCAGGCCCAGAACGGCTTCGGATATCTCGGTGTTGATGTGCTCAACGGCTTTCAGTACGCCTTTGCCCAGGTAACGCTTCTTGTCGCCGTCCCGCAACTCGATGGCCTCACGCGAACCCGTGGAAGCACCGGACGGCACCGCAGCCCGGCCCATGGTGCCGGATTCCAGCAATACGTCGCATTCGACGGTGGGGTTGCCGCGCGAATCCAGAACTTCACGGCCAACGATGTCAACAATTGCACTCATTTCATCTCCTTTAAATTAAAACACGAACAACAGACACGGGAAAAATCATTGAAAATTTTGCTCCAGAAAGGGCGTTTTCTTAGTCACGGCATCCAGGGCCAGCAAGGTCTCCAGCAGGGCTTGCATGTGCTTGAGTGGCACCGCGTTGGGACCATCGCTCAAAGCCTGGGAGGGATTGGGGTGGGTTTCCATGAACAAACCGGCCACGCCCACCGCCACTGCGGCACGCGCAAGCACCGGCACCATCTCGCGCTGCCCGCCGCTGCTGGTGCCTTGTCCGCCGGGCAGTTGGACCGAATGCGTGGCATCAAACACCACCGGAGCTTGCGTTTCGCGCAGGATTGCCAGCGCGCGCATGTCACTGACCAGATTGTTGTAGCCAAAACTGGCGCCACGCTCGCACACCATGAAGCTATCTTCCGATAAACCCTTTTCACGTGCAGCGGCGCGCGCCTTGTCAATCACGTTTTTCATATCGTGCGGCGCCAGGAACTGCCCCTTCTTGATGTTCACCGGCTTGCCCGACTGCGCCACGGCGCGGATAAAGTCCGTTTGACGACACAAAAACGCCGGGGTTTGCAATACATCGACCACCGTCGCCACCGGGGCGATCTGGCTCTCTTCGTGCACATCCGTGAGAACCGGCACACCCAGGACGCGCTTGACCTTGGCCAGAATCTCCAGCCCCTGCTCCATGCCAGGGCCACGAAACGTGCTGCCACTGGAGCGGTTGGCCTTGTCGAAACTGCTCTTGAAGATGAAGGGAATGCCCAGGCTGGACGTGATTTCCTTGAGCGTGCCCGCAGTGTCCATCTGCAACTGCTCGGACTCGATCACGCAGGGGCCTGCAATCAGGAAAAAACGCTGCGCCAGACCGACATCAAAACCGCACAACTTCATGCCGCAACCTGTGGGGCCTGGCCCGCGCGTTGGTGCTCCAGCGCCGCCTTGATGAAGGCATTGAACAGCGGATGCCCATCCCACGGCGTGGATTTGAACTCGGGGTGAAACTGCACGCCCACAAACCAGGGATGCACGCCTTGCGGCAGTTCGATCATTTCCGTGAGCTGTTCGCGCTGCGTGAGGGCCGAAATCACCAACCCCGCCCGCCGTAAATGCTCCAGATAATGCACGTTGGCCTCGTAGCGGTGGCGGTGCCGCTCGGTCACCACGTCGCCATAAATCTGGTGCGCGAGGGTGCCCTTGGCCACGTTCGAGCTTTGCGCGCCCAGCCGCATGGTGCCGCCCAAGTCGGAATTTTCATCGCGCGTCTTGATGCTGCCATCGGCATCGCGCCACTCGGTAATCAAGGCAATGACCGGGTGCGGGGTGGCGGGATCAAATTCGGTGCTGTTGGCGTTGGCAAGGCCTGCCACGTGGCGGGCAAATTCAATGGTTGCCACCTGCATGCCCAGGCAGATGCCCAGATAGGGTACCTTGTTTTCGCGCGCAAAACGGGCGGCGGAGATTTTCCCCTCGATGCCGCGCTTGCCAAAGCCGCCGGGCACTAGCACGGCGTCAAATACGGCCAGGGATGCGACGTTTTCTTTGACAATGGTCTCGGAATCGATGTAATCCACCGTGACCTTGACATGGTTCTTCAGGCCCGCGTGGCGCAGCGCTTCGTTGAGCGATTTGTAACTGTCGGACAGATCGACGTACTTGCCCACCATGGCAATGCGGACTTCGCCCTGCGGATGTTCGATTTCGTACACCAGATCGTCCCAGCGCTTGAGCTTGGCCGGGGGTGTATTGAGGCGCAACTTGTCGCAAATGAGTCCGTCAAGCCCCTGCTCGTGCAGCATGCGCGGCACCTTGTAGATGGTGTCCACATCCCACATGCTGATGACGCCCCACTCGGGAACGTTGGAAAACAGCGATATCTTGGCGCGTTCATCCTTGGGGATGGGGCGGTCGGCGCGGCACAACAGCGCATCGGCCTGGATACCGATTTCACGCAACTGCTTGGCCGTGTGCTGTGTCGGCTTGGTCTTGAGCTCGCCCGCAGCGGCGATCCAGGGCACATAACTCAGGTGCACAAAAGCACTGTCGTTGCGGCCAAGCTTGAGGCTCATCTGGCGTGCGGCTTCCAGGAATGGCAGCGATTCAATATCCCCCACCGTGCCACCGATCTCGACGATGGCCACATCCACCGCGTCGGGCTCGCCCACGCGCGCGCCGCGCTTGACGAATTCCTGGATTTCGTTGGTGACATGCGGAATGACCTGCACCGTTTTGCCCAGGTAGTCGCCCCGGCGTTCTTTATCCAGCACGCTTTGGTAAATCTGGCCGGTGGTGAAGTTGTTGGCCTTGCGCATGCGCGACTCGATGAAGCGCTCGTAGTGCCCCAGGTCAAGATCGGTTTCCGCGCCATCGTCCGTGACAAACACCTCGCCGTGCTGCAAAGGCGACATGGTGCCAGGATCAACGTTCAGGTAGGGGTCGAGTTTGATGAGCGTAACCGTCAAGCCACGCGATTCCAGGATCGCGGCTAAAGAAGCCGAGGCAATGCCCTTGCCAAGGGAAGAAACAACGCCGCCGGTGACGAAGACAAATTTGGTCATGTCGTAGGAGCGTAGGCTCCAGAGTCTAAAATTGGGCATTATAGGCGGGCAAATTGCCCGGCTAATTCACGCAACGGTTTTGACACAATGCCAGAAAATGTGCACAGGTTGTAACAAGTTGTAATTCAAAACCCTTTGCCCATGTCTTTGATAAAGTCCCGAAAACGAGTGGCCGACCACGCGGAGGTGTTCACTCCCGCATGGCTGGTCGAGGCCATGCTGGATCTTGTGAAGGACGAATCCGAGCGCATTGATTCCCGCTTTCTGGAGCCGGCCTGCGGGAGCGGCAACTTTATGGTCAAAATCTTGCAGCGCAAGCTCGTAGCCGTCGAGCGCAAGTTTGGGCAATCCGATTTTGAAAAACAGCACTATGCGCTTTTGGCGTTGATGTGCATTTATGGAATCGAACTTTTGGCAGACAACATCGCCGAGTGTCGCGCGAACATGCTGGAAATCTTCGCCGACTATCTCAAGCTGCAAGAGTCAGATGATTTCTGCCGTGCTGCAATGTATGTGTTGTCGCAGAATCTGGTGCATGGCGATGCGCTGACCATGCGTGCCAGCGGTGGCGCGCCCATTGCCTTTGCCGAATGGGGCTACCTGGGTCGGGGCAAGTTTCAGCGCCGCGATTTTCGCCTGGATGTGCTCACCGGCGCACCGCCCCCCAGTACACAGACTTCTCTTTTCGCCAAACACGACATTTTTACGCCGATAAAAACCTATCCGCCCATGACGGTGTGGGAACTGGCAATCAACCTAAAGGCCACTTGAAATGTCAGTTTGGCATTTCAAGTCCCTGCGCATGACATCACAAATTGTGATGTCAAGTTCCTGTGACCGACAAACACCATGAACAAACAGGTTTCTTTCACCCTGCACGGGCGCAACCCCGATGTGTTGACCTGCATTGCCAATCTGTCCAACGACGAAGTATTCACGCCACCCGAGTTCGCCAACCGGATGCTCGACACCCTTACCCAGGCGTGGGCGCACAGCCACAACGGGGAGAATCTCTGGGCCGACAAGACGGTGAGGTTCCTGGACCCTTGCACGAAATCGGGCGTTTTTCTGCGCGAAATAACCAACCGTTTGACCAAAGGGTTGGCGGACGTTATCCCGGACCTCCAGGAGCGCGTCAATCACATTCTGACGCAGCAGGTGTTCGGCATGGGCATCACCGCGCTTACCAGTCTGCTGGCACGGCGCAGTGTGTATTGCTCCAGGCATGCCAATGGTCAGCACTCCATTGCCAAAAACTTCACCAGCGCAACGGGCAATATCTGGTTTGAGCGCACCGAGCACACCTGGGCCAATGGCAAATGCACGTTTTGTGGCGCCAGTCAGATCACCTTTGACCGTAACGAGGGCTTGGAAACCCACGCCTACGCATTCATTCACACGGACAACATCAAGACTCGGATGGCTGAGTTGTTTGGAGGAAATATGCAATTTGATGTCATCATCGGAAACCCGCCGTACCAGTTGAGCGATGGCGGCTATGGCACCAGTGCTGCGCCGATCTACCAGTTGTTCGTGGAGAAGGCGCTCGACCTAGACCCACTTTACGCGGTGTTTGTCACACCGTCGCGCTGGATGGCCGGCGGCAAAGGTCTTGACGGCTACAGAGCAAAGATGCTTGCCGACAAGCGCCTGCGCAGCATCGTAGACTATCCGAAACTCTACGAGGGCTTCCCAGGTGTGAAGATTCGCGGTGGCATCTCGTACTTTCTATGGGATCGCCAGCACAACGGGCCGTGTACTGTCCAAACGATTTGGGATGGCCAACCGACGGGGCCAGCAGTAGCGCGCCATTTGGACGCGTATGACGTTCTTGTTCGTCGTAACGAGGCGGTGCCCATTTTGGATAAGGTGCGTGCGAAGGGTGAGCCGACGCTCGACGGCCGAGTTTCCAGCAGGAAACCATTTGGACTTGCTACGAATTTTCGAGGAAAACGTTCGGCTTCCGGACTCAAGGAACCTGTGATGCTCTTTGCAAATCAGCACACAAGTTGGATAGATCGAAAAAGTATCCCAGTAAATTCAGTGTGGGTAGATAAGTGGAAAATTTTGATGACGAGGGTTCAGGGCACCAGTGCAGCCATTGAAACCAAGTTTCTCAGTAAACCAATCATTGCCGAACCAGGAACCGCATGCACGGAAACCTATCTTGTTGCCGGTTTTTTCGATTCTGAATCCGAGGCCAAAAGTTACGCCAGTTACTTGCTAACTCGTTTTGTACGTTTCCTTGTGTCACTCCGCA
Organism: Rhodoferax sp.; assembly: GCA_041910275.1. Lineage (GTDB taxonomy): Bacteria > Pseudomonadota > Gammaproteobacteria > Burkholderiales > Burkholderiaceae_C > Allorhodoferax. The sequence goes on from JAYRRD010000186.1 coordinate 231,103, forward strand.
AGCCCACCCAAGACGCAGCTCGTGGTGTCTATGGTTTTGTCCCTGATTTGCCTCTTGATCAAGAATGGACCGATGCCAAGCTCTACAAGCGCTACGGTTTGACGAACGAGGAAATCGCATTCATTGAATCCCAAGTCGCCGAGCATGATGCCGAACTGTTTGACGCGAGCGCTGTCGATGAGGCAGACGATGCCTAAGCAAAAGCGCAGCATTCCTGTCGAGCAACCGGATGCGCTCTTTGGGCGTGTCGTGTCTATCCTTGAGCAGGCGCAGGGCAATGTCGTGCGGGCGGTCAACACGAATATGGTGCTGGCCTACTGGTTGATCGGGCGCGAGATTGTGCAGGAATTGCAAGGCGGAGAGGAGCGGGCGGCGTATGGCAAGCATGTCGTCGAAGCACTTTCGGCACGACTCACCCAGCGGTATGGGCAGGGCTTTTCACCTACAACACTCCAGTATTTTCGCAAGTTTTATCTTGCCTACATCGAACGAAATGCTGTAATTCCACGCCCAATGGGCGCGGAATCTTCGAGGGTGGAAAAACCCCACCCGACGGGTGGAGAATCATCCGAATTGGCCCCGCTCCAAAAAGGCTACCCAGTGGGTAGCGAATCTTTGCAAGGTTTCTCGCCGCAACTCACATGGTCCCATTACCGTGCCCTGATGCGGGTGGACAGCATTGAAGCCCGTGATTTTTATGAGCGTGAGGCCATTGAAGGCGGTTGGGACAAGCGAACGCTGGAACGCCAAATCCACTCGTTCTATTACGAGCGCGTCCTTAAAAGCCGCAAGCCTGAAGAGATGCTGGCGCAGGGGCGCACGCTACCGGTTCCAGCCGCAAATCCTACCGATGCACTCAAAAATCCGTATGTACTGGAGTTTCTTGGAATGCCCAATCTGGCGGCGTACCACGAATCAGACCTGGAGCGGGCCATCATCACCCACCTGCAACGATTCTTGCTGGAGCTGGGCAGTGGCTTTGCCTTTGTGGCGCGGCAGAAACACATTCGCATCGACGAACAAGACCGCTACATCGATCTGGTTTTTTACCACTGCCGCCTGAAGTTTTATTTGCTGATTGACCTCAAGGTGGGAACGTTGACGCACGGGAATGTCGGACAGATGGACGGCTATGTGCGGATGTATGACGGGCTGTTTACCGCGCCAGATGACAACCCGACCATCGGTCTCATTCTCTGCACCGAAAAAAGCGAAACCGTGGCCCGTTATTCGGTTCTGAACGACCGCAAACAGATATTCGCCTCGAAATACATGTTGAGCCTGCCGACCGAAGAGCAACTAAGGCAGGAGATTGAACGTGAGCGCCACCTCATCGAATCCGCCCTGGAGGATCGCAGCAGTGAGTAAACCGCTGGAAAACCCGGTAGGTGCGATGCCGACTGTTCGTGATGTCCCCGTAAATGTCCCTGTAACGAGGCCATCGTGAGCAAACCTACCATCGACGAAATCCTTGCATCCAAGCCAAAGGCCCGACCCCGCATCTATGCCTACGCCATTGATGATGCGGCGCACAAGGGACTGCTCAAAGTGGGCCAGACTACGCGCGACGTAGCGCAGCGCGTTGCCGAACAGCTCAAAACTGCCGCCATCCAGAACTACCGTATTGAACTTGACGAGTCCGCCGAGCGCGACGACGGTACCCTTTTCAGCGATTTTGATGTGCGCGCAGCACTTGGCAAAAAGGGTTTTCCAAACACCCTGCTGGAGTGGATGCGCTGCACGGTGGCAGATGTGCACACCGTGTTGGCCGAGTTACGCGCCGGTAAAAAGTACAGCGGCACGCACTGTGAAACTTTTGGTATGCGCAGGGAACAGTTGGATGCTGTTGGAAAAACATTTGATTACTACCACTCGATCTGGGCTGAGAACACAAACGCCGTGCCGCGTTTTCTGTGGAATGCCAAGATGCGTTTTGGCAAGACCTTCACTACGTACCAGTTGGCGAAAAGGCTAAAAACCAGGCGCGTGCTGGTGCTGACCTTCAAACCTGCGGTCGAGGACGCATGGCAAACTGACCTGGAAAGTCATGTGGATTTTGACGATTGGCAATACCTGTCGCGCGCTTCGGGCAGCGACCCGACACAGATCGACCGTGATCGGCCCGTGGTGTATTTCGGCTCGTTTCAAGACCTGCTGGGCCGCGATGCGGCGGGGAACATCAAGGCCAAAAACGAATGGCTCCATGCGGTGCATTGGGATTTGGTGGTGTTCGACGAATACCACTTCGGGGCATGGCGCGAAACAGCCAAGGAGCTGTTCGAGGGCGAAGATGAGACGGTTGCCAAAAAGGAAACCCGGCTCGAATACGCCGCCGGACTGGAAGGTATGAACGAAGACCTTACCGTGCTTTCGGAAAAAGAAACCGAGTTTTTGCCCATTACCACCAAGGCGTATCTGTATCTCTCCGGCACGCCGTTCAAGGCACTGGCCACGGGCGAATTCATTGAAGAACAGATTTTCAACTGGACGTACACCGATGAACAGCGCGCCAAGGAATCGTTTGCCGTCAACCATCCCGGTGAACGCAATCCTTACGCGGCACTGCCGCAAATGCGCCTGCTGACCTACCAGATGCCGGATGAACTCCTGGCCATTGCCAGCGGCGGCGAGTTTGACGAATTTGATCTCAACACGTTTTTTGAAGCCAAAGGCACGGGCGATACGGCGCAGTTCAAGCACAAAAACGATGTGCAGAAGTGGCTGGATATTATCCGGGGCGGCTACGCACCCCAATCGGTCGCGCACTTGAAAACGGGTACACGTCCACCGTTCCCGTACTCGGATGTGCGCTTGCTGCCGTATTTGCAGCACTCGTTCTGGTTTTTGCCCAACGTGGCGGCATGCCATGCAATGGCGAACCTGCTGGCTGAAAAGCACAATGTCTTTTGGCATGGGTACACAGTGGTTGTGGCTGCGGGCGCTTTGGCTGGTATCGGGCTGGATGCCTTGCCGCCGGTGCGTAAAGCCATCGGCAGCGGGTTTGCGAGTGCGACCATCACGCTTTCGTGCGGCAAACTCACTACGGGCGTCACCGTGCCGCAATGGTCATCCATCCTGATGCTGCGCAATCTGAAGTCGCCCGAGACCTATTTTCAAGCCGCGTTTCGCGTGCAGTCGCCGTGGTCCATCAAAAACCCCGACGGCGACAACCCAAACGCGGAAGAAATTCTTAAACCCGTCTGCTTCGTGTTCGACTTCGCACCCACCCGCGCCCTGCGACAACTTTCGGAGTATGGGATTGGCCTATCGCCCAACGAGCCAAACCCGGAAAACGCAGTGAAGGAACTGGTGTCATTCCTGCCCGTGCTGGCCTTTGATGGCGCAAACATGACGCAGATTGACGCAGGCGGCATTCTCGACATCGCAATGGCGGGCACTTCGGCCACATTGCTGGCGCGCAAGTGGGAAAGCGCGTTGCTGGTGAACGTGGACAATGACACCTTGCGCCGCGTTCTCGACAATCCCGAAGCCATGGCTGCGGTGGAGCGCATCGAAGGCTGGCGCGCGTTGGGTGACCATATCATCGAGACAATCATCAACAAGAGCGAAAGGGTCAAGGAACTCAAAAACAAGGCCAAGGACAAGGATTTGTCAGCCAAAGAGAAGAAGGAACTCTCCGATGAGGAAAAGGAATACAAATCCAAACGCAAGCTGGTTCAAGACAAGCTCATCAAATTTGCCACCCGCATCCCGGCCTTTATGTACCTCACCGATTTCCGGGAAAACACCTTGCAGGATGTGATTACCAAGATCGAATCCGATTTGTTTCTGATCGTCACCGGGTTGACGGTCAAGGATTTTCACTTGCTCGTGCGCCTCAAGGTTTTCAACACCGAGCAGATGAATCAGGCTGTCTTTGCCTTTCGCCGTTACGAAGACGCCTCACTGCGCTATACGGGAATCGAGAGCCATGAGGGTTTGGGGCACTATGGGTTGTACGACACCGTGGTGGCAAAGGAGTGAGGCGCAGGTGGTAGACAACCTCTCCCATAATGCGACGGCGGTGATGGAAGGAGCCTTCATGGATTTGCAGGGAAAACACATTGTTCTGGGACTCACGGGGGGGGTGGCTTGTTACAAAGCCGCCGAGCTGTGCCGTGCACTGGTCAAAGAGGGCGCCACGGTGCAGGTGGTGATGACCGAAGCCGCGCTGCAATTCATCACACCCGTCACCATGCAGGCTTTGAGTAATCGGCCTGTGTATACGTCCCAATGGGATGCGCGAGCGCCCAACGCCATGGCGCATATCAACCTCAGCCGCGAGGCCGATGCGATTGTGATTGCCCCTTGCAGCGCCGACTTCATGGCCAGGCTGGCGCAGGGGCGCGCGGACGAGCTTCTGAGCCTGTTGTGTCTGGCGCGCCCCATCGAGCGGGTGCCGCTGCTGCTTGCACCGGCCATGAACCGCGAGATGTGGGCGCATCCTGCGACCCGGCGCAACGTGGCGCAACTCCGGCTTGATGGCTGTACGGTGCTCGACGTGGGTGTCGGCGAACAAGCCTGTGGCGAGACCGGCGACGGGCGCATGCTGGAGCCGCAGGAACTGTTGGCCGACGTGGTGGCCTTTTTTCAACCCAAATTGCTGACGGGCCAGCACGTGCTGGTCAGCGCCGGTCCGACCTATGAGGCCATGGACCCGGTGCGCGGCATTACCAATCTGTCCAGCGGCAAAATGGGCTTTGCCATCGCGCGTGCCGCCAGCGAAGCGGGCGCCCAGGTCACGCTGGTGGCCGGGCCAGTGTCCTTGCCCACACCGCGTGGCGTGCGGCGTGTGGATGTCAAATCTGCATCCAATATGCTTGCAGCCTGTATGGATCAAGCGGGGTCAGCTAGTATTTTTATAGCTACTGCGGCTGTGGCCGACTGGCGCCCCAAAGAGGCTTTGGACCAGAAAATCAAGAAGGATGGCTCGGGGCAACCACCTGCGCTGGAGTTTGTGGAAAACCCCGATATTCTGGCGACGCTGGCCCAATCGCCACGCGCACGCAGTGGCGAGCTGTATTGCGTCGGTTTTGCTGCTGAAAGCCACGATCTGCTGGCCAACGCCAGCGCCAAACGCTTGAAAAAAGGTGTCCCCTTGCTGGTGGGAAATATCGGCCCGGCAACCTTCGGCCAGGACGAAAATGCCTTGTTGCTGGTGGATGCCCATGGCGCACGTGAGCTGCCACGCAACACCAAGCTGGCATTGGCCCGCCAGCTCATCGCCGAAATTGCCAGCCGCACGATGAACAAAGGATAAAAGTGAGTGAGGAATACCGTTATGCACCGACGTATTGAAGCCCGCATCGTCAACGACTTGCTGGGCACCGACACCATCCCCTTGCCATACTATGCTACGGACGGGTCAGCCGCGATGGATTTGCGTGCCTGTATTGCGCAGCCGGTCAGCATAGGGCCAGGGGAGCGTCTGCTGGTCAAGACGGGCCTGGCCATCAATATGATGGACCCTGGTCTGGTGGCCATCGTGGCCTCAAGGTCGGGCCTGTCCTTGAAGCACGGCATTCGTGTGGCGCAGGGAATCGGGGTGATTGATGCCGATTACCATGGGGAGATTGGCGTCATTCTCGCTAACGACAGTGCGGAAACCTATGCCGTGCAGCCGGGCGAGCGCATCGCGCAATTGATGTTTCAGCCTGTTGTACAGGTGGCACTGCATGTCGTGGACACGTTCTCCACCGAAACACAAAGAGGAAGCGGTGGGTTTGGCAGCACTGGAAAGACGTAAGCGCGCACCCGATAGGCTAGCACCTAGCGCAGATCGTCCAGGGGTTGTCGGCCAATGGTGCCGACCAGTCCTGCCCGGTACTCGGCGGAACCGACCCGCACCCGTTCGCTTTGTGCCGTGAGGCGCCGCGCCGCAAGTCCCAGGCGGGTTGCCGCGTCCGCGTTGTCGGGGCGGTCCATGAAATCATAAAGCGCGGCCACCGCGCGCGTCAGTCGTGCCTCGTCACGGCGTTGCTTGGTATCGAGCCGCGCGGCGTACCAGTCGCTGGCGAGCACACTGTCTCGGCTGAACATGGCACGCAGCTCGGGCGACTCCAGCGTGTAGCCGGCTTCGGTTTTCCCGTGCGCCATGATTTCCAGCAAGGCCTTGAGCGGCGGGCAGGCGAGTGTGATGGTGCCGTCGGCGAAATAACTTTCGGCCACGCGCTGGTGCGTTGCCACAATATTGGCCACACCGTCGGCAAAAATATCCATGTCCTGCAACTCGGGGCGCAGCATTTCGTCAGTAAACACCGCGTGCGGATGCAGGAATATCCGGCCAAAGTACGTGGTGGCAAAACGCGCCGTCATGCGGTAGCCCAGCCGGCTGGCGAGCACGGTCTGGCCACGATGCTCCATATCGGTGACGCGCTCCAGCGCGCCATCGGCAATCAGGTTGTGCGCGCTGCGCTCGCTGGGGCTCATGCGGGCAAATACCTCGGGCACCAGCAGGCTGACATCGTGGTCCACGCGCACATTGGGCCCGACATAGCCGGCACACGAGACCCAGCCGTCATAGCCGGTCAGCGCGTAAGACACAAAGGCGGCATTCAGGTCGATGATGGCGGGCAGTGCGTTGAATGGTCCCTTGGTCAGCGCGCCTTCAGAGCCAGCGCCGGTGGTGGAGGGCGATTTGCCGGTCATCGAGCTGATGAACTCGATGAACAGCTCGGGCAGCTCCATGTAGTGCAGCGGGTTGTAGGGACACAGCGGCAGGACGCCGTCTTCGGGCGGATTGTTGCGTCGACCGGCGGCGACCACGTGCACCGGCGTTATCAGCGGCTGCTCACTCGGGAGCCGGCGAAACAGGCGCATGGCCAGTTCGGCCGAGGCGGTGTCTTGCGGGCGTGCCACGTCGGGGCGCAACTGCAGGTAACGCGGGTTTTTGGTCGGTTTGCCATTGACCAGGCGCGAATGCGCTGAAGAGACAAAATATTTGGGCGACGACCCCTCGGGTGCGTCGGCTGCAGCCTGGATCAATTGCTGCATCGGGGCGGTGAAGGCACTGAAACCAATCGCATCATCGACGAGTTCGCGCGCATCTGCGCCTTCGAGGGGCTGGAAGTTGGAGATAAAGGTGCCCGGCGTGGCGATATCGGCTTCGGCCTGGCGGTCATAGCCCCGGTGCACGGCATCATCGGGCCGCTGGAACAGACGGAACTCGCAATTCTGCACGTATTTGCGCGACAGCCCGCCCGGTTCGCCCGATACCTGGGAGGGGGCCACCACGCTGGCCGTGATGTCGTCTTCGGTTTGCACCTTGATGGCGGGGTGGAAGTCGTGGCGCAGGCCAAACACGCGCCATGAACCGTCTTTGCCGAAACCGACCCGCAAGGTGTTGACAATCAGCTTGGTGCCGTCGAGCTTGAGGGCGTAACCAGGGCGGCCATTGATCAGGTCAACCGAGTAGTGGCTGCGCCAGTCATCGCCCCACTCCTCCCGGTGAAAACGCTTGATCACAAACACCAGTTCCTTGATGTGCTGCGGTATGGCGCGCAACCAGTCGTTGTAGCTCTCGTTGTAGTCGCGGCTCGACGGTGTCAGCAGCTTGATGACGCTGCCCATGGAGCGCTCGCGGCTCAGGATCAGCCGATGGTCGGTTCCGAGTTTGGCGGGGTCGCTGAAACGTTCGGAGAAATCGCGCGCCAGAATGGTGGAGACGGCATCCATGTCTTTTTCGAGGTCGGCCACATACACATAGCCTGCCAGGATCGCGTCCGAAATCGCTTTGGAAATTTCCGACTTCCCACCGCCGGAAACCGTGGCGGGTTTGTGGCAGGAGGTCACCTCGGCTGAAGTTCCGACCAGGCTCCAGACACGTGGATTGCTACTCAAAGGCTCCATGTGCATCCGGTAGCCGTTGGGTCCGATATAGGTTTTTCCGGCTTGCAGCTTGATCGAGGAAGTCTTGCCGTCGGGCATGGACCAGGAAACGGTCTGGCTGCGCAGACTGAAGGTGGATTTTTCCGGGACCAGAACGATGTGTGGCTGGGTCACGTCGAGTGCGTGGCCGGCGGGCTGTAGGGCAAAGCGCCTGGCGTCACGTGCCAGTACTTCTTTCAGCGAATACGCATCGCCAGCGGTCAGATCGGTAAATTCCTGGCCTTCGTTGTAACTCGGGAACACCAGCGCACCACCCGCGTGTTCTTCTTCGGCGGAGCCAAACAGGTTGGCTGAAAAACTGATCTGGGTTTTGACTTCCTTTTTGCAATAGCCGAAATAGTTGTCGGCAATGATGGTGAAGATCACGCCACGCTGGTCGCGCGCGCAGAGTTTGAAGGCACTGCCGTTGTTGTACAGTTCGGATTCGCTCTTGTAGCACATGCCGTCGCGCCGTTGCAGCGGTGTCGCGTCGTCCCAGTGCGGCAGGCCCAGGAGGTGTTTGGGTACATGGGTCAGATGCGGAGCCAGAATCACGCATCCGGTGTGGCCGGTCCAGCTGTCCGGATTGAGCGAGGCATCGTTTTCCGGCAGATACGGGTCGCCCGCGTTGCCAAAGATGCTTTCCAGAAAATCCAGGTTGGACACCAGCGCGCCGGGTACAAAAAAGCGGGTTTCCATCCGCTTTTCGGTGGTGAAGCCGGGCACTGCGGGCACCACCAGCGGGCGCAGCAGCAAAGAGACAAAACACCTGGCTGGTGCTGCCTCGCCCGCAGTGAAGGGCAGTTGCAGCGATTCGGCGGGCGGCGTCAGTGCCAGGGTCAGCAACTTGAAAAAAGCCAGCTTGGGCACGGCTAGCTTGTCGTCGGGAATCGGCATGCCACCTTCGACAATGTGAAAAACGCCCGAGGTGGTGCGGCGGTCATTGGCCGGGTTGTGCAGTACGCCGTTGCGCAGCCGGTAGCTCGAAAGCAGCGGCGATTTGAAAAAATCACCGTGGGCTGGCAGCGACAGACCGCGCGCGAGACCTGGTTGATCCAGTACCAGCGTGCGGCCTGGCAAATGTGGTGCGGCACCGATGTCGGCGAGGTAGTCGTTGAGAAAATTCTGGATGCGCATATCGGTCGGACACAGCCTGTCCGCCAGCCGACGGCTGAGTTCGCGCTGGCGTGCCAGAATGGGTGCCATCAGCTCGATGGTGGATGCGCCATCGGCGCCCAAGGCAAGTGGTAAGCCAAGAAGCGCAAGACGCAGGTTGATTGCGGCGTTCAGGTTGTCGGTGGGATTGGGTGTGGCGTGCATCGGGATGTCCGTGTAGTTGTTCAAACAGTGGTAAGCAGTGGTCTCAAAAATAGTATACGGTACAGACATGTCCAATAATTGCTTCCCGGCAATAATGCCCTTTCATGTTGTGATGCTGTGATGTTGTGTGATTTCAGCGCCCCTGGTTTCTCTACAATCCCGGCCTATGACCTTCATTGACCAGTTGCGCGATGCCGAGCGCCAAAACGGCTCCTTGTTGTGCGTCGGGCTTGACCCGGAGCCGGCGAAATTCCCAGGACGCTGGCGCGGGGATGTCAAGCGTATTTTTCAGTTTTGTGCGGCTATCGTTGAGGCCACGGCGGATATCGTGCTGGCGTTCAAGCCCCAGATAGCCTATTTTGCGGCGCACGGTGCCGAGGAACAACTGGAGCATCTGGTGGCCCATATCCGCAGTACGGCCCCCCATGTTCCCATTATTCTGGATGCCAAGCGGGGCGACATCGGCAGCACGGCGGAACAATATGCCATCGAGGCCTTCGAGCGGTATGGCGCCGATGCCGTCACCTTGTCACCCTTCATGGGTTTTGATTCGGTGGCGCCGTACCTGAAGTACCACGACAAGGGCGCGTTTTTGCTCTGCCGCACGTCCAACCCGGGGGGAAATGATCTACAGGCACAGCGCTTGTCCTCGGTGGAGGGGGAGCCTTTGCTGTACGAGCATATCGCACGCCTGGCGCAAGGTCCCTGGAACCTCAATGGCCAGTTGGGTCTGGTGGTGGGTGCCACCCATCCGACTGAGATCGAGCGCGTGCGCGCCCTGGCGCCTACCGTGCCCCTGCTGATTCCCGGTGTTGGCGCCCAGGGTGGTGATGCGGCAGCGGCTGTCAAGGCGGGATGGCGGGGCCAAGTGGACGGTACGACAGTGGCTCCGATCATTGTCAATTCATCGCGCGCCATTCTGTATGCAGCACCCGACGACGATTACGTCGCTGCCGCACGCCGCGTGGCCATCCAGACCCGTGACCTGTTGCAGGCTTGCCGTAGGGCACCATGAGTATTTCGTAACTATTTGGTCAATCCGCTACTTCTGGAATATTTTCGGCAATCACCACGGTCAAGTCTGATTTTTTGTGCATCGTGACGTCCATGTGCAATGCCGGGTTTTCTTTGACAATCAATGCAACCATACCCCGTGCGCAGTCAGGTGCGCACGGTGGGGCACGTCCAAGGCACCGCGTTCCTCTACCTTCTGGATCACGGCTCTAACTTTCATGGTCTGTCATCCACCCCGAATCATGAAACCGATTGACCAACGCGCCTTTGAGCCCTTCGACTTCGCTCAGGGCACGCAAAACCGAAGGAAACGCGCCCTGAGCGGAGCCGAAGGGCTTGGTGTTTCACGTTAACAACTCTATCGGCTTGATGTGGACACGGTGTTGTACCCCCGCTTTGTACCCCCGGTTTGCCTTGACTGTCAATGGCTTTCGTTCGTGGCTGCCGTACTGTGAAACGTTGATTTACCAACGAAAAAGGCCGCCAGGTGGTGTTCCTTGGCGGCCTTTAGATGATTGGGTGGTGCCGATGACCGGAATCGAACTGGTGACCTACTCGTTACGAGTGAGTTGCTCTACCAACTGAGCTACATCGGCGCTGCTCCAGCGTTTCCCCTGACGAGCCGCCCGATTGTAGCAAAGAACTCCGAAGAGAAAGTAAGGGATGCGATTCAAACGGATATGGATTTCAAAGGTTGCGCGAACTCCGTGGGAGCGGGCCATGCCCGCGAGTCCGCATCGCGGTCCCACAGAGGTGAAACACGACATTCGTTTGAATCACACAAGTTTCATATCACCTGTGATATTAAAAACACCCAAGCCGCACTACAGATGCTCCTCGCAAGCCTGTGTGGCACGTTTTTAGCCTCAATCTGGCCGCAAATCGGGTATCAAATCAGCCTCTATCCCCCGTGGGACAAGCGGGAGCAGCTACTGAAAACGTAGTAAAAGAGGCAAGGCATCACATCCCATGACCTGCTGCAGGCGTGCCGCAGCGCGTAGGCACGTAGCTACTGGGCGGGTAACTGTTTATGCATCCAGGCGAGGATGCTGGCAAAAATTTGGTTGCGGTTGAGCTCGTTGAAGTTTTCGTGGTAATTCTTCGGGTAAAGGCGGCATTCCAGTAGGCCTGCGGGGATGTCCTGGAGCATGGCCTGTGCCGCTGCGGTATCGGCCAGCCTGTCGTCTCCGGCCAGGGCGACAAAAACCGGGTGCGTCCAACCGCTCAACTTATTGCGCAATTTGAGCTGGGCCGAGAGCAGCGACGCGGCAAACCGCATGCTCACCTCGGTTGCGCGGATGTTGTCCCGCTCGTCGGCGATGTGCCGCTCGGTGATGGCGGTGTCGTGCGTGACGTAGGGGGTCAGGTACTCGATGGGCACCTTCATTCTGGGCGTCAACCGGGCCAGGGGCTGCGAGAGAATTTCCAGGATTTTTGGCACCTTGATGGCATTGACGTAGTAGGGGGAGGACAGGATCAAACCCTTGATACCCGGCTCCTTGCCAAATGGACCCAGTTCCATATGGGTGGCAATCAGGGCGCCCATGGAGTGCCCCATCACGAAAATCGGCAGACCAGGGTAGTTGCGTTGCACCCATTTCAGAAACAGCGCTGCGTCCTTGAGAAAAACGTCGAAGTTCGGAATGTCAACCCGTTTGTTGCAATGCCCGCACATGTCAAAACTCACGGTTGCAATGCCGAGTTTCCTGAAATAAAGGGCGGGGACAACGAAATCCCCTGCGTGCGCCGTTCCGCCATGCAGACCCAGAATGACCATTTTGGGGTGTTTGGGCTCCCAGACGTGAATGGTGCGTTTCACATAGTCACTGCACAGGAAGGTGGCCAGCTTGTCTTCGGAAAATCGCATGCTTGGGAGTAGGTATGGGTGAGGATGTGGGCGCGCTAGCGGCGGCGCAGCAGGTGTACGAACGTGTCGCCCACCGTTTGCTGGTCAACGAGTTCGTTGCCGGTTTGCTTGGCAAATGCCTGAAAGTCCCGCAGCGAACCCGCATCGGTGGCGGTCACCTTCAGGATCGCACCGGAAACCATATCCGTCAGGGCTTTTTTGGCTCTGAGGATGGGCAGCGGGCAGTTCAGACCCCGCGCATCAACTTCTTTATCAATTTGCATTGTGTGAGTGTGTTGCAGATGTGCGCGCGCATTGTACCGACGTCACCGTTCCAGTTTTGCCAGGTCTTCACGCACCAGACGCACAATCAGCCGATCCAGCGTGTCCACGCTGTAGTTTTGTACATCATGCACGGTCTCGCGCCCTGGGCCGCTGGCTGGATTGTGTGCCTGGTCGTAGGTCAGGAAAACAAATTGGCTCATATTGGGTTTTGAGGTCATCACAATGGATGAGAAAAGGATCGGTTGCAATGCCCTTCGTCATAGTATTGTGACGGAGGGCCACTGCCATGTTTCATATCCAGGAGTTGATGGACGATGAGAAGTGTTACGAA
>JAYRRD010000187.1:0-32069 GCA_041910275.1 Rhodoferax sp.
CGCGCCCCTTCTCCACAATCTTCACCAACCCCGCCCGATCTTCCTCTGTCAACTCCAGCACTTTTAGTTTCATTGTGAACATCTCCGTTTGCCTGATGGCAGGCATCATATTACGGAAAAACTTCCCGGTAAGCGCTTAGAACCCGGCGAGTTTACTCAGCGGGTGCCAAGTCTAACGAAAGCTGCAAGGCCACGGTTGGGTGCCAGAACCAGCACGCCGGTTTTCGCGCCAACCCGACTGCTGGATCAGTTACATGCGCAGATGCGCCACCGGCACTATAGCCCCAGAGCCGAAGAGATTTACCCGTACTGGGCGATTTTTTTGTTCGCTGGCATGATGGGCACAACGCAATATGCCCGTTCCCACCCGCAAGCCAAGCCAGCGCCTGAGAAAACCCGAAAAACTCCCATTTCAATAGCTGTACCCGCTCGTTCCATGAGGCTTTCAAGCCGATTGGCTAAAAATTCAACCCAAAAACCACCCCGCTACACACCGCCCGCCCGGCAAGGCAGAAGAAATTGGGGGTAAATAGCCCCTGAATAAAGATGGAATAGGGCTGTACCGCTTATGGGACAAGCGGCAACAGCTACAAATATAGAAGCGCTCTACAGCAAGCACCTGCCGCTGGTTCTACCGCTGGGAATTACCCAAAACCCGCGCCTGGCACGCACTGCTGCGCAGCCTGGACGACACCGCGCTGGCGATGCCAGATGGGGGTTTTTACAAAGCCGGGGTGATCGGGGTCGTCAGTGCACCTTGGGTGGTGCGGTGGTGTGGGGGCTGGGAGCTAGAAACTCCCGACTACCCGATTAGGCCGCTTCAATGGCACGATCATGTTGCCGTTCCCATCTGCTTTGCAACCGCGTCAGCAGCCACCACCCAAGGCGCGACTTAATCGCTTTGACCTCGGGCGGATTTGCCGAAGACATAATCTTTACCCCGTCGAAGAATCCGCCCTCGCCTTGCCCCGGCTCGTCAATTGACTCAAGACTGGCATACGTTTTGTCATCATTCCTTGCCAGTGCGTACATGCGTACTAGAGTACCGGCTTCTTGCGCGATGGCGAAGTGGTGGCGCGCATAGTTCAAATTGGGCTCGCATGGCGGGCGGAAGAGAAGCAAGCGCCCGGTGTCGTTGCCGACGATAACGGGCGGCATCACGAGAAAGTGCCGGGAATTTACCCAGATAACCTCTCTTGGCCAGCCGATTTGCTGCAAAAACCCGTCGAGTTCTGTAGCCGCCTGATCAAAACACTTCATTTTCGATTCCATCCGAGATCCGAATTGCGGCCCAACCTAATGTGTGGGGACACTCTCGTGTCTCCCTAGCATGGCGGTTGCTCCATAACATGGCTGGCATGGGCACAACGCCATATACCCAGCCCACCAGCAACCAAAGTTCTCCGCACCGAATCCTGCGTGTGCAGCCCCCCAGTCAGGCGAAACCCGAAAAAATCCCATTTCAATAGCTGTTCCCGCTCGTTCCATGAGGCTTCCAAGCCGATTGGCTCAAAGCATGGCGCAGGGCAACGCCGTCAGGCGTGGGCTTGTGCTTCAAATGCAGCGACCGATACCGGGCGGCTCACTGCCACGGACTTGCGCAAGGTCTTGATGCGTTCAACTTCATGCATGGTTGCGGCGGTGAAATACGACTCGCCACAGTTTGGGCATGACCATAGGGGGATGCCCTCAATAACAAGCAAGTTCGCACCTTTTCCAAAACTACGGGTGACATGCTTGAGTTGTACCGACGGGCTACCGCAGTGCTCACAGATATGTTGATTAGCAGACATAGGCAGTAATGACGATGAGTTTTCCGGTAAAACCAACTTTGACGACAACCTCTGCGGCGGTGCCATTGAGCGTAGTGCCAGCAATTACAAACTTTGTTTCGTTTGTTCTGGTGTCGCGTTGCCGCTCAACGACATCCCCGGAAAGAACGATGCTTTCAAGGTCGAGGACTGAAAGGCCGTCATCTTCAAGCTCTTCCGCAGCGTGTGACGAGACAAAGTAATCGAGGTTACGAACCAGCCGTCGGAAATGGTTGATCGTGTAACGCGCCATGCGTTCCAGTTTAGCAGGCTGCGGCGATGAATGCGCCTCTAACGAAGGCACCCACGGCATCCAGGCGCTGGACCTGCTGGGCCGCAAGACCTTCATGCACAACGGCGCGGACAACCCAAGCCAGCGTCTGAGAAAACCAGCAAAACTCCCATTTCAATAGCTGTCCCCGCTCGTTCCATAAGTCTTTCAAGCCAATTTACCCAAAATATAGCCCAAAAGCCGCCTCACTACACACCGCCCGACCGGCAAGGCGGGAGAAATTGGGGGTAAATAGCCAAAAAATAAAGAGTAAATATGGCTGTACCGCTTATGGGACAAGCGGGAACAGCTACGAATATAGAAGTATCTTACAGCAAGCACCTGCCGCTGGGAACCACCCAAAACCCGCGCCAGGCACACACTGCTGCGCAGCCTGGACGACACCGTGCTGGCGATGCCGGGTGGGGGGGGGTGAAGCTGCCGGGGCAATCAGGGCCGCGAGGGCCGTCAGCGAACATTGGGTAGTACGGTGGCATGGCCTTGACTGGCTGGCGCGTGTGGCCGATGTGCACCAAACGACATGGCTCAGGGGCGCGCAGTTGCACGGTAAAGAAAAAACCCACTTCGTCGAGTTTACCGACACGTTGAACCACCCACTGCGGACCCGCACGGTGGGTGGTGTGGGGGCTGGGAGCTAGAAACTCCCGACTACCCGATTAGGCCCCAAATCGGCCCGATGCCGCAACTTGCGCCAAAGAAGCATGCTGCTTCGGCGGCTACGCCCATTATTTCCCTCGGTTGGATTTGGCTTGAGACCAACAACAGTCAACCCCTTGGCTCGGATAATCCTATATTGATAAATTGCTTACGGTGTTTTTCCTGAGGGTCAACTAGGAGTCAATTTCTACCGAAGAGTCGAGTCGTCCTGCCATAACCAAAGCGCAGAAGAACGACTTAAACTGCTCAATGTTGTCTGACTTGGGATGGGATTCAGATAATACGTCGGGAAGCCTGAGTAGCTTACTAATCAATTTTGCATTTTTCGATGAGGCGTCCCCGACAAATAGAAGCATATGAATTATTTGATCGGATGAAATATTCCTTTTTCTTAACCAGCCTCCCCAGCTTCTCTCAATGGGTGTACGTGACTGAAATATATTTGTTTGCGCTCTCATATTTCGTACGGGAGCTCCATCGATGTTGTTTTCACTGAGATAGTCGAATAAGAGCGCTAACGTTGGGCTATTGGAATCTTCCGGAAGCCGAGAAACGAGCCACGCCTCACTTGCTTTTTCAATTGGGTAATTAATCTTTCCAATGCAACCAAACGAACGGTCGTTGACATTGGCGCGGCATCCTTGGCATGAGCTGCTCAAAGACTCGAGTTCTTCGGTCGCTGCAAGCATCTCTCGAACCGTAGCCCTAGCAGTCTTTTTCTCCCCGTTAGGACGAGTCACACTAAGCTCAACATCGCAATCGTAAGGGTCTTGGTTTGGGTATAACTCAAGTGTTTGTGCAATAAGATGTTGTGCGGTGACCCGGATTTTTACCAATTCAAATAGCACTTCTTGTGGCATTTTCTGGCGCACAGAACAAGGTAGTTTTATTGAGTAATCGGCTGCCATAGGATTTGGTCAGAAATAACTTCCCGATTTACTACTGACATGCCAAGGAGCATATGAATTGGTTTGGGAAGTTGTTATTAGCCACATCCATAGATTTTCCTCCCTTAATTGCTATCTAGAGCAAGTGCCAAACTTAATGTATGGAGATTCTTCCGAATCTCCCTACCATGGCAATTATCTCCCGGACATGGCTGGACACCTCCCCACAACCCCGCATGAAATAAGACTTTCATCCAACATCCTGTATACATCAGCAGTCATGACATCCCCAGAAGACCAGCACGCCGGTTTTCACGCCAACCAGTCGGCTGGACCAGTTACATGCGCAGATGCGCCACCGGCACTATAGCCTCAGAGCCGATGAGATTTACCCGTACTGGGCGATTTTTTTGTTCGCTGGCATGATGGGCACAACGCAATATGCCCGCTCCCACCCGAAACCCAAGCCAGTGCCTGAGAAATCCAGAAAAACTCCCATTTCAATAGCTGTACCCGCTCGTTCCATGAGGCTTTCAAGCCGATTGGCTCAAAATTTAACCCAAAAACCACCCCGCTACACACCAACCGCCCGACGAGGCGGGAGAAATTGGGGGTGGATAGCCCCGGAATAAAGAGGAAATATGGCTGTACCGCTTATGGGGCAAGCGGGAACAGCTACAAATATAGAAGCGCCTTGCAGCAAGTACCTGCCGCTGGATATACCGCTGGGAATTACCCAAAACCTGCACCTGGCACACACTGCTGCGCAGCCTGGACGACACCGTGCTGGCGATGCCGGATGGGGGTTTTTACAAAGTCGGGGTGATCGGGGTCGTCAGTGCACCTTGGGTGGTGCGGTAAAGGAATTTTTCAGAAGCTACGCACCAACTCAAAATGGCATTTTGTTAATTTCAATAATTCCAAGCTTTTGGTTTTTATCAAACTCACTTATGATGATTGCGTTTTTCCGAATAATTCCCTCTATATCTGATATTTTGCAGTTCCCTATTCTTAACCAGATTACCTTTGGAGGAAAACCACGAACCAGATTAATTTCATTATAATCCGCATCTTTTGTTACAATTGTGAAACCATTCTTTTTTGCAAACTCCCATATATCCTTGTCTTCAGCTTCATCCAGATTCTCTATCATTACATGTGTGGAACAGGGAAAAATGTCATCAAGTCTTGTTGCCAGTTTATGAGAAAGATTATTATCAAACAACAACTTCATGCACACATCCTGACGATGTTGCTTTCTCTTTCAGCGGCAAAAGCCAGGCAGGCGAGAATATCCTCTCTTGTTATCTTTGGATAGTCATCCAAAATTTCATCATAGCTCATTCCATCTGCAAGCATGTTCAGGATGTCGTAAACCGTAATCCTCAATCCCCTTATACAGGGTTTTCCAGATCTTTTTCCTGGTTCAATGGTGATATATTGTTTGTAGTCAATCATTTTGAACTTGCCAGAAGGCACTATTTAGGAACTATTTAGGCTGCGTGTGACGACTACGTGTCTGTTCGCACCACATGGCCACGATTGTCTTTGAGTTCTCGAATCCACCACTGAACCATGGGGTCGCCCTCGATGAATCGCATGTGGGATGCAATCTCCGTCAGTTTCGAGCCGTCCGGTTTGAGAAGACGCTCAATGTATTGGGAGATGCTGTGCGCTTCTTCAACGAATTCAAAACCATCGTGATCAAACTCGAAGACATAGCCAGCTTCACGACCCTGCGTAGCTACGAGAATGTAGTTCCCGGACCGTGGCGTCTCGCCAATTACCAGAGCGGTTTCGAGCCATTCCGGAAGGATTTCTTCGCGCTCATCGTCATCAAGACCGTCTAGCCAATCACTGAAATATTCGTGCAGTTCAGGCCAGGCGGAAATCGGAGCAATATACTTTCCTGCATCCCCGCTTCGCGCGTCTTGATAGAACAAGATACTGCCAAACGTAGAGTAGAACTCGCGCAGATCCCCGACATCAGGTACACCAACGATTCCCGTCGGCGCCGTAACTACGTGCCTGAACTCCACAGTCTTGGTGTTTCGCTCCTTGTGGGTCTCCTCGCACAGAAATGTTCCGGCGTGTTGCCGAACCGCTGCTTCGATCTGCTTCATGCACTCCTCCTGTTGAAATCCCGGCAACTTCAATATAGCGGCCCAAGCTGATGTGTGGAGACACTCTCGTGTTCTCCTACCCATGGCAATTATCTCCATGAATGGGTGAATTTTTTGTTCGCTGGCATGATGGACACAATGCAATATGCCCAGCCCACCCGAAACCAAAGCCAGCGCCTGGGAAAACCCGAAAAACTCCCATTTCAATAGCTGTACCCGCTCGTTCCATGAGGCTTTCAAGCCGATTGGCTCAAAATTTAACCCAAAAACCACCCCGCTACACACCGCCCGACCGGCAAGACGGGAGAAATTGGGGGTGGATAGCCCCGAAATAAAGAGGAAAAATGGCTGTACCGCTTATGGGACAAGCGGCAACAGCTACAAATATAGAAGCGTTTTACAGCAAGCACCTGCCACCGGTTCTACCGCTGGGAATTACCCAAAATCAGCGCCTGGCACGCACTGCTGCGCAGCCTGGACGACACCGCACTGGCGGTGCCGGATGAGAGGTTTTGAACTGTGCGGGATCAAAGGGATGCAGCATGACAAGGCAAGCTTATGTCAGCAAACGAAAATCCTCTCCTTTGAACACCCGCTGGGCATTGCCGCGCTCCACCTGGTAGTGCTGGATGCGCCGCTGCGCGCGGTTTTGCCCCTGGCGTTCCTGCTCCTGAGCCGCCAGCTTGCAAGCCAGCAGCGCACGCGCCAGGCGCTTGTTGGCATGCTGGCTGCGTTCGGTCTGCACTTTGACACTCACGCCGCTGGGCAGATGCGTGACGCGCACGGCGGAATCGGTGGTGTTGACGTGCTGCCCACCCGGCCCGCTGGAACGCACCGTTTCATAACGCAGGTCTTTGTCTTGTAGCGTGCGCGCAGCATCGCGGTCGGGTGCGTCCGGCTCGAACAGCTCGCCGCCGATAAACCAGTTTTTGCGCTTGTGACCGGGCCGATAGGGGCTGGTGCAAATCCATTGCACACTGCCTTGCCAGCGCCGGGCCAGTTCCAGCTCCGCAGTACCTTCGAGCGCCAGCAAAACAGAACGCAGGTTGCCCGGATGTTCGCTGGGGACGGTCTCGACCACCGCCACATCCACGCCCAGGGTGGCCGCCTCCCGGCCCAGGTAGGCCAATGCGTGGCGCACCGCCAGGCAGCATTCTTCGGGGCCGATGTTGGCGGAGAGTTGCAGCAGGATCATGCGCAGCACTCCCCACGGGTCTTGTAGGTCAGCACGGGCCTGGTTCGGGCCAGCAAACGGATCAAACCCGCCCCTTGCAGGTCTTGCACCACGCTGGTGATGCTCTTGTAGGCCTGCGGCGCTTCTTCAAAAATGAGCTGGCGGTCATTGCAAATGACACGGCTACCCAAGGCAGTGCGCTCCATTTGCGTTGGCGTTGTCAGTTTGACCAGACGGTCTTTGCAGGCCGAGCGCATCCATTTGCGCCCTGCGCCGTGGGCCAGGGACAGCAGGGTGCTTTCGTCAGGGTTTGGCGCCTCGACCAGATAGCTGTAGTCGCCGCGCGAGCCGGGTATCAGCACCGGCCCGGCGTCCGATGGCGAGGCCCCCTTGCGGTGCAGCCAGCCCGCCATGCCGTCTATCGTGGCGCGTGTCACAAAATTGTGGTGCACATCAAGCACAGGGCGGCCTGTGCTGCGCACATTGGCCAGCAGGCGCTGGGCAATCCACTGGCGGTTACAGCGGGCAAACTGCAGGGCAGCTTCGTGCTGGTGCAGATAATCGCTGCTCTCGGGCGTGTCCTCTGGCAAACCGTTGTGGCCGAACTGGTCCACATGCTGGCGCAATATCTGCTGACCCAATCCGCGCGAGCCGCTGTGCACGAGCAACAGCAGGCATTTGCTGTCCAGTCCCAAAGATTGCAGGGAGTCTGGTTCGTACACCGTGTCGATTTTTTGAAACTCGGCAAAGTGGTTGCCACCGCCTATGGTGCCCAGTGCCGCTTCAAAGCCGGTGGAAGGCAGTGCGCCCTCTGCCAATGCCTGCGCAATGGCAGCAGTGCCGTCAAACGCATCACCAGGGGAAAATGGGCCGTCGATGGTGCCGACGCGCTTTTCCAGCTTGTCGAGGTTGACGCTACTGGCGCGGATGTCGGTTTGCCACAGCGCCATGCCGCAGCCAATGTCATTGCCGACCAGAGCCGGATAAAAGCGTGTGCTTGAGAAAAAAGCGGCCCCCACCGGGTAACCGCGCCCTGGGTGCAAGTCGGGCATACCCGCTACGCGCTGCATGCCCTGCAATTGCGCTGTGGTGAGAAGCTGCTGCAGTGCCGCATCCTCCATCCACGTGGCGTCGGAGGCGACCACGCAGGCGCGATCCGACAGATTTTTGACAAAATTGCCCATAAGAAAATTCCAGAATCAAAATAAACGATGAAACTGGACCGGGGCACACGAACGCACGCCACCACGCCGCGCACGGCGGCCTTGGGTCTGGTGCGTGAAGGATGCTGGAGGCTTTTACGCCTTAAACCACACGCCCTGAAGCAGCGCTGTCCCGGTCCGCAGGGAAGTTTTGGTGGTGTTATGCATGATTTTTCTCCTGTGTCCTTGGGTTGAATTGAAAATTTACTCGATATTTTGCACCTGCTCGCGCATCTGCTCGATCAGTACCTTCATGTCCACCGAAATGTGGGTAAGTTCCAACGCTGCCGATTTGGAACCCAGGGTATTGGCCTCACGGTGCAGCTCCTGGATCAGGAAATCCAGACGCTTGCCCAGTTCCCCACCCTGCTTGATGAGCCGCTCCAGCTCGTCCAGGTGCGAGACTAGGCGCGTGACTTCTTCCGCCACGTCAATGCGAATGGCAAAGGCCGTGGCCTCGGTCAATGCCCGCTCCTGCGCCGCCTCCGGCAGGACCGATCCTTCAACCAGGCCCATGGCTTCGCGCCAGCGCGTCAGGAACCGCTGGCGGCTGTTTTCGACGAGCTGCGGCACCAGTGGCTCCACCCTGCGTACGAGGACGCGCAGCTGGGCAATGTTGTCCATGAGCATGGCAACCAGCCGCTCGCCTTCCCGCGCACGTGCTTCAAGCAAGGAATCCAGGACTTCCTGCGCCAATGGCAACACCTCGGAACTCCAGTCCCGCACCCCGGTTTGCCCGGCCATGGACAAGCGCATGACATCGGCCACGCCCAGTGGCGCTGCCGAGGGAAGCCAGGATTGAATGGTGTCTTGCACGCACGCCAGGCGCTGTAGCAGTCGCGGTGTCGGGTTGGGAACGCTATTGGCCAGCGCGAGTTCGACCGATGCACGTACTTCGATTTTTCCGCGTTTCAAGCGCGCGCGCAGCAATTCGCGCAAAGCCGGTTCGGATTGCCGCAGTTCTTCGTGTAGCTTAAATGCAAAATCCAGAAAACGGCCATTGACGCAGCGGATTTCCAGCCCCAATATCCCTACGGGTTCTTTGGTATCGGCGTCAGGAGTGGTGGGTGCTATGCTGCGCTGTGCGCTGGCATAGCCAGTCATGCTGTAAACTGGCATCGCGGATTCCGTATTGTGTTGTATTGTGTTGCTAAAGGCCCCGAGAATAACCCGGTTCAGTCCCATACGCCCAGACTTCAAGCCTTATTTACAATGTCCAAGTTCAAACCCTCGCCCCTGCCGCCAGACACCACCATTGGCGGCTACCGCATTGTCCGTAAAGTAGCTGCCGGCGGATTCGGCCTGGTCTACCTGGCCCTGGACCCCGACGGGCAGCAAGTGGCAATCAAAGAATACCTGCCGTCCTCGCTGGCGACACGTGCTCCCGGAGAATTGTTGCCGCAGGTCCAGCCGGAAAAACTGTCACTCTACCGCCTGGGGCTCAAAAGTTTCTTCGAGGAGGGGCGCTCACTGGCGCAGATTTCACACCCCTCGGTGGTCAGTGTGCTGAATTTCTTCCGCGAAAATGAAACCGTGTACATGGTGATGAACTACCTGGAAGGTGCCGCGCTACAGGAATTCATTGTCACGGCACGCGACCTCAAACAAAGCAAGGTCTTCCGGGAATCGACCATCCGCTCGCTGTTTGACGAGATATTGCGCGGCCTGCGCATCGTGCACCAGCACAAGATGCTGCACCTGGACATCAAACCAGCCAACATTTTCATTACCGACGACAACAAATCGGTGCTGATCGACTTCGGTGCCGCACGCGAGGTGTTGAGCAAGGAAGGCAACTTCATCCGCCCCATGTACACCCCAGGCTTTGCCGCCCCCGAGATGTACCGGCGCGATGCCACCCTGGGTCCGTGGACCGATATTTATGCCATTGGCGCCTGTATCTACGCCTGCATGCAGGGTTATCCGCCCAATGAAGCACCACAACGCGCCGAGAAGGACCGCATCGCCACGGCCTTGGCACGGCTGCGTGGTATTTACTCCGACAACCTGATTGAGGTGGTGGAATGGTGCATGGCGCTGGACCCCATGGGGCGACCACAATCTGTTTTTGCCCTGCAAAAGGAATTGAGCCGGGAGGGTGAACGTCGCTACACCAAACTCAGTGTCAGCGAAAAAGTACGTATGCAGTTTGACACCATTGTGTCGGATACCAGGAAAGCGGTACTTTCCGCCTCCAATGTCGGCACGAAACCAAAATGAAATTTTCCGTTTTTCAAATCAGCCGCAAAGGTGGCCGCGAAAAGAATGAAGACCGCATGGGGTATTGCTACACCAAGGACTCCGGTCTGTTTCTGCTCGCCGATGGCATGGGCGGCCACCCGGAAGGCGAGGTCGCAGCCCAGATCGCCTTGCAGGTGGTATCGGCGCGCTTCCAACAGGAAGCAAAATCTGAAATCAAGAATATAGAGGATTTTTTTTCCACATCCATCCTGGCGGCCCACCGGCAAATCCTGCGCTATGCTGCCGAAAAAGGACTCTCTGACACACCACGCACCACACTGGTTGCAGTCATTGTCCAAGGTGGCATGGCGCATTGGGTACATTGTGGCGACTCCCGCCTGTACTTTGTGCGCCGGGGCGAGTTATTGGCGCGTACCCGCGACCACTCCTACCTGGAAATGCGCAAGACATCCAAGCAGCCAGCAGGTACGGACGCAGTCAATCGCAATGTGCTCTACACCTGCCTGGGTTCACCGACCAAGCCGGTTTTTGAAATCACGGGGCCCTTGCCTCTGCAACAGGGTGACCGCATCCTCTTGTGTTCCGATGGCCTTTGGGGCAGCCTGGAGGATGCCGATATCGTCCACCACCTGGGAAGCAAACCCGTATCGACTGCCGCGCCGGATCTGGCCGAACGGGCACTGATCAAGGCAGGTGCTGGCAGTGACAATGTAACCATCATCGCCCTGGAATGGGAAACACCCGACGCTTCGGAGGCCGCACGCGGCAGTGTCTCTACCCATGCCATTGACGACGGCGTGTTTGCATCCACCGTACAGACCGGCTGGCTGGATTCAGGCGTCGATGACCTGGATGATGCAGCCATCGAGCGTTCCATCGCCGAAATCAAGGACGCCATCCGGCGCACGGCTGCGCGCAGCAAATCCTGAGTTTTCAAAAAGGTCTTTTTACTATGCCTGCTTTCCTTCGCAGCGGCGGACGTGCCGCCAACCAGTTGCGCCCGGTA
Organism: Rhodoferax sp.; assembly: GCA_041910275.1. Classification (GTDB taxonomy): domain Bacteria; phylum Pseudomonadota; class Gammaproteobacteria; order Burkholderiales; family Burkholderiaceae_C; genus Allorhodoferax. The sequence goes on from JAYRRD010000187.1 coordinate 11,355, forward strand.
CGCATCACACGCAGCTATACCCGGCACGCCGAAGGGTCTGTATTGATCGAATTCGGTGCCACCCGCGTCTTATGTACCGCATCGGTCGAAGAAAAAGTGCCGCCGCACAAGCGCGGCAGCGGTGAAGGCTGGGTCACGGCCGAATATGGCATGTTGCCACGCGCCACCCACACCCGTGGTGACCGTGAGGCCGCGCGCGGCAAGCAAAGCGGACGCACACAAGAAATCCAGCGCCTGATTGGCCGATCAATGCGCGCCGTGTTTGATCTGAAAAAACTTGGCGAACGCAGCATCGTGCTCGATTGCGACGTACTGCAAGCCGACGGCGGCACACGCACTGCCGCCATTACCGGCGCATTTGTTGCCGCACACGATGCCGTGAGCACGCTGCTGGCCAGTGGCAAACTTACCGCGTCACCGATTACGTCCTCTGTTGCCGCCGTGTCGGTCGGTCTGATGCAAGGCACGCCCTTGCTCGACCTGGAATACACCGAAGATTCGGCCTGCGACACCGACATGAACGTGGTGATGACCGGCGCAGGCCACTTTGTGGAAGTACAAGGCACTGCCGAAGGCACTGCATTCACCCGTATCGAGCTGGATGCCTTGCTGACGCTGGCCGAACAAGGCATTACCGAGCTGATGCAACTCCAGCAAGCATCGCTATCAGATAAATAGCTGCTACCGCTCATCCCATAAGCCATACAGCCGTTTTTATGCAAATAATTCTTGCATCCAACAACCAAGGAAAACTCATCGAGCTGCAAGCCATGTTTGCGCCACTGGCTTGCACGCTGATCTGCCAGGGCGAACTGGGCGTGCCCGAAGCTCCCGAACCACACCGCACGTTTGTGGAAAACGCCCTGGCCAAGGCCCGCAATGCCGCACGCCATACTGGAAAGCCAGCCCTGGCCGACGACGCCGGGCTGTGCGTGGACGCCTTTGGCGGCCTGCCGGGGGTGGATACCGCCTACTATGCCACCCGGTTTGGCTACGAAAAAAGCGATGCCAACAACGTGCGCGCATTGCTGGAGCAGTTGCAGGGCGTGCAGCAGCGCGGCGCGGCCATGGTCAGCACACTGGTCGCACTGCGCAGCCCCGACGACCCGGAACCGCTCATTGCCGTGGGACGGGTTGCAGGACAGATCGCGCAATCTCCTGTGGGAAGCAATGGTTTTGGCTTTGATCCGGTGATGTGGATTCCCGAATTTGGCCAGACTTTTGCCCAATTGCCGCTGGCGGTAAAAAACACCTACAGCCACCGTGGCCGCGCAGCGCAGGCCATGGTCGCCCTGATACGCGAGCGCTGGCTCGGCACCACTTACGCGTCGTGACAATCTCCTCCACCGTCTCTGCACCGCCCGATGTCAGCCACTACCTGCGCCCAGGAACGCTGCAACTGACCACATTGCCGCCTTTATCGCTGTACATCCATCTCCCCTGGTGCCTGAAAAAATGTCCGTACTGCGACTTCAATTCACACGCCACAGCCACATTACCCACACAGGAACTTCCGGAGCAAGCTTACGCACAGGCACTGCTGGCTGATCTGGAGTCGGCCCTGCCACTGGTCTGGGGGCGCACCATCCACAGCATCTTCCTTGGCGGCGGCACACCCAGTTTGTTTGCACCCGAAACGATTGACCGTTTGCTCGGTGACATACGCGCCCGCCTGCCGCTGGCACCAGGCTGCGAAATCACGCTGGAAGCCAACCCTGGAACGTTTGAAGTCGACCGTTTTCGCGCCTATGCCCAATCCGGTATCACCCGCCTATCGCTGGGCGTACAAAGCTTCAACGACGCACACCTGGCGGTACTTGGCCGCGTGCATGACCGCACCCAAGCGCTGGCGGCGATAGCCGAGGCAGCCCAGGCTTTCGCCACCTTCAACTTGGACCTGATGTACGCCCTGCCGGGTCAAACCATGGAGCAACTCGCACAGGACGTGGCCACAGCCTTGCAATTTGCCCCGCCGCACCTGTCCATCTACCACCTGACGGTCGAACCCAACACCTATTTCGCCAAATTTCCACCAGCCATTCCCGACGACGATACCGCTTACGCCATGCTCGACTACATCAGCGAACAAACCGCGCAGGCCGGTATGGAACGTTACGAGGTCTCTGCCTACGCCAAACCAGGGCAGCACTGCCGACACAACCTCAATTATTGGCAATTTGGCGACTACCTGGGGCTTGGCGCAGGCGCGCACGGCAAACTAAGTTTTGCACACCGCGTGCTGCGCCAGACGCGCGTGCGCGACCCGCTGCGCTACATGCACCAAGCCATGGCTGGCAATGCGGTGGCAGAAAACCAGGAAGTCGCGCGCAACAGCCTGCCCTTTGAATTCATGCTCAACGCCCTGCGACTGCGCAAGGGTTTTGCGGTGCGGGACTTCAGTGCGCGCACCGGGCTGGGACTGAGCAGCATCGAAACCGCCCTGGCGCAGGCCCAGCGCCAAGGTCTGATTGAACGCGACCTGGAGCGCATACGGCCAACGCAGCGGGGCTTTGACTTTCTCAGCGACTTGCAAGCCCTGTTTTTACCCCATACAGACTAAACCCAAACTCACATACACGACAGCAACTCGGCCTGCAGGAAGCGCGCACAGTTGCGCAGTACGTCACACGAGGAATTCAGGGCAGTTTTCAGGCAGTCGCTGGCATACGCGCGGTCCGAATGCAAACGATCCGGGTCAATCCAGCAACCCTGCCCGGCCATCAGCCATTTGAAATCCACCTCGCCAAGGAAACCATCGCGTTCCATACCCGCAGTGAAAATTGCATTCATAGTCTTCTCCTGCATATTGCGCCGATAAAAAGGGTTTCGCCTGCAAGAAATATAGGAATAACGCAAGCGTCCCAGCTTCGGGAAAAGAGGGGAAAAATCCTGCCATATCTCCCCCTTGATTCCAAAAAATAGGGCAATCCATCTAAATCCCCTGATGTGAAAATCACAAGAGTACATAGAATGCTCCCTAACGAACGTTCGTTCCGCAATTCCGATGGCCGCAATGTTTCGTTAAATTTTTTAACCCGTTAATTTTTAAAGTCAAATTTGGAGGCCTCCATGAAAAAAGTCCTTGTATGGTGCATCAGCGCCTTGCTGTTTACCTTGGCCAGCTTGCCTGCAAGCGCCGGCACCTACGCCCAGACCCGCTACCCCATTGTGCTGGTACATGGCCTCTTCGGCTTTGACAACATTGGCCCGGTGGAATATTTTTACGGGGTTCCCTCCGCCTTGCGCAACGATGGCGCATCCGTTTTTGTCGTTCAGGTCTCCGCCACCAACAGTACCGAAGTGCGTGGCGAACAACTTTTAACCCAGGTCAAGAAAATTCTGGCCGCCACTGGCGCCACCAAAGTCAATTTGATTGGCCATAGCCATGGTGGCCCGACCTCACGCTATGTCGCCTCGGTTCGCCCGGACCTGGTGGCATCCGTCACATCCGTGGGTGGCGTGAACAAGGGTTCCGCCGTGGCTGATCTGCTCTTGAAAGTCGCACCTCCGGGAAGCATCAGCAATTCAATCATCGCAACGGCCGGCAACGGTTTGGCAACCCTCATCAGTATCCTGACGGGCGGCTCCGGTCTGGATCAGGCGTCTTTGGCAGCAGCCAAATCCCTGAGTACAGCTGGTTCCCTGAAGTTCAACCAGGCACACCCACAAGGCGTTCCTACTTCGGCCTGCGGTGAAGGTGCTTATTCGGTCAAGGGTGTCGCTTATTACTCCTGGAGTGGAGCATCGAATTACACCAACGTGCTGGATGTGGCCGACCCTGCCCTAACGCTTACCGGACTGGTGTTTGGCGGTGCCAAGAACGATGGTCTGGTGAGCAGCTGCTCTTCGCACCTGGGTCGGGTGATTCGTGATGACTACGCAATCAACCACCTGGATGAAGTCAACCAGATGATTGGTCTGGTCAACCTTTTTGAAACCAACCCGGTAACGCTCTACCGCCAACACGCCAACCGCCTGAAAAATGCCGGTCTGTGAATGGGTAGTGCATGTTTACCAGACAAGGCAACAAAGCGCTAGTCTGGGGATTGTCCGCTCTGGCCTTGCTGTTTGCAGCTTGGCTTTTGTGGCCACAAGCGCAAAATCCTAACCCAGCCACCACTACCCCCGCCCCTGCGGGGGCTTCGACTTTTGCAAAATCCATGCAAGGGACAGACCCCGATGGCGATCTGAAGGCCTGGGCCGCAGCACACCATTCCGGGCAAGCCAACGCCACTCTACCTTACGCAGAACTGCGGCGCCTTTTTGACTATTATCTAAGTGCCCTCGGTGAACGCGATCTGGCATCCATCGTGCAGCAAATCCGGCTGGCAATTGACCAAAGTCTTGAACCCGCCCAATCGGCCCCAGCCAAACACCTGCTGGAGCGCTACATCGAATTCAAGCGCGCACTGGTGGAACTGGAAAAAAATCCCGCGCTCAACGGCTCGGGCATACAGGCCATCCGGGCGCGTTTCACGGCCATGCAAGACTTGCGTGCACAAATTTTCAGCACAGAAGAAGACCGTGGCATGTTTGAATTTGAGGATATCCGTGACATGGACGCCTTGGCCCGGCTGGAAATCACGCAAGACAAGACCTTGAGTGCTGCGCAAAAGCGTGACCGACTGGCTGCACTGGATGCATCCATGCCAGAGGCCCTGCGCGCCAACCGCGATGCTCCCCGCGTGGTCATCAAGGTCGAAGAGATGGCCCAAACCATGCGCGAAAATGGCGCCAGTGACGACGATATCTACCGGATGCGTGCCAAGGAACTGAACCCCCAGGCCGCATCACGCCTTGCGGAAGTGGACCGCGAGGAGCAGGCCTGGAAGCAGCGCATCAGCGTGTACCTAGCAGCCAGGGCCAAGATATTGAAAGACAAAGCCGACGCGCCGGAATCCGAACGCCAGGCAGCACTGAACGAACTGCAAAACGCCCAATTCAATGCGGACGAGCGCCCCCGGCTTGCGGCCTACGAGCAATAAGCTGTAGGGAGTGCTTCAGGTTCCCTTGCTGATGGTGATCGTCGGAATTTTGGACGAAAAATCCTTGTTGCGCATGGCAATGGCCACGGCCATCTGGCGCGCCACGTCCCGGTAGATCGCTGCGACCTCCCCCTCGGGTTCGGCCACCACGCTGGGTTGGCCGCTATCGGCTTGCAGGCGAATCTGCATGTTCAAGGGCAACGCTCCCAGGTAGCGGGTATCGTACTGCCGGGCCAGATTCTTGCCCCCGTCCGCGCCAAAAACATGCTCCGCATGCCCGCACTGGCTGCAAATATGCACTGCCATGTTTTCCACCACACCCAGAATAGGCACGCCGACTTTTTCGAACATCCGGATGGCTTTTTTGGCATCCAGCAGCGCGATGTCTTGCGGTGTCGTCACGATGACCGCACCCGTCATGGGAACGCGCTGGCTCAGGGTCAGCGCAATGTCCCCGGTTCCCGGAGGCATATCAACGACCAGGTAATCCAGGTTTTTCCAATTGGTCTGGCGCAACAATTGCTCCAGCGCTTGTGTGGCCATGGGACCACGCCAGATCATGGCTTCATCCTGCGGAACTAGAAAACCGATGGACATGACCTGAATGCCATAATTTTCCAGCGGTTCCACGCTTTTTCCATCCGCAGATTCGGGCTGTCCCGTGATGCCCATCATGGTCGGCAGGCTCGGCCCGTAGATGTCTGCGTCCAGCAAGCCAACACGCGCGCCCTCGCCAGCCAGAGCCAGTGCCAGATTGACGGCCGTCGTACTCTTGCCCACGCCGCCCTTGCCCGACGCCACCGCCACTACATTCTTGATGTTTGGCAGCAACTGCACACCGCGTTGCACTGCGTGGGCTGCGATGTGCGAAGACACCGTGACAGACACACTGTCCACCCCGGCAAGCGCCTGGACGGCAGCGACCAGCTGGGCGCGCAACGCATCCGTCTGGCTTTTGGCCGGATACCCTAATTCGATGCCAAAAGCCACATCACCACCGGACACGGTGAGATTCTTAACGGACTTGGTGGACACAAAATCCTTGCCCGTATGGGGGTCAGGCACGCCACGGATGGCATCACTGACCGCTTGCACTGTCACTGTCATATCAATTTACTCCTGAGTGGAACGCCAAGTCTAGCGAAACCGTCGGCCATTGCGGCCCACGCAAAGATTCCCGCCCAATGTGTAGGCATTTCGGGGACTACAATGGACCGCGCCTTCCACTTTCCGGCATCAACGCACGTTTAGCTTACCAAAACCTCACAAAACCTTACACAAATGAACCTCGCCAACGTAAAGATCATGGTAGTTGAGGATGACGCCCTCATGCGAACGTTCACCGTCAATACATTGAAACGCCTGGGAGTGGGTCAGATCAAGGAGTGTGCCGATGGGACGGCTGCGCTGAAACTGGCACTCAGTTTCCAACCCGACCTGGTGCTGACCGATATTCACATGCAACCCATGGATGGACTGGAATTTGTCCAAAAACTGCGCTCCAGAACGGAAGCTGCACTGGAAAATATCAAGGTCATCTTCATGAGCGCCGACAGCAGCCGCGAGACATTGAATTCTGCCCTGCCACTGGGCGTCGTAGCCTACATCGTCAAACCCCCACGCCTGACGGACCTGAAAAACAAGATTGAACTGGCGTTGAACGAAGCCTGATCGTACATTGCAATGAGCACATTTGACCATACCAGCCTGGTTCAAAACATCAACCAGCAGATCAAATCGTTTCGCACGACACAGCCGGATACCATGGCTGCGTTCAACCAGTTGGCACGTTCCGCCATGGCCGAAGGACAGGTGAGTGCCAAGCACAAGGAACTCATTGCGCTGGCCATTGGCATCACGCAACATTGTTCCGGCTGTGTGGGCTTTCACGTCAAGGCACTGCACAAACTGGGCTGCACGCGCACCGAACTTGAAGAGATGTTGGCCGTGTGCGTCTACATGGGTGGCGGTCCGGCGCTGATGTACGCTGCCGAAACCCTTGCCGCCTGGGACAATATGGCGCCACAAGCAGCCAAATAGTTGAACGCTATTGAAAATGCCAAGCACCATAGCCCCAGCCGACGCCGAGGAAGGCACTCCGGTCTCCGTCAAAATCCGCCAACGCCTGCAGGCTGCACGCAAACGCTTCCTGTCCAACGACAATATTGCCGAATTTGTGACTCCTGCCGAGCTGGAGCAGCTGCTCGATGAAGTGACCGACAAGATGCAAGGCGTGCTCGACAGTCTGGTGATCGACACGGCCAACGACCACAATACCGACAATACGGCACGCCGGGTGGCCAAGATGTACCTCAACGAGGTCTTTCGTGGCCGCTACGTCCAGGCACCCACCATCACTGATTTTCCCAATGTGGGCCACCTCAATGAACTGATGCTGGTCGGTCCCATCACGGTGCGCAGTGCATGCAGCCACCATTTCTGTCCGGTGATCGGGAAAATATGGATCGGCGTCATGCCCAACGAACACACCAATGTGATCGGCTTGAGCAAATACGCCCGTCTTACAGAGTGGGTCATGGGACGCCCCCAGATTCAGGAAGAAGCCGTGCTGCAACTGGCGGATCTGATTCAGGAAAAGACCCAACCAGATGGCTTGGCCATCGTCATGGAGGCCACGCACTACTGCATGGCCTGGCGCGGCGTCAAGGACATGGACAGCAAGATGATCAACTCCGTGATGCGTGGCGTCTTTCTCAAGGATTCGAACCTGCGCCGTGAATTTTTATCCCTGATTCCCCGAAAAGGCTGACACCATGTTGGTACGTTTGCTCTATGCAAGTCGCGCGGTCGATACCAGCGCCGAGGCCATCGAAACCATTCTGGCCAAATCGCGCCAGTACAACCCGACCTGCGGCATCACCGGAATCCTGTGTTACGGAGGCGGCATCTACCTGCAAGCCATCGAAGGTGGACGTGTTCCGGTCAGCAATCTCTACGGCCATATCCAGAAAGACCCGCGCCACAAGGATGTGGTGTTGCTGCATTACGAGGAAATCGAGGAACGCCGCTTTGGTGGCTGGACCATGGGCCAGGTCAATGTCTCGAAGATCAACCAGAGCATCTTGCTCAAATACGCCGAAAAAGCCGAGCTGGACCCCTACGCGGTCTCCGGCAAGGTCTCACTGGCTTTGCTCGAGGAGCTGATGGCCACGGCGTCCATCATTGGCCGTATCTGAGGGCATTGCATGCGCTCTATGCGTTGTTAGCACTCTCTTCAATAGAGTGCTAAAATAAAACGCAGAAAGCAAGGAGCACTGCTATGTCATTTGAAATTGGACTCTCTTCCCCCACACCGGCGCTGGCCAACCCGTGGTCAATGGTGCCGTCGCTTGGCAATCTGGAAGCCTATATCGCAGCCACCAAGCGCCTGCCCATGCTCACCCTGGAGGAGGAGCAACGTTTTGCCCGCCAACTCAAAAACAACAACGACCTTGAGGCTGCGGGTAAATTGGTACTTTCGCATTTGCGCTTGGTCGTGTCGGTGTCGCGCAAGTATCTGGGCTACGGCTTGCCCCACGGCGATTTGATTCAAGAAGGCAATGTAGGGCTGATGAAAGCGGTCAAACGCTTCGATCCGGACCAGGGCGTGCGCTTGGTGAGCTACGCGGTCCACTGGATCAAGGCCGAAATTCACGAGTACATCCTGAAAAACTGGCGTATGGTGAAAGTCGCTGCCACCAAGGCCCAGCGCAAGCTGTTTTTCAACCTGAGTTCCATGCAGCAGCGCTTCAAGAGCGAGGCAGCGCAACAGGCCCATTCCAATCCCCAGTCCCAGTCCCACCGTGACAGCCTGAATCCGGAGCAGATCGACATTGTGGCACGCGAACTCAACGTCAGGCCCGAAGACGTGATCGAGATGGAGACCCGCATGGCCGGAGGCGACGTGCTGCTGGACCCCAGCCCGTCGGACGATGGCGAGGATGCCTTCGGCCCGATTGCCTACCTGACGGATGGCAGCCACGAACCTTTGGCTGTGATCGAAGCCCGCCACCGCGACATGCTGGTCACCGACGGTATCTCTACAGCGCTGGATCGCCTCGATGCCCGTAGCCGGCGCATCATCGAGGAGCGCTGGCTCAAGGTAAACGACGACAACACCGGCGGCATGACCCTGCACGAGCTGGCAGCCGAATACGGCGTGAGTGCCGAGCGGATTCGCCAGATTGAAGTCGCAGCTTTGAACAAGATGAAGGCTGGGCTGGTCCGGTTTGCCTGAATTTTTCGGGTCGCGGCTGGAAAATCCGTTATCCTTCGCGTTTTCCGAATAGCAGCAACCCGCCATCACGCCAGTGTCAGACCCTCATCCTAAGCCCGCAGCACACAGGAAAGACAAGCGTACTTTTCTACGCAAAGTTGCCGAGTTCCTGCATCCCGGCCCGGACTCCATTGACGAGTTGATTGCAACGCTGGGCGAAGCGGAAGAAAACAACATCATTGGCACAGAGTCGCGCGTCATGCTCGAAGGCGTGCTGCGCATGGCCGACATGGCGGCAGGTGATGTGATGGTGCCCGCCACGCGCATGGATATGCTCAATATTCTTGAGCCCATGGATGCCCTGATACACAAGGTCATAGACACGGCGCACTCCCGCTTCCCGGTGTTCGAGGGCGACAGGGAAAACGTCATCGGCATCCTGATGGCCAAGGACTTGCTCAAATTGCAACGCGCACCCGATCTCAATGTGCGCGCCTTGTTGCGCCCAGCGGTGTTTGTCCCGGAAACCAAGGGCTTGAACGACCTGTTGAGCGATTTTCGCGGCAACCGCAACCACCTGGCCATCGTGATTGACGAATTTGGCCGGGTTGCCGGACTCATCACCATCGAGGACGTGCTGGAACAGATTGTGGGAGAAATCGAGGACGAGTTCGACATCAGCGAAGACGATGGCGACATCTTCATGCTGGCCGACGGCAGCTACCGCGTCAGCGGCGATACCCCCATCACGCGCATCAACGATGCGTTTTCTGTCACCCTGGTGGGCTCCGACCCCGAGGACCAGTTTGACACCATTGGCGGCCTGATTGCCCACGAAATGGGCCACGTTCCCAAGCGCGGCGAGAGCCACTCCCTGGGAAGCTTGAATTTTCTGGTCCTGCATACCAGAGGCGGTGCGGTCAAGTGGTTCAAAGTATCGCCCATCGCCAGCCCTTGATGCGCTAATTGCATGAACTCCAGCACACTGCGGCACCACGCCGCAGCCGGCGTCGATATCACTATACTTATAATAGCTGCTCTCGCAAGTGCGGCAAGCCTTGCATGGCCTTTTCCCTTTATATTCACGCCAGGTGCACCGCTGTGGGGATTGCAGCTGCTGGCACTGGCCACACTGGTCTGGATGCTCCACCGCTGCGCCAGCTGGCAGCAAGCGCTCCTGCGGGGCTGGCTGTTTGCCACTTGCTGGCTGTGTGCGACCTTCTGGTGGCTGTTTGTTTCCATGCACACCTACGCGGGCCTGAATGCGGTTCTGGCAGTGCTGGCGATTGTGTTGCTGGCAGCGGCGCTTGCTGTGTACTACGGCGCAGGCTGCGGTCTTTATTGGTACCTGCGTACCCGGCGGACAGGCCTTGCCAGCGTGGTTTTTGCCGCATTGTGGACCCTGGCCGAGATGGCGCGCGGCACCTGGTTGACGGGTTTTGGCTGGGGTGCCGTAGCCTATGCCCATGTGGACGGCCCCCTGGCAGACTATGCGTCGTGGATCGGTGCCTACGGCGTGGGCGGATTGGCCGCCTGGCTGGCAGCCGCCACCGTATGTTTTGTCCAAGGGAGCACCGTGCAGCGCGGCATACTGGCCAGCGTAGCGGGAGTAGTCCTGCTGGCAGCTGCGCAGCTGCCGCACGTGTCCTGGTCAGCGGGAACGATTTCGGTGCGCTTGCTGCAAGGCAATATCCCGCAGGACGAAAAATTCCAGCCTGGCTCGGGTGTGCCCATTGCCTTGCAATGGTACGGTGAGCAGTTGCAGCACGGCAACGCCGATCTGATCGTGGCGCCGGAGACTGCCATCCCGGTGCTGCCGCAGGAACTCCCGCCGGGGTACTGGAATACCTTGAAAGACCGTTTCACGCGCGGCGCGCAGGCGGCCCTGATCGGCATCCCCTGGGGGGACGAGGCGCAAGGCTATACCAACTCCGTTGTGGGCATGGCTCCACAACAACATACGCAGGCTGCACTCTGGCGCTATGACAAACACCACCTGGTACCCTTTGGCGAATTCATCCCGCCCTTGTTCAAGTGGTTTACCCGCTTGATGCATATTCCGCTGGGCGACTTCAACCGGGGCGCCGTCGGACAGGCGTCCTTTGCCTGGCAGGGGCAGCGTCTGGCGCCCAATATCTGCTACGAGGATTTGTTCGGCGAAGAGCTGGGAGCACGTTTCATAACCCCCTCCGCAGCGCCCAGCATTTTTGTGAATGTGAGCAACATTGGCTGGTTTGGCAACACAGTCGCCATTGACCAGCATTTGCACATCAGCCGCATGCGCGCGCTGGAATTTGAGCGCCCGATGGTGCGCGCCACCAATACCGGTGCCACCGCCATCATTGACCACACGGGACGGGTCACGCACGCCTTGCCGCGCCATACCCGGGGTGTACTGTCTGGCGACGTGCAAGGGCGCGAAGGCATCACACCCTACGCCTGGTGGGTGGCGCGCTGGGGGCTTTGGCCCTTGTGGATAGTAGCTGTAGCTGTGGTGGTGGTGGCTGCATGCCCCTGTAGAATCCGCGCATGCTCACATTTCAACACCTCATCCTGAAACTCCAGTCCTACTGGGCCGATAGGGGCTGCGCGCTCTTGCAACCCTATGACATGGAAGTCGGCGCCGGCACCTCCCACACCGCAACCTTCTTGCGCGCGCTGGGCCCGGAACCCTGGAAAGCCGCCTACGTACAACCCAGCCGCCGTCCCAAGGATGGCCGCTATGGCGAAAATCCCAACCGGCTGCAGCACTACTACCAATACCAGGTCGTCCTCAAACCCGCGCCGAGCAACATTCTGGAACTCTACCTGGGTTCGCTTGAGGCCCTGGGGTTCGATCTGAAGAAAAATGACATCCGGTTTGTCGAGGACGACTGGGAAAACCCCACGCTGGGGGCCTGGGGTCTGGGCTGGGAGGTGTGGCTCAACGGCATGGAAGTCACGCAGTTCACCTATTTTCAGCAAGTGGGTGGCATCGACTGCCGCCCCATTACCGGCGAAATTACCTACGGGCTGGAGCGCCTGGCCATGTACTTGCAAGGCGTTGACGATGTGTACAAGCTAACCTGGACGCAAGACAGCAGCACCGGCGCCAAACTCACGTATGGCGATGTGTACCTGCAAAACGAGGTGGAGCAGTCGGCGTACAACTTCGAGCACAGCGATACCGACTTCTTGTTCACGGCGTTTGCCGCACATGAAAAACAGGCCCAGTACCTGATGCAGCAACAACTGGCACTGCCCGCGTATGAGCAAGTCCTCAAGTGCGCCCACAGCTTCAATCTGCTCGATGCACGCGGCGCCATCAGCGTCACCGAACGTGCTGCCTACATTGGCCGTATCCGCACCCTGGCGCGCAGCGTGGCCCAGAGCTATTTTGACAGCCGTGAACGCCTGGGCTTCCCGATGGCGCCACGCGAATGGGTGGAACAAATGGTGAAAATGGTGAAGAAGGCCGCATGATGACTAGCAAAAATCTTCTGGTTGAACTGTTTGTTGAGGAACTGCCGCCCAAGGCGCTCAAGAAACTGGGCGAAGCATTTGCCAACGGCCTGGCAGAACAACTCAGGGCACAGGGGCTGTTGAACACCGATTCACAGACCACGGCCTACGCAACGCCACGCCGCCTGGCAGCGCACATCAGCCACGTCTGGCTCAAGGCCGAAGACAAGGCGGTTCGGCAAAAACTCATGCCCGTCTCCGTCGGACTCGACGCTACGGGCCACGCCACCCCTGCCCTGCTCAAGAAACTTGCAGCCCTCGGAGCCGACATCAGCGACCCGGCAGCCGCAGTGGCCGCGCTCAAGCGTGCGCCCGATGGCAAGGCCGAAGCGCTGTTTTACGACAACCTCGTCACCGGCGCCACGCTGGATACCGGCTTGCAAAAAGCACTCGAAGACACCATTGCCAAGCTGCCCATCCCCAAGGTCATGAGCTACCAACTGGAGCGTGACTGTGCCTTGCCCGGCTGGAGCAGCGTGCACTTCGTGCGCCCCGCGCACAGCCTGATCGCCCTGCATGGCAGCACCGTGGTTCCGGTCACCGTTCTGGGATTGACAGCTGGCTCGACCACCCATGGCCACCGCTTTGAAGCAGCATTGTCGCCCGTGCCGATTGTCGATGCCGACGCCTATGCCACAACGCTGGCACGCGACGGCGCCGTGATTGCATCCTTTGCCGAGCGCCGCGCCGAAATCGCGCGCCAACTCACGGCTGCCGCCGCATCGCTTGGCCACGGAATGCATCCGATTGAAGACGACGCCCTGCTTGACGAAGTGACCGCCCTGGTGGAGCGCCCCAATGTGCTGGTCTGTGCTTTTGACAAGGAATTTCTGGATGTGCCGCAGGAATGTCTGATCCTGACGATGAAGGCCAACCAGAAATATTTTCCACTCCTGGACGCACACGGACGACTGAGCCACCAGTTTCTGGTGGTCAGCAATATCTCGCCTCTTGACGCCAGCGCGGTGGTCGAAGGCAACGAGCGCGTGGTGCGCCCGCGCCTGGCCGATGCCAAATTTTTCTTTGACCAGGACCGCAAGAAGACCCTGGAGTCGCGCGTTGCAGGACTGGACAAGGTGGTGTACCACAACAAACTCGGCAGCCAGGGCGCGCGGGTCGAGCGGGTGCGCGCCATCGCACGCGGCATTGCTGCCCGGATGGGCGACGCACAGTTGGTGGCACAAGCCGACAAGGCCGCCATGCTGGCCAAGGCCGATCTGGTCAGCGACATGGTGGGCGAATTCCCGGAATTGCAAGGCATCATGGGGCGCTACTACGCGCAAAACGATGGCCTAGGCAGCGCGGTAGCCGACGCCATTGAAGACCATTACAAACCACGCTTTGCCGGTGATGCACTGCCACGCAACCCAACCGGCGTGGCGCTGGCGCTGGCGGACAAGCTCGAAACGCTGGTCGGCATGTTCGGCATTGGCAATCTGCCTACCGGCGACAAAGACCCCTTTGCCCTGCGCCGCCACGCGCTGGGCGTGATCCGCATGCTGGTGGAAAACGATCTGCCGCTTGAGCTGGAACAACTGCTGCACGCCGCGCATGCGGTATTTGGCGCGCACATCACCGATGCCACAGCAGCCTTGCTGGACTTCATGTTCGAGCGCTTGGCCGGTTCCCTGCGCGAGCAGGGCTACAGCCCCCAGGAGGTGGATGCCGTTCTGGCGCTACGCCCGCAGCGTCTGGGCGATGTCCCCAAACGCCTAGGGGCCGTGCGCAGTTTTGCCGCCCTTCCCGAAGCCGCCGCCCTGGCTGCTGCCAACAAGCGCATTGGCAACATCCTCAAGAAGGAACCGGATGTCGATGCCCACGTCAGCGAAATCCTGCTGCGTGAGCCCGCAGAGATTGCCCTGTGTGCGGCGATGAAGGAGACTGTCCCCGCAGCCGACGCACGTTTTGAAGCCGGGGACCACACCGGATCGCTCCAGACCCTCGCGGCACTGCGCGCTCCAGTAGACGCCTTTTTTGATGGCGTCATGGTCAATGCCGAAGCCCCGGAGCTGCGCTTGAACCGCCAGGGCTTGCTCAAACGATTGCATGTCGCTATGAACCGCGTAGCAGATTTGTCCCGTTTGGCGGGCTGATTGGCAGCCATGAAGCTCGTCATCATCGACCGCGACGGCACCATCAATGAAGACAGTGCCGACTACATCAAATCACCCGAAGAATGGATTCCGCTGCCCAATGCACTTGAAGCCATTGCGCGCCTGAACCAGGCCGGTTGGCACGTGGTGGTGGCCAGCAACCAGTCTGGCCTGGGGCGTGGTTTGTTTGATGTCGCCTCGCTCAACGCCATACACACCAAGATGCACACCATGCTGGCAGCCGTTGGCGCGCGCGTGGATGCCATTTTTTATTGCCCGCATGCGCCGGACGTAGGTTGCCAATGCCGCAAACCCAAGCCGGGTTTGTATGAGCAAATCGGTGAACGCTACGCTTTGGACTTGCACGATGTGCCAGCCGTCGGTGACTCCGTGCGCGACCTGGTTGCCGCCGCCGCCGTGGGGTGTACGCCCCATCTGGTGCTGACCGGCAAATCCGCCGCCTACCAGGGCCAGGACAACTTGCCCGAGGGTTGCCCGCAAGGCACGATAGCCCATGCCGATCTGGCGGCATTCGCACAGTACCTGGTGGGGCAGGATGCACAAGCATCGCAGCCCGCAGCCCTTACGCGCTAATCTGGACCCGTATGCCACGCATCCTGGCACTACGGACACGACGGCAATCGGATTAACGCCCATGTCCGTCATTCGATCCATTTTGCACATGCTCTGGATGGCGCTGACCGTCGTACCGTTTTCCCTGGCTATCGTTCTTGCGGCTTTTTTGGGTGTCAGCCGGGCGCAGCGTTACCGCATAGCCGCAACCTGGCTGGGTCTTTGCAGCCTCAGCGGTGGACGTCGGCTTTTGGGCATTCACACGCGCATCACGGGCATGGAAAACCTGCCAACGGGAGAAAAAAGCCCGGCGGTGCTGCTGGTCAAGCACCAATCCACCTTTGAAACCTTCCTGATGCCGGCCATCATGCCGCACCCCCTGGCCTACGTCTTCAAAAAAGAGTTGCTCTACGTACCCTTTTTTGGCTGGGCCATCGCACGGCTGGACATGATCCACATCGACCGCAAGTTGCGCACCCAGTCCTTCAAACGGGTGGTGGAACAAGGCAAGGAGCGGTTAGCGCAAGGCATCTGGATCATCATCTTTCCCGAAGGCACACGCACGGAACGTGGACAAAAAGGCCACTACGAGACCAGCGGCGCGCTCCTGGCGGTGCACACGGGCGCCCCCGTCATTCCGATTGCCATTTCGTCCGCCAAGTGCTGGCCACGCCGCGCTTTCATCAAGACACCAGGGATCGTCGATGTATCCATTGGCAAGCCCATTCCCAGCGCAGGCCGGCATCACAAGGAGCTGATGCATGAAGTTGAACTCTGGATCGAAGCCGAAATGCGCCGCATCGACCCGGATGCTTACAGTCAATAATGCTGCCAACGCCCATGGAACGTGCAGGCACGGCTACTGAATCAATAGCATTTTCTGCAACACCCTTTTTCCATCCACACGCCAATCGGCACGTACACCTGAAATCTTTGGTCGTGGGCTACCTGTTCCAGCGCTCCAGGCGCCGTAGCATCGGCTTGGTGGTCGGGCGCGAAGGATTGGTGGTGCGCGCTGCGCAGCGGGCTTCCATCATGGAGGTGGAGGCAGTACTGCACGAAAAGGCCGACTGGATCATCCGCAAACTCGGCGAGGCACAGGAGCGGGAAAAACGCCTGGCCGAGGCACGCATCGTCTGGGGCGATGGCGCGGTGTTTCCGTTTTTCGGCACCCGTGTGCGTGTGGTATCAGGCACGGCCCCTGCTGGTTTGATGGTCGCAGACGGCGCTTCTGTCGCCCTCTTACACCTGGGGTTTGCGCCCGATGCACGCCCCGAGCATATACAAGCAGCCGTGCAGGCCTGGATGATGCGCCAGGCACGCATCCACTTCACGCAACGACTGAACCACTTTGCAGCCTTATTGGGCGTACATTGGCGCACGCTGGGTCTGAGCTCCGCCCGTACCCGCTGGGGCAGCGCCCGCAGCGACGGCTCCATCCGCCTGAACTGGCGGCTGATGCACCACCGTCCCGCAGTGATTGACTATGTGGTGGCGCATGAACTGAGCCACCTGCGCCACATGAACCATAGCGCATGTTTCTGGGACACGGTGCGCAGCGTGGTGCCGGACTATGTAGCCTTGCGCGCAGAACTCCGGCAGGACGCCATGCCACATTAAAAAAGCCCGCTGGGGGCAGCGGGCTTTGGCAGGTTTTATAGAGACTAAGCTCTAATCAACCAGCATGAAACTTCATCATCAGGGGCACGATCAGGAGTGCCACGATGTTGATGATCTTGATGAGTGGGTTGATGGCGGGACCAGCGGTGTCCTTGTAAGGGTCGCCCACCGTGTCTCCCGTCACGGCAGCCTTGTGGGTCTCGGAGCCCTTGCCGCCGTGATGACCGTCTTCCACGTACTTTTTGGCGTTATCCCAGGCACCGCCGCCGGTACACATGGAAATAGCGACAAACAAGCCGGTGATGATGGTGCCCATCAACAGACCGCCCAGCGCCGCTGGCCCCAAAAATAAGCCCACCAGGATCGGCACGACCACCGGCAACAGGCTGGGGATCATCATTTCCTTGATCGCCGCAGAAGTCAGCATGTCAACCGCCGTGTCGTACTCGGGTTTACCAGTGCCGTCCATGATGCCCTTGATGGTCTTGAACTGGCGACGCACTTCGATCACCACCGCGCCAGCGGCACGCCCCACCGCTTCCATGGCCATGGCACCGAAAAGGTAAGGGATCAAGCCACCGATGAACAGGCCAATGATGACCTTGGGATCGCTCAGATCAAACGTGATGTGCTGTCCGAAGGTTTCGAGTTTGTGGGTGTAGTCGGCAAACAATACCAGCGCGGCCAGACCGGCAGAACCAATGGCATACCCTTTGGTCACGGCCTTGGTGGTATTGCCCACGGCATCCAGCGGATCGGTGATGTCGCGCACGCTCTTGGGCATTTCGGACATTTCGGCAATGCCACCGGCGTTATCGGTGATCGGGCCGTAGGCATCCAGCGCCACCACGATACCCGCCATACTGAGCATGGAAGTCGCAGCAATGGCAATGCCATACAAGCCACCGAGATTGAAAGCCGTATAGATGGAGATACAGACAAAAATCACCGGCCAGGCCGTTGAACGCATGGAAACGCCCAAACCGGCAATGATGTTGGTGCCGTGGCCGGTCGTCGAAGCCTCGGCAATATGCTGCACGGGCCTGTATTGGGTGCCGGTGTAGTATTCAGTGATCCAGACCAGCGCGCCCGTCAAAATCAGGCCAACCGCACAAGCACCAAACAGGCTGTTGCCACTGATGGTGTGCCCATCGGTCAATGTAACGGCTGCCGGAAACAGGTTTTGGCTCACAAAATAAAAGGCCACCAGGGACAGGCCGCCTGCCACTGCCAAACCCTTGTACAGGGCGGGCATGACGTTTTTCATGTCTGGCGAAGCCTTGACAAAGAAGCAGCCGATGATGGACGCCACGATAGACACGCCGCCCAATACCAAGGGATACAAAACGGCGTTTGCGCTTCCCCCACCTACGAGGAGTGCTCCCAAAACCATAGTTGCAATCAAGGTCACGGCGTAGGTTTCAAACAAGTCAGCGGCCATACCGGCGCAGTCACCCACGTTGTCGCCCACGTTGTCGGCAATCACCGCCGGGTTGCGTGGATCGTCCTCGGGAATACCGGCTTCGACCTTGCCCACCAGGTCGGCGCCCACGTCGGCACCCTTGGTGAAAATGCCACCGCCCAAACGGGCGAAGATCGAGATCAGGGACGAGCCAAAGGCAAAACCCACCAGGGGGTTGAGCATGGCGGCAAACTCCTTGCTGTCAACCGGCACGCCGCCGCGCACCAGGAACCAGTAAAAGCCGGTTACACCGAGCAAACCCAAACCAACCACCAGCATGCCGGTGATGGCGCCGCCACGGAAAGCCACGTCCAGCGCCGGGCCAATGCCTTTGGACGCTGCCTGCGCGGTGCGCACATTGGCACGCACCGACACGTTCATGCCGATGAACCCGCAGGCACCCGACAAGACCGCACCAATCACAAAGCCGACCGCACTCAAAGAATCCAGAAATACGGCGATCAGGATCGCCAGCACCGCACCCACCATGGCAATGGTCTTGTACTGCCGCGCCAGATAGGCTGAAGCTCCGGTCTGAATTGCCGAAGCAATTTCCTGCATTCGGGCATTGCCCGCATCTTGAGAAAGAATCCAGCTGCGCGCCCAAAAGCCGTAAACCACGGCAATGAACCCGCAGACAAGCGCCAAAATGAGCGCCGAGTTGCCCGTCATAAGAATTTCCTTCAGTGTTGTTGCGCGGTAGAAGGGCTCAGAATCAGCATTGCCCCCGCTAGGTTGTCCAAAGAGACCGTTCTGGAACACGTCGTGCGTTGGCTCCACGGTTCACAGTGCGTCGCCACCCTCAAGTGTACCCTAGCCGGTAGAATCAAAACCCGCAAACCCGCACCTCCTGCTCCTGACCATCCTGCCCCGCACAGAAAGCCCTTATGTCCCTTGACAACGTAACTCCCGGCAACAACGTCCCCGATGTCTTCAACGTCATCATCGAAATCCCGATGAACGCCGATCCCGTAAAGTATGAAGTCGACAAGGAAACGGGCGCTATTTTTGTGGACCGTTTCATGACGACCTCCATGCACTACCCCACCAACTACGGCTACATCCCCAAAACCATTTCGGGCGATGGCGATCCGGTGGACGTGCTGGTGGTCACACCCGTACCCCTTATTCCCGGCGTAGTCGTTACCTGCCGCCCCATCGGTATTTTGCGCATGGAAGACGAAGCCGGGCACGACGGCAAGGTTCTGGCCGTACCGATTCAGAGCATCCTGCCGCTCTACGCCCGCTGGCACCAGCCACAAGACCTCAGCCCCTCCCGGCTGAATACCATGGCCCATTTCTTCGAGCATTACAAAGACCTCGAAGAAGGCAAATGGGTCAAGATTCTGGGCTGGGAAGGTCCAGAGGCTGCCTGCAAGGAAATCATGGACGGCATCGCCAATTACAACCGGCTGCACACCTGATAACCATTCCATGAACCGCAACGCCATTCTCTATCGGTGTGTCGTTGCGCTGGTGCTGGCGGTTTTCGGCGCACTGGGGAGCGCACTTGCCCAACCAACACCAATACACCCCAAGTCCATTCGCGTCGTTCTGGATGACAACTACCCCCCGTATACCTTTCGCAACGCAGAAGGGCACGTGCAGGGAATCTTGCAAGACCTCTGGACCTTGTGGCAGCAGCGCACCGGAATTGCGGTGGAATTCGAGCCGATGGACTGGGGCAAGGCGCTTGCAAAGATGGAGAGCGGCCAAGCCGATGTGATCGACACAATTTTTGAAACCGAAGCCAGGCGCAAAATTTACGATTTCTCCCCTGCGTATGCCACGATTGAAGTTCCCATTTTTTTCCACCAAAGCATCAGCGGCATTACCAATGCGACCTCGCTCAAGGGGTTTACCGTGGGGGTCAAGGAAGGGGACGCCTGTATTGACCACCTCCAGGCGCATGGCATTTATGAATTGCGGCGCTACAGCAGCTACGAGGCGCAGGTCAAGGCCGCCATCCGCCAGGAAATTCGCGTTCTGTGCATCGACAAACCTCCGGCTGCGTATTTTTTTAACCGTGAAGGCGCAGCGGACACCTTTCGTTATTCGCCACCGCTGTATGTCGGCGAATTTCACTGGGCCGTTGCCAAGGGCAGGTCCGATCTCAAAAAAATCATGGCTCATATTGGGTTTTGAGGTCATCACAATGGATGAGAAAAGGATCGGTTGCAATGCCCTTCGTCATAGTATTGTGACGGAGGGCCACTGCCATGTTTCATATCCAGGAGTTGATGGACGATGAGAAGTGTTACGAAA
>JAYRRD010000188.1:0-6191 GCA_041910275.1 Rhodoferax sp.
GAACACAATGGAGGGGTTCTGGTCTCTGCTGCGCTCTTGGCTGCGTCCCCATCGCGGAATTTCCCAAGAAAAATTGCCCATTTATCTGAGCTTCTTTGAGTTCGTTCACAACGCGAGGCGGCGTGGACGCGCTCTATTGGTGTCTCTCCTTGAAATTCTGTTGCAGCCGGAAACATGACCTCAAAACCCAATATGAGCCTTTCAAAAATCAAGCCCAGTTTCTGCCGTCTGCCGCCTTCTCTGGAGCAGTCCACCAGCACGCCACACTGGTGCAAAAACCGTCCACGCTCTCCCCGGCCACTGCGCGCTCGATCAGCTCCGCGCGGGCGGGTTCTGGAAGTTTGGCCAGCGCATCCATCTCCACGCCGGTTTTTCAACCCGGTTTCGAGGCGGGTCTAGCTGGGGCAAAAACGGTTAAGCCATCGCTGGTGCAGGTTGCACGCGCATGGGTACTTCCTTGAATCGTTGTTCAGCCTGCCACACGTCATAGGCGCTCTGCTGGGCCAGCCACACGCGGGCATCCCCCCCACGGTCAACACCTAGCCATGCTTCGATACGCAAGGCCATATCAGGCGAAATAGCGGCCCGGCCATTCAGCACGCGAGACAAAGCCACGCGCGACACACCCAACTGTTCGGCGGCTTGAGTCACACTCAGCCCAAGCGCAGGCAATACGTCATCCCGCAGCGTGATGCCGGGGTGCGGTGGGTTAAACATACGTGCCATCGTCATCTCCTTGTCAGTGGTAATCCTGATAGTCCACCAGCACGGCATCCGTGCCATCAAAGGTGAACGTCAGGCGCCAATTGCTGTTCACAGACACCGCCCAATGGTTTGCAAGGTCGCCATGCAACGGGTGCAAGCCCCAGCCGGGGACGTTCATATCATTTGCGTGCATGGCCACATCAAGCCGCGCCAGCAAGCGTGACAGCTTTGGCGCATGGTCTGGCCGGATGCCTGCTTTGGTGCCCTGCTCGAAAAAATCCTGTATCCCTTTGTGCCGGAATGTCTTAATCATTGTATTGTGTGGCGTTACAGTTTACAGATTATCCACCATTGCCACAACCCAGAACAGGGTTTTCGTCGTTTTCGTCGTTTTCGTCGGTAAGATGCCGGGGCTTTGACCCGGATTTGATGAACTTGAATTCCTATTGTTTTGGGTCGCGCGCGCGTGCATATACCCCTGCTCACCATGTTCACATGCATTCTTTGACACCTTAACCGTAGGGGGTCATGCCAGCGGTTACGGCCATGTCCACAAGGGTATCCAGGGAAAACAGGTTGATCTTGCTGCGCATCAGGTCAGAGATTCTGGGCTGTGTCACACCAAATAGGGCGGCGGCGTCGCCTTGTGACATACCACGTTCGCGGATAACTTCGCTCAGATGCATCATCAGTGCAGATCGCACACGCATGCTGGCCGCTTGCTGCGGAGTGTCCTCGATTGCATCCCACACGCTGCTGAATCGTTGGTTGTCGGTCATGTGACTTACGCCGCTGCTGATTCCGTGGCTGCAAGCGCTTCAATCACAGCGTTCGGGTTGTGCTCGATCACGTTCAGCAATACCAGTGCAGGCCCGTGCGGTGCGCGGTCCCCCCGCTCCCAGTGGCGAAGCGTGGCAGTGGAAAAGCCAAAGCGCATAGCAAACTGCTCTTGAGTCATATTCACTTTGGCACGCAACGCCTTCACGTCAACAGGACGAGGGCGATGAATGCGGGTCTGTGGTGCGCGGCCTTCGGCGTGTTTGATGGCCTCCAGCCACGCGCAACGCACCAGGCACTGCACTGGCATTGAATGTCACGCCCGCCTGCTCCAGTTGAGAGCGCATGAACCCAAGACAAGACTGGCCTGGTCTGGCCGCTGAACCTGCCGATCTAGCGCTGTGGTTGCCGCGCGGTGTGGCCGTGCCGGCG
The DNA here is from genome assembly GCA_041910275.1 of Rhodoferax sp. Taxonomy (GTDB): domain Bacteria; phylum Pseudomonadota; class Gammaproteobacteria; order Burkholderiales; family Burkholderiaceae_C; genus Allorhodoferax. Next base: position 1,915 of record JAYRRD010000188.1, read on the forward strand.
GCAGCGCCGGGCGGATTGGGGGTCGTGATGTGGATTGCTGCCAACTGGGAGTCCATGGGGCGCGTGGGCCACTTCGCGCTGCTGCAAGGGCTGCATTCATTGACGCTGCTGTTACTGAGCAAGCCTTCGTCACAATTTAAAGGCCAGGTATTTCTGCTGCGGGCATCACGCAAATCATCGTTGCCGTGCAAAATCGTCATGGCAACCATATCTAATCAACTAACCGGGTGTTTCTAGCCTCCAGCCCCCACCGTACGGGTCCGCAGTGGGCGGTTCAATGCATTGGCACGCTCGATAAACAGGATCGAGAACAGCACCGCTACGCACAACGCCGGTCATGGCACTAGCAAAAACCATAGCTGCCCCCGCTTGATACATAAGGCTTACAGCCCGATTTCCCATGGATTTTGCCACCGAAAACGGCTTCACACGGCGCCAAAAGCCGCTATGAACCGCCCCTGGCGGCTAAAACTAGCCATGATCAGGCATTTTTGCATGCCAAATCAGCCGGAAAGCGCCATGGGACAAGCGGGGACAGCTATCGCATCAGGAGCGTTGGATTGTGTGATGGTGGATACAGTGATGAATTGTTTGGGCCTTGCAGCGACAGATGGGTGGAAAATCCTTACCACCACCGATTTTTCCCTTTGGAGTCCGCATGAACCCAAGACAAGACTGGCCCGGTCTGGCCGCTGAACCTGCCGATCTGGCGCTGTGGTTGCCGCGTGGTGTGGCCGTGCTGGCGGCGGCGTTGGGCGGATTGGGGGTTGTGATGTGGATTGCTGCCAACTGGGAGTCCATGGGGCGCGTGGGCCACTTCGCGCTGTTGCAAGGCTTGGTGCTGACTACCGGCCTGGGGGCGGCTTTGATCCAGGCGGCGCGGGTTCCGCTGGGTTTGCTGGCCCTGCTGGGCATCGGCGCGCTGTTTGCGTACTTCGGCCAGACCTACCAGACGGGTGCGGATGCCTGGCAGCTGTTTGCCCTGTGGGCCGTGCTGGCACTGCCGCTGTGCCTGGGGGCACGCTCCGACGTGCTGTGGGTGCCCTGGGCGCTGGTCGCGGTGACGGCGATTGCGCTGTGGACCCATACCTACAGCGGCCACCGCTGGAGCGTGCAGCCCGATCAGTTCGGGGTGCACCTGCTGGCCTGGACGGCCATGCTGGCGCTGGTTGCAGCGCTTAGTGGCGGGTTGCAACGCTATACCGGCGCGGGCATCTGGGGCTTTCGCACGGCGGTCACGCTGGCGCTTGCCTCCATCACCCTGACCGCTTTGGGCGGTTTGTTATTCGGCACCGTGGGCGCGCAGTACCCCGTGGGGCTGCTGGTCATGGCCGTGGGGGCAGGGGTGGTGGGGACGCGGCGTTGGCCGGATGTGTTCACCCTCAGTGCGCTCGCCCTGGGCCTGAATGCCTTGCTGGTGGGCGGGCTGCTGCGGTGGTTGAGCCACGGCCCAGGTAGCCACGACTGGCTGCTCCGGTTGCTGCTGGTTGGCCTCTTTGCCGCCGCTTTGCTGGCCGCATCGGTCAGTACCATTCTGAAGATTTCGCGCAGCACCACCAAAGCCACCAACAAGGCGCTGGACACGGGAGCATCGGCATGAACCAGGACCAGAACAAGACAAATGAGCGGCCCTGGCCGGTGGTATTGCTCACAGCGCTGGGTGCCTGGTTTGCCGCAGTGCCCTTGCTCCTTGCCGTCGGTATGTTGCTGGGCGATGCGCTACGCAACGGGGTGGGCACCTATTTCATCGGCGTTCTGGTGTTGTGCGCATCGGTCGTGGTGCTGCGCGCCCAGGGCCTTGCCTTGTTTGTCGAACAGCTGGCCGTTCCTGGCCTGCTGGTGGGCGGCGGTACGCTGGCCATGGGTCTGTACCGGGATTTCCACCGGGTAAGCGGATCGCTCATCTTGATGGGGGTCGTGCTCGCGCTGGCGCTGCTGATATCCAGAACCTGGCTGCGGGTTCTGGCGGGCGCCGTGGCAGCGGGTTTGCTGGCGTATGCCGTGCTGCCGGACTGGCTCTGGGAGCGCCAGCGGGGCAGTGCGTTGCTGGTCCTGCACAGCTTGCTGGCGGTGTGGCTGCTGTCCTTGTGGCTGCAAGCGCGCATGGTGGCCGTGGCGGCGTGGGTCGAGCCTGTGGCGGCGGGCTGGTTGCTGGCCACGCTGGCGGGGCTGGCCTGGACATCCGGCACCACCTTCCTGGTCGGCGGCGCGCTGGGCTCCAACGAAATCGGCTTCCTGTTGAACCTGTTTGCCGACTTGCAGCGCCACACCTGGCAAGCGGGTGCCAGCGTACTGGTGCTGGCCGCAGCAGGCGTCGGTGCACTGGCCTGGCCGACGCTGCGCCGCTTCCTGCCCTTGTCTGTGGCGCTGGTGCTGGCGGTGCTGGCTTGGTTCATCCCTTTGCTGGGTGCGGCGCTGCTGGCCTTGATGGTGTGCGCCACCACCCGACGCTGGCGCCTGGCCGGGGCCTGCGCGCTGACGGCGAGCTGGATCGTGGGCGCTTTCTACTACCAACTGCATTGGCCGCTGGCGGACAAGGCACTGCTGCTGGTCGGTGCGGGCGCAGTGCTGGCTGCCCTGGCCTGGCTCGACTACCGCACCGCCAGGGCCGTGGCTGCACGTGACACACCCACAATCGCGCATGTATCTGTTCGGCCAGGCCTTGGCGCGAACGGTCTGGTCATGCTGGCTGCTACTCTGCTCACGCTGCTGGTAGCCAATGGGGCGATCTGGCAAAAGCAGAACCTGATTGCGCACGGAAAGCCGGTCTTCATGCCCCTGATGCCGCTGGACCCGCGCTCGCTGATGCAAGGCGACTTCATGCGTCTGCGCTTTGCCACGCTGGACGCCCACCAGCTACCCTTGATCGAAGACCTGCGCGGCACGCGCCCGCATATGGTGGTGCAGCTGGACGCACGCGGCGTGGCTAGCCCTAAGCGCCTGCACCGCACGGACCAGCCTCTGGCTGCCGATGAAATGCTGGTGCAGCTCACGCCCAAGAACGGCAGCTGGGTGGTGGTCTCCGATGCCTGGTTCTTCCAGGAGGGCCAGGCCCAGCGCTGGCAAGCCGCCAGATTCGGCGAGTTTCGCGTACTGCCCAATGGTCGGGCGCTGCTGGTGGGCATGGCGGACGAGACGCTACGGGCTATTGCGGCGACGGCGGATGTGCCTTGATGTGCGGCGGATCGGTGTATTCAAAGGAAAATGAAATGAATGCCAAGGATGTGCTGCAAAGTGACTCAGATCCATCTGATTTCAATTTCAATTTAAAACCATTGTCCATCATCGCGGTCGTATTCGTATTGGCGCTGGCACTCATGTCTGGATGTGGTTCTACGACTTATGTCAATACCCCAGGTGAAGTGCAGGAAAATACCCAGCTTGCAATCAGTCCAGATGGGGGCCGCTTGCTGGTATCCTGGAATGACGGCTCTGGAAAACTGCATGCAAGACTGGCGGAATTAAATGGAACAGCAGTTATATCGGAGCGTGACATTGCCTTGCCAGAAGATACATTATCCACGGCGTTTGGCAACAGTAATGACCATTTGTTGCTCACCACATGGAATAAGAAAAACAGTTCACTGGTAAAAATAAATCTGGGCAAGGATGATCCGGAAATAATATACAAAAGTGATTTTCTGCTGCGTTTTCCTCTGGAGGTTGGTTCAGAAAATTATGTGTTTCTGGAAGGCAGTGATTCTAAAAGTTTAACCAACCACTGGCGGCGATTGCAGAAGGGGGAAAGAACCTTATTGAATGATCATAGTTACGGAAGAGCCTCTATTTTGAGTGTGGTGGGAGATTCCTTGTTCATACTGGAACCCACACTGAGATTTCGCAACATCCATGGCGCATTGCCCGTCGGGCTTGGCGCGCTGGTAGGTAAAAACACCTGGAACATAGTGTGTGCTGATCGTATTCCATTGACCTGCCTACACGACAAAATTTACACAGCCGATGGCGGTTCATCGTATTTCGGGACGATGGAGTTCGTTAATGACAAGCAGCGATGTGAGATTGCGGGGCGGTGGATAGATTCAAGGGAAATAAACATATCGCGCGATGGAAGTATTGTGGTGTTTCATGCCGCAATTGGCAAGAATAACGGCCCTCGCGCAATTTATATCGTTAAAAACTGAAGTTACGCACTTGCCTTGATCGCCTGCAACTCTTCAAAAGCAGTTCTTGTGGCTTTGATGTAGAGCTTGGCGCGCAGTGCGAAATGGTTGAGTTTGTGTTTGATCTTTAGTGCTTCCAGTTTGAGCACAGCGACA
>JAYRRD010000189.1:0-1543 GCA_041910275.1 Rhodoferax sp.
ACAAACCAGGGCTGTTCAGCCAGACCTTGCAGGCTGTCTTGCACGATGCTGGTGAGTTCACGCGGCAGCACCTCGCGGTACAGCCGGTTGGCAATTTGCAGCTGCCGCTCGCGCCGGGCGATCAGCCCCAGGTCGATGCAGTATTGCCGGTCATCTTCGGGCACATCGGGCGATAGTTCTTCGCCTTTGAGCATCGGCTCGATTACCCGCTTGACGCGCGGCTCGCGCAGCTTGTCCGCCAGCTGGTCCAGATGCGTGTCCCGGCGCAGGATCAGGCTCTCCTTGGCCTGACGCATCTGTTCAACCGTCACGGGTCTGGAGCGCTCGCGCTGTTCGGGCTTCCTGAAGCATGCTTCATACGCCAGGGCATTGACCAGCCAGGGCTGGCCCTGGGTGTCGAGCCAGACTTCTTCCAGCACGCCTGGTTCGAAAGTTTGTCCTGTGGCGTCGGTGTGCTGTTGCAGCAGCGCCTGGACATCGGCTTGGGTGAAGTCTCCCAAGCGGATGGATTCGCTCTTGATGTTGAAAGCGCTGCCGCCAGTGATGATCTCGCCGTCGCTGCGGTGCATGCGGTAGTCGCGCACATCGCGCACGCCACACAAAATCATGCTTTGCGGAAAGGCTTCGGGGCGCTGCCCGTAACCGGCGCGTATCTGGCGTAAGAGCGAAATCAGCGTGTCGCCCACCAGTGCATCCACTTCGTCCAGAAAGATGATGAGCGGCTTGGGGCTTTGGCGTGACCAATGTTCCAGCGTGGCGCGCAAAGCGTCATCATGGTCGGCTTGCTGGAGCCGTGCGCGCGTCCAGGTGCATAAAGTCTCGTCGTGCCAATACAGACTGGCTGCGCTTGCCATGGCACCCAGAATGGCGCCCATGCCGCGTCCAATATCGTTGCGCGCCGCCTGTGCCGCTTCGATATTGACGTAGATCGCCCGGTACTGGCCCTGCCCATTCAGGAAATGCATCAGGTTGATGAGCAAACTGGTCTTGCCGGTCTGGCGTGGCGCGTGCAGGATGAAATATTTCTGGGCTGCAATCAGGCCGGAGAGTTCGGGCCAGTTCACCCGATGCAGGGGCGACAGGGTGTAGTGGATGTCCGGCTTGTTGGGACCGGCGGTGTTGAAGAATTTTTCCATGCCGCAATGGTAACTTCAGATTTTCCGGACGCCCAGGGTATGCTGGTGGACAAGGCGTTTGTCGCGCAGTGTGGCGCTGCGGGGCTTTGGCTGGTGTAGGAGTGTTGCTACGGTGTTGATAGCTGTCCCCGCTTGTCCCACGGTGGCTGGCTGGAAGAATGGCCTGTAAAACGTAGCCTGCTGGTGGCCTGCAAGATTGCAATCGCAAACGCCATGCCTGCATGCACTACTCCGTTCCCCATTGTTGTGCACACCATGCCAAACTACCAGCAATTCCAAATTTGACTTTACCCTGTAGCCGGGGGTGCTTTGCGCTTGGGTGCTGCAGGTTTGAGTGCTTCGAGCATGAGGTCAAACAACTCCTGCCAGCTTTCAAACAAAACGTATTGCAGCAAGGCACGCAGGTG
>JAYRRD010000190.1:0-11580 GCA_041910275.1 Rhodoferax sp.
CAGGCGCTGGCCTTCGTCAACAGCCTGCGCGGCTGGGTTGCGGCGTGTCTGGATGCCTAATTGCCAGATAAGGCGTAGCCCGCGTGGATGTTGCGAAAACAGCCCTATAACGGCCACCGGCGGCAATGCGGCACGTTGGTCGGGTTCTTGTTGTGGACCCACAGACCGAGCTCGCCTACGAAATATGTATGGGTGTTGGCAACTTCGATGTTGTAGACCGTGCGGCGCATGGGAAGATGGCCGCCAGATCGTTTGACTAGCGACATGGGGCTATCCACATCGTACCCGGTGTAGTCATAGTTGGCATCCTCGGCATCGCCTAGCCGGGTGTAAGAACCCGGCCCTTGTAGCACCTCGGCACCTCTCATACCGAACCGGACCGTTTTGCCTATGCAGCCGTCGCTCCATGCATCGTCAAGATCATCAAACCTCACCCCTTCGTTCGGCGCGCGCCCCTGGAGAATGCAGTCTGGCGCAAAGATAACCACCGGAGACCCGTTGGCAAGCACTGCGAAGGCCTTAATTGTCTCTTGGGCATTGATTGAGGTTTCCCAGTACCGCATATAGAAGTCTTCAACTGTGATCCATTCACCCACAGGCGTTGTGACGTTCTCGATTCTGAGAGGCTTGTAACTAAAAGCCCTTGCTTGCTGAAAATAATCCACCCAAATTGGATGAGAGCCTGATACGGCCAAATATTGAGTTTCATACCGAAGCGGCTTCTTCGTCACTCGGTCAAGCTCGGTTATCGGGAGCAAATAGAGCTCGCGTTTTTCATAGCTGAACGTCTTGGTTACAGGCTGCCAGCTTTGTTCCCCCTGCCCGCTTTCAGGCTTGGAAAGTACCAAATCGCCTACCTTGATTTGCTCAATGGGACGCAGCCCCTCTTTGGTGTGAACCAGGGTGCCTGCGACAAAGCAACCACCTTTGGGCTTTTGCGTCTGCTCTTTGGCAATGTCGCCAAGGTGTTGGCCCGTACGCAAGCCACGGTGGTCTGTCCCGGCGGCACGGGGGTGGATGGGGGTAAAAATGGGCATTTACGCTTGTCTGGTGTGCGGAGGCAGCTATCAATAACACAGCACCTCGTACCCGCTGTGGTCGCAAGGCTGCGCGCGGCGGTCAATGGCTGGCAAACACCTGCGCCAGATCGGATGCGTCCACGCTGCGGTCAAACCACGCTTCAATCTGCTGCGCGCTGGCGCCGTCAATTTGTGCCGATACCTCGGCGGGCAAGGGGCCAAAGCGGCGCGTCAGCAAGCGGCGCAGCATGTCGGCTTCGGCTTCGAGTTTTCCTTCGAGCTTGCCCTGCTGCAGCCATTGCTGGGTCCAGCTTTCCACGCGCTCGCTGATCATGTGATGTGCCTCCGGTAAGTCTTCGAACTCCATTATCTCGCCTTCGGGCGCAAAACGGCGCAGCACCAGACGGCGTACCCGTACCGTCAGGGCTCGGCGCAGTTCCCGGTTTTGCGGGGCGCGCAGTTTGTGCGCCAGTTCGCCCAGCGCGTCGGCAATCTCCTGCGAACTGGCGCTGCGTTCACGTTTCCAGCGTTGGCATCGCTACGCTTTTGGAAGCTGCTCCCGCTTGATCCATGGGCGCTCTGGCTTGTTTTGGCATGCAAAAACGGCCCCTGGCGTGCCATGGCAGCTGATTTGGGCCGAATTTGGGTGGGTTTTGGTGAATTTTGATGCTGGAAAGGCATTTTTCAAGGCAAAAATCGCCTTGTAGGCCTTATGGGACAAGCGGGAACAGCTATGTAAAGGCGAGCAGGCACGGCAAGCCATTGAAATGGTAAAAGCTTGACCGGATAGTTACGTGATAATGCTGCCTCACGAGCGAAAAACTGTTACATGTCAGATTCAGTGCATGTACCTCAAAGCCTCGTCTCCATGCTTGAACCTCTCCTGATTCTGGAACTCGTCGCGCTCGGTCTGGTCACCGGCTTTCTGGCCGGTCTGCTGGGCGTGGGTGGCGGCATGCTGTTGGGGCCATTTTTGACCCTGATCCTGTCCTTGCGCGGCGTTGCTGCGGATCTGGCGGTCAAGATCGCCATTGCCACCGCCATGGCGACCATCGTGTTCACGTCCATCTCCAGCGTGCGCGCCCATCACCAGCGCGGTGCGGTGCGCTGGGAACTGGTCAAGGGATTTGCGCCTGGCATCATGCTGGGCGGGGCTTTGGCCGGAGCCGGGGTGTTTGCCGTGCTCAAGGGTACGTTTCTGGCCATCTTCTTCGCATTTTTTGTCAGTTTTTCCGCCACCCAGATGCTCTTGGACAAAAAGCCCAAACCGGGTCGGCAGATGCCAGGCATGGCGGGCCAGTTTGCCGCCGGTAGTGTCATCGGATTTTTTTCCGGCCTGGTTGGTGCGGGCGGTGGCTTTATCAGTGTGCCCTTCATGTTGGCGCACAACGTCTCCATTTTGAACGCAGTGGCTACCAGTGCTGCCTTGGGCTTTCCGATTGCCTTGGCCAATACGACGGGCTATGTTTTCAGTGGCAGTGGCGTGCAAGGTTTGCCGGAACACGCACTGGGTTATGTCTGGTTGCCGGCGCTGGTTGCGATTGCGTGCGGTAGCGTGCTCACAGCGCCCTTGGGAGCCAGAATGGCACACCGCCTGCCCGTTGGCAAATTGAAAAAGATTTTTGCCGCGCTACTGTATTCCCTGGCGGCCTACATGCTCTGGAAAGGGCTGCATGGCTGAAGTGCTGTGCAGCAGCATCATTCCAGCGTTGCCATTTGTGAATCGCTTGCTTGCTCAAAAAAGTAGCAGACACGCTGGCGTGGTGCCAGAAAATCCAGTGCCTCGCCAGGCAGGGCCGCTGGCTTGATGCTGCGCCGGATACGGATATCACTGGCTTGTTCCAGGTCGAGAATCAAGGCTTCACGCTTGGTGGTTCCAGGTTCGTAGACGATGACCCTGGGCTTGAGCGGGCGATTCGCATTGACGGATACGACCATTCCATAACGGTCATCCGAAAGTTGCACAACCGATCCAGGTGGATACACCCCCATCATCCGGATGAAAGCACCCAGAACCAGCGGATCGAAACGTGCCTTGAACTGGGCAAAAATGAGGGACAAGGACTCATGCGGTGTCATGGCCGCCGCCGGACGGCTGGGGTTGCACAGATTGTCATAGCGATTGACCAGCGACAGGATACGTGCCCCCATGCTGATGGCATCACCCTTGAGCCGCGCAGGAAATCCGCTGCCATCCGCCAACTCATGGTGCTGCGCGATGATGGCCAACACGGTTTTTGGCAAGCGCATCGCCTGTCCCAGTTGAACACCCAAGACCACATGTTCCTGGTACAGCTTGAATTCTGCTGTCGAGAAATTGTCTTCGGGCCAGCGCACCCGCTCAGGCAACTGAATTTTGCCAATGTCATGCAAAAACGCTGCCTGGCCCAGGTCTATCAGCTCAGACTCCTGCAAACCCACCGCACGCCCGAGCAAAAGCGATACCACCGTGACGTTGACCGGATGCATGGAGGATTTGTCACCTGCGGCTTCTGACAAAAGCCGGATGGCAGATTCGCCTTCGCGCAGCATGTCATTGACAAACTCCGCAACCAAAGCCCGGCAGTTTTGCGCAGCAACTTCCGGCTGGGACTCCATTTGCGTCAGCAACTTGCGGTATTGCCGGATCGCTTCGCCAAATCGCTGCTCACACAACACCAGGGCATTTTGTTGCGCAGCCAATTGCTGCATACGCTCCTGTTGCAAGGCCAATTCCCGCTGTTGAATCCCGCTTTGTTCCGTCGCAGCCGAGCCGTCATCCGCTGTTGCCATTGTCTCGGGCGCCGGATCACTTCTGGAGGGGTCAATCCGCACCAGCCGTAGGCCCAGGCTGCGGATGGTATCAATCTGTTTTTCTGAAGATATTTTGAAACTACCGCTTGGAAAAGGATGCGACAGCCAGCCAATATCCAGCTCCACGAACAAGCCAATGCGCAGGGCATCAACGCTAACCAATTCGACCGCCCCAACCTTGTTACTCATCACCTTTGCCTTGTGTAAACCATTGTGTCCCCTTCGGGACACTCCTGTCATTGCAGCAATTGCTGCAATTTTTTGCGCATGGCTGCATTATTGCCAGCTTTTGTGTCATCGACCTAGGCCTTGGCTAAAACGTAGCTTCCAGGCGCTGCTTGCAGTGCCAGATACGGAACTTTGCCATACTGCCGGGGCGCTGGAATCAAGCCACCAGAATGGCCCTTGAGCCACTCCAGCCAATCGGGCCACCAACTGCCTGCGTGTTCGGTTGCGCCATCAAACCATTCTGTCTGGGTTTTGGGAAACACGCCATCCTCGCGCAACCAGTGGCTGCGCTTTTGTGCCTGCGGCGGGTTGATGACGCCCGCAATATGACCGGATGCCCCCATGACAAAGCGTTTTGCGCCCGGCAACAGGGCATTGCTTGCGTAGGCGGCGGCAAGCGGAACGATATGGTCTTCGCGCGAAGCATAAATATAAACCGGCACGTCAATCAGCCCCAGGTCCAGTGGCTGACCGCATACCGTGAGCTTTGCGGGTTTGATCAGATTGTTTTCCAGATAGGTGTTGCGCAGATACCAGGAAAGATAAGGACCCGCCAGGTTGGTGCAATCGGTATTCCAGTACAGCAAGTCCACAGCCGGAGGTGTTTCCCCCAGGAGGTAGTTTTTCACCAGATAGTTCCAGACCAGATCGTTGGGGCGCAAAAAGCTGAAGACGCTGGCCAGATTACGCCCCGGCATGAGCCCACCCTGCCCCATTTCCTTTTCTATCCCCTGCACCAGCGCTTCGTCGATGAACAGGTCCAATACACCGCAATCGCTGAAGTTCAGCAAGGTCGTGAGCAAGGTCACGCATTCCACCGGCTTTGCGCCCCGCGCTGCCAGCACGGCCAGGGCTGTGGCCAGCATGGTGCCGCCGATGCAAAATCCCAGTACGTTGATGGTGGCAACTGCGGCAATGGCCTGCGTCACCTCGATGGCACGGATGATGGCGTGCTCGATATAGTCCTCCCAGGTGGCCTGGCTCAATGATGCATCCGGATTGCGCCAACTCAGCATGAACACGTGCTGCCCCGCCTCCAGGGCATGGCGCACCAGCGAATTGCCGGGTTGCAAGTCCAGGATATAAAACTTGTTGATGCACGGCGGCACCATCAAAAGAGGTTTTTCAAACACCTGGGCGGTGCGTGGTTTATATTCGATCAATTGAAAATATTCATTTTCGAATACCACTGTCCCCTCGGTAGTGGCAAGGTTCTTGCCGACGCAAAACTGTTGCTCGTCGGTCATGGACAAATGCCCCTGGCGCACATCCTTTTCCAGATTTTCTCGTCCCCTGGCCAGACTTTCACCCTGGGTATCCGTGGCCTTTTGCTGCGCCTGCGGATTGAAAGCCATGAAATTGCTGGGCGCTGCAGCAGCCAGCCACTGCTCCATCACAAAACGCATGCGGCCACGGGTTTTCGTATCGGCTTCAAGCGCGTCAACCAAGCCCAGCATGGTGCGCGCATTCAACAGGTAGAACGCTGCGAGATGCATGGCGACCGGGTTGCTGCTCCAGGCTGGATCGGAAAAACGTTTGTCTGTGGCCAGCCGAGCCTGCAAAAAAGCGGGATCGAACATCGACAGGCTATCTTGCAGGTACTGCTGTTGCAATGCCTGCAATTTCTCTGGCGAAAAACGCATTCCAGGCGATTGATCCGGCATGCCATTTCCCATGCTGCCCATGTTGCCCATTGCAGCCCAATCGGGTTCCTGCCAGGATGCCAATGCCTTGCTCCAGCCATCGGTCAGTGTCTGCAGGAATTCCTGGACCGTCAAACCCCAGGAGCCTGGAAAATCTTGCGTCACATCAACTCCCTTGGTGCATGGCTAAACCAGCGGTTTCGAAGCCAGCACGATACCATCTTCGTCGGCATACAACCAGTCGCCCGGACGAACCCATACGCCCTGTACCTGAATGGCAATGTTGGTCTGTCCTTCGGAGCGTTTTTCTGTCGGCAGTGGCATTGCGGCCAATGCACGAATCCCCACGTTCTGGACGGCCAGTTCGGCTGTATCGCGCACGCACCCGTCAATGACCACCCCGGCCCAGCCATTGCATGCAGCAGCAGCCCCCAGGTTGCCACCCAGCAGTGCACGCCGCAGGGAAGCACCTCCATCAACCACCAGCACCTGGCCTATTCTCCCTTGCGGTGTGTCAATCCAGCCGGCGGAATCAACTGCGGCCTTGACCAGCGTGTTGTCTTCAAAGCACTTGACAGTGACCACCGGGCCACAGAACTTTTTGACCTGTCCAAAATCCCTGAAAACCGGGGGGAGAACCCGAAAATCTCCTGTGGAATCATTCTTGTGTGCATCTGCCAGATCGCAGCTTGCAAATTGTGTGTTCATGAATGGCTACTCCCGTTGGTGAAAAAGTGCCTATTCTCCAATGAAAAAACAACATTCCAAGGCGAAAAATCCCTTTGTCGCTGGATAAGCATCTTTTTCTCCAGTAGCATCCTGGCTATCAGCGAAAAAGCAGTTTTTTGCTGGTGACTAATCAACTTCCAGAAGGACAATCAATCATGGCAACTGCAAAGAAAGCTCCGGCTAAGAAAGCGACACCTGCAAAGGAAAAAGCTCCAGCCAAGAAAGCTGCTGCGTCGGCCACCGAAGCGGCGCCAGCTCAAAAGGCTGCGCCAGCAGCGAAGAAAAAAGCAGCATCGGTAAAAGCGGTAAAAACCGTAGTCGCGAAATCCTCACCAGCACTGGCGAAAAAAGCCCCGGCAAAGAAAGCAGCGGCCAAAAAAGCAGCCCCGGTTGAGAAAGCCGCAAAAACCGCTCCAGTAGCCGCCGCACCCGCCGCAGCCCCTGAAGCCAAACGCAAGGTGAATGCTGCGTTCATGAAGGCTCTGACACCCAGCGCCGCCCTGGCAGCCATTGTCGGCGCCAACCCACTGCCACGCACCGAAGTTATCAAGCAAATGTGGGCTTACATCAAAGCAAACAAATTACAAGATGCAGTCAACAAGAAAATGATCAACGCCGATGCCAAACTCAAGGAAGTCTTTGGCAAGGTGCAGGTCACCATGTTTGAAATGGCTGGCCTGATTGGCAAACATTTGAAGTAACCAAACGTCATGCTGTGACACCAAAGGCCGGTTGATCCGGCCTTTTTTGCATCTATCAGGCATCTGTTGGACCTCTGTCGAACGCCATACGCCATGTGCGAGAATTTCCACCTACGAAATTGCGCGTTTTTTCACACCATCAAGGATATTCATGTTCAACAAAGGACAACTCGCCGGCCTGATGAAACAGGCACAGGCCATGCAGGACAATATGAAAAAAGCCCAGGACGAATTGGGCACCATCGAAGTCACCGGGGAATCCGGTGCCGGACTGGTCAAGGTTGTCATGACCTGCAAATACGATGTCAAAAGGGTCACCATTGACCCCAGCCTGCTGGCCGAGGATAAGGACATGCTCGAAGATCTGGTCGCCGCCGCGTTCAATGCCGCTGTGCGCCGGGCCGAAGACACCTCCAATGAAAAAATGGCCAAAATCTCCGTCGGCATGCCGGGTCTGCCTGGAGGCATGAAATTCCCATTCTGACCAGGACTTGTTTTGCTCCATGTCCGATGCCACATCCCTTGATGCCCTGATCAACGCGCTCAAACGCCTGCCAGGGGTCGGCATCAAATCGGCACAACGCATGGCATTCCATCTGTTGCAGCATGACCGCAATGCTGCCCTGGTGCTGGCGCGAACGCTGGAGCAGGCAGTGCACAACGTCAGACACTGCGAACGCTGCCACACCTTCACCGAAGCGCAAGTGTGTGCAACCTGTCTGGATGCGCAGCGCGACCACAAAAAACTCTGCGTGGTCGAAACCCCGGCTGACCAGGCCGCACTGGAGCGCACCAGCGCCTATCAGGGTTTGTATTTCGTGCTGATGGGCAAGCTCAGTCCGCTGGACGGCGTGGGTCCGCATGACATCGGATTGAAAAAACTGTTTGAACGGGCGCTCGATGGATCGGTACAGGAAGTGATTCTGGCGACCAACTTCACTGCCGAGGGCGAAGCCACGGCACACGTCATCGGTGAAGGGCTCAAGGCACGCGGTTTGCTCGTGACCCGGCTGGCGCGCGGCGTGCCTGCGGGCAGCGAGCTGGAATATGTCGATCTGGGAACCATCGCACACGCACTGGTGGATCGGCGTTGATGAAGCTCAGTTCAGAAGTTCAAGATAGCAGGACAAACCATTTCCAGGATTAAGATACCGCCATGACCAATACCAATACCAGCACCATCACTCCCCAGGAAGCGCTGCTTCGTACCATCGAACACCGCGAGATTTTTCACGACGAAATGTTGCACCTGATGCGCCAGATCATGTCAGGTGAAATGTCCCCCGTGTTGATGGCAGCCCTCATCACCGGCTTGCGGGTCAAGAAAGAAACCATTGGCGAAATCACCGCTGCCGCACAGGTGATGCGCGAGTTCGCTACCAAAGTTGAAATAGCGGACAAAACGCATCTGGTGGACATCGTGGGCACCGGCGGCGATGGTGCGCATACATTCAACATTTCCACCTGCGCCATGTTTGTCGCGGCCGCAGCAGGCGCCAGGGTCAGCAAGCACGGCGGGCGCAGTGTCAGCAGCAAAAGCGGCAGTGCAGACGTTCTCGAAGCGCTGGGATTGCATATCAACCTGTCCCCTGCATCCATTGCACGTTGCATCGCCGAAGTCGGTGTGGGCTTCATGTTTGCACCCAACCACCATCCGGCCATGAAGAATGTGGCGCCCGTACGGCGCGAGCTGGGCATCAAAACGATTTTCAACATCCTGGGGCCGCTGACCAACCCGGCGGGTGCGCCCAATATCCTGATGGGGGTTTTTCATCCCGATCTGGTTGGCATCCAGGTACGCGCCTTGCAACGGCTCGGTGCTGAACACGCACTGATCGTCTATGGCCGCGATGGCATGGACGAGGCGAGCCTGGGCGCTGCCACTTTGGTGGGTGAACTCAAGGATGGAAAAATCACCGAATACGAAATTCACCCCGAAGACTTTGGCATGGCCATGGCCAGCAGCCGCGCACTCAAGGTCAGCAATGCCGACGACTCCAAAGCCATGCTGCTGGGCGTGCTCGACAACCAGGAAGGCGCACCCAAGGAGATCGTCATCCTCAATGCCGGCTTGGCCCTGTACGCTGCCAATGTGGCAAATAGCATGGAAAGCGGCATGGAACGAGCGAGGGCAGCTATTGAATCAGGAGCGGCAAAGGCCCGTCTGCAAGCCCTGGTCGCTCTGTCTCGTACATTGGCAGCAACCCAGGGTGCTGCGGCATGAGTAATATCCTGGACACCATCGTTGCCGTCAAGCACCAGGAGGTAGCCGCAGCCAAAAAGCGCATCTCGCTACAGGCCATGCGTGCCGATGCGCAGTCGCGTGTGTTGACACGTGATTTTGTCGGCTCCCTGCGCCAGAAAATAGCACAGGGCCAAGCAGCAGTCATCGCCGAGATCAAAAAAGCCAGCCCCAGCAAGGGTGTGCTGCGCGCCGATTTCGTTCCCGCAGACATTGCCCAAAGTTATGCCGAGCATGGCGCTGCCTGTTTATCCGTGTTGACCGATGTGCAATTTTTTCAGGGCCAGGTGGATTATCTGAAGCAGGCACGTGCCAGTTGTCCCTTGCCCGTGCTGCGCAAGGACTTCATGGTGGATGAGTACCAGATATACGCCTCGCGCGCCATGGGAGCCGATTGCATCTTGCTCATTGCCGCATGCCTGGACGATGTGCAATTGCAGGACCTGGAAGCCATCGCGCTGGGACTGGATATGGCCGTACTGGTAGAGGTGCATGATGCCGCCGAACTGGAGCGGGCACTGAAGCTCAAAACGCCGCTGCTGGGCATCAACAACCGCAATCTGCAGACATTCGCCGTGTCGCAGGAAACCACCCTGGCCCTTATTCCCCAGGTCCCGGCGGATCGCCTGCTGATCACAGAAAGTGGTATTTTGACGCGCGACGACGTGCTGAAAATGCGTACTGCGGGCGTGCACGCTTTTCTGGTCGGCGAAGCCTTCATGCGCGCTCCCGAGCCAGGACAGGCCTTGGCAGACCTGTTTGGTTGAGCATGCAACTCCAAAGCGCCGACCCGAAGGAATGGCCGGTATCGCCTGATTGGCAAGCTCTGGTGGAGGATTTTTTTCAATCAGACACAGGGCAAGGGCTGTTGGCATTTTTACAGGCACGGCTCGACTCCGGTGCAGTCATTTTCCCGCCACAGCCACTGCGTGCCTTGCAACTTACCCCGGCACATGCGGTTCGGGTCGTGATTCTGGGACAAGACCCGTACCATGGACGCGGACAGGCTGAAGGCTTGGCCTTTTCCGTTGCCCCCGGCGTAGCCCTGCCGCCATCGTTGCGCAACATCTTCAAGGAACTGCAACGCGACCTTGGAACGCCCTTTCCATCATTCCCACATCCCGGTGGCAGCCTGGTGCAATGGGCACGCAAAGGCGTGTTGTTGCTCAATACCTGCCTGACCGTGGAAGAAGGACAAGCCGCAAGCCATAGCGGACGCGGCTGGGAAGTATTGACCGATGCCATTATTCGCCACGTTTCGATCCATGCCAAAGCGGCAGTATTCATGCTATGGGGCTCGCATGCACAGGGTAAGCGCGGCTTGATTGATGCAAAACGACACCTGATTCTCTGTGCCAACCATCCCTCGCCATTGTCCGCACTGCGCCCTCCACTGCCCTTCATCGGCTGTGGCCATTTTTCGCAGGCACGTGCATGGAAGCTGCGCCACCAGGATGATGCTGATAACACACCACAGACACCGCACAATTGAAAAAATTCTTCGTGCCAACTCTGAACATCAAAACTTGATGGCATAATTCGCGGCTCACCTTTGGAGAGGTGGCCGAGTGGTTAATGGCAGCAGACTGTAAATCTGCCCTCGTAAGAGTACGCTGGTTCGAATCCAGCCCTCTCCACCAGTGATGGATACATCCCTGGTTGCGCAGAAGTTTCTTTCTGAATGTCTTGCGGGGTTCGTATAGTGGTAATACCTTAGCCTTCCAAGCTAAAGCGAGGAGTTCGATTCTCCTACCCCGCTCCACGGATATCTGTAGAGTGTTGTCTGCAAAGGTTTTATGCCCTTTTGGCTCAGTGGTAGAGCACTCCCTTGGTAAGGGAGAGGTCGCGGGTCCGATTCCCGCAAAGGGCACCAGCATTGCGCGTGGTCGTCATGGATGTGGGTTTTGACGGTTATGCAGTGAATATTTTGGTTTGACCGCATTATTTTTCGGAGTTTGAGAAATGGGAAAAGAAAAGTTTACACGTACCAAGCCCCACGTGAATGTAGGGACGATTGGCCACGTTGACCACGGTAAAACAACGCTGACGGCGGCAATCACTTCGGTGCTGGCGTCCAAGTTTGGCGGCACGGCCAAGGCCTACGACCAGATCGACGCGGCGCCCGAAGAAAAAGCACGCGGCATCACCATCAACACGGCCCACGTCGAATACGAAACCGCCAACCGCCACTATGCCCACGTGGACTGCCCCGGACACGCCGATTA